>NZ_QTJP01000001.1:0-729166 GCF_003391115.1 Sphingomonas crusticola
CGAGCGCCAGAAGCCGGGACCCAAGCGGAAGCGGAATTGAGTATTGCGTCCCCGGAATTGCGTCGCCCGTCTGGAACGCGCTACAGGCCGCATCCTCGAGCGTCAGAAGCCGGGACCCAAGCGGAAGGGGAATTGAGTATTGTGTCCCCGGAATTGCCGCTAATAGTGCTTGGTATTACGCCGTTTTGGCATCCGACAAGAGACGCTTACGACGCAGCTCAACGCAAACGGTAGCGAGGCCGGATATGCCGATCACTACAACCGAACTGGCTGGCGGGATTGCTATCCTGATTGGCGTGCCAGCGATCGCATATGCCCTGAACCGAAGGAGAAAGGGACTGGGCTGGGCTTTCGTTGGTGCGGTGGTGGTGATCGCCGTTGTAGGCAACGTCGTTGAGAGGGTGGTTTCTTAGGGAAATGCAAACTCGTCGATATGACGCTGTTTGCAATCGCGGGGACTCAGCACTTTTCCGTATAGCAGGGAACATCACATTCCCTGCTAGCAGAATTCCGGGGACACAATACCTAATTGACCCGGACTACGCTGACGCATAGCGTAAGGCAATGGCCCGCCTCTCCGGGCTCGTGATCCCCGACGTGCCCCACCACGTCACGCAGCGCGGCAACCGCCGCCAGCCGCTGTTCTTCAGCGACGAAGATTATGCGGCCTATCGCGATCTCGTCGCGGAGGCGTGCGCTGCGCACGGGGTGGCGTGCCTCGCCTAGTGCCTGATGCCGAACCACGTCCACTGGATCCTTACGCCGCGCGACGTAGTCCGGCTGGTCCGAGCGTCCATGCGCAGCGCGTCCACCTTATCTTAACGCCGCGCGACGCCGGCTGCTCGGCCCGGGGCGTGTTCATACCCGATTTCATTGGACAAAACAGGAACAAATCTGTATCAGGCGTGACGCGACGGGAGACTCCCCCGGCGCGTCCCGGATTTGCATACGCTCTTTGACATCGTTGGCTTAACCAAAGCGGTTCGCGGAACAGCGCGTTTTCTGACGAACGAACCAGAGCGGTAAAATCATCTAGTTCGAATCTGATGTTTTTTTATTTTGCGCCGCTTGGATCGGGGCCCTGGACGGTCACCGTCCATCCCGGCGGAGGGACGCGACGTTGCGGATATACCGCCAATAGCACGCAAGTGCGTTCGGATTGCGCCACGCTGTTGATGGTCCAACAACGCGGAAAATCCGGTTCAACAGACATCGCTTTTCGCCGGACGAACGGTGCGGCCTACTTGACCCGCTTCACCGTGATGATCTTCACCCGCTGGCGGATGCTCTGGCCGATCGTCAGATAGTCATAGCCGCCGGGGAAGGTCGGCTTGGCGAGGATCTTCTTGGCGACCTCGATCCCGCTGACGACATGGCCGAACGCCGCGTAGCCGGCATAGGAGCCGCGCGCGTCGAGATCGGGGGCGGGGCCGAGCGTTATGAAGAAATCGCCCATCGCCGAGCCGACCTCGTTGCGCGCCATCGACAGCGTGCCACCGACATGGCGCAGCCCGGTCTTGGTCGTCGGCTCATGCTTGATCGGCAGGAAGGTCTTCGGGATGTCGTGGTCGATCCCGCCCTGGATCAGGCCGTTGCCGGGCACACTCTTGCTGCGCGCCGCGCGGTAGAAGGTCGTGTTGTCGAACCTCTTGGCATCGACATAGCGCAGGAAATTGGCGGTCGTGATCGGCGCCCGCTTCGCTTCCAATACCGCCACGATAATGCCCTCGCTGGTGACGATTGCAACCTTGGGCAACGGGGCAGGGGCGGCGTGGGCGACGGTGCAGGCAAGCAGGGACAGGAAAGCAACATACAGGCGGGTCATAATGTAATCCCGAAGATCAATCGTTGGCGGCGGTGAACGGCCGGTTCTCGGCCAGCGCGATGGCGGCCGCTACCGCCTGCTCGATCGTGAGGTCGCTCGTATCGAGCAAAGCAGCGTCGTCGGCCATTCGCAGCGGAGCGGCCGATCGCGCGGAATCGCGCTCGTCGCGCGATCGTATATCGTGCAGCACCGCCTCGAGATGAACGTCCAGTCCCATGCCGAGCAGTTCGTCGCAGCGGCGCCGTGCCCGCACCTCGGGACTGGCGGTCACGAATAATTTGGCGTCGGCGTGCGGCGCGATCACCGTGCCGATGTCGCGCCCGTCGAGCACGGCGCCGCCCTGCTGGTCGGCGAAGCGCTTCTGCCGGTCGAGCAAGGCCGCGCGCACGTCGGGGTGGACCGAGACCAGCGAGGCCGCCTTGCCCGCGGCCTCGGACTTGAGGCCAGGATCGTCGAGCGCGCTGCTGAGATGATGCGCCGCCTCCAGCGCGTCGCTGGCCGAAGCGGGGTCGCCTCCGGCCTCCAGCACCGCGAGCCCGACCGCACGATACAGCAACCCGGTATCGAGATGCGGCAGGCCATAATGGCGCGCCAGCGCCCGGGCGATCGTGCCCTTGCCCGAGGCGGCGGGTCCGTCGACGGCGATGATCACGTCCGCACCCCCCGCGCCATCAGCGCCTTGACCAGCCCGAACAGTGCGATTGCCGCCCACACGATCTCCAGCGCCAGCGATGCCAGGTTGAAATGCACCATCAGCGATCCGCCCAGCATCACCGCGCCCACGAGGTTCAACAGGTTGAACAGGACGAGGTTCATCGACTTGGCGAGGTTGGAATAGGCAAAGGCGACCACCATGATCGCACTGCCGATCAGGCCAATGATATTGGCGAGGTCGAAGATCATGACGCGGTCGCGCCAAGCGACGTCATGAGCTCGGTAAAGATCGGGAAGCTCGTCGCTACCGGGGCCATGTCATCGACGATCACGTCGTTCGCGGCGGCGAGGCCCGCGACCGCGAAGCTCATCGCGATCCGGTGATCGAGCTCCGCCGCGATTTCCACCGGTCCGTTCGCGGCAAGCGGCGTACCGTCCGTGCCCTCGATTACAAGACCGTCCTCGCTCTCTTTGACATGCGCACCGAGCCGGGCGAGGCCGCTCGCCATCAAGGCGAGCCGATCGCTCTCCTTGACGCGCAGCTCCTCGAGCCCGCGCGTGACGGTGCGTCCCTTGGCCAGCGCGGCCGCGACGAACAGGATCGGAAACTCATCGATCATGCTCGGGGCGAATTCGGGCGGAACTTCGATCCCGGTCAGCGCCGATCCGCGCACGTGCAGGTCCGCGACCGGTTCGCCGCCCACCTCGCGCTCGTCGAGATAGTCGATCCGCCCGCCCATCATCCGCAGCACCTCGAACAGGCCGGCGCGGGTCGGGTTGAGCCCGACATTCTCGATCACCACGTCCGATCCCGGCACCAGCAGCGCCGCGACCACCGGGAAGGCGGCCGACGAGGGGTCGCCGGGTACGACGATATGCTGCGGCTTCAATTCCGCCTCGCCCCGGATCGATATGATCCGCGCGCCGCCGGCATCGATCCCGACCGTCAGCTCCGCGCCGAAGCCACGCAGCATGCGCTCGCTATGGTCGCGCGTCGGCACCGGCTCGATCACGCGGGTGATGCCGGGCGTGTTCAGCCCGGCGAGCAGGATCGCGGACTTCACCTGCGCCGAGGCGACCGGCAGGCGATATTCGATCGGCACCGCCGGCGCGATCCCGCGCAGCATCAACGGCAGCCGTCCGCCCGGGCTGGACGTGAATTCCGCGCCCATCAGCGACAGCGGCTCGATCACCCGGTTCATCGGCCGCTTCGACAGCGACGCGTCGCCGGTAAAAGTCGCGACGATCGGATGGCTCGCGACCAGCCCCATCAGCAACCGGGTCGAGGTGCCGGAATTGCCCATGTCGAGTGCTTGGCTTGGCTGGAGCAGCCCGCCGACGCCGACGCCCTGGATCGTCCAGCGCCCATCGGCCCCCCGTTCGATCTGCGCACCCATCGCCCGCATTGCCGCGGCCGTGGCGAGCACGTCCTCGCCCTCCAGCAGGCCTTCGACCGTGCTGGTACCGACCGCGAGCGCCGACAACATCAGCGATCGATGCGAAATCGATTTGTCGCCGGGAACGCGTACGCGGCCGGAAAGCGGCCCCGCACTCTTGAACGCCGCGGGGGAGGGGGCCATCTGGTGCATTGGCGGCGGTCCTTGCCAGCGGCTCCGGCCCGTGGCAAGGCGCGCGGCGTCGGGCTGATCCACCTTACCGGGGCCGGATCGCCTTCCTCTCTTTTATCGGAGCTTTACCTGTGGTGAAACCTGAATGGGGCACCAAGCGCTCTTGCCCCAAGTGCGGCACGCGCTTTTACGATCTCGGCAAGGACGATCCCATCTCCTGCGTCGAATGCGGCACCAACTTCGAAGCGGAGACCGTGCTCAAGTCGAAGCAGCCCATGCCCTTCGACGCGCCCAAGCCGGCCGCGCAGAAGGAGACCGAGGACGCCGATCTCGCCGAGGATCTGGATGTCGACGAGGATGAAGAGCCGAGCGCGGACGACGATGTCGATCTGGGCGGTGACGACGATATCGGCGTCGACACCGGCGAGAAAGAAGAAGACCACTAAATCTGCTGTATCGGGCGTTTTCGCCCGCTTGCACGAGCGCCGCGCCTGATCTAAGGCGCGGCCCTCAAACGCCGCCGGCGCCATCCCAGGGCCGGCAAAAGGTATGGGGCCGTAGCTCAGCTGGGAGAGCGTCGCGATGGCATTGCGAAGGTCTGGGGTTCGATCCCCCACGGCTCCACCAACCTCTGCTCCCATATTCCGAGCGAAGCTCCGCTGAAGCTTGCGTCGACCGTCACGTCGTCGTCTGAAATGCGTCCGCTGTCGGCACGCACTGCAACCACGCGCGCATCGCTTCGCGGATCGCGGAGCAGACCTCGCGCGGCATAATCGTATCGCTGCTCACGGTCTTGGCCTCCGTAGAAGCATCTTCTTATCGTCCGGGCTGGCCGGTTACATCCATTACGGATGTACATAGAGGCCGTATATCTGAATAAATGACACGATATTCAGCTATTCTGCCCCGTGATGATGATCCGACTAAACATTGAACATTAACCAATAACGGTGTGTTAAATATACACGGATCAACTAAATTAGTTTTGCTCGGAACGATATATATCCTTGTTTAGTTTTTGTTAATGAAGATCTTCTAAGATAGAGAGATCCTCAAGCGCTGGGGCGATGCTGCGCTTGTTATCAATGGCTTGCTACGTGGATGCTCTCACCGCTGCGTGACGAGGTCTGCGTCCCCACCCGCGCGGCGTCGAGATCAAGATGTTCAAGAAATCCCTATTCGCGGTGGCGGCTGCCGCTACCGCTCAGGCCGCTGTGGCGCAGCAGGCACCACCCGGCGTCGGCGTTCAGCTTCAGCAGATCCCGCCACCGCCCGTGCCTGCGAAAGCGGCTCCCGATATCAGTTTCGATCGGCCGAGCGCGTCACTTGCGTCGGAGGTGGGGGGGCCGGCTGTTCGGGTCGATGCCCTGCACGTAACCGGTCAAACGCTATATCCCGAAGCGGAATTGATCGCGGCTACCGGTTTTCTGCCCGGCCGCACCATGACGCTCGGCGAACTCCGCAACGCAGCGGCCAGGATTTCGGATTTCTACAACGCGCGCGGTCATTTTCTCGCTCAGGCCTATGTGCCCGAGCAGAACGTCAGCGCAGGCTCGGTGACGATTGCCGTGATCGAAGGCCGTTACGGCAAGATCGATGTCCGAAACACGACCAGGCTTGCTGATCAGCGTGCACTGAGCATCCTGTCCGGCTTGGACAGCGGCGATATCGTCGCCACCGCGCCGCTCGAGCGACGGCTGTTGTTGCTGTCGGACGTTCCGGGCGTTCGGGTGAAATCGACCCTCGCCCCCGGCGCGGCGGTCGGCACGTCCGATTTGATCGTCGATATCGCACCAGCACGCAGTGTCACCGGCAGCGTCGAGGCGGACAATGCCGGCAATCGTTACACCGGCACCTACCGCCTCGGCGGCAGCCTCTATGTCAACAATCCTGCAGGCATTGGCGACGTGCTCAGCCTTCGCGTGCTCGGTTCGAGCGGCGGGCTCGGCTATGGCCGCGTCGCTTATCAGGCTCCGGTCGGCAATCTTACTGTCGGTGCGGCCTATACGCATCTGCGTTATGAGCTCGGTCGCGAATTCAATGCGCTCGATGCGCAAGGCAAGGCCGACATCTTTAGCGTGTTTGCCAGCTATCCGCTGATCCGCTCGCGCAATGCCAATCTCTACGCGCTCGCCAGCCTCGATTATAAACTGCTCGAGGACGATATCGGCGTCACCGATACGCGATCGCGGCGAAACAGCGGGGCGGTCACGCTCGGCCTCAGCGGCGATACGCGCGACAGCAGCGGATGGAACAGCTTCTCGGCTGGCATGAGCTTCGGCAACCTTCATTTCAAGGACCCGCTCGAGCGCGCAGCCGACAGATTGACCGCGCGCAGCGGCGGCGGCTTCGGCAAATTCCAGGCTTCGGTGGCCCGGCTGCAGACGATCAGTGGCTCCTTCACCGTCTACGGCGCCGTGCGGGGTCAGGTCGCCTTCAACAATCTCGACAGTTCGGAAAAGATGGAGCTCGGCGGCGCCTATGCTGTGCGGGCCTATCCGGAAGGCGAGGCCTATGGCGACACCGGCTATGTCGCGACGATCGAGCCGCGGCTCAATCTCGATCGATGGACGCCCGGCCTGCCGGGTCATTTCCAGCTGATCGGGTTCATCGACACGGGAGAGGTGCGCTACGCCCACAATCCGTGGTTCGTCGGATCTAACCACGCGAGCCGTAGCGGCTTCGGCGGCGGCGTGAATTGGTTCGGCCCGCATGGTCTGGCCCTGCGTGCGAGCTATGCCCGTCGCCTTGGCGATGAAAAGGTGACGTCCGGCCCAGACAGATCCGGACGTTTCTGGTTCCAGATATCGAAGCTGTTCTGATGACCCGCCGCAACAGCACGGCCGCAGCTACTCGCGCATCGAAGGACAGCAAGATGATCAACTTCTCCGCCAAGCGTCCCGCCTCGCCCCATAACGCGAGTGCCTTATTCGCCTCGACGGGCCTCGCGCGTTTCGCTTGCCTTGCCGCTTTCGGCCTGGCGGCTTCGCTGCCGTCGACCGTTCATGCACAGAATTTGCCCTCCGGCGGTTCGGTCAGCGCGGGTGTCGCAAATATCGCCACCGGCGCGAACAACGTTACCGTTACCCAGTCGAGCCAGTCGGCGGCGATCAACTGGCAGGGTTTCTCGATCGGCAAGGACAACAGCGTCGTCTTCGTCCAGCCCAACAGTCATGCCGTCGCGCTCAACCGCGTGACCGGTGCCGATCCGTCGGTGATCCTCGGCAACCTGTCTGCGAACGGCAAGATATTCCTGGTCAACGCCAACGGCATCCTGTTCGGTAAAGGCGCCAACGTGAATGTCGGCGGTTTGGTGGCTTCGACGCTCAACCTTTCCGACGCCGATTTCATGACGGGCCATTATAAGTTCGCGGGCGCGGGCGGGACGATTCGCAACGAGGGATCGATCAAGGCAGACGGCGGCTATGTCGCCTTGCTCGGCGCTACCGTCAGCAACCAGGGCGTGATCCAGGCTAACATGGGCACGGTCGTGCTTGCGGCGGGGGAGTCGATCACGCTCGACGTAGCCGGTGACGGGCTGCTCAACGTCGCCATCGACAAGGGGGCGGTAAACGCGCTCGTGCAAAATGGCGGGCTCATCCGCGCCAACGGCGGCACCGTCCTGATGACGGCGCAGGCCGCCGGCGCCTTGCTTCACACTGTCGTCAACAACAACGGCGTGATCGAGGCCCAGACGCTCGAGAATCGCAGCGGCGTCATCAAGTTGCTCGGTGATATGCAGAGCGGGACGATGAACATGAGCGGCGTGCTCGATGCCAGCGCGCCGGCCGGCGGCAATGGTGGTTTCGTCGAGACCTCCGCGGCCAACGTGAACATCGCCAGCGAATCCCGTATCACCACCGTCGCGCCTAAGGGCATAACCGGTACCTGGCTGATCGATCCGCAGGATTTCATCATCGGCGCCGGGGGCAACATATCGGGGGCGACGCTCTCCGCGCTGCTGGTCACCAACAGCGTTACCATCACCACCGACACTGGCCCCGATACCGACGTGGCGGGTGCTCCGCCGCTCTCGACGCGCAACACCGCGGTGGTCGGCAATGGCGACATCTTCGTCAATGACGCGGTGGCGTGGACCGCGTCGTCCAACACTACCACCTTGCGCTTCAACGCCGTTCGCGACGTCAACGTCAACGCGCCGATCAGCGCGACCAACGGCAATGTCGTGGTGTGCTGCGGTCGCGACGCCAATATCAATGCCGCGATTACGACGACCAATGGCAGCGTGCTCCTGAGTTCGGGCCGCAACGTGAATGTCGGTGTCCTGACGATCACCGATGGCAACCTCATGATCTGCGCAGGCTTCGACGTCCGCATCAGCGGGACAGTGACGATGACGCGCGGCGCCGCCATTGCCTCGCAGAGCTTGGGCCTGCCTACCGGCATGATGATCATCACCGGCAATGCCGGTGCCGGCCCCGGACTTGCGGGCGGGACGCTGGCCTTCTCCGGTCCACAAGCTACCGTGACCAACGCGCCGGTGGTGATCAACTACAACCCGGTCTCTTATACGGTGCCGACTGATTACTCGCTCAACTTCATTCCCGGCACCACGATCACGCAGCACATGCTGGTATATCCGACGGTGAACAAGGTGGAGGACGGCACGACCGCGACGTCGCTGACGGGCCTCAAGGCCGACGGTATTTCTGGCCTGCCCGCGGGCGTGCTTCTTTCCGTAGATCCGGGTGCTACGGCGACGTTCGACAGCGCTGCCCCGGGCAACAACATCGGCATAACCTATTCCGGTTACAGTCTCATCGGCCCCAATGCGAGCCAATATGCGCTGGCCGTTTCTTGTTGCGGCTTGCCGACACGGACCACGGGTACCATCAGCGCGGCGCCGCCCGCGCCAGCGCCGGCTCCTGCGCCAGCCCCGGCTCCAGCTCCAGCTCCAGCGCCTGCACCGGCCCCAGCGCCAGCTCCTGCGCCTGCACCAGCTCCTGCACCAGCACCTGCCCCAGCGCCGGCTCCTGCACCAGCGCCAGCGCCTGCGCCTGCACCAGCGCCAGCGCCAGCCCCGGCTCCAGCTCCAGCTCCAGCGCCTGCGCCAGCGCCTGCGCCTGCGCCTGCACCAGCGCCTGCGCCAGCTCCCGCGCCGGCTCCTGCTCCTGCACCAGCACCTGCCCCAGCGCCGGCTCCAGCACCGGCTCCAGCACCGGCACCTGCCCCAGCCCCAGCCCCAGCCCCAGCTCCGGCACCCGCACCGGCGCCAGCTCCGGCACCCGCACCCGTGCCCTTCGAAGTGATAACCGTCCCGCTCATTGGCATTGCCCCGGTCGCAGTCGCAGTTCCCGGCGGTGTGGAGCTCGCCGTGCTGGAAGGGGGCGTCAGGATGCCGGCGCCCGCGCCCGAGGCCATTCCGGTGGTAGAGCAGCGGCCGGTAAGTCCCGCCGTTCCGGACGTGCCGGCGCCGGTCGTTCCGGTGTACCCGCGCAAGCAAGCGCGCCATTAGGTGCACGTGTCGGCAAATCGAGCGGCCCGCCCAGCCGGGGGGAATCGACCATCGCGATTGATGCTCCTCGTGATTTCCGCATTCACCCTCAATGTGGCGTGCGCTGGATCTGTGCCTGCACGTCCTGCTTCGCCAACGCGCCAAGCCGTCTTCCACCCGGAGACGGCGTCGGCGGACGTGCGGGAGATCCTCAGCTGGGTGACCGCCTCGGGCGACAATCACGGATTGCCGTTCGTGATCATCGACAAGGTCGACGCCCGCGTGTTCCTGTTCGATCGGAAGGGCGAGTTGCGCGGCGCAGCGCCGGCACTGCTTGGCATGGCACGCGGTGACGAGAGCGTTCCCGGCATCGGGCAGCGCAAGTTAGCGACCATTACGCCGGGCGAGCGTACCACACCTGCCGGCCGGTTCGTCGCCGCGCTGGGGCGGGATTTCGAGCAGGACATATTGTGGATCGATTATGATGCCGCGATTTCATTGCACCGCGTGATCGTCGGCAGACTTCAGGATCATCGCGCGCAGCGGCTGGCGTCCGCGACTTCCCGCGACAACCGCATTTCATTCGGCTGCGTCAATGTGCCCGCGGCATTTTACGACAATGTCGTCGCCCCCGCCTTCAAGGCCACCGTCGGCATTGTCTATATCCTGCCGGAAACGAAGCCGCTGCGCGATGTCTTCCCGATGGCGCTGCACCAGGCGGGCAAAGTTCCCGGCCGCGCACCAAATTCACCGTGATGGCTGGCAGGGGCGGGCAGCTAAAGCGGCTTTCAGGCTAGCTGCCCCAGCGGCGTTCCCGATACCATTTCGTCAGGATATATTTGACCCCCAGCTCGACCGGCATTCCCTGGTGCAGGGAAACCTCGTTCGGCGATCCCAGCGCGTCCATGTTGTTCCACACGAGCAGATTACCGGGTTTAGGCGCGATCATGATGCCCGCTGACGGGAAGTTCGTCTGCCCCCCGGCTTCGGGTTCGTTGAGGAACGCCATCGCCGTCCAGGTTCGCTGGCCGCCAATGATTACCTGCTCCCGCCAATAGAGCTGGTTGGTGTGAAAGAAATCGTGGTGAGGCTTGAACTCCTGGCCGACGGCGTAGCGCTGACCCTGCAGGAGTTCGCCCTGCACCGCGTCTATGCCGGTGAGTCGATCCAGCCTGGCTTCGACCGCCGCGACCGGGTCCGCCGGGTAAAGATAACAGGTTTCGCTCGTCCTATAGGCCGGGACGGGGTCATCCGAGACGACTGGCGAAGGTATCCGATTGGCATCGATCAGGGCGATCAGCTGCGCGCACTCCTCGGGTGTGAGGAAGTCGCGGACAATGTAAAGTTCGAACCTCTCCGTCGGAAGGCGGGTCGACCTGGGGAAGGCGGCAATCCGCTCGCGAACGGTTACCGCCGCATCCTCGCGCTGCCCAGCTTCCGTGGGGCCATCGCGCAAACCCGCATGGCTAGCCCCCGGGACGTTTGCGGCGGCTTGGCCTACGGACTGATGATCTTTCATGCTGCCCGTTCTTCCGCGAGAGGTTTACCGACGCGCCGCGTCGGATGGGCAAAGTCAAACCTGACGGTCGCGGGCCTGACGCAGACTGTCAACGTGTGCGAGGCTTTCCCGCTCGGGATCAACGCGCGAGAAGATCCTGCGTTTCGGGGTGGCGATCGACATAGTCGATGACGAACGCACATTCCGGCAGGATCTTGAGTCCGCGATCGCGCACGTCGGCCAGGGCCGCTTTGACCAGCGTTCCCGCCAACCCGCGTCCACGCAGCTGCTCCGGCACCATCGTATGGGTGAAGGCGACGACGTCGCCGCGTCGTTCGTAAGCAGCAACGGCGACACCGCCTTCAGCGTGCAGCTCGTACCGGCTTTTCGCTTCGTTATTGGTCACCGTCTCGGCCACGCCTCACTCCTGATAATGTAGGCACATCTCTACCTTGTAGCGTGGGCGCCACAGATTGGCAGGACGACGTGACAAAATCCATCATTGCACAACTGCCATCAGCCTTTGGCGTTGCCTATCGTGACCTTTGCAGACCTTCTGGCGCGATAATAAGCAGGCAGGGGACAGAAAGTGGCAGGCGACAGCAGCACGATGTCGGATCGGCAGGCGGTTTGGGCCTTCGCGCTCGGCTGCGTTGCCGTGACCGCCGGGGTGCTGGCGCATCTGCCGATGTTCGCGATGGCCCGCTCGATGCACTATCATCTCGCCGGCATGCCGATGGACGGCCTGATGATCGGCGGGATGGTGCTGATCATCGCAGGTGTGCTGGTCGCGGCCTACGGGCTGCTGCCACGCAACGTGGCGGCGCAGCGCGCCGCTGCCGCCGACATCGTCGTCGCCGCGCCTGAGGATGCTCCGCTCAGCGCTGCCCATTGGCGGCTGATGCTGGTGCTGGTGGTGGCCTTGGTCATCGACGTGATGAAGCCGGCCTCGCTCGGCTTCACCGTTCCCGGAATGATCAGCGAATATGGTGTGCCGAAGGCGACCGTGTCGCTGGTGCCGTTCTTCGCCCTAACGGGTACGGTCGTGGGTTCGTTCCTGTGGGGGGTGATTGCCGACATTTACGGACGCAAGGCGTCGATCCTGCTGTCCGCGGTGATGTTTGTCGGCACCTCGATCTGCGGCGCGATGCCGAGCCTCGCCTGGAATATCGGCATGTGCTTCATGATGGGCGCCGCCGCCGGCGGCATGCTGCCCGTCACTTACGCCCTGCTCGCCGAGATGATGCCCAACCGTCATCGCGGCTGGAGCCTGGTGCTGGTCGGCGGCCTCGGCGCGGTCGGGGGATATTTTGCGGCAAGCGGCATTTCAGCCCTGCTGCAGCCGATATTCGGCTGGCGCATCTTGTGGCTGGTCAACCTGCCGACTGGCCTGACTTTGGTGCTGCTGGGTGGCCTCATCCCGGAATCCGCGAAGTTCCTGATCTCGCGCGGCCGCGTGCATGAGGCAGAAGCCGTGATGCGGCGCTTCGGCTCGGTGGCCAAGAAAATGAGCGCGGTCACAACGGAGGCGGCGCGCACGAGCCATGTGGCGCTGACGGGCGTGAAGCTGATCGGAAAACTCGCCGCGCTCAGCATTTGCGCGCTGACATGGGGGCTGGTGAATTTCGGGCTGCTGCTGTGGCTGCCGGCCGATCTCGTGGCGAAAGGCTATTCGGTCGGGGTGTCGAGCAGGCTGCTCGCGGAATCCGCGCTCATCGCTTTTCCCACGGTGTTCGTGGCCGCCTTCCTCTACAGCCGCTGGAGTACCAAATGGTCACTGGTGGCGATGGTCGGCGTGACCTTGCTCGGGCTGCTCGGCGTGCTCCGCCTGGAAGTCGGGGTCGGTGGAAGCCCGGTGCTGCCGGTAGCTTTGCTGATCGTAGGGTCCAACGGCATCATCGCGATTGTTCTCCCCTATGCGGCGGAGAGCTTCCCACTGCGCGTGCGCGGTCGTGCGACCGGCTGGGTTGCCGCCTGCACCAAGGGCGGCGGCCTGATCGCACAGGCGCTGACCATCTCCGGTGTGGCGTTGGCGATGGGGTTGTCTGCCGGGCTGATCATGATCCCGGCGGCGCTGTCGATGGTCCTGGTCTCTTGGTTCGGGCGCGAGACGCGCGGCAGCGACTTGCGCGACCTCGACGCCGATAGCGGCCAAATCGGGCATGCCGAATTCGCTTAGATCGCGGCATGTTAGCCTGAAATGCGACCAAGCTTCGGCTTGCGCGTTCGTCGAATAGACAAGAAGGATCAGCCCATGGCCAAGCCACCCGCAGCCACACCCCATTCCGATATCGACGGCGTCAACCGCGACGCTCGCGTCGGATCGCCGTCAAAGTCGCCGCAGCCTGATCCTGGAGCCGCACTCGATAACGCCGGGGATCAGTCCAAAGGCAGGCCAAAGCAGAGCCCGCCGCTACATTAACGGATCAGTCTCGCTCGACGCAGACGGCGATGCCCATGCCGCCGCCGATGCAAAGCGTAGCGAGGCCCTTCTTGGCGTTGCGGCGCTCCATCTCGTAGATTAGCGTGGTCAGGATGCGGGCGCCGGACGCGCCGATTGGGTGGCCGATCGCGATCGCGCCGCCATTGACGTTGACCTTGGCCGGATCCCACCCAAGCTCCTGGCCGACCGCCAATGCCTGCGCGGCGAAGGCCTCGTTAGCCTCGATCAGGTCAAGCTGGTCGAACGTCCAGCCCGCTTTCTCCAGCGCCTTGTTCGTCGCCGAGACCGGGCCGATGCCCATGATCGCGGGATCGACGCCGGTCGACGCCCAGCTCTTGATGCGGGCGAGCACGGTGGAGCCGCGCTTGGCGGCCTCGTCCGACGACATCATGACGAACGCCGCGGCACCGTCGTTGAGGCCCGAGCTATTGGCAGCTGTGACCGATCCCTCTTTCTTGAAAGCGGGGCGGAGACCGGAAAGGCTCGCGACGACGACGCCTTCGCGGATGAACTCATCCTTGTCGACGACAATATCGCCCTTGCGGCCCTTGATCGTCACCGGCGCGATCTCCGCATCGAAGCGGCCCTCGCGGCGCGCGGCCTCCGCCTTATTCTGGCTGGCACAGGCGAATTCGTCCTGCGCCTCGCGCGTGATCTGATAGCGCTCGGCCAGATTTTCGGCCGTGATACCCATATGATAGCCGTTGAAGACGTCAGTCAGGCCATCCTTGATCATCGTGTCGACCAACTCCAGATTGCCCATCTTCTGGCCGCCGCGCAGGGCCTGCGCATGCGGGCTCATCGACATATTCTCCTGCCCACCGGCGACGATGATCGTGGCATCGCCGGCAATGATCGATTGTGCCGCGACCGCAACCGAGCGCAAGCCCGATCCGCACACCTGCTGCACGCTCCAGGCCGGAACTTCCTTGGGCACGCCCGCGCCAATCGATGCCTGGCGCGCGGGATTCTGGCCTTGGCCGGCCGTCAGCACCTGGCCAAGGATGACCTCGTCGACGTCCGCGCCGTCCACGCCCGCCTGCGCCAGTGCCGCCACGATGGCGGTGCGGCCCAGTTCATGTGCCGGCGTATTGGCGAAATGGCCGAGGAAGCTGCCGACGGGGGTTCGCTTGGCGGCGGTGATGACGACTTCGGTCATGGATGCTCCTGCTCGGATGTGAAAACGCGCCTAGCGCGGCTGTGTTGATTGCGAAAGCCACCGGGCGAGCGGCTCCCACAAAGAGGATCTGGCGCGGCCGCCGACGATCATCCCAACATGACCGAGCGAAAGATCGATCCGTTCGCCGATGCCGGGCGTGGTGGCCGCCGGCACGATATGGTCGGTGGTCGAGGCTATCTCAAGCACCGGCATGGCCAATTTTGCCGGGTCGATGACGGTCCCGTCCACCTGCCATTCCCCTTTGCCAGGCAGGTCCCGCTCGAACAAATCGATGAACAATTCGCGCGCCGCGCCACGGGTGAGGGGAGGGCCGTCATTGGCCCAATCCTCCAGCCGCACAAACGAACGCGCGGCGGGATCGTCGGGGTCGCGGCCGCCGTGAGCTTCATATTTGGCGATGGTGCGCTTGGGGTCGAGCCGCCAGAACGCCGCCTGCAGCACTTCCATCGCCAACAGTCCGAGCGCGTCCGTCGCCGGTTCGGCCGCCTGCCACAGTTCGTTCAGTGCTCTTCGTGTTTTGTCGGGATAGCAGGCAAAGCGCCAGGGCGTTGCCAGCAGTGCCAGCGCCGTAACCGGACGCAAGGCCGCCGCCGCCAGCGCCATCGTCCCGCCCAGGCAATATCCCGCCAATGCCACCGGTGCCCCTACGCCGTCGATGAGCGGCAGCAACATCGTCTCGACATGACCGGCGACGGAAAGGTCGTGCTCACCGGGTACAGGCGTCCCCCAATCGATCAGCAAGGGTCGCAAGCCCTGGGTAGCCAGCCAGCGCAGCAGCGAACGTTCGGCGTCAAGATCCAGCACGTCGGGCGGATTGATGAGGGATGGTATGAACAAGACGGCCGGACCATCGCCGCCGAAATCGCGTAATGATGCCCGTCCCGCGCGGCCAATTATTGGCATCGGTGTCGCCGCGGCAGTGCGATCAGCCTGCTGATAAGCACGCAAACCGGCCAGTGCTGCTGCGGTGCGGTCGGGCTGACCTGTGGTTTCGCTGCGCAACATACTTAAGAAAAGAGGCAGCGGCCGCGGTCTGTGTTGCGCTGCATCAAGAATCGATGCTACGACGATGTCACCATTGGGAGGTGGCATGGGTATGGCGAAATCGTCCGAGGCTTCGGGAACGGTCATAATCAAGAAGTACGCCAACCGCCGGCTGTATAATACCGAGTCATCGAGCTATATCACGCTGGAGCATCTCGCGCAGATGACGCGGGACGGGCGCGACTTCAAGGTGATCGACGCCAAGAGCGAAGACGATATCACGCACAACATCCTCACCCAGATCATCATGGAAGAGGAAAATCGCGGCCAGACGATGCTGCCGGTCAGCTTCCTGCGCCAGCTGATCTCGCTGTATGGCGATTCGATGCAGTCGATGGTGCCGCAATATCTCGAGGCCTCGATGGAGGCGTTCCGCCGCAATCAGAGCCAATTTCGCCAGGCGATCGAAGGCACCTTTGCCGGCGGCCCGTTCGCCGAGATCGCCAAGCGCAACATGGAAATCTTCGAAGCCGCCGCGAAGGCCTTCAAGGTGCCTGCGGTGGGAGACGATGACTATGTCGCCCCTGCGGCTCCCGCGCCGGCCAAGGACGACGATCTTTCAACGTTGAAGGATCAATTGGCGACGTTGCAGGCCAAGCTCGATAAGCTCGCCAAATAGGCCTGCGTCGCCAGGCGACGTCTGCGGCCTTGATAAAGCGCCGGATTAAGCGACTTCGCTCGCCGCCTCAGCGAGCACGGTAAGGCCGCGCTCGCTGACCTCGGCAAAGCCGCCTTCGACATGGATGCGCGCGGCGACCGTATTGACGCTCGAGAAGATAGTCAGGTCGCCGGGACGGATGATCGCCATCACCGGAGCGTGGCCTTCAAGCACACCGAACTCGCCCTCCGTGCCGGGGACGACCACCATATAGACCTCCTCCGAGCGGAGCAGTTTTTCAGGCGTTACCAGTTCGAAATGCAGCATCTTTAAATCTCCCCCCTCCCGTTTGCGGGAGGGGTCGGGGAGGGGAGCGCGAGGCGGAGAGGAAGACCCGTGCAGGCCCACCCCTCCTCCGACCCTCCCGCAAGCGGGAGGGGAGCTAAATATTATGCGGCGTCGGCCATTTTCTTGGCCTTCTCGACCGCCTCTTCGATTCCGCCAACCATGTAAAAAGCGGATTCGGGCAGGTGATCATATTCGCCGTTCACGACCGCCTTGAACGATTTGATCGTGTCTTCGATCTGCACGAACTTGCCGGGAATGCCGGTGAACACTTCGGCGACGTGAAACGGCTGGCTGAGGAAGCGCTGGATCTTGCGTGCACGCTGCACGGTCAGCTTATCTTCTTCCGACAGCTCGTCCATGCCGAGGATGGCGATGATGTCCTGCAGCGACTTATAACGCTGCAGCACTTCCTGCACGCCGCGCGCCGTCTCGTAATGTTCCTGGCCTACGACCGCGGGGGTAAGCACGCGGCTGGTCGAATCCAGCGGATCGACTGCCGGATAGATGCCAAGCTCGGAAATGGCGCGGCTCAGCGTCGTCGTCGCGTCCAAGTGGGCGAAGGAGGTTGCCGGCGCCGGATCGGTCAAATCGTCCGCGGGCACGTAGATGGCCTGAACTGAGGTGATCGAGCCCTTGTTGGTCGAGGTGATACGCTCCTGCAGCGCGCCCATGTCGGTCGACAGCGTCGGCTGATAGCCCACCGCCGACGGGATACGCCCGAGCAAAGCCGACACTTCCGAACCCGCCTGCGTGAAGCGGAAGATGTTGTCGACGAAGAACAAAACGTCCTGGCCTTCGACGTCGCGGAAATATTCGGCATTGGCGAGACCGGAAAGCGCCACCCGGGCACGCGCGCCCGGCGGCTCGTTCATCTGGCCGAACACAAGTGCAACCTTGGAGCCTTCGGGCGTCGGATTGCCGTCGGCGTCCTTGGCGATGACGCCTGCGTCGAGGAATTCGTGATAAAGGTCGTTGCCTTCACGCGTACGCTCGCCCACGCCGGCGAACACCGAAACGCCGCCATGGCCTTTGGCGATGTTATTGATCAGCTCCTGGATCAGCACGGTCTTGCCCACGCCGGCGCCGCCGAACAGGCCGATCTTGCCGCCGCGCGCATAAGGCGCGAGCAGGTCGATGACCTTGATGCCGGTGACGAGGATGCTGCTCTCGGTCGACTGATCGACGAAAGCGGGCGCCGCGGCGTGGATCGGGGAGTGGGTCTGCGAATTGACCGGGCCGCGCTCGTCAATCGGCTCGCCGATGACGTTGAGGATGCGGCCGAGCGTCATCGGGCCGACCGGCACCGTGATCTGGCTGCCGGTGTCGGTCACTTCCTGGCCCCGGGTCAGGCCCTCGGTCGAGTCCATCGCAATCGTGCGGACGGTGCTCTCGCCGAGATGCTGCGCGACTTCCAGCACCAGCCGGTTGCCGTTGTTGCGCGTCTCGAGCGCGGACAGGATCGCCGGCAGCTCGCCGTCGAACGATACGTCGACGACGGCGCCGATCACCTGGGCGATGCGGCCGACATTGTTCGTGCCGACGGAGATTGCGGGGGCGGTTGCCATTATCTTTCCTTGCCTTGTCGGATACTTAGAGCGCTTCGGCGCCCGAGATGATTTCCACCAGTTCGGTCGTGATCGCGGCCTGGCGGGTGCGGTTATACTGAATGGTGAGACGATTGATCATGTCGCCCGCATTGCGCGTTGCATTGTCCATCGCGTTCATGCGGCTGCCCTGCTCGGATGCGGCATTTTCCAGCATCGCGCGGAACAATTGGATCGCGATATTGCGCGGCAGCAAGGCGGCGAGGATTTCCTCCTCGTCGGGCTCATATTCAACCGCTGCGGTCGCGGCGTTGGCCGGGGCCGGATCGTTCGCCGGCAGCGGAACCGGGATGATCTGCTGCTCGGTTGGGATCTGAACCAACGCCGACTGGAACTTGGCGTAGAACAGGTGCGCGACGTCGAACTCGCCAGCCTCAAACCGCGCGGTCAGGTCCTTGGCCACTTCGAGCGCGTCGGTGAACGCGACGTTCTTGATGTGGGTCTGGTCGACCTGATGGACGATCTTGCCCGGGTAGAGGCGCTGGAGGACGGCGCGCCCCTTCTTGCCGATCAGATAGAAGCGCACGTCCTTGCCCTGAGAGATCAGGGTGTCGGCGGTGCGGCGGGCGGCGCGGACGATGTTGGTATTGAACGCACCCGCAAGGCCGCGCTCGGACGTTGCGACCACCAGCAGGTGCTTGCGATCGGATCCGGTTCCGGCGAGCAGCTTGGGGCTGTTCGGGCCCACTGTCACCTTCGAAGCGAGGCTCGCCATCACGGCATTGAGCCGCTCGGCATAAGGGCGCCCAGCCTCGGCCGCCTGCTGCGCACGGCGCAGCTTGGCGGCGGCGACCATCTTCATCGCCTTGGTGATCTTCTGGGTCGATTTGACCGAGCTGATCCGGTTTTTAAGTGCCTTGAGGCTGGCCATCGGAGCTTATGCCTTACGCGAACGTCTTGGCGAACTGGTCGAGCGCGCCCTTGAGCTTCGCCTTGGTATCGTCGCTCAAATCCTTGCTGTCGCGGATCGCGCCGAGCACATCGGCATGATTGGCGCGCAGGTCGGCCAGCAAGCCGGCCTCGTAGCGCACGACATCGGTCACCGGGATCGTGTCGATATAGCCGTTGGTGCCGGCGAAGATCGAGGCCACCTGCTCCTCGAACGGCAGCGGCTGGAATTGCGGCTGCTTGAGCAGCTCAGTCAGCCGCGCGCCACGATTCAGCAGCTTCTGGGTGGAAGCATCGAGATCCGAGCCGAACTGCGCGAACGCCGCCATTTCGCGATATTGCGCCAGCTCCAGCTTGATCGAGCCGGCGACCTTCTTCATCGCCTTGGTCTGCGCGGCCGAGCCGACGCGGCTGACCGAGAGGCCGACGTTGATCGCCGGACGCACACCCTGGTAGAACAGATCGGTCTCCAGGAAGATCTGGCCGTCGGTGATCGAAATCACGTTGGTCGGAATATAAGCGGACACGTCACCGGCCTGCGTCTCGATGATCGGCAGTGCGGTCAGCGAGCCCGAGCCGTTGGCCTCGTTCATCTTGGCGGAGCGCTCGAGCAGACGCGAGTGGATGTAGAAGACGTCGCCCGGATAGGCCTCGCGGCCCGGCGGACGGCGCAACAGCAGCGACATCTGGCGATAGGCCACTGCCTGCTTGGACAGATCGTCATAGACGATGACGGCGTGCATGCCGTTGTCGCGGAAATATTCGCCCATCGCGCAGCCCGTATAGGGCGCGAGGAACTGCAGCGGGGCAGGCTCGGACGCGGTCGCGGCGACGACGATGGAATATTCCATCGCGCCATTCTCTTCGAGCGTGCGCACCAACTGGGCGACGGTCGAGCGCTTCTGGCCGACCGCGACGTAGATGCAATAAAGCTTCTTGCTCTCGTCATCGCCAGCGTTGGCAGCCTTCTGATTGATGAACGTGTCGATCGCGACGGCGGACTTGCCGGTCTGGCGGTCGCCGATGATGAGCTCGCGCTGGCCACGGCCCACGGGAACCAGCGCGTCGAGTGCCTTGAGACCTGTCTGGACCGGCTCATGGACCGACGTACGCGGGATGATGCCGGGCGCCTTGACCTCGACGCGGCTGCGCTCGGTCGTCGCGATCGGGCCCTTGCCGTCGATCGGATTCCCGAGGCCGTCGACCACGCGGCCGAGCAGCGCCTTGCCGACCGGAACGTCGACGATTGTCTGCGTGCGCTTGACGACATCGCCTTCCTTGATCTCGGCGTCCGAGCCGAAGATCACGACGCCGACATTGTCGGCTTCAAGGTTGAGCGCCATGCCCTGCACGCCGTTGGCGAACTCGACCATCTCGCCGGCCTGGACATTATCGAGGCCGTGGATGCGCGCGATGCCGTCACCGACCGACAGGACCGAGCCTACCTCGGACACCTCGGCGTCGGTGCCGAAGCCCGCAATCTGGTCGCGGATGACCTTGGAGATTTCTGCCGCGCGGATTTCCATGTTCAACCTTTCATCGCAGTCGCGAGTGCGTTCAATTTAGTGCGGATCGAGCCGTCGATCTGACGGCTGCCGAGGCGGACGATCAGTCCGCCAAGAATTTTGGGGTCGACGGTCGCGTCGACCGCGACTTCGCTGCCGACGATCGACTTGAGGCGCGCGGTAAGCGCCGCCATCTGCCCCGAGTCGAGCGGGTGGGCGGTGATCACCTGAGCGTTCGTTTCGCCGCGATGCCGCGCCGACAACAAATTGAAGTCGCGGATGATCGCGCCGAGCGCGCCGAGCCGGCGATTGTGCGCCAGCACGCCGAGGAAATTGGCAGTGAGCGGATCGAGCTGAAGCGGGCCGGCCAGTTGCGCGACCGCCTTGGCAGCATCGGTGCGGCTCACCAGCGGACTGGCGACCAGAGCCTTCAGATCGTCCGAATCGGCCAAAGCCTGCTTGAGCGTCGCGAGGCTGGCGCCAACCTGCTCGAGCTTGCCCTCGTCGCGGGCGAGCTCGAACAAGGCAGTCGCGTAGCGGCCGCTAAGACTTGCCTGTATGCCGCCGGAATACTCCACGCGCTCGTCGTCCCCTGATTTCGTGGTGCCCCGCGCCAACTGGGCAAGGCGAAAGCGGGCGCGCCGGATGGCCACCCACTTCGGTCGCGCGCCGACTAGCAACGGGCGCCGCGGAATGCAAGGCAAGCAACCGCCAAATGTCGGTTATCTGCATGCCATCCCTGCCATAACGGCATGCGGGAAGTCGTGAAGCCGGCCGAGCGAGCCGGAGGATAAGCGGGCGACGTCTGCCTGATCCGAACCACGACGATCCGCCAAGGTGGTGTGTTGCTGCTCCAGCCTATCGGGTTTGACAGCAAGACGCGGGATGCGGGACGGGCGGAGCGGGCATAGATGGATCGGGTTAGACACCGAGGACGTTGATCATGGATTACGATATTGCGGGCTCGATCCAGCCGCCTTCGCCGCTACCGATGCCTGATCCGGACGATTCCCGCTGGAATGCGGTGTTGCACCGCGACCGCGCAGCGGACGGCCGGTTCGTGACCGGCGTGCTGTCAACCGGCATCTATTGCCGTCCGTCCTGCGCCGCGCGTCATCCCCGGCGGGAAAATGTGCGTTTCTTCTCCAGCGGTGCAGAGGCGCGCGACTTCGGGCTGCGCGCCTGCATGCGTTGCCGACCGGACGAAATTGCCGCCGACGAAGCCGGGATCGCACGCGCCGTAGCGCTTATTCTGGAGGCGGAGGAGCCGCCGTCGCTCGAGCGGATGGCTGCCGTCGCCGGATACAGCCCTTATCATTTCCACCGCCTGTTCCGCCGCGCGACTGGGGTTACGCCCGCTGCCTACGTCCGCGCGCACCGTGCCAAACGCGCGGAGCAGGCCTTGAAGGAGTCCGATACCGTGACCGCGGCCCTCTATGACGCCGGCTATGCGGCACCCGCCCGTTTTTACGCCGAAGTGCCCGACCGGCTCGGTATGACGCCGTCGCGCTGGCGCGACGGCGGACGCGGCGAGACAATCCGCTGGGGCGTGGCCGAAACGGATCTCGGGCCGCTGCTCGTCGCCGCCACTGAGCGCGGCATTTGCCGGGTGGCGTTCGAACCGGACGATACGGAGCTACGGGAACATTTCCCCAATGCAGCCATCGAACCCGGCGGTGCCGCGCTGGAGGCGCTGATCGCCGAAGCGGTGGCATTCGTTGCTAGGCCGGGACGGGCGATGACGCTGCCGCTCGACGTGCGCGGCACCGCCTTCCAGCAGGCGGTGTGGCGCGAACTCGCGCGCGTGCCGGCGGGGGAGACATTAAGCTATGCCGCACTCGCTGCGCGCGCGGGTAAGCCCGGCGCAGCCCGGGCAGCGGGATCGGCGTGCGGAGCCAATCCGGTGGCTCTTCTGATCCCGTGCCACCGCGCCCAGCGCGGCGACGGCAGCCTTGGCGGCTATGCTTACGGGTTACCGATCAAGCAGGCATTGCTGGAGCGGGAAAAAGCTGAGGGGTAGGGCGGGGTATATTCGAACAATGGAGCCTCAAGCCTGATGAGTGATGTGCGGCTCGTCAGCATCGGAAGCGCCGACACCCATGCCACCCCCTCCACCCATCGCCCCACCGCCGCCGCCACTACCGCTGCGCTCTCCGCCATCGCTCTTACCAGCGGCGGTCCTGCCGCCCCCCGAGCCAGAAGGGCGGGCAGGTCCCTGCATCGGGATTTCCAGGTCGAAAGGGATCGGATCGAGGTCGAGCGCTTCGCGAACAAAGGCGCGCAGCGACACCACCAGTTGGTGGGTGTGGACGGGGTGGCCCGCAACAAGTTCACGCACGGCCTTATCCGCCAGGCGCACCTGCTCCTCCGTTCCGAGCAGAATGATGTTGGAGAGCGCCGCCTCCACCGCGTCACGGATGCGGCGAGTGCGATCGGATCGCGATGCGGTCTCGGCGGTGAGATCGAGCGCCGCCATGGGCTCTTGCTGCCGCTCGGCCTGCTCGCGCGGCCGCAGATCGCGCTTGTGAGTGGGATCGACAGCCAGATTGCCCGTGAACGAGCCGCCCAGCGTCTTGTAGGCCGCGATCAGGGTGCGGAGCCGCTCGTTGATCTGCCGGTTCGTGCGCTCGCGCCGCTGCTGGAACGTCATCATCGTGAGCAGGCGGATGCCGACGCCCAGAAGCGTGACAAGTGCGAGGCCCAAGACGGTGACGAGCAGGCTCTGCCACGAGCTGAAATCCAGGTTCCGCAATGATCTTCCTTCAATCGCGCTGTGCCAACGCGCACCGCGCGGCAACGTGTCCACTTCGCGGATATGAGGCGGCAGCGCTGATGGCCTGCCCAAACGAAGCGGCGGCGCCCGAAGGCACCGCCGCTGGTATTTCATTGCAGGATCGCCGGGTGGTTACCGGATCGCGTTCGTGACCACGGCGGCTATGATGCCGCTCGTGATGCCGACCAGCACCGCGTCGTTGCCCGACTGGACGTAATGATAGCCGCGCGGCGGGGCGCGCAGGCCGCGATAGTTGCGATAGTCGATCTGGCGATAATTGCGTGCCTGGCGCTGGTCGAAGCGCTGGCCCTTGCGCCAGTCGCTGCGATATTGCCGCGCCGTTTGGCGCACCACCGTCTTATGCACGACGTTGCCGTTGCGCTTCACGATCGTGGTCTGGCGCGCTTCGCGGTGGCCCTGCGCATCGGCGGCGGAAGCCACCAGCGGACTGAAGGCAACGGACGCGGTAAGCGCGGCGAGGATGAGCTTCTTCATAATCTTTCTCCGACATTTGGCGCCGTCGCTGGCGTCGAGACCTATCTAAGCGTCCCTTGTCTCAACCATGTCGCGTCCCACGCACGAAATTGTCGCAAGTTGTCGCAGTTCACAGCCGCTAGTTTTTCCTGGCACCGTCCCCGATCCTATCGATCTCGGGCAAAGTCATCGGCGGCGCATCGCCGTCTTTCAGCGTGTCGATCGTCGCCAGCATCTTCTGCGCCACGGCGGCCGAGCCGGGGTCGTGCACGGAGAAGGCCGCCGGCTTGAGCGCTACCCGCGCTTCCGTATAGCGGCGTTCGTCGATCAGCGATCCTGCCAGCGTTAGGCGCAGCCAGGAGGCTTGCGGTTGCAACTCGAACGCCCGCATCAGCGCGAGCCTGGCATTCGCCGAGGGCGTCTGGTGCGCCCTCACGAACGACTGGTAATAAGCGAACAGGATTTCAGGACTGCTGGCGTCGCCTTTATTGGCATCGACCAGGAGCTGGCGCGCACTCACCCATTTCGCCACGGCAAAGTCCTTCGCGTCCTCCAGCTTCTTCATCGCGATCAGGCCTTTGCCGAGCAGCGCGGAAGGATCGGACGGCTTGATCGCAAGCAGGGCGTCGGCGGTACGTTCCGCGGCATCCGTGTCGTCGGCGGCAAGCTGGACCCGCCACAGCAAGTCGAGCGTGGCTGGATCCCTGGGCGCGGCGACCGCGCGCTTCATCAGGTCGGCGGCGATCTTTGCCGGCTCGCCCGGCCGCAATCCGCGCATGTAGAGGAGGCGGTCCCACACCAAAGCCTGGCCGGCCGCATCCAGCGTTTCTACCCGGATGTTTTCTATCGCGGGCGCATTCTGCTGCGTAATGTGCAGGCCGGGGATGGAGGGGGCGTTGCGATAGGCCTCATATTCGCCGACCAGCTTGGAAAGATCACCGAACGCCTGCGTCGCCGCGTCTATCGGTTTCGTTCCCCCGCTGACCAGGCCCAGATATCGGCGCAGCTGCGGCGAGCGCTTGTCGTTGAAGACGAGATAATGGGTCAGCAGCCAGGCTTCGCTGTAAAAGGCAAAGACATCGCGCTTGCGGTTGTCCGGGTCGTCCGCCAGCAGCGCCCGGATCGGAATGGGATTGCTGGTATGCAATCCGGCGAAACGGTAGGTCGCGGCCTGGCCGACATTCGCCGATCCGTCGCTCGCGAAGCCGGTGGCGCCGAGCAGCTCGGCATAGCCTTCGACGAACCAGCCCGGATAGGCGGCGGTGTAGTTCTGCAACATGTAATGATGCGCATATTCGTGGAACAGCACGACTTGCGGCGAGAAATCGTCGTTGGAAGCATCATAGCTGGCGATGCGCGGGCCAACGGCGATCGGGCCCTGTGGCCCCACCGTATAGAAACCCGCCGCGTTGCTCTGGCCGATGAGATCGCCGACCTGGGCGGCATTGGCGACGAGGAAGACGGTGAGGGGCGCGGAATCCTCATCGGGTTTGCTGATCGACATCAGCCGCAGCAACTGATCGTAGCGTTCCAGCGCGACCACCGATTTCTGGATTTCGCTGGCGGGCCCCTGCGAATAGAGAATGAAGTGGCGCGACGTGGCGCGGCGCCATTCGGCATGGAGCGGGGCGGCCCAGGCGGCGCAGGCTGCAAGGAAAAGCAGCGCACTGCGCAACCGGCCGGCCTTCGAGGGCGCGCTCGCGATTAAAGACGGGGCGGGGCGGGCGCCCCTCAACGTGCCTCCATCAGGACTGGATGATCGAACGGGAATTGCGGCGTGCGCACATCGCCATAGCAACGGCTGCAGGTCGAGATTTCGTCATGCCTGCCGTCGGTCATCTTCTGCGCGAACGAATTGCGGGCGAGATTGGTGAGGGTCTCGCGGAACGTCTCGACCGTCAGATTGCCGAGCGGATGTTCGCGCACGAAATCCTGGCAGCAGGTGAGCACCGCGCCGTCGCAATCGACGATCAGGTCGCGCGCCACCTCGGCATCGCAGCGGATGCGGACGGGCGCGAGCGACAATTTGTCGAACAGGCTGCGATCTTCCATGCAGCGGCTCGCCATCGGATCGAACACCACCTCCCGCGCGCCGCGCGACATGAACCATTCGCGGATCATCACGAGCTCGTCGCGATTGGCGCGGCTGACGGGCACGCTGACGCGGACCTTGCCCGGGAAGTCGCGCAGGATCTGCTCATATTTGGGGAAGACGTTCTTGGCCCGCAGCGGCGTCATCAGGTAATTGTAGGTCTCCGGCGTCAGCGATTCACAATGTAGCGAGAGCAACGTCACGTAAGGGTACAGCACCTTGTGCCTGGCGCTGTTATAGGCGGCGCCATTGGTGTTGACCGAGAAGATCACGTCGGGAAGCCGTTCGTGCACATAGCGCGCGCGTTCGACCACCAGCGGGTCGACCAGCCCGTCGCCGAACAGCCCGAAGCCGATATGGCTGTCGACCGCGACGCCCTCGTCAACGATGCCGTCGATGATCTTGCGGAACAGATCCATCGGGATGGTGCCGCGCGGCGAGGCGGCGGTGCTGGCCTTGCCGGTTGGGCAATGGACGCACGAGGCGTTGCAGGTGCCGGTCGTGCCGATACCGACCGAATTCAGATGCGGGACGCCGCCGGCGGAGCGCGGCCGGGCCTTGGCCAATTCGCGCCGGGCAAGCGGCAGGGTCGGGGCAAAGACCAGCGCCGCACGAAAGAACAGCCCCGCCAGGCGCGGCCGATGCCGATATTTGGCCATGCCGCCCCATTTCTGGAGCAGCAACGCGAAGTTCCGGACCGGGCCGGTCGGGAGGGTCTGGTCGGGCACGTCCATCCCCTTACCAGAATTGAGGCGCCGGTTGAAAGCCGCTGGCGTCATATCGCCGGGCCGGGCAGAAGGGCTGCGTGCGGTGGCGGTTAGCGATAGCGTTGTGTGCGGCGCTTTCGAGCGGACCGGCCGTGCTTGCCCAATCGCCGGCCATCGTTTCGCCGACCATCCCTTCGCCGACGAACCCGGCGCCGCCCATGTCGCGTGCCGCCCCGGCCGTGCCGGACAAGGCGGCGCTCGCCGCGCCCGTCGTCCAGAGCGCGATCGAGGCATTGGCGCAGGACGCGCGGGAATATGCGCGCCTCTATAGCGTCCCCCTCGATCAGGCGATGCGCGAGCTGCAGGCCCAGCAGGACAGCGTTGCCGCGACCGACGCCCTCCAACAGACATATCGCGACCGCCTCGCCGGTCTTGCGATTGCGCATGACGGCGGCTTGCGGATCGTCGTGCTGCTGACCGGCAGCGAAGCCGTTCCCGATCAGGCGATCACCGCCGCCGGCCTGACTATCCCCGTCACCTTTCAGACCGGCGCGCCCGCCACGCGCGACCGGATCCTGGCCGCGATCGCCGCGCATCAGGCGGAGATCCGGGCGGCCCTGCGCAACCCGCCCGGCATGGGCGTCGATCCGCGTAGCGGGATGCTGGCGGTGATGGTCAAGGCGGCCGATGTCGGCGCGGACGGGCCGGAGGCGCTGGCGGCGCGGCTGAGCGAAATTGCGACGGTTCCGGTGCGGGTGGTGAGCTGGGGCGACGCCGATACCAATTTGATGGCCGAGGGCGGGGGGCGCGTGATCGGCTTCGATCCGGCGATCGGCCGGCGCGGCGTCTGCACCAGCGGCTTCGTCGTGACCGACGGCGCGCAGAGCGGCATCGCCACCGCCGCCCATTGCCCGGACCAGATCGACTATGTCGAGCCCGGCGGCGGCGAGGTGCCATTGACTATGATCGGCGCCTGGGGCGCTTTCTATCAGGACGTGCAGATCCACACCGGGGCGGGTCCGCTGGCGCCGCTTTTCTATGCGGACAAGGGCAAGACCGTCTCGCGGCCGGTGACGAGCTGGCGCAATCGCACCAGCACGCGCTCCGGCGACGTCGTCTGCCATCGCGGCGAGCGCACGGGCTATAGCTGTGCCGAGGTCCAATATGTCGATTATGCCCCGCCCGGCGACCTGTGCGCCGGCCCGTGCGAGCCGAGCTGGGTGGCGGTGCGCGGGCCCGACTGCAAGGGCGGCGACAGCGGCGGCCCGGTGTTCAGCGCCACCATCGCCTTCGGGCTCGTCAAGGGATCGAGCTATACCGCCGACGGCCGCTGCCGGCTCTATTATTATATGTCGACCGACTATCTGCCGCCAGGCTGGACGCTGGCTTACCAGAGCGGAGGCGCGGCACCGCAAAATAAAAAACACCAGATTCGAACTAGATGATTTCACCGATATGGTTCGTTTCGCAGGAAAAGGCGAATATTCGCGAACCGTGTTGGTTAACTGACAATTTCAAACAGCCTGGGAAAGCAGGCGGCAACCAACCCGCTGGCTAGCGTCATACATCTTTGTTCCTGTTTTGTCCAGGTGGAAACGCCTGGATAGATGTGGAGCCAGTCGCGCCGGGCGCGGCGTGCCCACGAGGCTGAGAACAGCTTCCGCTCCGATGCCGTTTGTTGCAGCGACGAGGTCGTTGCCTTGATCCATGCCGATCGAGGCGCAGCCGACTTGACCCTAGGTCAGCGCCTCGAAACTATCGGTTTGCACGACCCCGGAGGGTGGAATGGATCGACGACAGTTTCTGGCAAGCGCGGCGGCCATCGGGGTGACTGGCATCTGGGTGAAGGGATCGGCCGCATCGCCATCGCGGGTCGCGTGGCGCGAGGAGCGTGCGCTATACCCGCAGGGCGTCGCCTCGGGCGATCCGGACGAGCATAGCGTGGTGCTGTGGACCCGGCGCCCGTTCGATCGCGGCGAACGGCACATGCTGACGGTGGAAGTGGCGCTGGATGCGGAGTTCCGCCGCGTGGTCGCCACGGCGCGGGCGCCGGTGCTGGCGGCGGCCGACCATACGTGCCGGGCGATGATCGGCGGTCTGGCGCCCGCGACGGTCTATCATTACCGTTTCACGGACGAGACGGGCGCCGGCAGCCGGATCGGACGCACGATCACCGCCCCGCGCGTCACCGATCCGCGTCCGGTCCGCTTCGCCTTCGTGTCATGCCAGAGCGTCAACGAAGGCGCCCAGAATGCCTTCCGCCGGATGATCTGGGAGGACGAAAACGCGCCCGCCGGCGGCAAGCTCGGCTTCGTGCTCCATCTGGGCGACTTCATCTACGAGGTGGTCGAATATCCCGACGAGGTGCCGCATCGCTATGGGCGCACGGTGTACGATCTCGGGCGCATCCCCGACGCGCGCAAGGTCGCCAATTTCCACGTGCCGACCAACCTCGCCGGCTACCGCCACGTCTATCGCGCGCATATCGACGACCCCGACATCCAGGATGCGCGGGCACATTTTCCGTTCGTCTGCATCGGCGACAATCACGAATTCTCGTGGCAAGGCTGGCAAAGCTTCATCAAATATCCCGGCAGCGAACCCGAGCCCGCGCAGCCGCTGCGCGTCGCCGCCAACCAGGCCTGGTGGGAATATATCCCGTCGCGCGTGCGCAAGGCATCGGGCGACGGGCTCGACCAGTTCCGCCCGCCGCAGGTGGCGAAGGCGGCGATCGAGACGTTTGACGATCATGGCTTCGGCATCGAGGCCAATAACCGCGTCGCCGTCGGCAGCATGACCGCCTATCGCGCGCTGCGCTACGGCAAGCATGTCGAGCTGATCCTGACCGATTTCCACAGCTATAAGATGGCGGACCCGACCGATCGGCCCGAGGCGGCGGCGCTCGACTCGGGCGACTATCCGGTGGTGCCGCAGGAGTGGATGGAGATCGTCGACGGGGGCAGCGATTATGCCGGCGGCAACCCGCCCGCGACCATCGCGATCGGTGACAAGACCATTTCCAATTTTCGCAAGGGCGAGCCGCCATTCACGATGCTCGGCCGGGAGCAGAAAGCGTGGCTTAAGGAACGGCTGACCCGATCGACCGCGACCTGGAAGATCTGGGGCGCGACCAACGGCACGCTCGACATGCGGACCGATCCGCAGAATCTGCCCGCCGGGATGGTCAAGGCGCCATGGCCGGGCAAGGGCTACGGCACGTTCGGCGGCGGCGATTTCAGCGGCGCGTTCGCCGAGCGCGCGGAGATTTACGACCTGGTCCGCGACCGGAAAATATCGGGCTTCGTCACCGTCTCGGGCGATCGCCACAGCTTCTGGGCCGGCTATGCCGCGCCGGCGCTGCCGCCCGCCGGGTTCGCGCCGGTGGGGATCAGCTTCATCACCGGCTCGATCTCCGCACCGGGCCTCGCCGAAGCGATGGAATATAAGAAGGCGGATACGCCGCTACTGCCGTTGTTCGTGCGCAAGCCGGCGGGCGCCGCGCCCGAGGCGGTGATCAACCTGACGTTGAAGCGCGGGGTGCGCGCGGCACTGGAATATGCGGCGAGCGGCGACATCGCGAAGGCGCGGGCGCTGACCAATCCCGACGTCGCGCCGCATCTGGAGTTCGTCGACATGGCCGGGCACGGTTATTCGGTGGTCAGCGCCGGACCGGACACGATCGAGACCGAGTTTGTGTGCATCGTTCGGCCGATTACGCGGGCCACCACGGCGGACGGTGGGCCGTTGCGGTATCGGGTGGCGCATGAGGCGCGGTTGTGGGAGGCGGGGGGCGTGCCGAAGCTGGAGCAGCGGATGGTTGAGGGGCAGGCTGAGTTGTCGGTTTGAGTTGGGATTTGATGTAAGTCCTATCGAAGCTGGGTGGTTGCGTCTGCCGAAACGCAATTAGGTATTGTGTCCCGGAATCCCGAAATCCTTGTGTTCCCGAATTTCCGACAAATAAGGGGAGCTAAGCGCCCACCTCCGGTCGTTCACACAGAGTCCCGACAACCCTGAGCGCTGCCCCGGGTGCGTATCGCGCGGACTCCGTGCATGCTGCGCGGACGGCAAGGAACGTTAAGCGCAGCGGTCACAGCCAGCCCTGCTCGCGGGCGATGCGACTTGCTTCGATGCGATTGGATGCGCCGAGCTTGGCGGCGGCCTCGGACAAATAGTTGCGCACGGTACCGGGGGACAGTTCGAGCGTGCGCGCGATTTCCTTGTTCGACTGGCCGTCCTGCGCAAGGCGGAGGACGGCGCGCTCGCGATCGGTGAGCGGATCGGGCGGCGCGAAGGCGGCGGTGGCGGCGAGCGACGAATCGATGACGCGACCGCCGCGGGCGACCTGGCGGATCGCATCGGCGAGTTTATCGGCCGGGCTGTCTTTGAGAAGGTAGCCGCATACGCCGGCGCCGATGGCGCGGCGCAGATAGCCGGCGCGGCCGAAGGTGGTGACGATCAGCACACGGGTGGGCGAGCGCTCCTCGGTGAGGCGGGCGGCCACTTCGATCCCGGTGAGGCCGGGCATCTCGATATCCGACAGCAAGACATCCGGTGCGAGCGACCGGACGCTGTCGAGCGCGGCCAGGCCATCGGGGGCGCGCCCGACCACGTCGATATCGGGCTCAAGCGCGAGCAGCGATGCCAGCGCGCCGAGCACCATGCCCTGATCCTCGGCAATGACGACGCGGATCATGCAGCGGCGGCCGCCGGGACCGCCGCCATTACCTCGGTGCCGCTTTTGCCCGGCTGGACGCGGAGGCGCCCGCCCGCCGCCGACAGCCGCGCGCGCATGCCGCGCAGACCCGAGCCTTCGGCAAAGCGACCGCCCTGACCGTCATCCGAGACGGTGAGCCGCATCCCGTCTGCGTCCTGCTCGAGCATGATCTCGCAGCGCGTCGCGGCGGCGTGGCGGATAACGTTGGTGACCGCCTCGCGCAGCGCCATTGCCAGCACCGCGCCGTTGGCGGCGGGGATGACCACGTTTTCGCCGGTGATCTCGCAGGCAACACCGGCGGTGGCTAGCGCGGCGCGGGACGCCTCGATCTCGCGGGCTAAGCCAGCCTCGCTCATGCCGGCTACCGTGGCGCGAACTTCAGCGAGTCCGCTGCGCGCGGCTTGGCCCGCTTCGCGCATCTCGCGCTCGGCGGCCTGTGGGTCCGAGGCGATCAGGCGGACGGCGAGGTCGCTCTTGAGCGCGATCAGCGTCAGCGTGCGGCCAAGCAGGTCGTGGAGATCGCGGGCGATACGCTCGCGCTCGGCTTCCTGCGCAAGCAAGCGGACTTCCTCCTGCGCCTTGAGCAGTGCGCCGTGCTTTTCGCCGAGCGCGATGCCCGCCATTTTGCTGTAGACGACCATGGCTTCGAAAAGCGCGATCATCGCCACGACGTACCAAGGCATGCCCTGAAGGATCGTTGCAATCACCGAAACCGCGATGAACGCCGCGACTAGCCGCACGCCATCGCGGGCCGGCGGCAGCTCGGCTGCTGCCGAGCAAGCATAGACCGCCAACACGGTCCAATTTCCGCCGAACGGGATCATCACCAGTGCCAGCAGCAGGATCAGCACCGCGGGCAGGATTACCGCCCGGCCAGAGCATCGCGCCGCATAGAGATAGAGCGCGAGGAAGACGAACAGCCCGGCGATCGAGACGACGAGGTCGAACGTATTGGGCGTATGGTACAGCCAGGTCATGCCGTACAAAGGCAGATAGGCAAGCCACACCCACGGACGACGGACGTCGAATACACGCTGGTACCAGCTTTGGTCCGACGGGGGTGCCGCAGTTTCTTGCATGACCCTTATGCTGTTCCGCATCAGTCCGGCGGTCAAGCCGGGCTGCGCCGCCAGCCGCCGACCGCAAACCACGCGGCGAGGATGGTGATACCCATCAGCGCGGCGATATGGGCGAGGATCGAGCCTTGCGGTGGCACTCCGATTATCGAGAGCGCGAGCTGGCCGAGATGGAAGGAGGGCGTGACCCAGGCGAGATGCTGCATCCACGGCGGCAGGATCGTGATCGGCATCCACAGCCCGCCGAGGATCGAGAAGCCGAGATAGCAGGCGTTGGCGGCGGCGATCGCGCCCTTGGCGCCGATCCGCATGCCGATCGAAAATCCGACCAGAGCGAAGGGGATGACCGCGGCGAGGTGGACCGCGGCAAGCAGTGCCCATTTCTCCGCCGGCAACCGGACACCGCCGACCAGCGACAGGCTGTAGATCAGCACCAGCGCGAGCGCCGCCATCGCACCGGCCGACACCAATTTGGCGACGACATAGGCGCCACCGGGGAGCGGCGAGACGCGCTTGAGCTCGATGAGCCCGCTTTCGCGCTCGACCGCAACGCCGGCGCCGAAGCCGAACAAGGCCGGGCCGGTCGCGGCGAACACCCCGAAGGTGGCGAGCGAATAGGCCGCCGCGTCAGCCCCGCCCTTGTTAAGCGCGATCGCGAATAGGCCATAGAAGACCGCGGGGGTGATGATCGTCGGTAGCGCGAATTGCGGCAGTCGCAGATTCTTGCGGAGCTCGGAGACGCTTTCGCGCGCAAAGACGCCGACCGGATTGGCAAGTGCACTAGCCATCATGCTGCCTTTCGCGTGGTGGTGGAGAGATTGGCCAGGGCTTCCTCGAGGGAAGCGGCGCTGATCGTCAGATCGGTGAGCGACGGATCGGCGGCGAGCAAAGCGCGGGCGCTGGCGGCGGCATCGGCGACGAGAAGGGTGGCGGCCGCGCCGCTGCGGGCGACCGAGCGTACGCCGGGGAGCGCGGCAAGGTGCGGATCGGTGAGCGTGGTGCGGCAGCGAACCGTCGAGCCGCCGACGCTGGCCTTGATCCCGGCCGGGGCGTCGTCGGCGATGATCCGGCCTTCGGCGATGACGACGATGCGGTCGGCGAGGGCGTCGGCCTCTTCCAGATAATGCGTGGTCAGCAGCACCGCGGCGCCGCTGTCGGCCTCCCCACGGACCGTGGTCCAAAGGTGGCGGCGGGCTTCGTGGTCAAGGCCGGTAGTGGGCTCGTCGAGGACGAGCAGGTCCGGCTGGCCGCAGATGGCGAGGGCATAATGAAGGCGACGCTGCTGCCCGCCCGAGAGCCTACCGGCGGCGCGTTTTTCGAGGCCTTCGAGGCCGGCGAGGGCGATCGTCTCGGACACTTCGCGGGGACGGCGGTAATAGCCCGATTGCAGCGTCACCAATTCGCGCACGGTGAGCACGTCGGGTAGGCCGGCGCTCTGGAGCATGACCCCCATCCGGGCGCGGGCGAGCGGTCGCGATGGATCGAGCCCGAATAGGTCGACCTTGCCGCTGTCCGCGGTCAGCCGCCCGGTGAGCAGGCCGACGGTTGTGGTTTTGCCGGCGCCGTTAGGGCCGAGCAAGGCGGTGACTTCGCCGGCGCGGATCGCGAGGTCGATGCCGTCGAGCACCGTGTAGCTGCCGAACTTCTTAGAGACAGCTTCGAGCTGCCCGACGATCTGCATGTGATCTCTGCCCATATTTTCGCTCCTTCGATCACGTGCTCATCGAGGAGAGGGACGGTGCGCACCAGTGCGCGTCGTCAGGGAAAAGGGGTGACAGATGTCATCAATTCCGACGCAGGTAAGGATATTGCGTGATCGATAAGGCAGCTTTCCTGCGTCGGTAGACTGTCACTTTGCTGCCCGCGACTGCTCCCGAAAGTTGGCACTAACGACCGGAATTGAGGCGCGTAGCTGGAAGCAGCCATTTGTCCGCTGTGCCTACGTCATGCCCAGGCAGGGCGCTATCTGGATCCCTTTCACCTGAGTCGGAGGTCCAGATGATTTAGCTGCCCCCAGGACGAGACCTGAGGCGTTCCCCACGTACCCGTCACGATCGGCCGAGCCAGATGCTTGGGTTTCGCGCGCTTGGGCTGCGCTAGCCCGCCTAGCTCCTTAGGAGATGATCCATGGCCGAAGAACAACTGGCATCGGTGGTGAAAGCGCTTTTTGTTCGTCTCACCGCGCAGGGCGGAAAGGGCGACGAGGTCGAAGCATTCCTCCGCGACGGACTAGCCGCGGTGATGGAGGAACCGGATACAACCACTTGGTACGCGCTTCGCTTCGGCGATCACGACTTCGCGATCTTCGACACCTTCCCGGACAATGCAGGACGTCTCGCTCATCTCGCAGGAAAGGTCGGCCGCGCCCTGGTCCTGCGCACCCCCGAGCTGCTTGAGAGCATGCCCAAGATCGAGCACGGCCATGTCCTCGCCTACAAGCTGCCCGGGGACAGCGGGCAGGTGCCAGAGTGAGGAACGCGGCGCTGACAGAGCGTCGCCCATTCGGTACCGTGCAACGCGACGTCGCTGTGATCGGCCAGGGTACCTGGTACATTGACGACGCGAACCGTCCAAGGGCTGTGGCTGCGCTTCGCCGCGGCCTCGATCTCGGCATGACTCATATCGACACGGCCGAGATGTACGGGGACGCCGAACTCGTGGTCGGAGAGGCCATCGCGCGGCGGCGAGACGAGGTTTTCCTGGTCTCGAAAGTGCTCCCCAGCAATGCCTCCCGCAACGGGACGATTGCCGCCTGCGAGCGCTCGCTCGCACGCCTTGGGACGGACAGGCTCGATTGCTACCTCCTGCACTGGCCCGGCTCGCATCCGCTCGAGGAAACCTTTGCCGGTTTCGAGCGGCTCCGCGAACAGGGCAAGATCCTGTCCTGGGGTGTCAGTAACTTCGACGTGGCCGACCTGGAGGCCGCATGGAAAGTCGGCGGTAAGGGCCGGATTGCCTGCAATCAGGTGCTCTATCACCTCGGTGAGCGGGCGATCGAGCACGCCGTGCTGCCCTGGTGCGTGGAACACGGCGTCGCGGTGGTTGCCTACAGCCCGTTCGGCCATGGCGACTTCCCGGGCCCGCGTACGCCGGGGGGCCTCGTGATGGAGGACATAGCGGCAAGCCATGGCGCGACCGCGCGCCAGGTGGCGCTGCGCTTCCTCGTGCGGCACCCATCGGTGTTCGCAATCCCCAAGGCCTCCAGCGTCGAGCACGCCGCCGAAAATGCCGGTACTGGCGCGCTGCGGCTGACGGACGCCGAACTCGCCCGGATTGACGCGGCGTTCCCGCTCGGCCCGCGACCGTCCCGGCTTCCGATGCTGTAGGCGTGCAACGAAGCGAACGCTTGGGCGTATCAGAGTGCAGGAGGTTCGCATGCGAGATACCAAGGCCTCCGGCTTCGTCCGCGTTCGCGGCGCGCGCGAGCACAATCTCAAGAATGTCGATGTTGACATACCGCGCGACGCGCTGGTGGTGTTCACCGGCGTGTCGGGATCGGGCAAGTCGTCGCTCGCTTTCTCCACCCTCTATGCCGAGGCCCAGCGCCGCTATCTCGAATCGGTCTCGCCTTATGCGCGCCGCCTGTTCCACCAGATGGAAGTGCCCGAGGTCGACGAGATAGAGGGGCTGCCGCCGGCGGTGGCGCTGCAGCAGCAGCGCGGATCGCCGACTACGCGCTCGTCGGTGGGCAGCGTCACCACGCTCTCCAACCTGCTGCGGATGCTCTATTCGCGCGCTGGCGACTATCCGCCGGGCCAAGCCCATCTCGATGCCGAGTCCTTTTCGCCAAACACGGTCGAGGGGGCGTGCCCGCGCTGCCACGGCCTCGGCCGGATCCACGAGGTCACCGAAGCCTCGATGGTGCCCGACCCGTCGAAGACCATCCGCGAGCGGGCGGTCGCCGCCTGGCCGATGGCCTGGGGTGGCCAGAATCTACGCGACATCCTTATCAGCCGCGGCATCGACGTCGACACGCCGTGGCGGAACCTGCCGAAGAAGGTGCGCGACTGGATATTGTTCACCGAAGAACAGCCTCAGGTCCCGGTCTATCCGGGCTGGAGTCATGACGAGATCCAGCGCGCGCTCCGCCGCAAGATCGAGCCGGCCTATATGGGCACCTTCTCGAGCGCGAAGCGCCATGTCACCCACAGCTACGCGACCACCCAGAGCGCGATGATGAAGAAGCGCGCGGCGCGCTTCATGATCTCCCGGCTCTGCCCGGTCTGCGACGGCAAGAGATTGCGCCGCGAATCCCTGTCGGTGCGCTTCGAGGGCCTCGACCTCGCCGAGATGAGCCGCCTGCCCATGGCGCGTTTCTCGATGATCTTCGCGCCTTATGCCGAAGCTAAGGCCGGCAAGCTCAGGGCGCTGCGCAAGGCCCACCCCGAAAAGGCGCTGGTGGTCGAGCGGATCGCCGGCGATCTGTGCCGCCGGCTGTCGGTGCTGCTCGACCTCGGCCTCGGCTATCTGACGCTGGAGCGCAGCACCCCGACGCTGTCGCCCGGCGAGCTGCAGCGGTTGCGGCTTGCCACCCAGGTCGTCTCCAACCTGTTCGGGGTCGTCTATGTCATGGACGAGCCGTCCGCCGGGCTCCATCCCGCCGATACCGAGGCGCTGCTGCGCGCGCTCGACGGCCTGAAAGCGGTCGGCAATTCGCTGTTCGTCGTCGAGCATGAGATGGACGTCGTCCGCCGCGCGGACTGGATCGTGGATGTCGGCCCGGCCGCGGGCGAACATGGCGGTGAGATCCTCTATAGCGGGCCGATCGAGGGCCTGCGCAAGGTCGCCGCGTCCGAGACAAGGCGCCATCTGTTCGACGAAGGCGGCGGGATGCCGAGCCGAAAGCGCGAGCCTGCCGGCTGGCTCAGGCTAGAAGGGGTCTCGCGGAACAATTTGAAGCAGGTCGATTGCGCGATCCCGCTCGGCGTGATCACCACAGTCACCGGAATCTCCGGATCGGGAAAATCAAGCTTGGTCAGCCAGGCGCTGGTCGAGCTGATCGCCAGTGCGCTAGGCGCCCCGGTTGGCGCCGAAGATGAGGCGGATGCCGAAGCCGCCCTGGAGGGCGTGCCCGCCAGTGCTACCGAGGGCCGAATCGTCGGCGGCCTGGAGGGGATCAGGCGGCTGATCGAAGTCGACCAGAAGCCGATCGGCCGCACCCCGCGCTCAAACCTCGCCACCTATACCGGCCTGTTCGACCATGTCCGCGCGCTGTTCGCCGCGACGCCCGAGGCCCGCAAACGCCGCTACGATGCCGGCCGCTTTTCGTTCAACGTCGCCAAGGGCCGCTGCCCGCGCTGCGAGGGGGAAGGCTTCGTCATGGTCGAACTACTCTTCCTGCCGAGCGTCTACGCCCCGTGCCCGACCTGCCAAGGCACCCGCTACAACCCCCAGACGCTCGAGATCCGCTATCGCGGCAAGACCGTCGCCGACGTGCTCGCGCTGACTGTCGAGGGCGCCTGGGCGTTCTTCGACGACGCGCCCAATGTCTGCCGGTCGCTCAAGGTGCTGCGCGAGGTGGGGCTCAATTATCTCCGCCTCGGACAGCCCGCGACCGAGTTTTCGGGCGGCGAGGCGCAGAGGGTGAAGCTCGCCACCGAGCTTCAGCGCGCCCAGCACGGCGGCGCGCTCTATGTGCTCGACGAGCCGACCACCGGCCTTCACCCAACGGACGTCGAGCGTCTGCTCGGCCAACTGAACGCGCTGGTCGACGCCGGCAACAGCGTCGTCCTTGTCGATCACGACATGAAGGTGGCGGCGGCTAGCGACTGGGTAATCGACATCGGTCCCGGCGCCGGCGACGGAGGCGGGCGGATCGTCGTGAGCGGCCCGCCGGCAGAGGTCGCAGCCTGCCGGGCGAGCCGCACCGCGCCCTATCTCGATCGCGCGCTCGGCGGGCTGGTCGCCGCGGCCGGCTGAGTTAGTCGCCTGTTACCTCTTCGGCATCCGGCTCTTCGCCGGGCTTATAACGCGGCTTGGGCTGCGGCAGCAGGAAGAAGGCGAGACACAGCATAGCCAGCGCCACCCCGACACGCGGTTCTGCGACCGCTACCGGAACCGCGGCGATCTGAACCAAGGTCGCAATGCCGTAGCGGCGTGTCATCTGCCGGAGGAAATCGTCTGCGAGCCGCTCGTCCATCACCCGGCGCCCCGACATTCCGTAGAACCATTTGCCCATCCAGGTGCAGGCGGTGAGCGCCAGCGCGGCGACCAGGGTTACCGCTCCAGTGGACTCGAACGGCGTGCCGAGGTGGAAGCACCAGGCGCGGACGGGGTAGGGAATGACAATGATTGCGAGCAGGAACAGCAGGTTGAGCGCGCCAAACCAGTGATCGCTTCTGGCGTAGATGCGTCCGGAATAATGATGCTGCAGCCAATATGCGCCGATCACACCGTAGCAGACCACCAGCGCGAGATGCTCGCGCCATTGCTCAGCTATGGCCCTCGCCAGATTGCTGTAGCCGTGCGGGCCGTCGGGAGAGCCAGGGACCTTGATTTCGACGATCAATAGGGTGAGAGCGATGGCAAATACCGCGTCGCTGAAACCTTCGAAGCGCTTCAGTCCACGCTCGGCGCCGTGAGTCTTCGCGTGGGAGCCCTCAGCCATGCGCTGTCAACGCCGCGCCCCACGCAAGGTTGCCATCAGGCCTAGGCAAGTCAGATCCAGCACCCTGAGACGACCGAGCATCGGGGGCGTGGCAGCAGATCGGCTCGTGTTTCAGCGATCCGTTTGGATCGGGGTTCGCGCCGTCCCGAAACTGACCCGCCATTTCCGATCAGGATTGCGTCGCTTCCCCAGTGTCCGCTTTGGCCGGGTTGAGAACCAGCACCGGACCGGCAGCCTGCGGCCCAAAAGCGGCCAATGCTGCGCACACACCTGGCCCGTTCACAAAAACGAATAGGGATCCACATCCACGGCGACGCGCACGCCGCGCGGCTTTTCGATCGGGCCGAGCCAGTCGCGGATCACATCCTGCACATCCAGCGCCCGCCGCGCGTGGACCAGCAGGCGCTGCCGGTGGCGGCCGCGGAGCATGGCGAGCGGGGCGGGGGCGGGGCCGTAGACCTGCATGCCGTCGACGCGCGGCGCGGCGCGGCCGATCGCCTTGGCGGTGGCGACCGCCTCGTCCAGATTTTCCGAGCTGACGATGATGCCGGCGAAGCGGCCGAAGGGCGGCGCGCCGGCGTGGCGGCGGGCATCGGTCTCGGCTTCGTAGAAGCTGTCGGCATCGCCCGATACGAGCGCCTGAATCACCGGCGCGCCCGGTTCGAACGTCTGGACCAGCACGCGCCCCGGCTTGGCGCCGCGGCCGGCGCGGCCGGCGACCTGGGCGATCTGCTGGAAGCTGCGCTCGGCGGCGCGCAGATCGCCGCCCGACAGGCCGAGATCGGCGTCGATCACGCCCACCAAAGTGAGGTTGGGGAAATGATAACCCTTGGTCACCAATTGCGTGCCGATGACGATGTCGATCTCGCCCGCTTCCATCTTGTGGACGAACTCGGCGGCCTTGGCGGGCGACCATAAGGTGTCCGAGGTGACGATCGCGGTGCGCGCGTCGGGGAAGAGCAGGGCGACCTCGTCGGCGATGCGCTCGACGCCGGGTCCGCAGGCGACGAGAGCATCCTCCTCCTTGCACTCGGGGCAGGCGCGCGGCGGCGGCATGACATGGCCGCAATGGTGGCAGGCGAGCCGCGCGGTCAGGCGGTGCTCGACCATCCAGGCGGTGCAATTGGGGCATTTGAAGCGGTGCCCGCAATGGCGGCACAGGGTGAGCGGCGCATAGCCGCGGCGGTTGAGGAACAGCAAAGCCTGCTCGCCGCGCTCCAGCGTCTCGTGGACGGCGCTGACGAGCGTCGGCGCGAGCCAGCGTCCGCGATCGGGCCGGTCCTGCGTCAGGTCGATCGCGGCGATGTCCGGCATGGTCGCGCCGCCGAAGCGGACCGGCAATTTTACCTCCTCATAGCGGCCCTGCGCGACTTGCTGGCGCGTCTCGATCGCCGGCGTGGCCGAGGCGAGGATGACGGGCACGCTTTCGAAGCTGCCGCGCATCACGGCGACGTCGCGGGCGTGATACATCACGCCGTCCTCCTGCTTGAAGCTGGCCTCGTGCGCCTCGTCGACGACGATCAGGCCGAGATCGCGATAGGGCAGGAACAAGGCGGAGCGCGCGCCGACCGTCACCAAAGCCTCGCCGCTGGCGATGGCGCGCCATGCGCGGCGGCGCTGCGACTGGCGCAGGTCCGAATGCCACGCCACCGGCGCGCAGCCGAAGCGTTCGGCGAAGCGCTTGAGGAAGGGTTCGGTCAAAGCGATTTCGGGGAGCAGGACGAGCGTCTGGCGGCCGGCGCGGATCGCGGCGGCGACCGCTTCGAAATAGACTTCGGTCTTGCCGGAGCCGGTGACGCCGTCGAGCAGGATCGGCGCGAACTCCCGTGCCTCCACCGCGTGGGTCAGGCGCGCGGCGGCGGCGGCCTGCTCCGACGACAGATCGGGTCGCGCATGGCCGGGATCGGGGATCGGGAAGGGGTCGTCGACATGGACCTCGACCGGCTCGATCGCGCCGGCCTTGACCAGGCCGCGGATCACCGCGTCCGAAACGTCGGCGATCGTCGCCAGCTCGCGCACGATGCCCTGGCGGTTCTCCAGCCGTTCGAGCGCCTGTTCGCGCTGCGGGGTGAGGCGGGGCGGAATGTGGCCGGTCGGGCGATATTCGATGATCGTGCGCGCACCGTCGAGCGCCGAGGCGGAGGCGAGCGCCATGCGCAACACGGCGGCGGGCGGCGCGAGATAATAATCGGCGGTCCATTCGATCAGGCGGCGCAGCGACTCCTTGAGCGGCGGCAGATCGTAGACGCCCGCCAGCGGCCGCAGCCGGTTGTCGCCGACCTCCGCGTCGGACGGCATTCGCTCCGGCTCCCACACCACGCCGGCCAATTGGCGCGGCCCGAGCGGCGCGAGCACGATCGAGCCCGGCTGGACGTCGTGCTGCGGATCGACGCGGTAATCGAGCGGGCCGAGCGCGGCATTGAGCAGGAGGACGCGGGCGCGCTTGTTCATCGCCGCTCAGGTAGGGATTCCTCCGGCAAAAGTGAAATGGCGGCGGACTTGCGGCAATTGGCGAAAAATTATCCGGAAGGGTGCGAACGTCTGGCGAGAAGCAAAGCGGCATCATAATATCGCGCACATGCGGATACGGATTCGACGGACGTTGCTGTGTTTGGCCGCCATCCTTGCGGCCGGCTGGCCTGCCGGGGCTGATGCGCAGGACAAGCCCGTCGATGAAGTCGTGGTCGAGGGGCGTGCCGAGAAACAGCTCGATCAGATGCTGCAAACATTCGCGCCGTCGCGTTCGGGACATCAGATGGCGCGTTGGGACCGCCGGGTCTGCACGCGCATCTATGGGCTCGAGCCGGTCCACGCCGCGTTCGTCAAGGAGCGGATCGATGCATTGGCGGACCAGGTGGGGCTCGGCGCGGCCAAATCGCCGCACTGCGTTCCCGATATCGTCATCGCGTTCACGCTGGATGCCGACGCCGTGACGGCCGGCTTGATCAAGCGCCACCCCGAACTGGTGGGGGACATCGATTTCGGCGAGGTCACCGCGCGGACGAAGGCGGCCTATCTGGCGCCGCATCCGGTGCGCTGGTTCGGTCAGGACTGGAACAAGGTGGTGGACCTCACGAGCGCGAGCCGCATCAAGACCAATAGCCTCCGGGTCATTTCCACCACCGTGTCGGTGGTCGATCTCACCAAGCTAGACGGAATAAATTGGGGGCAGCTCGCCGACTTCCTCGGCTTCGTGAGCCTGTCGCGGCCGCGCTTCGATCATGTCTATTCGGATCCCGGCACGGTCCTGTCGCTGTTCACCGCGCGCGATCTGGGCAAGCCGATCCCGGCGGGCCTGACCGCGCTCGACAGCAGCTTTCTGACCAATCTTTACAAGACGCAGGCGCGGCAGACGGCCGAGCATCAGCAGCAGGATATTCGCCGCCACGTGAAGGCGGATCTCGCCAAGGCCGCGAACTGAGCGCTAGCGCACCGCGCCGCGGGCGATCAGCCTGGGCAATAAGGTAATCGCCCCCATGATCGGCCATCGCCGCTGCCATGGCTTGATAGCCACCGGCTGCCCGGAATGGCGGCTGATCTTCCAAGCGAGATAGTCGATCCCGCCGGCATAAGTGGCGCTCGCCTTGGCGAGGCGCAGCAGCGTCAGCGCCTTGCCCTCGCGGCGGCGGCGCGCCCAGGCGCGCTTGCCCTGGCTGCGCTCGCACGCGGACATCGGGCGATCGAAGACGATGCGCCCGTCCGCCATGTGCGCTTCGAGGCGTGCGGCCGCGAGCGTGGGAAAGGTGAAGGCGCGGTAGCGATCGGCGTCGGCATCCACCACCGATCCGGCGCGCCCGCGGCGTTCGGCGCGCAGTTCGGCGGCGTAGGTCAGCGCGAACGCCTCGCGCCACAAATCGAGCGGGTCGAGGCTGTCGGCGACGCACGGCCGTGCCGCGCCGAGCAAGGTCGGCGCCGCGCGCGCGACCGCATCGGTCGCCGTGTTGCGGGCCGCCTCATCCGCGGACCACGCCAGGCGGGCAGGCTGGGCGAAGCGCGCCCAGACCGAGACGCTGCGGGTCCTGGGCGAGGCGAGGCGGGCGAAATCGGCCTCCGACAGGACCGCATATTTCGCGATCAGCCCTTCATGCTCGAACGGGAAGACATTGGGCGGCAGCAGGCGGTTGGCCGCGGCCAGCCATCTGGCGCCGAACGCTTGCGCATAGTCGCGCACGATCAGGTAGAAATCGAGCATCAGCCCGTCGAGCCGCGCCTCACGCAGGGTAGAGCCGTAATAGAGGATTGCCCGGGCGCCGGGATGTTTCGCCGCGATCGCCGCCGCCATCCTCGCGACCGCCGGATCGACCGGAAGGGACAGCTCGTCGGCAACGAGTTGCCTGAGCTCGGGCAGGGACGAAGATCGCGTCGGCTGGGTCACGCCGCCAGGCGGAGGAACGGCAGGGGATCGGTCGGACGCAGCACGATCGAACGGCCGACACCGGCCTGGAAGATCTCGCCATCGAGGATCACGCTCGAACGATCGCCTTCGATGCGGATCTCGTCGCCGCGCCGAACATGCACGCCGGTCAGGATGCCGCTGCCGAGCTTGCCGAGCAGACCGGCGACCAACGCGCGCATCAGCGCCATCGGATTCTGATCGATCGCCATCAGCTGGAGGGCGCCGCTATGGCCGCCCGACACGCCGGCGCCGATGAGCAATTTCTTGAGCGTCGTCACGATCAGCACCGAGAAACGGCCCTGGATGGCGCCCTGGCGGATCAGCGACACCTTCACCGAGCTTGGCCGCTCGGGCAGGAAGGCGGCGCGGATGCCGAAGATCACCGACGCCATCAGCGCGAAGGCGGTCAATATGTGGCTCAGCCAATTGGGCAGGCCGAGCGGATAGACCTTGTTGCGGCAATAGAGCAGCACGTCGGTCAGCCCGGCGCCGCCGAGGAACATGCCGAGCACCGGCTTCAATCCGTCGCTGACGCCATCGACCTCGTGCGTCAGCGCGATCAGCTCGCGCGTGATGATGTGGCTGGCGATATCGTCATGCGCGATCTCGAGCACGCGCTCCAATGCCACGATCGGGTCGCCGGTCGCGCCCAGATCGAGCGCGATCAGATTGGTCTTGCCGTTGGGCAGCACCGCCACCGGCGGCGGCGCGCAGTTGAAATGGTCGCCATGATAGAGTTCGGTCAATGTCGCCTGGACGGTGCCGTCGCCGCCGTTGATGACCAGCACGACCGGATCGACGCGCGAGATGGTCTCGAGCGCGGCGCCGATCTGATCGACATGCTCGACCTCGTAATGGAAGATTTCCGGATGCTGCGCGCAGAAGCTGCGGACGCGCGGCAGCATGGCACGATTGCCCGTCGAGCGCGGATTGGAGAGAAGCGCGATCCGGATCATCGATTTCCTTACTGGCCGCCGCCGACCGGGCCGACGCTGGCGCCGCGCACGTAGTTCAGGGTCACCGGCACCTTGGTCAAGCCCGCGACGCGCACCTGCACCTGGCTGGGGTTGGGCTTGCGCTTGAACATCGCGTCGAACAGCGAAATGCTCGGATTGCCCGAGAAGCCGCCCCCGTCCTGGCGGATGTCGGCGCCGCCATTGCCATTGGCGTCGTGGCGTACCGACACGGCATAGAGGCCCGGGCGGGGGACCGGCATGCAGACGTCGATCGCTCCGGTGGCCGGCACGCGCACCTCGACCCGCTCCAGATAGGCATGCTTCTCGAAATAGCTGGCGGGGTCGCCGCCATAGGATTGTACCCGGATGGTGCCGCCGCGCGATTTCAGCCCCTGCACATGGACGAGCATGGCCGGCTTGCCGCCCGTGCAATCCTGCGCATGCGGCCCGAGCACATTTGCGCCGACCGGTGCCAAGGGCGCGGTGGCGGCGATCATGCCCGCAACAAGGGGTACGAATTTCAACATGACCTCGATACTCCTGGAAGCTATAGGCCCGGCCAGCTGGCGCCGGGCGATATTCGCCTCCATGCGATGGCAGATCGGTCGTGAATGCGGCCAGAACATGGTGACGGAGCGTCGGCAATTTGAATTCGGGTCTCGTCGATCGCTATCTCGCGCGCCTGATCGCCGTGCCGCTGATCTCAAGTCTGGTGATCGCGGCCATGCTGCTGCTGCTCGAGAAGATGCTGCGCCTGTTCGACTTCGTCGCGCAGGAAGGCGGACCCGTGAGCGTGGTGTGGCGGATGCTCGCCAACCTCATCCCGGAATATCTGTCGCTCGGCATCCCGATCGGGCTGATGCTGGGCATCCTGCTCGCCTTCCGGCGGCTGGCGACATCGTCCGAGCTCGACGTATTGCTGGCCTGCGGGTTCAGCTATCGCCGGCTGCTGCGCGTGCCTTACGCTTATGCGATCGTGGCGGCGCTGATCAACCTGGCGATCGTGGGCTTCCTCCAGCCTTATTCGCGCTATGCTTATGAAGGGCTGCGCTACGAATTGCGCACGGGCGCGCTCGGCGCCTCGATCAAGGTCGGCGAGTTCACCAAGCTCGGCAAGAATATGACGGTTCGCATCGAGCGCAGCCAGGAGAATGGGCGCCAGCTGTCCGGGATTTTCGTGATGGCACAAGGCCAGCAGGGCAAGGAGCTGGCGGTGACCGCGGAGCAGGGCCGCTTCATGGCGACCGACGATCCCAACACGATCATCTTCCGCCTCCACAACGGCACGTTGGTGCACAATGCCCCAGGTTTCCCGGTGCCGCGCGTGCTGGGCTTCGAGAGTCACGATCTGCCGATCGATCTGCCCAAGGAGGAAGCCTTCCGGCAGCGCGGCGGGCGCGACGAATTGACCATTCCCGAACTGGTGAAGTCGGGAAAGGCCGCCGGCGAAAAAGCCGATCGCGCCAAGAGCCGCGCCGAGTTCCATTTCCGGCTGACCGAAGTCGCGACCATGTTGCTGCTGCCATTGCTGGCGGTGGCGCTGGCGGTCCCGCCCAAGCGCTCGACCTCCGCGCTGGGCGTCTTCCTGTCGATCGTGATGATCGTGACCTATTATAAGATCAACGAATATGCCGAAGCGTTGGGCGGTCGCGGGCACATCAATCCGGTGATCGCCTTGTGGACCCCGTTCCTGATCTTCGCGGCATTGATCTGGTGGATGTATCGCACGCTGGCGATGGTGCCGGGCGGGCAGCCGATCGGCGCGCTCGAGCGGCAATTCGCCAAGCTCGGAACGGTCGCCAAACGCTGGCTGGCGCGCGCCAACCGCAAGAAGGCCGCCGCGTGAAGATCAACGTCAACTTCTTCGCATCGCGCACCATCAGCTGGTATATGGCGCGGCTGTTCGTGGTGCGGTCTTTCGCGGTGCTTGCCGCGCTGGCCGTGATCCTGCTGGCGCTCGATCTGCTCGGCGAATCGGGCGATATCCTGGCCGTGCCGGGTAACGGCGATGCGCAATTATGGTATTATGTCTCGCTGCGGCTGCCGCAGATCGTGTCGCGCTTCCTGCCATTCTCGGTGCTGCTCGGCACCCTGATCACGCTCGCGACGCTCAACCAGAATAGCGAGATCATCTCGATGAAGGCGGCCGGCATTTCGGCGCATCAGATCCTCGCCCCGCTGATCGTGGCGAGTCTGGCGATCGCGGGCATCTCCTTCTGGTTCAATGATCATGTCGTCGCCCGCGCCACCAACGTCCTGTCCGCCTGGCAGGACGTCGATTACGGCCCGATCCCGCAGTCGCACGGCGTGGTCAGCAATGTCTGGGTGCGGGCGGGCGAGGACCTGATCCATGCCGCCCAGGCCAGCGGACGCGGCTCCGCAACGGTGCTACGCGACGTACGGCTCTATGACCGCCAGGGAGACCGGCTGGGCGCGATCGTCAGCGCCCCCCGCGCGACCTATGGTGGCGGCGGATGGCAGCTGCGCGAGGCGCGTATTTTCGACGTTGCCAGCGGGCGCGTTGTCAATCGACAGAATGTGACGATCGGGCGCGGCGTTTCTCCGGATCGCTTCACGCTTGCGACCGTCAACCCGGACGGCCTCTCCTTCCGTGCGCTGGCGCAGGCCATCGGCGATCTGCGTGCCGCTGGCCGCCCCACCGTCGCGCTCGACACGGTGTTGTGGCACAAGATTTCCGGCGCCTTGTCGGTCGTGCTGATGCCGCTGCTGGCGGCGGTCGCGGGCTTTGGCCTGGCCCGATCCGGCGCGCTGTTCGTGCGCGCGGTCATCGGCATGGCGCTCGGCTTCACCTATTTCGTGGCGGATAATTTCGCGCTCGCGATGGGCAATATCGGCGCTTATCCGCCGTTGCTGGCCGCCTGGGCGCCATTCCTGCTGTTCCTGCTGATCGGCGAGGCGGTACTTATCCGTACCGAGGAATGATCAAGCGCCGCGCGGCAGTGTCGCCCGCTCGCGACGCGGATCGAGCCTTGAAGCGCACGTCTTTCAAAAAGCCGCCAACGCCTCTATATTGGAGAGGTGCCGGCATCCCGCCGCCAAAGGAGAATGCGTTATACCACCGCCCATGACGCCGCGCCGCCCGCTGGGTGCGCCGCCGCTGCCGCTTAACGGCCCCCGTTTCAACGAGTTCATCCAGAGCCAGAAGGTCCGGGTGATCGATGAGAACGGCGAAAATCTGGGCGTGATGTATACGCGCGAAGCCATGGCGCAGGCGCAGGAGATCGGGCTCGATCTGGTCGAGGTGTCCCCGAACGCCGATCCGCCGGTCGCCAAGTTCCTCGATGTCGGCAAGTTCAAATACGAGACCCAGAAAAAGGCCAACATCGCCCGCAAGAGCCAGAAGACGCAGGAGATCAAGGAGATCAAGATGCGTCCGAACATCGATGATCACGACTATGACACCAAGATGAAGAAGGTGTTCGAGTTCATCGGCGAGGGCGACAAGGTGAAGTGCACGTTGCGCTTCCGCGGCCGCGAGATGGCACATGGCCAGCTCGGCATGCAGGTGCTCCAGCGCGTCCAGGCGGATACCGCCGAGGTCGCCAAGGTCGAGCAATTCCCGCGCATGGAAGGCCGTCAGATGCTGATGGTGCTCGCGCCCAAGTAAGCACGGTCTCAACGAAGATAGCGAAGGGCGGCGGACCTGGTCCTGCCGCCCTTTTGTTTGGCACAGCGGCAGCGGAGCGGCCGATACAGCGTCCTTTATCCAGTATGGCCGGCGGACGATGGCAGCTTGAAGCGGAAACGGGTGACGCAGCCGCGATGTCCGACGTCGTTCTCGTTGACCTTGGCGTTGACCAGCGAGTCGCGCGCGGCCTCGCCGAATGCGTCCGCCGGCTCCGCCTCCAATATCCTGATGTTGCCGATCGCGCCCCAAGGGGCGGTGTCGTAGCGCAAGGCCGCTACCCCCTCGATCTTTCGCTGCAGGAATGCGGGTGGAAAGGCGCTGCCGTTCGCAAGGCCCGCGATCGTCTTTCGATCGATCGAACAGGCGGCCAGGTCGTCGGTCTCTGCGGGCGTATCGGGCGGAAAGTCAGGTGAGGGCAGCGACGGGCCGTTTCGAAAGAAATAGAATATGCAGCCCCGATAGCTGCTGCCGCGCGCGTAGCGATTCTCCCTGATGGCCTGGACGCCGGCCCGGTCGAGTTCGGCTTTTCCCGACGATCCCAGCACCCGCACGTTTCTTGTGCGCCCGCGCGCGTCCACGTCGAAAGCAAGGAAGGTCCAGGAACGGGTCGCGGGTTCCTGCGCGATGGCATCGAAGTCGGGATAATTGAGTCGCAAGGGAGCGCCTGGATTGGATGGGCAATTCGTTGCGGCCGGGCGTGCGCGGGCGAACAGGTCGCGCGCCGCCGCACCCTGGGTTGGCATGCTTGCCGTCTCGTAAACCAGGGCGATCGGTGCATCCGCGATCGGCACGTGGCTTTTGGTATAGGTGACGGAGCAGCCCCGGCGCTCGGCCGCCGCGAAGCGCGACGCCGCGAGGGCTGCCGCCACATCCTGCCCGTTGGTGTCGTAGCGCGAGTAAGCGGTGGCCCCACTGATGCGGATGCCGTGCGGTCGACCGTCCGCCTGGATATCGAATGTCAGGCGATATGCGGAGGGCGCCAAAGGCGCACCGGCGTCGAAGCGTATATTCCCCATCGGGAACGGCTTCTCGAGCCGCATAGCCGTTACAGGCTGACCTTCGCAGCTGGCCGCACTCGATTGAAACGAAACGATTTCCGCGATGCGCGCCGGCCCCGGGGGCGCGTCCGCCCTGACCACTATCGGAGGAGGTGGGGGTAGAACGGACATATATCCTCCTCAGCGTCCGACTCTGATTTTCGCTGGGCAAGTGTGTGCGATCAGTCGCGTAACGTCCATATATGTCCAGGCGAAACGCTCCATACCGGCGGCTTCTTGGCGGCTTGCCATGATGCCACGGCTCCACCATATGGCGCGCGGGAGTCGGGCGGACGGCGTCGTCGCCAACCTGGTCAGATCCGGAAGGAAGCAGCCACAACGATTTCTCGTCGGGTCGTTCCGGCTCCCACCATTTTGCAGCGACGCCCGCGTAGCGAGTGGCCCGAAAATCCGACAGTTCGAAAGGACATGCGTCCTCCACAATCCTCCCCCGCCAGGGGGAGGTGGCAGGCGCAGCCTGACGGAGGGGGAGGGCATCGGTGTCCCTCGACGTTCGACAAAGAGCTCACCGCGCCGCCTGCGCCTGGAGCGCTGCCGCCCCCTCCGTCGCCTGCGGCGCCACCTCCCCCTGGCGGGGGAGGATCTAGCAAAAAATTCGCGCAGCATGTCACATCGTGCCGCGGTACCTCGTCAGGTCTCCGTCCAACACAGGAGACCGACATGAAACCGCGTTTGATCCCCTTCGTCGCAGCGCCACAGCAGATGCAGGCATTCGTCGATTTCAGCACCGCGATGGCCAAGGACGGCGTCGAGCCCTCATTGGCCGAGCTGGTCAAGATCCGCGCATCGCAGATCAACCACTGCGCCTTCTGCCTGCACATGCACACACGTGAAGCCCTCGAGGCGGGCGAGAACGAGCTCCGGCTCACCATGCTCGCGGCATGGCAGGAATCGCCGCTTTATACCGATCGCGAGCGCGCCGCGCTGGCGTGGACCGAGGCGCTGACGCTTCTGCCGGAGACAGCAGCGCCGGACAGCGTCTATGCCGAGTTGCAGGCAAATTTCACGCCGGAGGAGCAGGTCAAGCTCACCATGCTGATCGGGATCATCAACGCCTGGAACCGCTTCGGCGTCGGCTTTCGTGCCGTGCACGCCCTACCGCACCCCCGGAAAGCGGCGGCATGACCGACGCGGGCGCAGCGGAGACGTTCGATCCGCTGCGCCCGCGCCTGATCCGCGTCGCCTATCGCATGCTGGGTTCGGTCGCGGATGCGGAAGACGTGGTACAGGACGCTTTCCTACGCTGGCTGGATGCCGACCGGGACGCCGTGCGCGAGCCCGAGGCATTCCTGCGCCGCGTCGTCACGCGCCTCTGCCTGGACCAACTGAAATCGGCACGCGTGCGACGCGAACATTATGTCGGCGAATGGCTGCCCGAACCGGTCGTCGAGGACGATCCGGCCGAAGACGTGACCTTGCCGTTATTGGTAGCGCTGGATCGCCTGTCGCCGTTGGAGCGCGCGGCGTTTCTGCTCCACGACGTATTCGGGCTCGGCTTCGACGAGGTTTCGCGGTCGATCGACCGCGATCCCGCCGCTTGTCGCCAGCTTGCAGCCCGGGCGCGGGACCATGTGCGCGCAGAGCGGCCGCGCTTCCCGATCGAAAAGAAGCACGGCCTGGAGATCGCGGCAGCTTTCTTCAGTGCGTCGCGGACCGGCGATATGGGGACGCTGCAAACCATGCTCGCGCGTGACGTGGCGGTCTATTCCGACGGCGGCGGCAAACGTGTCGCCGGGATCAAGCCGATCCACGGTATCAGCGCCGTCATGAAGCTGCATGGGTCACTGGTGCGCTTCTACGCTAAAGGCATGTCAGCGGTCGTCAGCTATGGTTTCGTCAATGGCCTGCCGGGCTTCGTAACACGCGAAGCCGACGGTATTCTGCAAACCACCGCCCTGCTGATCGAGGGCGACCAGATTCGTGCGATCTACGTCATGCGCAATCCCGACAAGCTTGGTCATCTGGAACGGACGCGCCTGCAATGATCGATAATGATCGATGTGTCGCGCTTCGGCGCATCGCCACTCGCGCTTCGACAAAGCGGCCGCCGCCCCCTAAATAGGGAGACAATGGCCGACTCCCTCAACCTCGACGAACCGCCGCAGCCGCAGCCATCCGCCGCCTATCGCGTGCTCGCGCGCAAATACCGGCCGCAGCGTTTTTCCGAGCTGATCGGGCAGGACGCGATGGTCCAGACGCTGGGCAATGCGATCCAGCGGGACCGGCTGGCGCATGCCTTCCTGCTCACCGGCGTGCGCGGCGTCGGCAAGACATCGACCGCGCGGCTGATCGCCAAGGCATTGAACTGCATCGGCCCGGACGGGCAGGGCGGCCCGACCATCGATCCATGCGGAATATGCGAGCCATGCGTCGCCATCGCCGAGGGTCGCCATATCGACGTGGTCGAGATGGACGCCGCGAGCCATACCGGCATCGACGACGTCCGCGAGATCATCGAGGCCGTGCGCTATTCGGCGGTGTCGGCGCGCTACAAAGTCTACATCATCGACGAGGTCCACATGCTGTCGAAGGCGGCCTTCAACGGGCTGCTCAAGACGCTGGAGGAACCGCCGGCGCACGTGAAATTCCTGTTTGCCACCACCGAGGTGAACAAGGTGCCGGTGACGGTATTGTCGCGCTGCCAGCGTTTCGATCTCAAACGTATTCCCGCCAATCTGCTGGCTACGCACTTCGCGCACGTCGCGCAGGCGGAGCATGTCGAAGCGGAGCCCGAGGCACTGGCGCTGATCGCGCGCGCGGCGGAAGGATCGGCGCGCGACGGCCTCTCGATCCTCGATCAGGCGATCGCGCATGCCGGGATGGACGGTAGCGGCGTCCGGGCGGATCAGGTCCGCGACATGCTCGGCCTGTCCGATCGCGGCGCGATCCGGCGGCTGTTCGCCGCGATGTTGGCTTCCGATGTGCCCGGCGTACTTGCCGCGGTCGAGCAGCAGGATTCGCTGGGCGTCGAGCCGACCGCCTTGCTGCGCGGCCTGCTGGAAGTGGTGCACGGGATCACGCGTTCCAAGGCGGGCGGATCGGAGGATCCCGCGCTCAGTCATGAAGAGCGCGAAGCCTATGCCGATTGGGCAAGCCGGATGGGCTACGCCACGCTCCACCGCCTGTGGCAGCTGCTGCTCAAGGGGCATGGCGAGGTGCTGGCCGCACCGCAGCCGCGCGAGGCCGCGGAGATGGCGCTGCTGCGCGTGGTGCATGCCAGCCAATTGCCCGATCCCGGCGAGCTGGCGCGGCGGCTGCAAAGCGGGGAAACCATTGCCGCGGCCGCGACGCCTGCGCCTGCCGCTCCCTCGCCTCAGGCGCCGCTGCTGGTCTTGCCGGCAACGCCACAGGAATTTCACGACATGCTCGTCGCCAAGGGCGCGCGCCGGCTGGCCGCCTGCTTCGAGGATGCCCGGGTGATCCGCTTCGAGCCGCCCGAGATCATGCTGATGGAGCATAATGCCATCAATGCCGCCTTCGCGCAGGAGCTGCAGAATTGCCTCAATCCGCGCTTCGGCGAGGAAGGCGTGCGGTGGACGATCACCGTCTCGCAAGGCATCGGGCGGCCGAGCATGCGTGAAAAGGAGCAGGCGGCGGCCCAGGCGGCGCGCGACGAGATACTCAATGCGCCGATGGTCGCCGCGGTGCGTTCGGTTTTCCCGGATGCAGAATTGATCGAAGAGGTACGGAGCGGATCATAATGGACATGAACGAACTGATGAAAGCCGCGCAGGAAGCGGCTGCGAACATCCAGTCGCAGATGAGCGATGCGCAGGCAGGCCTCGACAAGATCGAGGTCGAGGGCGCCGCCGGCGGCGGGCTGGTCAAGATCAAGGCGACCGCCAAGGGTCGTATCCTTGGCGTGGAGATCGACGACAGCCTGCTGCAGCCATCCGAGAAGCAGATGCTGGAAGATCTGGTTGCCGCTGCGATCAACGATGCGCGCGCCAAGGCCGATGCCGCCGGCAATGCCGAGATGAGCAAGATGACCGCAGGTCTGCCGCTGCCGCCGGGTTTCAAGCTGCCGTTTTAAGACTAGGAAGCCGTCATCGCGAGGCGCCAGAGGCGCCGCGGCGATCCAGGCACGCATAACTGGATTGCTTCGCTTCGCTCGCAATGACGGAAGTTTCTGCGAGCGTCATCCCGCCGAGGCAGAACAAACTGCCTCAGCGCAGGCAGCGATCATAGCCGCCCCGCTGGACGATGCCGACGCGCCGTACCAGACGGTTGCCGTAGCGCAGCACCCGCCCTTGCGGGGCGATTGCCGCACGTTCGGCAGGCTGCGGCAATATCGCCGCGATCCGCGCCGCTTCGGTTGGACTGAGGCGGCTGGCATCGTGATGGAAGTAACGCTGCGATCCCGCATTGGCGCCGTAGGTGCCGATGCCGGTCTCGGCGACGTTGAGATAGACTTCCATGATCCTTTTCTTGCCCCACAGATGCTCGATCAGCACGGTGAACCACGCTTCCAGGCCTTTGCGCAGGTAAGAGCGCCCTTGCCACAGGAAGACATTCTTGGCGGTTTGCTGGCTGATGGTGGAGCCGCCGCGCAGCCTGCGACCCGCCTCGTTGGCCTTGAAGGCTTTCTCGATCGCCTTGAGATCGAAGCCGTGATGGGTGCAGAAATTGCCGTCTTCGGCCGCGATCGCGGCGCGGGCCATATCGGGATCCATCGCCGATAGAGGCATCCAGTCCTTGTGCAGCGAATGGCCTTCGGTGATGTCGCCGATCTGCGTCAGCGTGATCGGCGGCGGCACGAAGCGGTAGATCGCGACCATCAGCAGCGACAGCAGGATGAAGCCGAGGACGAGCCGCACGATCCAGCCGAGGATGCGGCGGAGCCAGGAGCGACGACGGGCGGGACGGCGCGAGCGCGCGATAGGGGCCATGGGCTCGCTCTAGCGAATGGAATCGCGTGCTGGAACGGGCGATGACGCGGCTCGTTGCAGCGCCGACATCATCGGGACGATCCTCATGAAAGCATTGCTTGCCGTCGCCGCACTCCTCGCCGGCGCGCCCGCCTCGGCGGCGGATCAGTTGCGCGAGCTTTGCTCCGAACGGCCCGGGCTCGATACTCCGCCCTGCATCGTCGATCAGGGACATTTGCAGATCGAGGCGGGCGTGGGCGACTGGACGCTCGACAAGCAGCCCGACACTCGCACCGACACGCTGCTCGCGGGCGACGTTCTCGCTCGCTACGGCATCGGCGACACCACCGAGCTCAGGCTTGAGTGGACTGCTTACGGCCATGTGCGCATCCGGGATCGGATTAGCGGTTCGGTCAGCAAATCGTCGGGAATCGGTGACGTAACGCTGGGGTTGAAGCAGAGTGTGACGCATCCTGACGGGGACGGCTTTTCCGTGGCGCTGCTTCCTTATGCGACACTGCCGACCGGCCGCCATCAGGTAGGCGCGGGCGACTGGAGCGCGGGCCTGCTGATCCCGGTCAATTACGATCTTTCCGATCAGCTCAAGCTGGAGATCACACCGGAGGTGGATGCCGCCGTCGACGAAGATGGCAACGGCCGCCACACCGCCTATGGCAGCGCCGCCGGGCTGGGCGTCAAGCTCAGCGAGAAATGGAATATGTCGGTGGAGGCGCAGGTCATTCGCGATCGCGATCCGTCCGGTCATTCGAGTCAGGCGCTGGGAGGGGTTTACGTCGCCTATCAGCCGAAAGACAGGCTGCAGTTCGACGCCGGCGCGCAGGCTGGTCTGAACCATGCCTCGCCGGACGTGGAATTATATTTTGGAGTTACTGAGAAGTTTTAAGCCTTGCCGTCATGCCAGCGTAGGCTGGCATCCATCTATCTGATCCATCCCGACAATTCTCTGGGCAATAGTCATGGACCCCAGCCTTCGCTGGGGTGACGGCAGGACTTCGGTACTTCGGTAAGGCTACTCAGGCCATCGCCGGCAGCAAGCGCTTCTCGCCGGCGATGCGCATCATCGCCTTTTGCAGCTTGTCGAAAGCGCGGACCTCGATCTGGCGGACGCGTTCGCGGCTGACGCCATAGACCTGGGAGAGTTCCTCCAGCGTCTTGGGATCGTCGGCCAGACGTCGTTCGGCGAGGATATGCTTCTCGCGATCGTTGAGCGCATCCATCGCCTGGCTCAGCATGTCGTGGCGGACATCCTTTTCCTGCGCATCGGCGAGGCGTTCGTCCTGCAGCGGATCGGTGTCGACCAGCCAATCCTGCCACTGCGCGTCGCCATCCTCGCCGACCATGACGTTGAGCGACGTATCGCCGCCCATCGCCATGCGGCGGTTCATGGAGGTGACGTCCTCCTCGCTGACGCCGAGATCGGTCGCGATCTTGGTGACATGCTCAGGCTTGAGATCGCCGTCTTCGAAGGCGTCGATCTGGCTCTTCATGCGGCGCAGGTTGAAGAACAGCTTCTTCTGCGCAGCCGTCGTGCCCATCTTCACCAGGCTCCACGAGCGCAGGATATATTCCTGGATCGAGGCGCGGATCCACCACATCGCATAGGTCGCGAGGCGGAAGCCGCGATCGGGCTCAAACTTCTTCACGCCCTGCATCAGGCCAATATTGCCTTCCGAGATGAGCTCGGACGCGGGCAAGCCATAACCACGATAGCCCATCGCGATCTTGGCTACGAGTCGCAGGTGCGACGTGACGAGCTTCGCCGCCGCTTCAGGATCGCCATGTTCCTGGAAGCGCTTGGCGAGCATATATTCCTCCTCCGGCTGGAGGAGCGGAAATTTGCGGATTTCCGACAGATAGCGGTTGAGGCTCGCCTCGCCGCCCAGTGCCGGGATGGTTGCCACCGAATTTTTGCCGCTGGCCATGATACTCAATTCTCCCTGGACCGCTTGGGTCCCGATAGGTCGTCAGCCCTGACCTATCGTCTCAGTGATTTATACCAAAAGATGGCTGAACAGTTCCTGCATGTCTGCCGGCATGTTGCTTTCGAACGACAAAGCCTGGCTTGTCACCGGATGGCGAAAGCCGAGCCGCGCCGCGTGGAGCGCCTGACGCGCGAAGCCAAGCCGCGCTAGCAGGTCACGATGGCGGCGCGCAGCCCCGCCGTAAAATTGGTCGCCCAGCAAAGCGTGGCCGATCGAGGCCATATGCACGCGCACCTGATGGGTGCGCCCGGTCTCCAACCGGCATTCCACCAAGGCGGCCGCGTCAAGCGCCTGGAGCGTCCTATAGTGGGTTATAGCATGTTTGCCTTGCCCCGGGCCGACGATCGCCATCTTCTTGCGATTGGACGGGCTGCGGCCGAGATTGCCTTCGATCCGGCCCTGTGCAGGGTTCGGCCGGCCCGAGACGATCGCCTTGTAGCGCCGGTCGATCGAATGGTCCGCGAATTGCGCGGCAAGGCCGGCATGCGCGCGATCCGTCTTAGCGGCGACCATCAGCCCCGACGTATCCTTGTCAATGCGATGGACGATGCCGGGGCGCTCGACCCCGCCAATGCCCGACAAGGAGCCTTTGCAATGGTGCAGCAGCGCGTTGACCAGCGTCCCGTCGAGATTGCCACAGGCCGGATGGACGACCAGCCCCGCCGGTTTGTCGACGACGATCAGATGTTCATCCTCGAACGCGACGACGAGCGGAATGTCCTGCGCCAGATTATGGGCCGGCGTCGGATCGGGGACGGCCACGATCGCGGCGCTGCCGCCGATCACCTTGGCCGCCGGATCGCGTACGACCCGGTCCCCAACCGTGACCGCGCCCGCCGAGATCAGGCTTTTCAGCCGCTCGCGCGACAGAGTGGGAATGGCCACCGCCAGCGCCCGGTCGAGACGCCAACCGGCCATTTCGGGCGGCATTGCCGCATGTTTGATTGACACCCCCGCGTCCACTGTACCCGATATGGTGCGTTGCGGCGTATTTTCAAGGGCGCGCGACGCCGCCCCCTTCCACCGCTTGATTATAATCGTCGCCATAGACGGCGCGTCTGAAATCGCGATGCAGCCGTTCGTCATTGGGCCTGGTCTGGGCGAAAAAGACCGCGGCAAGCCGGTTGGCCGGGTCGACCCAGAACAAGGTCGATGCGGCGCCGTCCCAGAAGAATTCGCCGGTCGTGCCGCGATTTTCCGCGGGCGCAAGGGCAGGCCCAACGCGGACCGCGAAGTCGAGCCCAAAACCGACATTGCCTTTGCCCGGCAGGAAATAGCGCGCCGTGACGGCGGGATCGAGCTGGTCGGTTGCCATCAGGCGGATCGTCGATGGCTTGAGGATGTGCGCGCCATCCAAGACGCCACCCGCCAGTAACATCCGCGCGAAGCGCATATAATCGTCAATCGGGCCGACGAGGCCATAGCCGCCGGGGGTAAGCTTGCGCGGCGCGAAATTGACCTGGCGCGTGAGCGCGTCGGCCTGCCGTGTAAGCGGGCGGTCGGGTTGGCGCAGATAGAGGGCGGCGAGGCGGGGGAGGCGGTCCTGCGGCTTGGTCCAGCCGGTCTCGGTCATCCTGAGCGGGTCAAGCACATGGGTGCGGACATAGGCTTCGAACGGCTCGCCGCTCAAAGTCTCGACCAGCAGCGCCTGGACGTCGACCGCCACGCTGTAGCGCCACTGCGTCCCCGGCTCGAACATCAGCGGCAGGCGGGCGACGCGCCGGCCCATCTCGGCAAGGTCGTGGTCCAGGCCGAGCGGGTCTGCCCTGCGAAAGAGCTCATCGACCGGGTCGGTGCCGGATCCGTAAGCAAAGCCGGCGGTGTGACGCATGATGTCGCGGATCAGGATCGGCCGGCTCGCCGGGCGCAGGATACCGTCCTTGCCCGCAACGTGCATGTGCGCGAATTCGGGGAGATAAAGCGCGAGCGGATCGTCGAGCCGGAATTTGCCCGCCTCCCACAATTGCATCAGCGCGACGCCGGTGACCGGCTTGGTCATCGAATACAGTTGCACCTGCGTCGCGCGCGTCATCGGCAAGCCCGCTTCGCGATCGGCCATGCCCGCAGTCCCGAAATAGGCCTCGCGCCCATCCTGCCAGATCAGCGCCGAGACGCCGGCGGCGCGGCCGTCCGCGATCATTGCGGCCAGCGCGCGGTCGATGCGAGCCCGATCGATGCGCACGTGGGAGGCATGATCGGCTCGGGCCGGCGCGCCTGCCGGCGATGGGCCGGCGATTAACAAGGCCGCCAGAGCGGGTGCCAACCAGCGAATCGTCATCTCGTCCTCCCAAAATGCGTCGCCCGCTGCTGCGCAGGTCTGCGGCGCCTGCTAGCAGAACATGATGGAGGTAAGGATCGCAAGCGACGTGATGGCGCAATTGCTCGCCGAGGCGGCGGCAACGCCGAGTGTGGAGATTTGCGGGCTGCTGTTCGGAACCGAAGATTGCATCCAGCGCGCCGAGCCTGCCGCCAATGTCGCTCCCGATCCGCACCGGAGTTTCGAGCTCGATCCGGCAGCATTGTTCTCCGCGTTGCGCGCCGCGCGCAGCGGGAGGCCGCTGCCGATCGGCTATTATCATTCGCATCCCAACGGCCGGCCGGAGCCGTCGGCGCGCGATTTGGCCGCTGCGGAGCCCGGGGCCTATTGGCTGATCCTCGGCGGCGGCGAAGCGCGCCTGTGGCTGGCCGAAATCGGCGCCTTCCGGGAAATGCAGTTGATCCTGGCCTAGCCAATCCTGGCCTTACGCGCACTCGACCGATCCGGGGCACGGCACGTCGGATAATCGAGCTTCGACGGATCGTCGGGCCGCTCGGACCGTTGATCCAGGACCGGGCAAACCGAACCTAGGAGTGGATTTCATGGATAATAATCAGAACGCCAATGCGGGCCAGGGCGGCCAGAGCGCCGACCGCAATCAGCAGCAGGACCGCGACACCCAGTTCGAACAACAGCGCAACAACCAGGGCGGCCAGCAAGGCGCCGGCCAGACGGGCGGCGAGGGCGGCCAGAATGCCGATCGCAACCAGCAGCAGGATCGCGACACGCAGTTCGAACAGCAGCGCAACAACCAGGGCGGCCAGCAAGGCGCCGGCCAGACCGGCGGCCAGGGCGGCCAGGGCGCTGACCGCAACCAGCAGCAGGATCGCGATACCCAGCTCGAGCAGCAGCGGAATAATCAGGCAGGCCAGCAGGGCGATGCCAATAGCGGTCGCAGCGGCCAGGGCAGTGACGGCAGCCAGTCGAATCAGGCTGATCAGTCGGGCAATACCGGCCGCCAGGAAGGCACCGACATCTGAAGCAGGGATGCAGCTGGGTTTCCCGCCCGGCTGCGCCTCCGCCTGCTGATCCGGCGATCCCGGATTTTGCTGGCGTAGCGCGGCATAGCCATTATGCCCTCGCGCAATGACCCACGGCATCACCGAGCGCCCCTCGCCGAATTTCGACGAGCGCAAGCTGCCGATCAGCATCATCGTGCTTCATTATACCGGCATGGTCGACGCGGCGTCCGCGATCCAGCGATTGACCGATCCCGCCGCCAAGGTTTCCAGCCATTATCTGATCACCGAAGACGGCCAAATCGTGCGCCTCGTCGCCGAGGATAAGCGCGCCTGGCATGCCGGCCAGGCGCATTGGCGCGGAATCGACGACGTCAATTCCGCCTCGATCGGGATCGAATTGGTCAATCCCGGTCACGAGAACGGCTATCGTCCTTTCTCCGAGCCGCAGATGGAGGCTTTGCTGCCGCTGATGGCGGAGATCGTCAGGCGGTATGGCATCACCCGCGGCAACATCGTCGGCCATTCCGATGTCGCGCCCGCGCGCAAGGACGATCCGGGCGAATTGTTCGACTGGGAGCGGCTCGCCAAGCTGCGTCTCGCATTGCCGCGCCCGCGCCGCCATCTCACCGATCCGCTATGGAGCGACGCGAGTTTCCTGCTCGCGCTCGAACGCTTCGGCTATGAGATCGTCGACCATCAAGCCGCGGTGCGCGCCTTCCAGCGCCGGTTCCGGCCCGAGACGGTGGACGGCATCATCGACGGCGAATGCCGCGCGATCCTGCTGTCGCTGCTCACCGGCGGCGACAAGGGCGCGGAGGCGCGGCAGGGCCGGGGCTGACTCCACTGCCGCGGGCTGCTAGGCCGTGCCGCGCCAGAGGGCCGGGCGGCCGCCGGTGCAGCAATGCACGGGAGGAAAGTCCGGGCTCCGCAGAGTGAAGGTGCCGGGTAACGCCCGGCGGGGCGCGGGGAGACCTTCGCCTTAGGGACAGTGCAACAGAAAGCAGACCGCGTGCGCTTCGGCCACGTCAGGGCGAAAGGGTGCGGTAAGAGCGCACCGCGCTGCCGGTAACGGTGGCGGCACGGCAAACCCCACCTGGAGCAAGACCGAGTAGGGACGGCATATGGGGTTACTCGCCCCCGTCGTCCGGGTTGGTTGCTTGAGGCGGCGCGCGAGCGTCGTCCTAGAGGAATGGTCGCCCATCCGGCTTCGGCCGGTGGACAGAACCCGGCTTACAGGCCCTCTGGCGTCTTTTTACCGTTCATGCGATCTGCAGCCTCGTTCGGAGGGAGACTTTGATGCTGGTGACTTGGCTCCTCGCGCAGGCGGCTGCAGCCGCGGCGCCCGCGACCCCGCCGCCGACGTTGCAGGCGCAGTTCGAGCAGGCCACGGTCGCACTCAATGCCGACAATTGGGCAGAAGCGCTCGCGGGATTCCAAGCGATCGAGGCGCGTCCCGGAATCAGCCCGCGCACGCGCGGGATTGCCATGCTCCGGGCCGGCTCGGCGCTCCATCACCTGCAAAGGGACGACCAGGCAAAACAGGCTTTCGCGGCCGGCCTGCAGCTCGTCGGACAAGCCGACGCAACGCTCAACAACGACCGGCTCGATGCTTATCTTGCCCTTGGAGGCATCGAAAAGGGTGCCTATGATTATGTCGCGGCGCGACACGACTTTGAGCAGGCTTTGTCGCTGGCGAACGACCCCACGGCCAAGATACAGGCGCTACTCGCGCTGATCACGGTCACGATGTTCGACGATAGCGCCGCCGCGCTTGGTTACGCCGATGCGATGATGAAGGTGGCGGAAACGACCAAGATCGCGCCGGAGGTGGACGCGACGCTCCGCGACATGCGCGGTCGCGTGCTGCTCAATCGCGGTGACTATAAGGGAGCGCTCGCCGAGCTTGAGGTTGCGCTGAAGGACCTTGGCGGGCTGACCACCAAGACCGATCTCAACGATGTCACGGTCCGCGCCGATCTTGCGCTCGCCAGCTTCCTCGCAGGCTATACCAATAAGGCCCGCGAATATTTTGCCATGACGGGGGAGGGGCGGCTGCCCGCCGGCCCGTTTGCGGTCGCGGCACGGACGGACTTGCCGGCGTGCGGCGGCAATCTGAAGCCGGAGGACAGGGCCGTTGTCGAATTCGGCATCGGTACCGATGGCGCCGTCAGTTATGCCAATCCGGTCTACGCGTCGCGGTCCGGCGCGGTGGCGCGCGAATTGGCCGAAGCCGTGTCCGGCTGGTCCTGGAAAGCCGGCGGGGCTGCGAAGATCCCGGCCTTCTATCGGCTGGCCACTCGTGTCGAGTTGCGTTGCTCAACGGCCGTCCAGCGGCCGGCCGACCTCAATTTGCTGTGGCCGCAGGTTGCAGCCTGGGTGGGCGATGCCTTTCCGCTCCATAACGATACGGCGCCGAACGCGGCCGAGGCCTCCATTTTGCGGACCAGCATCGCCACGCGCGAAGCTGGTGCTAAGGATCGGGCGCTGGTCGGCTCGCTGGCGATGCTGGCGTCGGCTCCGACTACGGATCGCGACGAGAGTCATGATCTGTACGCGCGCGCTGCCGCTGCCGCTTCGCAGTTGAAGGCACCCCCGGCGGTCATCGCCTATCTCGACCTATCCTCCAGTTCAACGGCCGACATGTCGGCCAAGGATGGGTGGAAGCGGTATTTAGCAGCTGTAAGAGCAATGTTGGCGCGGCCGGACATCGCAGCGGACGCGCAAACGGCGGCGGTGTTGCGGCTCATCCTTGGCTCCCCGATGCAGAGCCAGGGTTATGCGCCCGATGCCGAACCTGCCTTGCGTGACGTTATCGACGATAAACGGCTCGACGCACGCGATCCGCTGAGGGTGGGCGCGCTGGTCCGCTTATCCTCGTTCCAGGCGCAGCAGGGGCAGATCGACGCTGCGCGAGCGTCATTCCTCAAGTCCGGCCTCGACGCGCAGCAGTGCGCGCTCGTCGATGCGCAGCCGGCGATCGCGAAGGTCGGCGTGGGGAGCAACGACTATCCGGCCGAGATGCTGATGATGCGCGTTTCCGGATGGACGCAGATCGAGCTGGACGTCCTGCCCAACGGTCAGACGACCAATCGTCGCGCAGTAATCTCCTATCCGCCGCTGATGTTCGGCGATGCGACGGTCAAGGCGATGGCCAAGACGCGCTATACCCAGAGTTACCGTCCCGACGGTGCACTTGGCTGCGGCGGCGCGACGCAGCGTTTTCGCTACGTCGTGCCGCAGAGCTAGATGGTCTTTTACGCAGGGCCACCTATGTAGCCCGCATGGCACGTTCGACCCGATCAACCGACTGGGGTTTTCCCCGCTGGCGCGGCTATGGCAGCGAGCGCGGGGCGACCAAGGTGCGGATCTGCGACCGCCACAATTGCGATCAGCCGGGCGATTGCCCCGCGCCCAAATCGCCGAACAGCCCGGAGCGCTGGTATTTTTGCGCCGAGCATGCCGGCGAATATAATCGCGGCTGGAATTATTTCGAAGGCCTGGACGCCGAAGAAGCGGCCGCGCGCGAGGCGGGCGAGCGGCGCGACTCCTCCGGCTTTGCCGAGGCCTCGCATTATGGCTGGGGCGGGCCCGGCGACGGCAGCCGCTCGCGCGACGAGATGCGCGCGCTGGCCGTGCTGGAGCTGGAGAGCGATGCCGGTTTCGACGAGATCAAGCTGGCCTGGCGCAGGCTCGCCAAGGCCAATCATCCCGACGCGCGGCCTGACGACAAGGAAGCGGCCGAGCGGTTCCGGCTGATCCAGGCGGCCTGGGACGTGCTCCGCCAGGCCGAGGAAAGGCGCGCGGCGTGATCCTCGCCGCCCGCGCGCGCTGGCGGGCCGCGATCCTGGTCTGCGCCAAATGCGAGAAGAAGCTGGGCAAGAAGGGCTTCGGTCCCGACGGCAGCCAGCCCCTGTCCAAATTGCTCCACAAGCGCGCCGGCGGCGGCAAGGGCCGCAAGGCCGGCATCGGCGTGATCTCGACCAAGTGCCTCAAGATTTGCCCGAAAGGAGCCGTGACCATCGTCGATGGCGCGCGCCCGCGCGACTGGCTGATCGTCCAGGCCGGCACGCCGATCGAGCAGGTCGAGGCGCGGTTGGGACTGACCGAAGCGCTACTGGTCGCGGCGGAATAGCCGAGCGGATTCCGGACCCGATCGCGATTATGCGTAACGCGCCGCCGTCGCCCGGATCAGCGCGATCATGTTCGGAATGCCCTGCGTCCGATTCGAACTGAGCTGCCGCGTCAGTTCGAACGGGGCAAGCGCGGCTTCGATGTCGGTGGCGGCGATGTCCGCCGGCGCCCGGTCCTGCACCGTCAGCAGCACCAGCGCGATGATCCCCTTGGTGATCGCGGCATTGCTGTCGGCCAGGAAATGGAGCCGGCCGTCTGCGGCACGTGTCGGATAGACCCAAACCGACGCCGAGCAGCCGCGCACCAAGGTAGCGTCGGTCTTGAGCGCGTCCGGCATCGGTTCCAGCTCGCGGCCGAGATCGATCAGCAGGCGGTAGCGGTCGTCCGCGTCGAGAAAGCCATAGTCTGCAAGCAGGTCGTCGATCGTGGCGGGCATGGCGCGCGGCTAGCAGACACAATAAGGTGGCGGAAGGCTGGACGAGCGGGCGTGGCCTGCGCTAACGGCGCTGCCAGTGCGGGTGTGGTGAAACTGGTAGACGCGCGGGACTCAAAATCCCGTTCCGCAAGGAGTGTCGGTTCGAGCCCGACCACCCGCACCAAATTTCGGTCATGTGGCCTCCCGGAAGCGCCAGGCCGCCCATGCCGGCCAGAGCGAGCAGAGGGAGGAAAAGACGCGCTGGGTCAGTCCGTGCGTCGGCTGGGCATCGAAGCCCATCAGATTGAGCCACAGGTAGAACAACCCGCCGAAGCTGCACAGGACAGTCACGACGAACAGCGAGCGGTCGGCGCGAAGGCGCTGCATCTCCAGCAACGAAAAGGCCGGCGCCAGAATGCTCGCGAGCCCGAGCGCGTACAGGCCATGCATGGGGCTGCCCATCACCCAAATACCGTTCGAAATCATCGACACGCCGAACGCCATCCACGCCAGAGCGCCAAACGCGATTGCGCGGCCGCTTTCGCGCCACAGACCGATCCCGAAGGCGATGAAGGCAAGGCCGGATCCGATCGCAGCAATAGCGAGCAGCATTCGCGGCGCGCCGCCGAGCAGGCTCAGTTCGCTCGCATGCTGCCCGATCGGATCATAATTCGGAGCCAACAGCCCGCCGATCGTCACCCAAAGAAGGAACCACGGGAGGGGGATCAAACCGGCAGAAATGAACAGGCGTGTGCCCACGTCGCGTGACGACGCCTGGTTTCCGACGCGGTAGGCCATAACTCTGCTCCCCCATTGTTGACTACATACGTAATCATAAAGACTACAATTGTAGTCGTCAACGGAGGGTGCAGTGCTGGAATAAGAAGGGCGGCGGATTGCTCCGCCGCCCGTTTGATGTGATCCGGTCAGCTGCGCCTTAATCGCAATACTGGATCCGGACATAACGCCGGGCATAGCCGTCCCAGCGCCAATCGGTCCGGCACACCGGGCCGCGGTCATAATAGCCATAGCCGCCATCATAATAAGCCGGCCCGGGGCCATAATAAGCCGGGGCATAGCCGTAGCCGCCATAATAGCCGCGATGGCTGTCGGCGATCGCTGCGCCCGCGGCCAGGCCGAGGATGCCGGCGCCCAGCACCGCCGCGGTGCGGCCGCCGCCATGATAATGACCATAATAGCCGTGGCCGTAATAACCGCGCCCGCCATGATAGCGCGCTTCGGCAGGAGCCGCGGCGCCGAGCGTCACGCCCGTCAATGCCAGGGCTGCGACCGATGCAGTCAGAAGCTTACGCATAAACTCGTCTCCATCCTGTTCCTTGAGGTCGCCCTCAAATTGCCAGCCCTAGTGCCATGATTCGGCTTAACCGGCCGGGAATCAAGTGTTTATCCAACGTTCACGCAGGCCGATGGCTGCGCGGTTCGTCGCAAATGCCTGCCCGGTTGGCAGCATGCATTCCGATCCTGTAGAGGCGGGCGCCTGATGCCGCGCACGCTGCTGAGACGAGCCCCGTTCTTCGAGGACAAGAACCGCGCCTTCTGGATCCTCCAGTCCGCAGGGTGGGCGGGCTATTTCGTGCTGCGTACGCTTGGCGGAATCGCCAATGCGATGGGCTGGCTGTTCATCGTGCCGACCGCGCTCACCACCGCCACCGGCTACTCACTCACCCTGCTGATGTCGGCGGCGTACCGACGACTGTTCAACATGCGTCCGATTGCGACCTGGGGTGGGTCTATCCTGATCCTGATGTTCTCGGCGGCCTTGTTCTCGTCGATTGAGACCTGGGCGCATGCGACGTTCTACAGCACCGGGCCAATGCCGGAGGGGATCCAGTTCTTCTCCGCGATTCTGCTGGATTTCTCGCTGCTCGCGGCCTGGTCGGCGCTTTATTACGGCATCAATTTCTACATCGTGGTGGAAGAGCAGCGGGATCAGCTGCTGCGGCTGGGGAGCCAGGCGTCGTCCGCCCAGCTGGCGATGCTGCGTTACCAGCTCAATCCGCACTTCCTGTTCAACACGCTCAATTCGATCTCGACGCTGGTGCTGCTCAAGCAGACCGAGCGCGCCAATGCGATGCTGTCGCGGCTGGCTTCCTTCCTGCGTTACACCTTGGTCAGCGAACCGGAGGGCGAGGTGCCGCTGTCGCAGGAGGTCGAGACGCTCAAGCTCTACCTCGATATCGAGAAGATGCGGTTCGAGGAGAGGCTGCGCACCAGCTTCGACATCGACCCCGCCGCCGCCCAGGCCAATATCCCATCACTGCTGCTGCAGCCGTTGGTCGAAAATGCGATCAAATATGCCGTCACGCCGAAGGAAGAGGGTGCCGATATCGCCGTTGCCGCCCGCCGGCTGGGCAATCGCGTTCACATCACGGTCAGCGACAGCGGCCCAGGAAGCGGTCCGAGCGCGAGCGACGGCGGGGCGGCGACAACCGTTTCGACCGGCGTCGGGCTGGTCAACACGAGGGATCGCCTGATGCAGGCTTATGGTAGCGAACATCGCTTCGAGACCGAGGCTAGGCCCGACGGCTTCACCGTGACGATCGAAATACCCTACCAGTCGAACACGTCGAGGATCTGAACTCCATGACCATCCGTACTATCCTGGTCGATGACGAGCCGCTCGCCATTCAGGGCCTGCAGCTGAGACTCGCGCCGCATGAGGATGTCGAGATCATCGAAACCTGCAACAACGGGCGCGAGGCGATCCGCGCGATCAAGACACACAAGCCGGACCTGGTCTTCCTCGATATCCAGATGCCGGGCTTCGACGGTTTCTCGGTGGTGCAGGGGCTGATGGAGGTCGAGCCGCCCTTGTTCGTGTTCGTCACCGCCTATGTCGATCATGCACTGCGCGGGTTCGAGGCGGGCGCCGTCGACTATCTGATGAAGCCGGTAGAAACCGATCGGCTGGCCGACACGCTGGAGCGCGTGCGCCAGCGCCTGGCTGAAAAGCGCGCCGCAGGCGAGGTGGCCCAGCTCAAGGAAGTGATCGCGGAACATGCCCCGGAGGCCGCCGAGGTGATTCCGGAAAGCGCCGATGCCCATGCGTCGAACCGCTATGAGAAGCTGATCAACATCAAGGATCGCGGCCAGATTTTCCGCGTCGATGTGGATTCGATCGAGCGGATCGATGCCGCCGGCGATTATATGTGCATCTACACCGGCGATAACACTTTGATCCTTCGCGAGACGATGAAGGATCTGGAAAAACGGCTCGATCCGCGCCGTTTCCAGCGTATTCACCGCTCCACCATCGTCAATCTCGACCTGGTCAAGCAGGTCAAGCCGCACACCAACGGCGAATGCTTCCTGGTGCTCGGTTCCGGCGCGCAGGTGAAGGTTTCGCGCTCCTATCGCGACGTGGTTGCCCGCTTCGTCCACTGATCAGAGCGGAACGGAAGCGCGCACGAAGACTTGAGCAGGGCAGGGTGGCGCGGGGCCGTCCGCCAAGGTGGACGTGTCGTTGCAGCTTTCTTCCGGACTTTTGACTGACCAACCCTCTTGGGACGAAGCGGAGCGGCTGGACGCCCTGATCCAGGCGGGCGTCCTCGACACACCGCCCGAACAGGCGTTCGAGGATATCGTGCTGCTGGTGAAGGCGATCTGCCAGACGCCGGTGGCGTTGGTCAGCCTGGTCGACGCCGATCGCCAATGGTTCAAGGCCAAGACCGGCACGACCGTGCCGCAGACGCCGATCGAGACTTCGGTCTGTGCGCTCGCAATACGCGGCGAGGGTCTTTTCGAGATACGTGATCTGTCCGCGGACCCCCGTACGGCGGATATGGCGCTGGTGCGCGACGATCCCAGAATCCGCTTCTATGCCGGCGTGCCCCTGGTGACAGCCAAGGGCCTGCCGCTCGGCAGCCTCTGCGCGATCGATGTCGAACCGCGTCCCGAGGGGCTGAACGAAACCCAGCGCATCGCGCTCGAAGCGCTCGCGCGCCAGACGATCGCCCAGATCGAAATCAATGCCCTGTTTCGCCAGCGTGAGGTTTCATTGTCCGCCTCGCAGGGCATCGGCACGTGGGATTGGGATTTGCGGCGAAACCGGGTGGTCGCCGATGAACGGTTCGCGCATATTTACGGTGTCGATCCCGCACAGGCCGCGGCGGGCGCGCCGCTCGAAAGCTTTTTCAAGCGTGTTCACCCGGACGATCTGCCCCGACTGCAGCAGGAGATCGCGCACACGGTCCAGACCGGCCAGCCGTTCAGTTCGGAATATCGGTTGATACGCGAGGACGGTTCGCCGCAATGGCTGGTCGCGCAGGGACGGCCGATGCTGGATATCGACGGTACTGCCATTCGCTTCCCCGGCGTGAGTTTCGACATCACCGAGCGGAAAAGCGCGGAGGCGCGCGCCAACGCCCTGCTCGAACTGAGCGACCGGATCCGCGACGTCGCGAATCCGGCCGAAATCGCGTTCATCGCATCGGAGATCCTGGGCAAGACATTAGGCGTGAGCCGCGCAGGCTACGGCACCATCGATCCTGCGGCCGAGACGATCGAGATCGAACGCGATTGGAATGCACCGGGGGTGACGAGCCTCGCCGGCATTCTGAACTTCCGCGATTATGGCTCCTACATCGAGGAACTGAAGCGCGGCGAGACGGTGGTGATCCCGGATGCGCGGCTCGATCCTCGCACCCATTCAAATGCGGGCGCGCTGGAAGCGATCACGGCGCGCGCCTTCGTCAATATGCCTTTGACCGAGCAGGGCGGCTTCGTCGCTCTGGTTTATCTCAACAATGCCCATGCCCGGCCGTGGAGCAGCGAGGAACTCGGCTTCCTGCGGGAGGTGGCCGAGCGGGTGCGCAGCGCCACCGAGCGGCGCCGTGTCGAGCAGGAACTGGCCGATCTCAACGCTTCGCTCGAGGCAGAGGTCGAGCGGCGCACAGCCGACCTCATGACAATGGAGGAGCAGCTCCGCCAGAGCCAGAAAATGGAGGCGGTCGGCCAGCTTACTGGCGGCCTCGCCCATGATTTCAACAACATGCTGACCGGCATTTCCGGCGCGCTTGAAATGATGCAAATCCGCATCCAGCAGGGCCGCACCGGCGAGCTGGAACGCTATGCCACCGCCGCGCGGGGCGCCGCCAGCCGTGCCGCCGCTTTGACCCATCGCCTGCTGGCTTTCTCACGCCGCCAGACGCTCGACCCGCGACCGACCGACGTCAACCGCCTGGTTGCGGGTATGGAAGATATCGTGCGCCGCACCGTCGGCCCCGCAATCACCGTCGAATTCGTACAGGCAGCGGGTCTGTGGAGCACGCTGGTCGATCAGAACCAGCTTGAAAATGCGTTGCTCAACCTCGCCATCAACGCCCGCGATGCGATGCCGGACGGCGGTCGCCTCACGATCGAGACGGCCAACAAATGGCTCGATCCGCGCGCCGCGCGCGAGCGGGATTTGCCCGAGGGGCAATATCTGTCGCTGTGCGTCACCGATACCGGCACTGGCATGACGCCGGACGTGCAGGCGCGGGCCTTCGATCCCTTCTTCACGACCAAGCCGCTCGGGGAGGGCACCGGGCTTGGCCTGTCAATGATCTACGGTTTCGTGCGTCAGTCGGGCGGACAGGTGCGCGTCTATAGTGAGCTGGGAGAGGGTACGACCATGTGCCTCTACCTGCCGCGCTATTACGGCGAAGCGGATCGCAACGAGGATTCCGCCGGCACGTCCGAAATGCCGCAGACGGAGGGCAACAAGACCGTGCTGGTGGTGGATGACGAGCCCACCATTCGCATGCTGGTGTGCGAAGTGCTGGAAGAAATGGGCTGTTCGACGATCGAAGCGGCCGACGGGCCAGCAGCGCTGGAATTGCTTCAGTCCGACGCCAGGATCGACCTGCTCGTAACGGATATCGGCCTGCCGGGCCCGATGAACGGCCGCCAGGTGGCGGACGCGGCGCGCGCCTTGCGCCCTGAACTCGGTGTGCTGATCATCACCGGCTATGCCGAAAACGCGGTGGTCGGCAACGGCCCGCTCGAGCCGGGCATGGAGTTGGTGACCAAGCCGTTCGCGATGGAGACGTTCGGTAACCGCGTCCGCGACATGCTCGCGCGCTAAAAACTACCTGTTTGTCGCTAAAATTCCCGGTTCTCGGGGAAGGATCAGCCGAAGCGGCCCGTCACATAATCGCGCGTGCGGCGCGAGCGCGGATTGGAAAAGATGTCCGCGGTCGGCCCGAATTCGATCATCCGCCCGAGAAACATGAAGCCGGTATGGTCGGAGATGCGGCTCGCCTGCTGGAGATTGTGCGTCACGATCACGATCGTGACGTCCTTCTTGAGCTCGACCAAGGTCTGCTCCAGCTTGGCGGTGGAGACGGGATCGAGCGCCGACGCAGGCTCGTCGAGCAGCAATATCTCCGGCTGAACCGCGATGCCGCGCGCGACGCACAACCGCTGCTGCTGTCCACCCGACAGGCCGAGGCCGGAGGTGTTGAGCTTGTCCTTGACCTCGTCCCACAGCGCCGCACGTGTCAGCGAATGCTGGACGATCTCGTCCATCTCGGCCTTGCTCTTCTTGTGGTAGAGCCGCACGCCGAACGCGACATTGTCGTAGATCGACATCGGGAAGGGCGTCGGCTTCTGGAAGACCATGCCAACGCGCGCGCGCAGCGCGGCCGGGTCGCCGCCCTTGAGCACGTCTTCGCCATCGAGCAATATCTCGCCCTCGGCGCGCTGGCCGGGATAGAGCGCGTAGATACGGTTGAGCGCGCGCAGCAGCGTCGATTTGCCGCAGCCCGACGGCCCGATCAAAGCGGTGATCTTGTTGCGCTCGATCGGTAGCTCGACATTGTAGAGTGCGGGATTGGCGCCGTAGAAGAATCCAAGATCCTTGGCTTCCAGCACCAGCTCCCCAGTCGGCCGGGTCATGAACTGCTCGTCGCCGGCAGAGCTGCCCGACGGGGTCATCACGGCGGTATCGGTCATTTGCGGTGCGTCTCCCGGGCGAGCACGCGCCCGACGATGTTGATGAACAATACGGCAACGGCGATCAGCAGCGCACCGACCCAGGCAAGCCGCTGCCAGTCGTCATAGGCGCTGAGCGCGAACTGGAAGATCGTCGTCGGCAGGCTCGCCATCGGCTGCGACGGATCGGCATTGTAGAATTGGCTGCCGAGCGAGGTGAACAGCAACGGCGCCGTTTCCCCGGAGATGCGGGCGAAGCCGAGCAGGCCGGCGGTGAGCAGGCCGGTCCGCGCCGCCTTCCAGATGATCTTGCGGATCACGAAGGCACGGCTCGCACCCAGCGCCATGCCCGCCTCGCGCAGTGCGCCGGGCTGAAGCGACAATATGTCCTCGGTCGTCCGCACGACGATCGGCGTGGCGAGAAAGGCCAGAGCCACGCCGCCGGCATAGCCCGAAAAGCCATGGAAGGGGGCGACCAGCATCTCGTAAACGAACAGGCCGATCAGGATCGAGGGCGCCGAGATCAACACGTCGTTAAGGAAACGCACCACCTGGCCATATTTGGTGCCCGCGCCATATTCGGCGAGCCAGGTGCCGGCGAGGATGCCGATCACCAAAGCGATCGCCATGCCGATCGAGCACATGATGAGTGAGCCGACGATCGCGTTGCGCAAGCCGCCGGGCGAGCCGGGGGCGGGCTGGTCGCGCGTGAAGATCATCGTATCGACACCGCCCAGACCTTTGCTGAGCAGCGTCCACAGGATCATCACCAGCGCACTCAGCGCGATGACGGTGGCAATACCGCACAGGACGACGAAGATTCCGTTCTGCGCGCGGCGGCGGGCGGCGCGGGTCATCATCAGACTTTCGCCTCACGCAAGAGGAGCCGGGCGAAGGCGAGCACGACGAAGGTGATCACGAACAGCAGGAAGCCAAGCGCGATCAAGGCCGACGTATGCATGTCGCTGGTGGCCTCGGCGAATTCGTTGGCGACGGTAGACGCGATGGTCGAGCCGCTGTCGAACAGCGAATGCGGGAAGCCGTGCGCGTTGCCGATGATGAAGGTCACCGCCATCGTCTCGCCGAGCGCGCGGCCGAGGCCGAGCATCACCACCCCGATCATGCCGCGGCGGACATAGGGGATGACGACCGCCCTGATCACCTCGAACGGGGTGCAGCCGAGGCCGTAGGCGGCCTCCCGCACCTGCGGCGGCACGGTCAGGAACAGCTCCCGGAACACCGCTGCCATATAAGGCAGGATCATGATCGCCAGGATCAGCGACGCGGTGAAGATATTGGCGCCGTTGGGCGTGCCGCCGAGCAACTTGCCGAGGAACGTGTCGGGATCGACATGCATCGCGATCGGCATCTGCACGTGCGCGGCGAACCACGGCGCGAGCACGAACAGGCCCCACATGCCGTAGACGATCGAGGGTATGCCGGCGAGCAGCTCGACCGCGATGGCGATCGAACCGGAAATTCGCGCCGGGCAGAATTCGACGAGAAAGACCGCGACGCCCAGCGCCAAGGGCAGCGCGATCAGCAGCGACAGGAACGCCGTGATCAGCGTGCCCGCGATCGGGCCGGCGGCGCCGTAGACTTCCGTCACCGGATTCCAGGTGGTCGAGGTCAGGAAGCCGAAGCCGAATTCCCGGAAGGCGGGCAAGCCACCGATAAACAGGCTGATGATGACACCCGCCAACGCCGCCAACAGGAAAGTGGCGGCGGCGGCGCAAGCGAAGCGGAAGACGATCTCCCCCGTGGCGTGGCCCGGAGGCGCACCCTGGGGGCTGGCGGTGTCGGTGCGGGCCATGCTGGACTCGTAAAGAGGGCGCCGAAGCGTGGGAAGTGCTTCGGCGCCCATGGACGTCTTACTTGGCGACGTAGACCGGCTTGCCGCCGGCGGTAACCGAGCGCGCCCACTGCTTCTTGAGCAGGCCCTTCACGTTGGCCGGCAGCGGCACATAATCGAGGCTGGCGGCAAGGCCGTCGCCCTTATTGTAGCCCCATTCGAAAAATTTCAGCACCTGGGCGCCGTCGGCGGGATTGGGCTGGTTGCGGTAGACGAGGATGAAGGTCGCACCGGTGATCGGCCAGGCGGCCGGGCTCGGCTGGTCGAGCAGCAGGATGTAATTGCCGGGCGAGCGCAGCCACGGCGCGCTCGCGGCCGCCGCGGCGAAGGCGGGGGCGGCAGGCGCGACGAACTTGCCGGCCTTGTTCTGCATGAGCGCATAGGTCGAGCGGTTCTGCTTGGCATAAGCATATTCGACATAGCCGATCGCGCCGGTGGTCTGCTTCACGAACGCGGCGACGCCGTCATTGCCCTTGCCGCCAAGCCCGGTCGGCCACTGGACCGAGTCGCTCGCGCCGACCTGCGAAGCCCAGGCCGGGTTCTTCATTGCCAGGTAAGAGGTGAACAGGAAGCTGGTGCCCGAGCCGTCCGACCGGTGGACGACCGTGATCGGCAGGTTCGGCAGCGGCACGCCACGGTTGAGGGCGGCGATCTGCGGCGCATTCCAGCGCGTGACCTTGCCGAGGAAGATGTCGCCGAGCAGGGCGCCCGACAGCTTGATCTGACCGGGACGGATGCCGGGGAGGTTCATGACCGGCACGACGCCGCCGACGACCGTCGGGAACTGATAGAGGCCCGCAGCTGCGAGCTCATCCGGCTTCAGCGGCTTGTCCGACGCGCCGAAATCGACCGTCTTGGCCTTGATCTGCTTGATGCCGCCGCCCGAGCCGATCGCCTGATAATTGAGGCCGATACCGGTCTGCGCCTTATAGGCTTCGGCCCACTTGGCATAAACGGGCGCGGGGAAAGTCGCTCCGGCGCCCGAAATGTCGGCGGCAGCCGCAGTGGACGCGATGGCGAGCCCGCCAATCGCCGCGACGAACGTCTTGAACATGTGGTTACCCCTGGAAAGAAGTGCGGCAATCAGCCGCTGTCACCGCCTTTATGGAGGTTCCGTGACTCTTGTGTGACAGTCTTCCCCGGCGGACGGGGCTCAGTCGGGCAGTACTCGCACCGCCCCCCGTGAGGCGTTCCCCGCGAACAGGGCATAAGCCTGCAGCGCTTTCGAAACGGTCCGCTTGCGCCCAAACGGCTTCCACGCCTTGGGCCCGCGATCTTCCATCGCGGCATGGCGCTTGGCCAAGGTGGCGTCGTCGACCATCAGGTTGATCGTACGGTTGGGGATGTCGATCTCGATCAGGTCGCCATGCTCGACCAAAGCGATCAGTCCGCCCTCGGCCGCTTCGGGCGATACGTGCCCGATCGAGAGGCCGGATGTGCCGCCGGAGAAGCGGCCGTCGGTCAGCAGGGCACAGGCTTTGCCCATGCCCTTCGACTTCAGATAGGAGGTCGGGTAGAGCATTTCCTGCATGCCGGGGCCGCCCTTGGGACCTTCATAACGGATGACGACGACGTCGCCCTCCTTGATCTGGTTGCCGAGGATGCCGACCACGGCGGCATCCTGGCTCTCATAGACCATCGCGCGTCCGGTGAAGGTGAGGATGCTCTCGTCCACGCCGGCGGTCTTCACGATGCAGCCCTCAGGTGCGAGATTGCCGAACAGCACGGCCAGACCGCCATCCTGGCTGAAGGCGTTGTTGGCCGAGCGGATCACGCCGCTTTCGCGATCGAGGTCAAGCTCGTCCCACCGGCGCGACTGGGAGAATGCGGTCTGGGTGGGCACGCCACCCGGGGCGGCGCGGTAGAAGGTCCGCACGGATTCGCTGTTGGTGCGCGCGACGTCCCAGCGGCCCAGCGCCTCGCCAAGGCTCGAGCTGTGGACGGTCGGCTGTTCGACATCGAGCAGGTTGGCGCGATCGAGCTCGCCGAGGATCGCCATGATCCCGCCCGCGCGGTGGACGTCTTCCATATGCACGTCGGACTTGGCCGGCGCGACCTTGCACAGGCAGGGTACGCGCCGCGACAGGCGATCGATATCGGCCATGGTGAAATCGACCCCTGCCTCATGCGCGGCGGCAAGCAGGTGGAGCACGGTGTTGGTCGATCCGCCCATCGCGATATCGAGGCTCATCGCATTCTCGAACGCTTCGAACGTCGCGATATTGCGGGGCAGGGCGGTGGCGTCGTCCTGCTCGTACCAGCGCTTGGCGAGATCGACGATGGTGTGACCGGCCTCGCGGAACAGCCGTTCGCGATCGGCATGAGTCGCCAGCACCGATCCGTTGCCGGGCAGCGACAGGCCGAGCGCCTCGGTCAGGCAGTTCATCGAATTGGCGGTGAACATGCCGGAGCAGCTGCCGCAGGTCGGGCAGGCGGCCTTCTCAATCGCGTCGACTTCCTCGTCCGAATAGGCTTCGTCGCCGGCCGCGACCATCGCGTCGACCAGGTCGAGCGCAACCTCCTTGCCACGAAGCACGACCTTGCCCGCTTCCATCGGCCCGCCCGAGACGAACACGGCGGGAACATTGATGCGCAACGCCGCCATCAGCATGCCGGGCGTGATCTTGTCGCAATTGGAGATGCACACCATCGCATCGGCGCAATGGGCGTTGACCATATATTCGACGCTGTCGGCGATCAGCTCGCGGCTCGGCAGCGAATAGAGCATCCCGTCATGCCCCATCGCGATGCCGTCATCGACCGCGATCGTGTTGAACTCCTTGGCGACGCCGCCCGCCGCCTCGATCTCGCGCGCGACCAATTGCCCGAGATCCTTGAGGTGGACATGGCCGGGCACGAATTGGGTGAAGCTGTTGACGACCGCGATGATCGGCTTGCCGAAGTCGCTATCCTTCATGCCGGTCGCGCGCCACAAACCGCGCGCGCCTGCCATGTTGCGGCCATGGGTGGTGGTACGGGAACGGTAAGCGGGCATGACGAAGACCTATAAGGGGAAGCGACCGCAGCGGCAATGTAAGGGCGCGCGTTGCGCCAAGCGCGGCGCTAGGGCCAGCCCATGATTCTTGGCCGGCGCACATGAAAGCTATTCTCGATGCGCGGCGGGTCGACGAACTCGAATGCGTCGCGTCCGTCCTGCTGGCGATCCTGTTCGCGCATTGGATCGGCGCGTCCAACGTCTCCTGGGCGGCTTTCTCCGGCTATATGGTGATGCGCGGCCATGTTGCCGAAAGCTTCATCCGCGGGCTGCTGCGGATTGTCGGAACCGCCGCCGGCGCTCTCCTGGGCCTGGCGATAACGCCGCTCGTGGCGGGCGACGTCCTGCTCACTTCGCTCGGGTTGGCCGCGATCGGCGGGACGATGCTCTACGCCGCGCTGACTGCAAAGCGGGCTTATGCGTGGCTGTTCGTGGGACTGACGTTCGTCATGATCCTGCTCGACAAGGTCCAGCATCCGGATATCGCCATCATCGAGTTCGCCCGCACACGTATGCTGGAGGTGATCGCCGGCACCGTCGCCTGTGTCGTGATCAGTACGGCTTCGACCCTCACGTTGCGGCGTATCTGGCCGGCGGAGCGGAGCGCGTCGCCGGCGCGCGTCGGCTGGCACCCCCACGCCGCGCGCCACGCCGCGCAAGCGGCCCTCGCCCTGCTGATCCTGCCTGCGCTGGGAGCATGGCTTCACCTGCCCGCGCTCTCCCAGAGTGCGGTCGCGATCATGGCGGTCATGCTGGTGCCAGTCACGAGCCTTGGCGTCAGCGGCTTCGTTCCCGTCAGCCGCCGCCTGCTCAACCGCGTGGTCGGCTGCCTCGCCGGCGCGGCGCTGGCCGCGTGCTTCCTATTCATCGCCCGCGGGTCCGCGCCTATTCTGATCCTGGGCACAATAATCGGCGTTGCGGCCGGACGGCATCTCGAGAACGGCAAGGGAGCCCTGGCCTATGCCGGTACGCAATTCGTACTGGCGATATTGGTGACTTTGGTACCCGACAGCTATGCCGACGCGCATATCGGCCCGGCCGCGGACCGCCTGCTCGGTACGTTGATCGGCATGGCGCTGCTGGAGCCGGTATTGCTCCTCTGGCATCTCATCGCCCGCGACGAAGCCCGCAACGCAAGTGCGGCTGACGCGGAGGCGGGCGGCGTTTAGAAGCGCGTAATGGTTCACTTTTCGTTCCAGGATCGCTACGATGCGGCAATGGCCGATCGCGTGCTCTTTCCCTTTCTCATGACGGTGTGCTGATGGCGAAGCGGGCCGGTAGCGCAGACCTTCCGCTGCATGGCGGGCGCGTTCCGCCGTGGCTGGGCGAGAGGATGACCAAGCTCGGCGCGGTGATCACGCAAGCGATCGTCCACGAATATGGCCGCGACGAATTCCTCCGCAGGCTGGCCCATCCATTCTGGTTTCAATCCTTCGGAGCGGTGATGGGGATGGACTGGCATTCGTCCGGGATCACCACCAGCGTGTTGGGTGCACTCAAGCGCGGGCTTGCGCCGCTGTCGGGGGAATTGGGCATCCACGTCTGCGGCGGCCGCGGCCGTCATTCGCGCCGCACGCCCGACGAGCTGGCAATGGTTGGCGAGAAGGTCGGCGTGGATGGCGCCGCGCTTGCCAAGGCCAGCCGCTTGGTTGCCAAAGTCGATAGCGCCGCCGTGCAGGACAATTTCGATCTCTACCTGCACGGCTTCATCGTCTGCGACGACGGCAAGTGGGTCGTCGTGCAGCAGGGGATGAACGGCGATCGGCGGCAGGCGCGCCGCTATCATTGGTTGTCGGAAGAGATGACCAGCTTCGTCGATGCGCCACATGCCGCCATTGACGGGCGCGGGCAGGGCGTGATCGTCAACCTCACCGATCGCCGCGCCGAGGCCTCGCGCCGTGCTCAACTCGACCTGCTCGGTACGATCGGCCCGGGCGGCGTCGCCCGCGAATGGGCCGAGCTGGCCCGGCAGGCTGCCCCCGCCCTGCCACCTGCGGCGCAAGCCATGCTGCCGCATCTGATCATGCCCGATCATCACGACGTACGCGGCGAGGACGTGATCGCGCGGCGGCTGCACGGCAATCTTGCGGCCGCAGCGGAGCGGGGACCGGAGGATTTTGCCGAATTGCTGCTGGTTCCCGGCGTTGGCGCCCGCACCGTGCGGGCGTTGGCGATGGTGGCGGAAGTGGTCCATGGCGCGCCGTGCCGGTTCAGCGATCCGGCGCGCTTCTCGCTCGCCCATGGCGGCAAGGACCGCCATCCCTTTCCGGTCCCGATCAAGGTTTACGACCGCACGATTGCGGTGATGAAGAGCGCGATCCACCGGGCCAAGCTGGGACAGACCGAAGAACTGGCCGCGATCCGGCGGCTGGATGCGCAGTCCCGCCAGCTGGAACGCGAAGCGCACGGCCCTTCGGTGGAAGCGCTGATCGCGCAGGAGCGTGCGGCCAGCCACACTTATGGTGGCCGCAGCGTGTTTGGAATCGAGCCGCCACCTGCCGGGCAGGTCGTACTCGATCAGGAAGTGGAGGCCCGACCGGGAATCGAACCCGGGTGCAAGGATTTGCAGTCCTCTGCGTAACCACTCCGCCATCGGGCCGGAAGGCGTGCGCAGATGGTGGCTTTTCGCGTCCGTGTCAAACAAGTCCCTGCATTGGGGTACCTGCCCATTATCGGACAGCTCGCAGTCGCTTGTGCCCGTTTTCGGACACCGGAAGTCGGTAGACGCCGTTCCTGAGCCGTGAAGCACTGGCATGGATCATGCTCCTCTTGGCCTCGACAATTGCGTTCGATAAGGCGTTGTCATGCGGAGCGGTGTCTTGTATGAATAAGACACCTGAAGAGGGCAACGATAAAGTGACCGAGCATAATTTCGAGCAGATGCGTCGTGCGATGGTGGCGAGCCAATTGCGTACTACGGCGGTCAACGATCCACGCGTCGTGGCGGCGATGGGGGCGGTCGCACGCGAGCGGTTCCTGCCGGCCTCGCAAGCTGCACTCGCTTATCTGGATGCGGCGCTGCCGATTTCGCCGGGTCGGGCAATGCCGGCGCCGATGGTGCTGGGCCGGCTGCTCACGGAGGCCCGCGTGAAATCATCCGATCATGCGCTCGTTATCGGCGCGGGCGGGGGTTATGCCGCCGCCGTGCTTGCGGAGCTGGCCGGTACTGTCGTCGCCCTCGAAGAAGATGTTGCATTGGTCGGCGATGCGCCGCTGCCGGCGCGTGTCAGCCGTGTAACTGGCCCCCTCACCGAAGGCTGGTCCGAGGGCGCGCCCTACGATTTGATCCTGTTCGATGGTGCCATCGAGCGAGTGCCTCCAACAATCATCGCGCAAATGGCCGATGGCGGCCGGCTGGCCGCACCGATTGTGGAGAATGGCGTCAGCCGGCTGGCGATCGGCCGCAAGGCGGGCGACGGGTTCGGCATGATCACGTTCGCCGATGCGGAGGCGCCTGCCTTGCCTGGTTTCGCGGTGGAAAAGGGGTTCACATTCTGATGCGTACGGGGGGGAAGATCGTGGCGGCCTTGCTGGCGGGGGTCGCGCTGGGCGCGCCCGCGCTGGCGACCACGCTGCAGGAAGCGTTCATCCAGACCTATAATTCCAGTCCCGCTCTGAATGCCGCGCGCGCCCAGTTGCGCGCGACTGATGAAGGCGTGCCGATCGCCAAAGCGGAATCCCGGCTTCAGGCATCGAGCACGCTTGGGCTTAGCCAGAACACCAATGGCATTGCCCGCCTCAACAATGGCGGCCGAACGCTGACCGCGCAGCTCAACCTGTCCTATCCGCTGTTTCAGGGTGGGCGCGTCAAGAACGCGATCAACGCTGCGGAATCACGCGTCGCCGGGGGGCGAGCCGATCTGCGCACGACCGAGGGCAATATTTTCACGCAGGTGGTCGCGGCCTACATGGACGTGATCCGCGATGCGTCCATCGTCGATCTTAACAAAAAGAATGTCGACGTCCTCAACACCAACCTCAAGGCGAGCCGCGATCGCTTCCAGGTGGGCGACCTCACCCGGACCGACGTCGCCCAGTCGGAAGCGCGGCTCAGCCTCGCGCGCAGCCAGCTCGTCACTGCGCAGGGCAATCTGACCGGCAGCCGCGAGAATTTCCGGCGCGTGATCGGCATCTGGCCGGAGACTTTGGCGCCGCCGCCGGCGCTGCCGCCGCTGCCCGCCACGCCCGATCAGGCGGTCGAGACCGCGCTATCGAACAGCCCGGCCATCCAGGCCGCGGGCGCGATCACCCAGGCCGCCGGTTTCGACGTGCGTGCCGCCAGGGCACAGCGCTTGCCGACGCTGGCGGCCGTCGGCGGTACCAACTACAACAATTATCTGGGCACGATTAACCAGGTTTCGGGCGGCTTCGGCGGCGACAATTCGCAAGGCTCGAACTCGGCCGGCATCGCGCTTACGGTTCCGCTCTACCAGGGCGGCCTTGTCGGGGCGCGTGTCCGCCAGGCGCAGGCGGTCCAGAATCAGGCCGCCGAGCAGGGGATCGACGTCGAACGGCAGGTGATCGCCAATACTCGTGCCGCCTTCGCCAGCTACCGCGCAGCGGCGGAAGCCATCACCGCCAATCAGCAGGCGGTGTCAGCCAATGAGCTCGCGCTGGAAGGCGTGCGCGCCGAAAACCGGGTCGGCACACGTACCGTGCTGGAGGTTCTCAACGCGGAACAGGAATTGCTGAACGCGCAGGTCGACTTGGTCAGCGCGCAGCATGACCAATATGTCGCGGGTTTCGCCTTGCTCAACGCGATGGGGGAGGCCGAAGCGCGCGATCTGGGGCTCGACGGTGGGTCGCTATACGATCCGACGGCCAACTATAACCACGTTCGCCGCTGGATCGGCGACTGGAGCGATCAGCCGCAATATACACCGCGCGGCACGCGTACCTCCGGTCCGACCCCGGAGGCGCCGGACGTGGCCCCTTATGACCCCGACAAGACCGTGACACCGCGCTCGCAATAAGCGATACTCGTCGTGTCATGAGCGAGGGTGGGCCCGAACAATCGATGGAAGACGTACTCGCTTCGATCAAGCGCATCATCAGCGCTGACGTCGATGCGGCGCGCCGCTTTCCGGTGGCGCCACCCGCGGCGCCCGTGCCTGATGAAGGCGTCCTTGAACTTGGTGAGGCACCCGAATCGGGTTCGCTCATCTCGGGAAAGACCGCCGAGGCAAGCAAAGCCGCGCTCGCGGCGCTGGCAGGTGTGATGATCGATCCGCGCGCCGGCGATAACACGCTCGACGGGCTGGTTCGTGAGATGCTGCGGCCAATGCTCAAGCAATGGCTTGAGGCCAACCTGCCCGAGTTGGTCGAGCGCGTCGTCACACGCGAAGTGGCGCGCGCAATCGGGCGCTGATCATCGCCGAAAAGCTTGATCGATCTGCCTCCCACCGCCAAGATCAAGCGCGGGAGAAGCCATTGACGCACCGATATTTATTCGCCGCTTTGGGCATGCTGGCGTTGGCATCGGGCGGGCAGGCCGCAACGTCGTGCCGGGTGAGCGCGATCGTTACCTTACCGGTTACCATGTCCGGTCTGCGTCCGTTGGTCCGCGCCCAGATCAATGGCAAGGACGCGACCTTCATCGCCGACAGCGGCGCCTGGTTCAGCATGATTTCGCCAGGCAGCGCGGCCGAATATGGGCTGTCGCTAGAACATCTCCCGCCAGGCTTCCGCATGACCGGGGTCGGCGGATCGATCACGCCCATGCTGACCACGGTGAAAACCTTCACCTTTGCGGGCGTTCCCGTCCCCCGCGTGCAATTCCTGGTCGGCGGCAGCGAAGTCGGTTCGGTTGGCCTGTTGGGCCAGAATGTGCTCGCGCTGGCCGATGCCGAATTCGATCTTGCCCGCGGCGCGATCCGGCTGATGCGCAGCGATGGCTGCAGCAGCAAGGCGAACCTCGCTTATTGGCTGGCACCGGGCGAGGCTTATTCGATGCTCGACACCGAACGCATGAGCAGCGAACGTCCGCACATCGTGGCGTCCATCTCGGTCAACGGCGTCAAGCTTCGTGCCTTGTTCGACACGGGGGCGTCCACTTCGTTCGTTTCGCTCAAGGCGGCGGCGCGGATCGGGCTCAAGCCCGGCAATCCGGACGTGAAGCCTGCCGGCGCATCGAGCGGGCTCGGCCGCGCGATGGTGCCGACCTGGATCGGCCCGGTCGCCAGCATCAAGATCGGCGATGAGGAAATACGCAACACGCGGCTGCGCTTCGGGGGGGATTTCACGGACGCCGATATGCTGGTCGGGGCGGACTTCTTCCTGTCGCACCGCGTTTATTGGTCCGACAAGCTCCACAAATTATTCTTCACCTTCAACGGAGGTCATGTCTTCGATCTTCGCTATCTGCGAGATCGCGATGGCGACGATGCGCGGGAGCCCGCCAAGGTGCCACCGCCGGCGGCCGCCGACGAGCTGCCGACCGACGCCGCCGGCTTCAGCCGGCGCGGCGGCGCGCGAGCGGCACGTGGCGACTTTGCCGGTGGGCTGGCCGATCTCGACCAGGCGGTGAAATTGGCGCCGGACAATGTGGATTACCTCTGGCAGCGCGCGCAACTGCACCTGCAGATGCGCCAGCCGCTGCAGGCGGTGGATGACGCGGCGCGGGTGCTGAAGCTCAAGCCGGACCATGTCGACGCCTTGCTGATGCGCGCCGGCGTCCGCCGCAGCCTGGATCGCGATGCTGACGTCCGCTCCGATATCGATGCCGCCGCCGCAGCAGCGTCCAAGTCATCCGACCGGCGCCTGGCCATCGCCGGATCCTATAGCGGGCTGGGTGAATATCAGCGGGCCGCCGAGCAATATAGTTTGTGGCTGGCGGCGCATCCGGACGACAACAAGAAGGTCGTCGCGCTCAATGGCCGGTGCTGGGCGAATGCGATGGCGGGCAAGGATTTCGATCGTGCGCTGAAGGATTGCAATGCCGCGCTGGCGATCCGCCCGCATACGGCGAGCTTTCTGGACAGCCGCGGTATGGTGCGCGTGCGGATGGGGGATTATGCCCGGGCTATCGTTGATTATGATGAAGCGCTTGCTGCGAGCCCCAACGCCGCCTGGTCGCATTACGGCCGTGGTATCGCGCGGATCCGGCTAGGCCAGAAGCAAGAAGGCGAGGCCGATCTCGCGAGGGCCAAAGCGCTGGACGCGACATTGCCGGCGGAGGCTGCGAAGCTGGGCCTGGTACCTTAGGGCCACCCTTTGTGTCCGTCCAAATGCTTGCTAGTCGGGGCATTATGAAAAAATTATCCATGCTGGCGCCCGCCGCCGCGCTTGCCGTCGCGCTTGCCGCACCGTCGTCGGCGCGCCCTTTCACCCCACAGGACCTGGTGTCGTTGTCGCGCGTGGGCGCGCCTGCGGTATCGCCCGATGGCCGCTGGGTCGTGTGGGATCAGCGGGAGACGGATCTTGCCGCCAATCGCGGCCGTCATGATCTCTGGCGGCTCGATCTCCGGGCGAAGGGCGCCATGCCCGAGAAGTTCGCTTCGACCGCTGCGGAGGAGAGCGATCCCGCCTTCGGGCCCGACGGCGCGCTCTATTTCCTATCCAACCGCCAGGGCGACGTAAGCGCGGTTTGGCGCGCGGCAATGACGGGCGGACCGGCAACGCAGGTGACCGGCAATTACGACCTGTCGGGCTTCAAGCTTTCGCCGAAGGGCGATGCCATTCTCGTCTGGGCTGACCGCCCGGTCGGCGCCGCGAATCTCGACGCGAAACAGCCCGACAAGTCCAAGGATGCCGGCAGCGGCCGCACTTACGACCAATTGTTCGTACGCCATTGGGACAGTTGGTCCGACACCCAGCGCTCTCAATTGTTCGTGATCCCGCTCGTCGGCGGTAAAGCCGCAGGGGCCGGCCACGCCATCGAGGGCGCGCTGGTGGGCGACACGCCGTCCAAGCCGATGGGCGGTGGCGAGGAGCTGGCATGGAGCCCCGATGGCAGGACTATCTACTTCGCGTTGCGTGAATCAGGCCGCATCGAACCGCTCTCCACCAACCTCGACATTTTCGCCGCGCCCGCGAACGGCTCGGCGCCCCCGGTCAATCTCACCGCCGATAACAAGGGGACCGATACGGCACCCGCAGTCTCGCCCGACGGACGGTGGCTCGCCTGGACGGCGATGAAGCGCGCCGGTTACGAAGCGGACCGTGCGGTGCTGTGGGTGCGCGATCTGCGTTCTGGCGAGGTCCGTGCACTGACCGAAAAATGGGACCGCTCGGTCGGTTCGGTCAAATGGGCGCCGGATTCAGCCAGCCTCTACGTCACCGCCGAGGACACGCTCGACGTTGCCGCCTTCCGTGTCGACCTCGCCAATGGTCAGGTCCATCGCCTGACCGGCGCGGGCCATGTCGCCGCGCTGGATGTGCTGTCCAGGGGCGGGATCGTCTATGCGCGCGACAGCCTGACCGCGCCCGCCGACCTCTATTGGTGGGCGCCCAACGGCAGGGAGACGCGGCTCACCAACGTCAATGCCGCCCGCCTCGCCGGGGTCGACCTGCCGAGCATGACGCGCTTCAACTTCAAGGGCGCCGACGGCGACACCGTCTGGGGCTGGGCGCTCCGCCCGGCACAGCTTGCCCCCGGCGCGAAGGCGCCGGTTGCCTTTCTCGTCCATGGCGGGCCGCAAGGCACGTTCAACGACAGCTGGTCCTATCGCTGGAACCCGATGGCGTGGGCCGGCCACGGCTATGCGGTCGTGTCCGTCGATTTCCATGGCTCGACCGGCTATGGCCAGGCCTTTACCGACGGGATCAACCAGAGCTGGGGCGGCCGCCCGCTGACTGATCTCAAGGCCGGACTCAAAGCTGCCACCGAACGTTTCGACTTCCTCGCAGGCGACAATGTCTGCGCCGCGGGCGGCTCCTATGGCGGCTATATGATGAACTGGATCGAGGGCAATTGGCCCGATCGTTTCAAGTGCATCGTCCAGCATGACGGCGTGTTCGATGCGCGCGCCATGGCCTATGAGACCGAAGAGCTATGGTTCGACGAATGGGAGCATGGCGGCAAGGCCTATTACGAAGATCCGCAAGCGTTCGAGAAATGGAACCCGGTAAACGACGTTACGAAGTGGAAGACACCGCAACTCGTGATCACCAGCGAGAAGGATTTTCGCATCCCCTACACGCAGGGGCTCGCTGCCTTCACCGCCCTCCAGCGGCGCAATATACCGTCGAAGTTACTGGTCTTCCCCGACGAGAATCATTGGGTGCTCAAGCCGAAGAACAGCCTGCAATGGTATGCCAATGTGTTCGGCTGGATGGACCAGTGGACCGGTAATCCCGGACGCTAAACTCATCGCAGAACGTGCAGCCAGTCTGCAGTCGCGAGCCGATCGCGGTCAGGGCTTGTTCGCGTCGCAGGCGTTGATCGTGGTTGCCGGCGCATCGGGACGCTGATCGACGGTATAGCGGATGGTGCGGCAGCCATTGGCCATGGTCTGGCGGGAAGGGACGGCATATCCGCTCCACGGGCCTGCCTGCCACCTCTGATCCTGCCCGGTCAGCAGGGCACGATGGATCGCGTCCTTGACCTCCGACGACGCAAGCGGATTGAAGCTGCCAGCCTCATTACCTGGGGGTCGTGCAGGCATAGCCGCGCGCACCATGTCCTCGGCCGTTGTTACGGGAGGCTTTTCCGCAGGCCGGCTGCAGGCGGCAAGAAGAAGGGCCGCAATGACCGGAAGCCGCCGCATAATCTTTCTCCTCACATTCGCCTGCCGGGACTCCATCGCCTATGCCGGCGCCCCCAACAAGCTCGGCGACGGCAGAACTTCCGCCGCGCCGGAATGCCGCGTGACGGCATAAGTAAAGCCGGGCAGCAGCGCGAACGCGCCGATCCGGCCGTCCGCGCCCAGGGCGAGGAAACCGACCTGCATGCCCTTGATCGCCTCGCCGCGCAGACGGGCGATATGCTCGACCGCTTCGCGGCACGCCGCCTGCGGCGAGAGCCCCGCGCGCATCGATGCCACCACCCGCGCCGTGCCCGCGATGCGCGTTACCTCTTCACCGACGCCGGTCGAGGCCGCGGCGCCCACGCCCTTCTCGAGGAATAATCCGCAACCTGCCTGGGGACTGTCGCCGACGCGTCCACGCATCTTGAATGCCATGCCCGACGTGGTGCACGCCGCCGCCAGATGCCCATCGCGCCCGCGCGCCATGATGCCGATCGTGTCGTGGTTGAGCCTGGAGCCGGGCGGGCCAGGCAGGTGGTTCTCCACATTGGCGATCGGCCGATAGTCGGCGGTCTTCAGCCAGTCGCGCCACGCTTTCTCCGCCTCGGGCGTGAGCAGGTTGGCGCGCGGCATGCCGTTGTCGAGTGCGAACCGGGTCGCGCCTTCGCCCACAAGCAAGGTGTGCGGGGTCTTTTCCATGACGAGCCGGGCGACCGAGATGGCGTGGACGACATTCTCTAGCGCGGCGACCGCGCCCACGCGGCCATCCTGGTCCATGATGATCGCGTCGAGCGTGACATGCCCGTCGCGATCGGGATAGCCGCTATAGCCGACCGAATGGTTGTCGGGATCGGCCTCGGGCACTTTGGCCCCGGCCTCGACCGCATCGAGCGCGCTGCCGCCGGCGCGGAAAGCGGCGAGCGCGGCTTCGTTCGCTGCCTTGCCGAAATCCCAGGTCGAAAGCACTGCGACCGGATCGCTCGCTGCCGCGCTTGCCCGGCCGGCTGCCGCCAAAGCCAATGCCGTCGCGCCCAACCCGATCGCGCCGCGCCGCGTCGTTCCCCCGCTCATCCCGTCGTCTCCCTTGCACGTGAAGTGGAATTGCGTTCGATTGCCGCACATAGCCGCCGGACGGTGCCCGCATCGGTGACGCGCCGCGCTCCCATCGCAAAACCCAGCCGCAATGCAGCCTCATCGGGCGGCGCGTCGGCGACGCTCGCCGAGCTATGCACTTCCAGCACTCCAGTCTGCGTCAGCAACAGGGCGACATTATCGGGCGTCACGCCGGATCCGGCGATGATCGACAGCCGCCCCTTCGCCGCGCTCACCATTCGCGCCAGCGTCGCGGCACCCTCTATCGCGGTGGTGGCGCCGCCCGAGCTCAATATCTTGTCATAGCCGAGCGCGCAGGCGGACTCGACGGCGGCAACAGGGTCAGGCGTCAGGTCGATGGCTCGATGCAGCACTATCTGCGCGTCGCCCGCCGCGTCGCGGAAGGCCCCGAGCGCGGCCTGATTGAGCGTGCCGTCCGCAAGCAGCGCTCCTACCACCACGCCCGTCGCACCTTCCGCTAGCGCCGACCCGATCTCGTCTATCATCAGCGCGACGTCACCGTCCTTGAGTAGGAATCCGCCCGAGCGCGGCCGGATCATTGCGTGGATCGGGAGCCCGCTTGCCACCGCGCACCGAAGTAATGCGGGCGGGGGTGTCAGCCCGCCAAGCTCCAGCGCTGAACAAAGCTCGATCCGGTCCGCGCCGCCGGCGACCGCCGCTTCAACGCCAGCGGCATCGTCCACGCAGATTTCGAGCAATACGGCCACGCCCTACCTTATGGTGCACCGCACAAGGTGCCAAGCGCTCGATCTGCAGTTCTTCAGAATGGGGCAGGAATAGCGCGCCGCAACCGCAGAAGTACGATCCGCCGCCCGCCCAGCACCATGCTCGCAGTCCACCGATCCGCCAGGAAAAGCGTCATTGCCTCGACCGCTATCCCCCGGCGCGGTGCAAGCTCGGCGGGTTTGAGCAGCATGGGAAATGCCCGATCGGCCGGGCCGGCATATCTGATTGCCTCCATCGGCAGGTCGGCAAGCGCCTGCTGTCCGTCGGTGATGATCTTGAGACCGGGCAAGGGCAGTAAGGCGGGGTGGCTGCGTTCGAACTCCAGCATTTGCGGGCCGTACTGGTCGTCCACGGAGATTGGGAAGGGCAGGCTCTTGCCCGCCTTGGCCTCCTGCTGCGCGCGCGCTAGCAGGCGCACCGCCTTCAACACCGAGGCTGTCTCGGCCGGATCGGGCGCGAAGAAGTTCCATCGCGGCGCCTCGCAAGCGGTCTTGCCGCGGTCATTTCCGATCCAGCGATAAGCAATACTCGTCGCCAGCCTGTCCGGCAGCGCCGGGGCAAGCCGGCGGCCACCCAGCCGCTGCGCTGGCTGCAACGCGATTTGGGCGACGATCCGCTCGCAGAAACCCTTCTGACGGCTGGGCGCTGCCTTCAGATAGAGCGTGATCGGCGTGATCTCGGTTGGTCCGGGCGGTGGTGGCGGAACCATCCCCTCCGTGCCGACCAGTGCCTCCACGGCGGACGGGTGGCCTGTCGCCAATAGTGCGTCGGCCAATGCCGGGGCTGCCATCATCCGCGCCTGATCGGGGGTCAATGCTGGCGCGTCGGGCCGAAGCGCGAGCGCCGCGATGCTGAGCGCCATGATCAAAAACATCCCAATCTACCCCACAGATGATGAGCTCAACCGAGCTTGGCGCCTGGCGCGCGCAATCACAACCAGCGGGCGTCGGGCCCTGCAACGCGTGAACCTAGCCTGTCGGCGATCCTCACCCGCGGTTCAACGCTGCGGCGGCACATTCGCGGGCATGGCGGGGGCCATGGAGAAGAAATATGATAAACTTGTACAAACAGACCGCCCGTGCGCTTGCCGCCTCGATCGTGATCCTCGCCGCGGGCAGCCCGGCACTGGCCCAGCCGCGACCCTGGGACGCTGGCGACGATCGTGCCGACACGCGTGAGCTTGTTGGCATGGGTGTGCCGCTGCTTCGCCCCGCTTTGCGCGACACGCCGCGCGGCCGCGCCTTCGTCATGCGCAATTTCGACGTCAACGACGATGGTCGGATCAATCCCCGTGAAGCCGAGGCGGCCAACCGCGCCTTTGGCGAGATGGCGCGCTCCGGCCGCGGCGGGGATTGGTCGCGCGACCGGGTGGTCGTCCGCACCGAAAGCAACGGCTGGGATCACCGCGCGATGCGCAATTACCGCTTCCGCCAAACTCCGCTCGGCGCGACCATGACGCTGCAGGAAGACGTCCTCTTCCGCACCGATAGTGCCGCGCTGCGTCCCGGCGCGATCGACAAGCTGCGGCCGCTCGCGGGCTATCTGCGCGCCAATGGCGGCGTCCGCGTCGCCATCATCGGTCACACTGACGCGCGCGGCAGCGATGCGCACAACCAGCAATTGTCCGAGCGGCGCGCCGAAAGCGTCCGTGCCGCGTTCGACCAGATGGGCGTCGTCCGCGCGCGCTTCCGCGTCGAAGGCCATGGCGAGCATGAGCCGGTCGCCAGCAACGCCACGCCGCAGGGCATGCGCCTCAATCGCCGGGTCGAGGTTACCTTGCTCGGCCAGCGTGCCGATCGCTTCGATCGCGACAATTGAATGCAAGGGGGCGGTCGCGAGGCCGCCCCCACATGCTTGAATATCCCGCGGGAACCGGCAATGCGGCGAACAGGCATTCACCGCATGGAAGGCGGCTTCATGACCGACCCGATCGACGCCAAGATCGACAGCCTCGGCGACTGGCGCGGCGCGCTGCTCACCCGCATCCGCATGCTTATCCGGCAGGCCGATGCCGACGTCATCGAGGAGATCAAATGGCGCAAGCCCACCAATCCGCTCGGCGTGCTCGCCTGGTCGCACGGCGGCATTCTCTGCACCGGCGAAAGCTATAAGGACAAGGTCAAGCTCACCTTCATGAAGGGCGGTGCCTTGCCCGACCCGCATGGCCTGTTCAACGCCAGCCTCGACGGGGTCCGCCGCGCGATCGACCTTAAGGAAAGTGACGCCTTGAACGAGGCGGCGCTCACGTCGCTGATCCGCGCAGCCGTCGCACTGAACCTGGCTCAGAAGCGCAGCTGAGGCCAGCGCGGCTTGCCGCTTCGGCGCGGCCGCGCTAAGCAATCCCTGTCGGAAAAGGCAGACTTGGTCTGGTGAGCCCAAGTCCTTTCGGTAACGAAAGCTCTGGTCTTTGGCCTCGTGCCTGGGATCCCCACGACGAGCATCGGGCGCTGCCACGCGCCTCATGGTCGTCCGTCGGGTCTCCATCGCGAGGAACGCTCCGGTCGATCGCTATCGACCCTGGAGTCTTGCCATGCCTTCCCCCGATCCCATTCTCCACGACGTCATCATCGCCGGCGCCGGCCCGGTTGGGCTGTTGCTCGCCTGCGAGCTGCGGCTGGCCGGCATCGCCGTGCTCGTCCTCGAGGCCGCCGACGATCCGCACTCGCCGCTGAAGGCGCTGCCTTTCGGCCTGCGCGGCCTGTCATTGCCGACGGTGGAGGCGTTGGATCGCCGCGGATTGCTCGACGACGTGGCCGCGGCACAGCGCGCCAACGATGAAGCCGGCGCGACCCAGGCCTCGGCCCACTGGCTGCAGCAGAAGCGGCGGCCCGCAGGCCATTTTGCCGGCATCCAGTTCTTCCACGACGATGTCGACGCCGCTCGCTGGACTTACCGCCTGGCGAGCCCGGCCGGGGCCACGCTGGCCGTCGACATGCAGGCGCTTGAAACCATTCTCGCCGCCCGTGCCGCCGCGCTCGGGGCGGAGATCCGGCGCGGCGTCGGCGTCGAAGCGCTTGTCCCCGCAAACGACCGCGTGATCCTTCAGGCCGGCGGGGGCACTTTCCATGCGCGCTGGCTGATTGGCTGCGATGGCGGCCGCAGCATCGTGCGCAAGGCGGGGGACTTCGCATTCACCGGCACCGATCCAGAATTCACCGGCTATTCGATCCTCGCCGATCTGGCCGATCCCGACGCGCTCCCGCCGGGGCGCAGCTACACGCCGACCGGCATGTACACCTATGCGAAGCCCGGCACGATCGCGCTGGTGGACTTCGATGGCGGCGCCTTCCACCGCACTTGGCCGATCACGCAAGAGCATGTTCAGGCGGTGTTGCGCCGCGTATCCGGCACCGCCGTCACGCTCACTGCGCTCCGCCTCGCCGCCACCTGGACCGACCGTGCCCGCCAAGCGACTGCCTATCGGCGCGGGCGCGTGCTGCTCGCCGGCGATGCCGCCCATATCCATTCGCCGCTGGGCGGGCAGGGGCTCAACCTCGGCCTTGGCGATGCCATCAACCTCGGCTGGAAGCTGGCGGCGACGATCCGCGGCGATGCGCCGGCCGGATTGCTGAACAGTTATTGTAAGGAGCGCCATGCGGAGGGCGCCCGCATCCTCGATTGGTCGCGTGCTCAGGTCGCGCTGATGCGGCCGAGCCCGGGCAGCCGTGCGCTTGCCGCCATCATCGGCGATCTCGTCGCGACGCGCGACGGCGCGACCTATTTCGCAGAAAGGATGTGGGGCGTGTCGCTGCGCTACGATCTCGGCGGCAGCCATTCGCTCGTCGGTCGCAGTTGCCCCGACTTCCGCTTGACCGACGGCCGCAGGACCGGCGTGCTGCTGCGCGCCGGCAGGGGCCTGTTGCTGGACTTTGCCGCGCAGACACCGCTGCGCGCCGTCGCCCAAGGCTGGCAGGGGCGGATCGACTATGTCGCGGGCGATGCGGAGAACGGGCTCGGCCTGCGCGCCCTACTCCTCCGGCCCGATGGCTTCGTCGCCTGGGCCAGCGAGGGCGACGGGGACCTTACCGGCGCGCACGCGGCCGCGTCGCGCTGGTTCGGCAGACCGCGATGAAGCCGCGCCACGCCCATATTGGCTTGGCCCCGGCCTTGCTGCATCATTGGCTGATGTCATGGGCCAAGAACCTGCGCTGCATCGCCCCCTTGGCAGTGTTGATGCTCGCTGCGTGCGATCCCGGCATCGGCCTCGGCTGGCGGAGCGAGGTGCAGGGTCGCGTCGATCCCGATTGCATCATGTCCGCGCTCGGGACGGTCACGCGGTCCGTGCAGTCGCACGATTATACCCGCCCCCGATCTTTGTTTCGCGCGGAGACCATGGTGCGTCAGATATCCTATGATCTGCCCTCGAACGATACGCGCTGGGAGCGTACCGGCGGCTATCGCATCGACATCGCGCCTTCGACCGACGGCCGCACCGAAATCTATCACGGCTGGGGCAAGCTCGGGACGGAGATACCGCCGGATGAGAAGGCCTATGTCCTGCGCGTCATGACCAAAGCGAATGCCGCGATTGCGGATCAATGCGGCATATCGTTGGGCGCCCGTGAGCCGAAGCAAAAGTGGGGGTAGGGGGCATGCCGCAACCAGCCCGCAACCGACGGTGGTGACCGCATGAATGAGGATCAGGCCCGCGCGCTCGCGACCGAGCTGTACCGCGGCATCCTCAAGCGCGAGCCCGACGCAGGCGGGCTGGACGCCTATACGCAGGCGCTCGCCGCCGATGGCTCGCCCGAGCGCATCGCTCGGCTGATGCAGGAATTCAGCCAGTCGGCCGAAGCCCAGACCATTGCCGCCAGGTTGCGCGGCATTACCGTCGCGGATCGGCCGAGCCCGATCGGCCCGATCGAACATATCATCAGCCTCGGCACCGATTGCTATGCCAGCTTCCTGCTCAAGCTGACGGGATGGAAGCGGGCATCCTATCCGTTCGACTGGCTGTTATCGTCGCCGCCGATGGTGGTGGAGATGCTGCGCGACGATTTCGCCGGCTTTCTCGATCCCGCGCAGCATCGGTCGATCCCGATGCATTTGCGGCGCACACCCCACGAGCGTTGCGCCGACCATCTCGATTATCGCGCGCGCTTCGGCATCGATGCGATCTTCATGCACCGGGACGTCGCTGAGCCGGTCCATCGGGCTTATTATGAGCGGGCGGTCGCGCGCTTCCGCGCCGTCACGACCTCCGAACAGGCCAAATTGCTGTTCATGACCAACATTGCCGGCAAGCATGCCACGCACGACGATTTCGACGCTCTGTGCGAACTCGTCGCCCAACGCTATCGCAACGCCAAGCTGCTGGTCGTGAATGTGGAGCGCGCGCCCGATGACAATGTGGCGCGGATCGGCGGCAGCCTCGAACGGCAGATCGGTGTGCATGAGTTGATCCGCTACCGCGCCACATCGCCGCTTAACGGCATGACCTTCACCAACTGGATCGATGACATCAACCTGCGCGGCATGATCGGGCAATATCATATGCGGCTGGCCGACTGACGCGTCCGCCGAGCATCGTCATTCTTGCGGATCTCCCGCGCGCCGCCCCGCAATCGCCGAATAGGTAAATGCGCCGACCGCCGCAGCGGGCGCGAACAGGCCGATCACACGCCGCAGCAGATGCTCGAAGCTCAGATACTCCGGGTCGCTCGGCGGCACCTGCGGCCACCACGTCAGCCCGGTGCACGCCAGCGCAAACAGCAAGGATGCGGCGCAGGACCAGGCCAAAAAAAAGGCAATGACGTTATTCGATAGCGCCGCGACAGGCCGATCATGGCAGCCGCCGGAGCGAACGACCCAAGGAGAATCGCCAGGGCGGAGCCAAGCCAGAACGCTGCCAACCCCATCAGGTCGAACAGGCTCTCGACGATCGGGGGAGCTCCCGCCCAAAGGAAGAATGCCAGGTCCATCGCGGCTGCCGAAGCCGCCACCGCCGCGCAATAAGCCCGCAGTTCCGAGCGCTTCACTGCCGCCTCCCGCTCGTATCGGCACACCTTGCAGCCTTCGGATGCAGAAACGATGGAGCGAATGTCCGTTTTCAGCCGTCGCGCGACGCGCCTCAGCCGTCACCCACCCCATGCCGGGGGCGTCGCGGTCAGCCGCGCCAGCGCATCCCTGTCGGCGCGCGCTTTATCGGGCTGACGGAAATACCGGTACAGCTGCGCGCGCATATCCAGCGCCCAAGCATCGTCGGGATGGTGCGTCAGCGCCAGCGTAAGCTGCGCGAGCGCCCGCTTCGGGTCGCCCTCGCCGATGCTGCGCAGCGCCTCCGCATTGAGCAGGCCGGCATCATAGGGATCGATCGCCCGCAACGCCGCCAGATCCTGCTCGGCGCGGATCGCATCCCGCTGCTCGACATAGACGAACGCGCGGTCGCCAAGCGGGCGGGGGTCGTTGGGCCGCAGCGCATGCGCATGGCTGAAGTCGGCCAACGCCGCGTCGAACCGGCGCCCCCGCGCCAGCGCCTCGCCGCGGTCGACATAGACCTCCATCGCATGCAACCCCATGCCGATCGCCGCGCTGTAATCGGCGATGGCGCGCGCATCGTCGCCGAGCTGCGCATAGACCAGGCCGCGGTCGTAGCGCGTCGTCGGCTCGCGCGGGTTGAGGCGGATCGAGCGCGTAAAATCGGCCAGTGCGTCATGGTACGTGCCCGTCCGGTAATGGATCAGGCCGCGTGCCTCCAGCAGATCCGCCGGGTTGCCGCCGGCCTTTTCGCGCGCGGCGATGAGCGCGTCGCACGCGTCGAGCGCCTCCGCCCGCGCGGCGTTCCCCGACCGCAAAAAGCATTGGTCGTCCTGCTCCTGGCCAGTGCGTTGCCGAAACGAGCCCACCGCCATCACCAGGCACAGCGCGCCGAACATCGCGTTCCAGCCGAGCGATATCCAGAAGCGTTTCGGCTGCGTCGCGCGCTGATAGGGGCCAAGCGTACCTCGCGACATCGGCTCGATCGTGCCCGTCGTCAGTCCGCGCCACACTTCGAACAGCGCGAACCCGCCTACGCCCCCGAGCAGGATCGGCACCAGCAGGGGCGATTGCGTCAATTGCCGGCCAAGCCGCGCGGCCGCCGGCGTGAAGATGAAGACGGCGAGCCCGGCCAGCCCGGCCAGGATCGCCAAACTCACCCGGAATTGGCGGGTCGAACGCCACTCCAGCGCCTCCGGCGGCCGCATGAGGTCGCGCGCCGATCCGGAATGCGCGAGATAGCGCCACACATAGCGGGCCGGGAGCAGGCCGAACGCCGCGAGCGTGATCAGCAGCCAGACCTGGAGGGGAATGATATGGGGCATTGCGGTTAGGCTGGCTCATGAGGCCGGCTTGCGCAATCGGGTTGAGAGGGTGCTGCGCTCCCATCTCAACGCGGAGGCTTAGGGCTTGGGAACGATAATCAGCTTATAGGGCACGTACAGCATCACCTCCGATGCCCCGGCGCGTGTCCATAGAACGGGCATATTCAGGCCTTCGATCGACACCGCATAGCCCGCGCCCATCTTGGCCGAAAGCGCGCGCGCATCCTCCATCACCTTGTCCGCGATCTGCACGCGATATTGATCCGGACCGACGATCGACAAGGAGGAGTCGCCAGACATATCCATCTGCGCCCGGCCGACTTCGGGAACGGCTTCGATATAGTCCGCGATCCGTTTTTCGGCGGTCGTGCCGCTTTCCTTGCCCCCAAGCGGTGCTTTGACCAGAAATTCGATCTTCTGGCTGTCCGGTCGCGTGTCGTTGGAGAGGGTTATCTGATCCAGATTGCCCAGGGTCAGCGGCGTGAGGATATAGTCGCCAAAGGCGAGCTGGACGCCGTGCTTGCCCGCCAGTTGCACGGCCCGCTCCAGCATCTGACGAATTTCCACGCCCCGCTGTTTCGGATCGCGCGTGTCGCCGCGGATTATGACCTCCTGCACGAGGAAATCCGCCGTCCGCCGCAGCCCGACCGCGGGCATATCGCGCTGATAGCCATCCTGTTCGGCGCGGCTGCCGGTTACGATGATCTCCTGCGACTGGAGGTCCTGTGCCAAGGACGGCGTGGCCAGACTTAAAGCCAGCGCAAACGGAATTAAGCCTCGCATTGCATCCCCCTGCCAAAGCCGCCGAACTTCAGCTCCGGCTCGTCCCAAGTCAATCTAGCTCCGCACGGTCGGCGGCAACGAATCTACTGCGCGTCGCCCCCGAGGCGCCTGATAGGATTTCGCCGCCCGTCGCCAGGTGAGCTCAAATGCTGCATGCCGGCCTGTCGCTGCCTGTTAGATTAACCCACGTCCTGCACGCTGGATACACAGAAACGATCGAGCATATGACTGTGCCCAGGCTCGTGGCGGTCGCACGATTAGTTTTCGGATGCCTTATTCCCGCCGTGGGGGTTACGTCCTGAAAAAAGAGGCTGGTCGATAAAGCCGGATGATCTGCAGTAACGCTCATGCGTGAGCATGACAGAGTTAAGTCAGTATCTCCACGGATGCCAACCTTTGGATCCACACTTTCTCACCTTGACGTCCCCCGGACTCTCGCTCAGCTTCGGGTGAGTTGCTTTCTAGTGATTCCTTTCGGGGGAACTTGGTATGCTAGACGAAGCGAATAATTTGACGGCAACGGTCTTCCCAGGCGGGGATTCTCGTCTGTACGAGACGCTGTCCAGCATCGTTCAGGACGCGCAAGCTATTGGATCAATTGTACAGATTATTACGATCTGGCCACCGGAGCCCCAAGAAGACGAAGAGCCCAGGGGCCCGATAAAACCGCAGGATTGCAGGCCCTCCGGCGCCTGTCCCAAATAGTCGATGCGCGTCGCGCGGGGCATCGCAATATTGCCGGGCGCGAAGAGAAGCGCTGTCTACGATTTCGATCGCGGACTGTGCTGGCCGGCAACCGGAGAAGAGATTGACGTGCTCGAGGCGCTAGCTCACCCGTCCGTGGGTTCTCGCAAGACATTTTCAACGCGAACCCTGGTTAGCATGAGGCGTAAGGGTTGGATCCGTGCGGGGTCTCCCCGGGTCAAGGATTTAGATCTGCCGCGCTCGACCCGCTTGGCTAAGCCTGATATTCTTGAAAATGTTTGGCTTGAAGTTACCAATTCGTGCAATCTGACTTGCCAGCACTGCTACGCGAGCTCCGGTCCGTCCGTTGACCGATCGGGAGAGATGAGCCTCGATCAATGGATCGCGGCGATCGATGATATATTGGCGGTCGGGGCGGCGAAGATCACCTTTATAGGAGGGGAACCGAGCATCAGGCTTGATCTTGTGCAGAAGCTATCAAGCTATATCCAGTTGAAATCACCGAAAACTCAACTGAGAATGTTCAGTAACCTGGCCATCAGGTCGAAGGTGCGCGAAATTGTAGATGTCGTGAAAAGTCACGATATCGAATTTGGCACCGCCCTTTACGGTCTGAATCCAGTGCAGCATGACACCATGACCGGCAAGCTTGGGTCGTGGGAAGTTACGCTGGCTGCCATCTCCCTGTGCGCCGAGCAGGGAGTAGACGTTTTTGTGGGTGTGTATCTGGACACGGCCGACGGGATCGATCTTCCCAGATATGATACTTGGATGCAGGAACATCGGGTGAAGCGTTATGAAGTGATCGCCCCCTCGAAGGTGGGACGCGGGATAGACAAGGATTGGAGATTGCCCGCTGCAGTCAACAACCTTCCGACGGCAATGACATTTTCACCCCACCAGGCCAAGATATCGAGCAGCGCGCACAATTGCTATTACGACCACCTTGTTATCCGACCGGACGGATTGGTCAGCCCATGTATCATGACCCGCAACGTTGCTTACGGAAACATCGCGGACGGAACCACCGCTTTATTCGCAAGTGCGGCATATCAGGGCGCTGCCTCGTTATCAAAAGATGAGATTGAGGGGTGCTCGGCGTGCGAGTTTCGCTACGCTTGCTTCGATTGTCGGCCGGACGCGATGCAGGGCGGTGATGATTGGCGGAAGAAGCCCGATTGTGGCTACGATCCCCAGCTTGAACTCGGCGCTTCGCTCACCCTCTGATGTTGCACGCTCGGTGCGGAATGTGGGCGTAGCCCACTTCGCCGCGGAAAATGTGCTCGCGGTGGTTTGCGAACTGGAACGTGCCTTCGCCATCCGCCTGAAGCCCGGCCTGGTTGAGGAGCTCCATGAGCCGTCGGACGAGACGCCTCCCCGCTGGCTCTCTTATGGCCGCCCTCCATCGGAACTATCTCTTCACACCGATTATCCCGACTGGCCATCACCCCCAAGGTTCATCGTGATGCGCTGCATCAGCGTCGGTCGACTTCCGGTTGAAACTATTGCGGTCGATATGTCTCCGATCGGCATGACAAAACAGCAGGCGAAAATCTTTATGGAGGAGCCGTGGGTCATACGAAATTCGGGCAAGCCCCGGCCGATACGGCTTCTAGACATTGATCGGCGGACGGGAAGATCGTGTTTTCGATATGCCGAGAACGTGATGCGCCCGAGATTTCCAAGCCATTCGCATGGAGTTGCCGCGCTTTCCCAGGTCATCGCCCGTCAGGTTGCTTGGGCGCATGTTCTCTGGCCCGGCGAATATATCATCATCGACAATTGGCGGATGCTCCATGCCCGCCGCGCCGCGGCGGCAAGGCCGCTGGTCTGGCATCCGGGGAAGGGCCGCGTCCTTCAAAGAACGGTGTTGATGACGGAACATGCTTACGATCCAACCTACAATTAAGGAGGCTTATCTCTTATTTAAGTCGGCGATGAAGAGATGGGTTCGCGGTCCAGTGGTGGCGCCCGGACACCGATATGATGCAAAGCATTTTCACGCTCACACCTGCACGAAACTATCCAACACACGCTTCCGCCCGGAGTGCTCGAAGTCGATCTCCAGCTTGTTGCCCTCGATCTCCGCGATCAGCCCATAGCCGAACTTGGAATGAAACACGCGTTGCCCCAGCGCAATGTCGCCCCTCGGCTTGGCCGCAAAGCTCGCCGCGCTCGATTTTACCTCCGCCAGCCTTGTCGGGCTCATGTCGAGCGGCTTGCCGACCGCGCGCTGCCAGCCCGGGCCGCGCGTCTGTGCGCGCGCGACATGCGCGAACGGGTCGGCCTGCTCGCTCCATTGCGCGCGCCACAGGCTCTCGCCGCCGCTCATCGTCGTCTCGCTCTCGATATGCTCGGCGGGCAATTCATTGACGAAGCGCGAGGGGATCGATGAGGTCCATTGGCCATAGATGCGCCGATTGGCCGCATGCATGATGAAGGCGCGCCGCCGCGCGCGTGTGATCGCCACGTAGGCAAGGCGGCGTTCTTCCTCCAGGCTGGCGGTGCCGCCCTCGTCCAGCGAACGCTGCGAGGGGAACACGCCTTCCTCCCACCCGACCAGGAACACCGTGTCATATTCCAGCCCCTTGGCGGCGTGGATCGTCATGATCGTCACCTTCGCCTCGTCGGCGTTGGCGTCATTGTCCATCACCAGGCTGACATGCTCCAGGAAAGCGCCGAGCGTCTCATATTCCTCCATCGCGCGTGCCAGCTCGGTGAGGTTCTCCAGGCGGCCCGCGGCCTCGGCCGAACGCTCCGCCTGCAGCATCGCGGTATAGCCGCTTTCGTCGAGCATGATCCGCGCCAGCTCGGCATGCGGCAGCTCGCCCAGTTTGGCGCGCCAGCGCGCGATGTCGCCGATCAGATTGCCGAGCGCGCGCCGCGCCTGCGGGGTCAGCTCATCGGTGTCGAGGATGCGCGCGGCGGCGTGGGTGAGGGGGAGGCCCTCGGCGCGCGCCAATTGGTGGAGCTTGGTCACCGCCTTGTCGCCGATGCCGCGCTTGGGCGTGTTGACGATCCGCTCGAAGGCGAGGTCGTCCGCCGGCTGGGCGATCACGCGCAGATAAGCGAGCGCGTCGCGGATCTCGGCGCGCTCGTAGAAGCGGAAGCCGCCGACGATGCGGTACGGCATGCCGATCGCGATGAAGCGGTCCTCGAACTCGCGCGTCTGGAACTGGGCGCGCACCAGGATCGCGACCTGGTCGAGCCTGGTGCCGGCGCGCTGCGCGCTTTCGATCTCCTCGCCGATGCGGCGCGCTTCCTCCGGCCCGTCCCACACGCCGATCACGCGTACCTTCTCGCCGGCTTCTTCCTCGGTCCACAAGGTCTTGCCGAGCCGCCCGCCATTATGCGCGATCACGCCCGATGCGGCGGCGAGGATGTGCGGGGTCGAACGGTAATTCTGCTCGAGCTTGATCACCTTGGCGCCCGGGAAATCGCGCTCGAAGCGTAGGATGTTGGCCACCTCGGCGCCGCGCCAGGAATAGATCGACTGGTCGTCGTCGCCCACGCAGCAGATATTCTTGCGCTCCTGCGCCAGCAGCCGCAGCCACAGATATTGGCTGGCATTGGTGTCCTGATATTCATCGACCAATATGTAGCGGAAGCGCTGCTGATATCGCTCCAGCACGTCGCGATGCGTCTTCAGGATGACGAGCATATGCAGCAACAGATCGCCGAAATCGCAGGCGTTCACCGCCTTCAGCCGCGTCTGGTAGGCAGCGTATAATTCCTGGCCGCGGCCGTTGGCGAACGCCTCGCTCTCGGCAGCGTCGATCTCGGCCGGCGTCCAGCCGCGATTCTTCCAGCGATCGATGAGTCCGGCGAGCGCGCGCGCGGTCCAGCGTTTCTCATCGAGATCGGCGGCCATGATCAATTGCTTGAGCAGGCGAAGCTGATCGTCCGTGTCGAGGATCGTGAAATTGCTCTGCAGGCCGACCAGCTCGGCATGGCGGCGCAACATCTTTGCGGCGACCGAATGGAAGGTGCCGAGCCACGGCATCCCCTCGACCGCCTCGCCCATGATCCGCCCGACGCGCTCGCGCATCTCGCGCGCCGCCTTGTTGGTGAACGTCACCGCGAGGATCTCACTCGGCCAGGCGCGCCGCGTCGCGATCAGATGCGCCAGCCGCGCCGTCAGCGCCGCCGTCTTGCCCGTGCCGGCCCCCGCCAGCACCAGCACCGGCCCGTCGGTCGTCAGCACCGCCTCACGCTGCGGCGGGTTCAATCCGCGCAGATAAGGCGGGTCGTTAGGGGAGGGGGCGGGGAGACTCACCAGCGAACAGGTAGGGAACGGCAGCGCCCGGGGCAACCTTCGCGGCACCGCTACCGGAAACGCGCCTTTCCGAAAAACTCCGCCTTGAACCGCGAAGACCACTTCGGCCCGTTCCTGCCACGGATCGCTTCGGAGGCGGAACTTTCCGGCGACAACACCGTACCTGCCATGCCGATCCGCGCCGGAAACGCGCGGGCAACGGGCGCAATCGCCCGGCAAGCAAGGAGTCATTCCATGAAGGCAACTTTTCTGATCGCCGCTTCGCTGATCGTCGGGACCGCCGCGATCGCACAGACCACCACCACGCCCGACGCCTCGGCACCGGCCACGACGCAGACGGACAGCAGCATGAGCACGCAGACCGCGCCGGCCGATGCCAGCACGACCACCGCGCCTGCGGCCGACACTACGGCGGCACCAGCGCCGAGCGCCGGCATGAACGCCATGCCGACCCCGACGACGGCCGACATGTCGAGCTACCCGGCCTGCTCTCGCACCGTGCACGACCATTGCGTCCAGCATGAAGGCCGCGCTCGCCGCCGCTAAGACCATGAATCGGCGCGCGTGCGGTTGACCGCCGCCGCCGGCCAAGCCAATCCCCACTCCCGACGGCATCGAGCCGCTGTGGGAGTGGGGATATGACAGGTGCGGCAAGGCCTTCGACACGGCGCGTGCTGGTCGCGAGCCTGGTCGGGACCGGTATCGAATTCTACGATTTCTACGTCTACACCACCGCTGCGGCTTTGGTGTTCGGGCAACTCTTTTTCCCGACCGCGTCGCCCACCGCGCAACAGATGTTGTCCTTCGCCACTATCGGCGTGGCTTTCGTCGCCCGCCCGCTGGGCTCGATCTTCTTCGGCCATTTCGGCGACCGCGTCGGCCGCAAGTCGACCCTCGTCGCCTCGCTGCTGACGATGGGCATCTCCACTACGCTCGTCGCCTTTCTGCCGACTTATCTCACCGCCGGCTGGATCGCGGCCCTGTTCCTGTGCGTGCTGCGTTTCGGTCAAGGCTTCGGCCTCGGTGGGGAATGGGGCGGGGCGGCCCTGCTCGCGGTCGAGAACGCGCCCCCAGGCTACCGCGCACGCTATGGTATGTTCCCCCAACTCGGTGCACCCGCCGGCTTCATCGCCGCCAACGGCCTGTTCCTCATCCTCGCGGCCACGCTCACGCCCGCGCAATTCCACGATTGGGGCTGGCGTGTCCCGTTCGCTTTGTCGGCCTTGCTGGTCGGTGTCGGATTATGGATCCGGCTTAAGTTGGCGGAGACCCCCGAATTCGCGGCCTCGCTGGCCGAAGCGCCGCCGCCCGCCATCCCGCTCGGCGAATTGCTGTCGCGCCATTTCAGCGCGCTCGCGACCGGTACGATCGGCGCAATCGCCTGCTTCGCGCTTTACTACGTCGCGACCGCCTTCGCGCTCGGTTATGGCACCAGGACGCTGGGCTATTCGATGGAGCAATTCCTCGGCGTCCAGCTCGGCGCGATCCTATTCATGGCCGCGGGTATCTACGCCGCCGCGTGGTTCGCCGATAAGCATTTCGACGAGCGCCGCGTCCTGATGGCGGGCTGCGTCGGCACGATGTTCGCCGGGCTGCTGATGGGCCCGCTGATGGGCTCGGGTTCGCTGCTTTTGGTGTTCGTCTTCCTGGCACTGGCGCTGACGATGATGGGCTTCGTCTACGGGCCGCTCGGCGCATGGCTGCCGAGCCTGTTTCCGGCGCGCGTGCGCTATACCGGCGTGTCGATGGCATTCAATGTCGCCGGCGTTCTCGGCGGCGGGCTTACCCCGACCGTCGCTCAGGTGCTCGTGAAGCATGGTGGGCTGACGTCGGTCGGTCTCTATTGCAGCGGTGCCGCCCTGATCAGTCTGGTTGCGCTATTTGCGCTCGGGCGAGCACGGAAAGCTTAGCCTGGCCGTATTTGCGCTCGGTCTCGAGCGTCCAGCCTTCGGCGGTCACGGTCTCGTCCTTGTGCGTCTCGACCGTCGCCACGGCCGTTTCGCTCGCCCAGCCCAGCCGCGTCAGCCGCTCGATCAGCGCGCCTGCGCCGCCGCTGCCGTAAGGCGGGTCGAACAGCAGCAGATCGTAGGCACGCCGCGACGGCCCGAGCGACGCGACCGGGCTGGCGATGACATCCGCCCGCGCATCCAGCATCGCGATATTGGCCTTGATCGCCTTCACCGCCTCGCGATCATGATCGACGAAGGTGCAACTCGCCGCCCCGCGCGACATCGCCTCCAGCCCGAGCGCGCCCGTGCCCGCAAAGATATCCGCCACCGCCAGACCTTCGAACGATCCAAGCCGGCTGGTCAAGATCGAGAACAGCGCCTCGCGCGTGCGATCGCCGGTCGGCCGCGTAGTCTCGCCCGAAGGCGCGCGCAGCACCCGCCCGCGCCACTGACCTGCAACGATACGCATCGGTCAGGCCTTGCCCTTGGACGGCGCCGGCCCGGTTCGGCGTTGCGGACGGCCACGCCGTCCGCCGGGTAGCGGGGCAGGGGCGCCCGCTCGCTTGACCGAGGCCGGCGGCTTGGGGCCGGGCTTCGGGCCCGCGCCCGGATTCTTGAGCGTTGCCCGGAACTGGGCGAGATCGTGCTGGCGGACCTCGCCGACTTCGCCCGCCGGCAAATCGTCGAGGATGAAGGGGCCGTAGGCGGTCCGGATCAGCCGGCTGACCTGCAGCCCCAGATGCTCCAGCACCCGACGTACTTCGCGATTCTTGCCTTCACGCAGCCGCAGCTCGACCCAGACATTGGCGCCGGTTCGCCGCTCGAGATTGGCGTCGATGGATCCGTAGCGCACGCCCTCAATCTCGATGCCGTCGATCAGATCTTCGAGCTGCGCCTGGCTGACATTGCCGTAAGCGCGGGCGCGATAGGCACGCTCGACCCCGACCGATGGCAATTCGAGCTGGCGCTTCAGCTCGCCGTCGGTGGTGAGGAGCAGCAGCCCTTCGGTGTTCAAGTCGAGCCGGCCGACCGGCACGACCCGCGGCAGATCCCGCGGCAATTTGTCGTAGATGGTGGGGCGGCCCTTTGGGTCGCGCTCGGCGGTCAGCAGGCCGGCGGGCTTGTGATAGAGGAACAGGCGCGCCGCGGTGGGTGCCGCGACCGGTTGGCCGTCGACGGTCACGCCCTGGAGAGAGGTCACGATCGTCGCCGGGGTTTCAATCGGCTTGCCGTCGATCGCGATCCGTCGTGCCTCGATCATTCGCTCGATCTCGCGACGCGAGGCGACGCCGGCGCGCGCGAGCAATTTGGCGATCCGCTGCGGCTCGCGCCCAGGGCGGGGGGCAGGGTTGGTTTCGGGTGGGGACTGGGACACGTCGCGCTTCTAGACCATCGCGGCGCAGGCTTCCCACAAAAAGCTTGCGGCCATGACGATTCGTCGATTCTGTGGAGGTAGGTAACGGCGACGGAGTGTCTGAGTGAGCGTATCGAAGTGGCATCGGTTAAGCGCCCTGGCCTTGCTGACCACGTTCGCGCTCCCGCTCCCGCTCAGCGCGCAGGTCCCGGCGGCCGCCGCATTTCCCACGCTCGCCGAGCAGCTCGCCACGATCGCTGCCGGTGGCAACGGCCGGATCGGGATCGCCGCGACCGATCTCGATACAGGCGAGAGCTTCACCTATGCCGCCCGCGACCCGTTCCCGATGGCAAGCACGGTCAAGGTCGCGATCGCCGCGACCTATCTCGCCGGCGTCGATCGGAGGCGCTTCGATCTCGATCAATTGTATCGGCGGGGTGGAACCGTGCTTACCGCACGCCGCCTGATCGAACTGATGCTGATCCGCAGCGACAATGGCGCCGCCGACATCTTGCTGCAGGCCGTCGGCGGGACGCAGGCAGTAAACAATTGGCTGAACCGCGCCGGCATCCGCGGCCAGCGCATGGACCGCACGATCGCGCGGCTCGTGCTCGACGATCGCGGTCGCCCCAGCCGGCGCGTCGCCGCGAATCTCCCGCAGACCCCGCAGGAGGTGGCGCAATCCGCGACGCTGACCGACGATGGCGAGGTCAATCCGGCCTTCGTCGGCGATGCGCGCGATACCTCCACGCCCACGGCCATGGTCGGGCTGCTGGCCAAGCTGCACCAGGGCGTGCTGCTGAGCCCGGACAGCACGCGCTATCTGTTCGAAGTCATGGGGCGCTGCGTCACCGGCCCGCACCGTATCAAGGGCATGCTGCCCGCCGGCACGCCGGTCGCGCACAAGACGGGCACGCTCGCAGGCGTGTCGGACGATGTCGGCATCGTCAGCCTGCCGAACGGCCATCGCCTCGCGCTGGCCATCTTCGCCAAAGGCATGCGCTCGGAATGGGAGCGCGATCGCAGCATCGCTCAGCTCGCGCGGTTGCTCTACGATCGATTCAGCGCGGTCGGCCTGCCCAAGTTGAGCTGGGGAACGGCGCCCTGATCAGCCGGCCGTAATCGCGGCCGGCTTCGATTTGCCAAGCACGCCTTCCCATTTGGCGACCAGCGTCGAGGCAACCGCATTGCCAATGACGTTGGTGCCGGTTCGTCCCATGTCGAGGAATTGGTCGACCGCCAGGATCAGCAGCAAACCCGCCTCGGGAATATGGAAGGTGGCAAGCGTCGAGGAGATCACGACCAGGCTCGCGCGCGGCACGCTGGCGATGCCTTTCGACGTGACCATCAGCAGCAACAGCATCGTCGCCTGCTGCATGAAGGAGAGGTGGATGCCGTAGGCCTGCGCGATGAACATGGTCGCGAAGCTGCAATACATCATCGAACCGTCGAGGTTGAACGAGTAGCCGAGCGGCAGCACGAAGCCGGCGACGCGGGGAGGCACGCCGAAATCCTCGAGCGCCTCGAGCGTGCGCGGAAAGGCAGCCTCGGAGGAGGCAGTTGAGAAAGCGATCAGGAACGGCGCGCGGATGAAGCGGAATAGGTCCTTGGCGCGCCCGGTCCCGACCGCGATGACGGCCACGCCGAACAGAAATGCCCACAGCACGGCCAACGCAAGATAGAAGCCGCCCATGAAATAGCCGAAGGTCCACAATATGCCGAGACCTTCCTTGAAGACCGCGCTCGTCACCGCTGCGAACACGGCGATCGGAGCCAGGCGCATGACGTAATCGGTGATCTTGAGCATGAGCTGGGCGACGGCATCCACGGCCCGCACCAGCGGCGCCGCCTTCTCGCCGATCGCGGTTGCCGCGACGCCGGCGAAAACGGCGAACACGACGATCTGCAAAATGGCGTTCTTGGCGAGTGCGTCGAACAGCGAACTCGGCACCAGATCGAGGATGAAATCCTTGAGCATGAAATGCGCCTGGGCGACGCCGTTCGCCTCATTCACCGGCGGCAGCGGCAAGCCGAGTCCGGCTCCCGGCTTGATGACGTTGACGAACAACAGGCCGAGCGTGATCGAGACGAGACTGGCGACGAGGAACCAGCCGATCGTGCGCGCACCCATACGTCCCAGGGCAGACCGATCTCCCATGTGCGCGATGCCGCCGACTAGCGTCGCGAACACCAGCGGCGCGATGATCATCTTTATCAGCTTGAGGAACAGTCCGGTCAGGATCGAAAGCCCGTCCGTGATCGTTGCGGTAACGGACGGATCGGCGATAGTCTGGTTGAGCACGAAGCCGACGATGATTCCCAGAATCATCGCGATGAGAATGTAGAGGGTAATTCTTTTGGCCACGCGCGCTCTCCCGATCGCCAAGTGGTCACGGCAAAGCGGCGGGCCGTCAAGCCCGCCTGATGAGGTGATTGTGAATGCTGTTCGGCAAGCGTGAACGGAAGCTCAAGCGAATCCTCATCGTCGAGGACGAGCCGCTCGTCGCGTTCGACAACGAGCATTTCCTGCGTGACGCCGGCTATGATATCGTCGCGACGGTGGACACCGTACCTGAGGCCATAAGTGCGATCAGCGACGAGGTCGATCTGGTGCTCGCCGACGTCAATCTTTCCGACGGCGGCAGCGGGCATGATGTCGCCCGTGCCGCGCAAGGCAAAGGCGTGCCGCTCATATTCGTCACCGGCAGCTGCCCGGATGGCGCGAAGACTCTGGCGGTAGGCCTGCTCTCCAAGCCTTATAGCCAACGCGATCTGCTTGCGGCGATCGATGCCGTCGACGCCAAGCTGTCCGGCAAGACGCCAAAACGGGTGCCCAAAAGCTTTACCTTGTTCGTCGAATAGCGGACTTCGTCGAATAGCGCGGTTGATCGTCCAGCCCATAAAAAAGGCCGGCTAAGCCTGCCCGAGGTGCGTTCGATCCATGACGGCAGCCTGATGCTTCCCTGACGCCGCTTTTGCGCTAAGCTTCTCACGAATAGTGGGGGCGAGGGCTGGTGGCGGAAAAGATCGGTGGCATGGCGCTGCTGCGGAGGGCGTTGAGCGACCGGAAGACGGCGGTGATGCTGGCATTCGGCTTTTCCGCGGGCTTACCCTTCACCCTGCTCATCGGCACGCTCAATGCATGGCTTGGAGAGGCCAAGGTCAGCCTTGCCACGATCGGTATCCTTTCCTGGATCGGGCTTGCCTACGGTTTCCAATTCCTCTGGTCGCCGCTGGTCGATCAATTCCGGCCGCCCTTACTGGCGCGCTTCGGTCGCCGGCGAAGCTGGATCTTCCTATGTCAGGGTCTGCTGGCCCTATGCTTCGTGCTGCTCGCAACGACCGACCCCTCGGTCGCGCTTGGCGGTCTCGCCGGGCTGGCTGTGATCGGCGCATTCCTTTCCGCCACGCAGAATATCGCTATCGATGCCTGGCGCGTGGACGTCGCCGACGAACATGCCACCGTGGAGATCCTCTCCTCCATCTACCAGTTCGGTTTCCGGGTCTCGGCGCTGGTGGGGGGTGCTTTCGCGCTGGTGCTCGCCGCCCAGATGACCTGGCAATCCGTCTACGCGATCATGGGGGGGCTGATGGCGCTGTGCATGATCGCGACATCTGCCGCGCCCGATACACCTTCGCCGGAAGGCCAGAACGTGGTGCCGCTGGCCGGCTTCGACGTGCCGAACAGACGGGAGCGCACGATCGGCCTGATCGTCGTTGGCATCGGGTGGATATGGGCGATCGGCACGCTTGCCGCCTTCATGGTCAAGGCCCTTCACGGACCGGACGCGGACGGCAAGCCGATATCGGCCAGCGACTTCACCCGTAATTACGGACCCTGGATCATCGTCGCGACGATCCTTGTTCCTGCGATCGTGGCAGCCTGGCTCAATGGCAAGGTTTCGCATGACGGAGAAGCCGATCCTTCCGGCCGGCTGAGCCGCGGTGCCGATCGGCTTTATCGCGCCCTGGTCCTGCCGCTGGGCGAGCTGATCGAGCGGTTGCGCTGGGGCGCGATCATCGTGTTCGGCCTGATCCTCACGTATCGCCTGTGCGAGTCGATCTGGGGGCCGTTCGCCTATCCCTTCTACCTTCAATATATGCATTACACGAACGAGGAGGTCGCGTTCGCCTCCAAGATTTTCGGCGTGGTGATGCTTATTGTGGGCATCACGCTGGGCGGCATTCTGTTCGCGACGGTTGGACGGTTGCCGACGCTGCTAATCGGCGCCGTCATCACGGCGCTAGCCAACCTGCTTTACGCGGATCTGGCCGCAGGCGGCGCATGGCTCGACGCCTTTTCGCATATGTTCGCGATCGATCGCCTGACCGGCCTGTTCGGCTTCGACCTGCGCATGAACCGACTGCTGCTGACGATTGGGATCGAGAATACGTGCAGCGGCCTCGCGGGAGGGGCCTATGTGGCCTATCTCTCCTCCATCACGTCCAAACAGCACAGCGCGGTGCAATATGCCTTGCTGTCCTCTTTGACGCTGCTGATCGGCGCACTCGGGCGCGCGGCATTCGGAGAGGGGATTCAGGGATATGGCTATGCGACGATGTTCCGCTTCGCGGCGGTCATCGGCATTGTCGGTATCGCCTTCGTGCTGTTCGAATGGGTCCGCGTCGCACGCGCCGAACGCCCGGCCGAACCGGGTGGCACAGGTGAGGCCGGCTAGCGTTCGCGAGGAAACTCAGCGGCCGGTGGAGAATGTTACCCGGTGACCGGCAGCCGAACCGATCCGTCAGGCTCATATTCGAGCGCGCTATAAGCAACGACCACGTCGAGCGTGAGTGGCCCATAGAGATGCGGGAACAGGGCACCGCCGCGCGATTCCTCCCATTTCACCGCTTCTCCCAGCGCCTCCAGATCGACCGCGACAAGCTGCAGGTCGTCCTGACCCGCAAAATGCTTGGCGACGGTTTCCGCCAACTGCTCGGCGGATGAAAGATGGATGTACCCATCGGCCAGATCCACCGGGGCGCCCGCAAACGTGCCGCTATGTTCCAGCATGGAAAGCTGATCGGCGGTCAGGACCTTGTAAGCGATCGATTCGGGCAATGGTCGCGCTCCTATTCGGTTGGCGGTTCCGCCTCGCCGCCGTCGGATAAATCCTCCGACGTGTCTGCTTCGACTTGAGGATCGACCTCGGGCGAGAGCAGCTCAACTTCGCTGCGCAGATCGTCCTCGGCCTCGTCCTCGCTCTCTTCGATGCGGGCGGCGGACACGACATGCTCGTCGTCCGCCACGCGGAAGATGATCACACCTTGGGTGTTGCGGCCGATGACGCGGATGTCGCCAACCGAAGTGCGGATCAGCTTCGCCTGGTCCGTCACCAACATGAGCTGCTCGCCATTATGCGCGGGGAAGCTCGCCACCACCGGTCCGTTACGGTCGGAGGAGACGATGTTGGTGATGCCCTGGCCGCCGCGATTGGTGCGGCGATATTCGAATGCCGAGGTGCGTTTGCCATAGCCGTTGGCCGTCACGGTGAGGATGAACTCCTCGGCGGCTTCGAATTCCGCCATGCGTTCCGGGCTGAGCGTTACCTCACGGTCGCCCTCCTTCCACGGGGCCGCCTTGAGATAATCTTCCCGTTCCTGCGGTGTCGCGTCGAAACCGCGCAATACGGACAGCGAGATGACTTCATCATCGCCATTAAGCCGCGCACCGCGCACGCCGGTCGAATCGCGGCTCTGGAATTCGCGGACGTCGGTCGATGCAAAACGGATTGCGCGGCCGTTGCGCGTGGCGAGTAGCACATCATCCTCTTCGGTCAGTAAGGACACGCCGATCAGGCGGTCCTCCGAGCCTTCCTCGAAGCGCATCGCGATCTTGCCGGAGGTGCGGATATTGGCGAATGCATCCATCGAGTTACGCCGCACACTGCCCTTGGCGGTGGCGAACATGACGTGCAGCTTGCCCCATTCGGCCTCATCCTCGGGCAGGGGCAGCACGGTCGAGATGGTCTCGCCCTCCGCCAGCGGCAGCAGGTTGATCATCGGCCGGCCACGCGCTTGCGGAGCGCCCTCTGGCAGGCGCCACACCTTCATCCGGTAAACCTTGCCGGCGGTCGAGAAGAACAGCACCGGCGTGTGCGTCGAGGTGACGAACAGCTTGGCGACGGCATCCTCTTCCTTCGTGCCCATGCCCGAGCGGCCCTTGCCGCCCTTGTTCTGCGTGCGAAAGGTCTGGAGCGGGGTGCGCTTGATGTAGCCGCCCATGGTCACAGTCACGACCATGTCCTCGCGCTCGATCAGGTCCTCATCATCAATGCCGTCGGCCGCCGCTGCGATCTCCGACCGGCGCGGCGTGGCGAAGGCGGACGTGATGGCGTCGAGCTCTTCCTCCATCACCTCGAACAAACGGCGCCGGTTACCAAGGATTTCGAGCAGCTCGCCAATCGAGCCGGCAAGTTGCTCGAGCTCGCCGCCAATCTCATCGCGGCCGAGACCGGTAAGGCGGTGCAGGCGCAGGTCGAGGATCGCGCGAACCTGAAAGTCCGACAGGCGATAGGTACTGCCCTCGATCTCGGCTTCGACCGCCTCCACCAAGCGGATATATTGAGCGATCTCCGCGATCGGCCAATCGCGCGCCGACAAGGCCGCGCGTGCCTCGACTGGCGAGGCGGAGCCGCGGATGATCTTCACCACCTCGTCGAGATTGGTGACCGCCACGACCAGCCCGAGCAACACATGCGCGCGCTCGCGCGCCTTGAGCAGCTCATATTTGGAGCGGCGGGTGATGACTTCCTCGCGAAAGCCGATGAACGCCTCGATGATGTCGCGCAGCGAGAGCACTTCCGGCCGGCCGCCGCGCAAGGCGAGCATATTGGCGGGGAAGCTGGTCTGCGCCTGGGTGTGACGCCAGAGCTGGTTGAGCACAACCTCAGGGGTCGCGTCACGCTTCAGATCAATGACGATGCGCACGCCGAAACGGTTGGATTCGTCGCGAATGTCCGAGACGCCCTCGATCCGCTTGTCCTTGGCCGCCTCGGCAATGCCTTCGACCAGTCCGGCCTTGCCGACCTGATAGGGAATCTCGGTCAGGACGATCGACTGCCGATCGCCGCGTCCTTCCTCGACGACGTGACGCGAGCGCATGATGATCGAGCCACGACCCGTCGTGTAGGCGCTACGCGCGCCGCTGCGGCCGAGGATCAGGGCGCCGGTCGGGAAGTCCGGTCCGGGCACGATCTCCATCAACTCTTCGTCGGTGAGCGGATCGCCATTATTGACCATCCGATCGATCATCGCCTTGCAGGCAGCGATCACCTCGCCAAGATTGTGCGGCGGGATGTTGGTCGCCATACCGACGGCAATGCCACCCGCGCCATTGACGAGCAGGTTCGGGAAACGCGCCGGGAGAACCAGCGGCTCGTCGCGCGATCCGTCATAATTGGGGCCGAAATCGACAGTATCCTTGTCGATATCCTCCAGCAGCTGCATCGCCGCCTTGGACAAGCGCGCTTCGGTGTAGCGCATCGACGCGGGAAGGTCGGGATCCATCGATCCGAAATTGCCCTGGCCGTCGACGAGCATGACGCGCATCGCCCAATCCTGGGCCATGCGCGCCAGCGCCATGTAGATCGAGGCATCGCCGTGCGGATGGTAATTGCCCATCACGTCGCCGACGATCTTGGCGCATTTGCGATAAGGCCGGCCTGGGACGAATCCACCTTCCTGGCTGGCATACAAAATGCGCCGATGGACCGGTTTGAGGCCATCGCGAACGTCGGGCAGAGCCCGCGCAACGATGACCGACATGGCATAGTCGAGATAGCTCGACTTCATCTCGTCGACGATGTTGATGGGAGAAATATCGCTGCCGTCAATGACAGGCGGGGTCGTGGCCAAGAAGCTGTTCCGTTCGGTTGATTAGGCGGCGTTCAGCCGGATAACCTATCTAATCACCGCCCGCCCATAAAACCACCCCGCGCAGGTGCGCCCGCGCGCGTACGCGAGGGATTGTTGGGGATTAAATCTCGAATTCGGGTCGTTTGCCGTCGCGCTGCGGATCATGGATGAGGCGGGCGTTGAGACGTTTGACCGTCGTGCTGCCGGTGCGCTTGCACAGCGCGGGTATCAACGCGTGAACGAAGCAGCCCAGCGCCCCGACCAGCATAGCGACGCCGAAGCCACCGGCCACGCGGAGGTGCTCGCCATAGCTTTCACCCACGCTCTGTGGATGGTCGATAAACAGGCGTCGGATCATGGCGGCAGCTTAAACCGAGCCCTTGGTCGAGGCAATCGCTACGAACTCGTTTGCAGCTGTCCACCGTTCAGCTTGCCCCAAGGGAAAGGCGCTATTAGCAAGCACCAAAGCTTTTCGCCGGAGCATATTGGCTCCGGCCAGCAGGAGATGATGCAATGAGGATCGTATCCACCATGGCCATCGCGGTCGCGCTTGGCGGCGCAATCGTGGCAGCTCCCGGATTCGCCGCCAAGAAGGAAGACAAGGCGGCAGCGGCTGCAGCGGGCAAGCCTACGCCCGCGGTGCAGAAGGCTGCCTTCGACGCGCAGAAGGCAGCAGATGCCAACGACCTGCCGACCGCGCTTGCGAATTACGCCACCGCCAAGGCGGCGATCGTCAACGACGACGACAAGTTCATGGTCGGCCGCGTCGGTTACCAGATTTATCAGAAGAACAAGGATGAGGCCCTCTTCGGCGAATCCATCGATCTGATGCTGGCGAGCGGCAAGGCTTCCGGCCAGGCCCAGCAGCAGTTGTCCGTGGCCCAGGGTCAGATCGCCTACAACAAGCGCGATTATGCCAAGGCGCTCGCCTCGTTCCGGGCTGCGCAGGCCGCGGGATCGACCGATCCGGTGCTCGTTCCGGCAATGGTGGAATCGATGGCGGCGACGGGGCAGACTTTGCAGGCACTCACCACGCTCAACGAGCAGACCGCCAAGCTCACCGCTGCCGGCCAGCCGGTGCCCCCAGAATGGTATCAGCGCGGTATCGCTATCGGCTATCGCGCGAAGGCGAACCCGGCCGACATTCCCGCGATCAACAACGCGACGCTGGAGCTCAGCAAGAATTGGGTCGCGTCCGATCCGCAGAAGAAGAACTGGACCGCCGCGCTCCAGATTTATCAAGAGCAGTTCAAGCTCGACAATGATGGCCGCATCGATGTGCTACGTCTGATGCGGCACGCAGGCGTGCTCGCCGGCGACGCCGATTATCGCGAATATGCCGACCAGGTTTACCTGCGCTTCCCCAATGAAGCCATGTCGGTGCTGCAGGAGGGCAATTCCAAAGGAATCGTCAATCTCACGGGCAAGAATGACGCGTCCGACGTGATGGGCATCGTCAAGGGCAAGGTCGCCGCCGACAAGGCGTCGCTACCGGCTGCCGAAAAGGCGGCGCGTGCGTCGGCCAGCGGCAAGGGTGCGCTCAGCACGGCGGATGCCTATGTCGGCTACGCCCAATATCCGCAGGCGGTCGATCTGTATAAGGTCGCGCTTACCAAGAGCGGGGTGGATGCGAACGTCGTCAACCTGCATCTCGGCTGGGCGCTGGCTTTGTCCGGCGATACGGCCGGCGCGAAGGCGGCTTTCGCCGCTGTTACCGGTCCGAAGAAGCCGATCGCCGACTTCTGGGTCATCCATCTCGATCACCCGACCATTCCGAACAAGCCGCAGGCTTGACCGAACGAAGAGGGGCGGCGGTTGCGCCGCCCCTTTTTTTTACGCCGGGTCGACCGGGATGCCGCACGAGACTTTCGAGGTGCGGATGGTGAGCGAAGTCTTTACGCTGGCCACATTGGGGGCCGGCGTAAGCTTCGACGTCAGGAAACTTTGAAACGACTGCAGATCGTGCGCCACGATCTTGAGGATGAAGTCGATCTCGCCGTTGAGCATATGGCATTCGCGCACTTCGGGAAGCTCGGCGACGTGCGATTCGAACGCCTTCAGCGCATCTTCGGCCTGGCTGCGCAGGCTCACGAGCACGAATACCATGATGCCATAGCCCAGCTGACTGGCGTCAAGCTCAGCGTGGTAGCCGCGGATAACGCCGGCTTCTTCCAGGGCGCGCATCCGCCGCAGGCACGGCGGCGCTGTCAGCCCGACTCGGCTCGCCAGCTCTACGTTGGTTATTCGACCCTCTTCCTGGAGAATTCCGAGGATGGACCGGTCAAGATCGTCAATAGTCGTCGCAGCCGCCATTTCGGCATCATCCCGTTTCTATTTTCGCATCCTGCATAATATAATTTCGGAGCCGCGCAACATCATAGCGGGCAAGTTTGCTGATAGGTCTCTTGCCAGCGGCGAGCGGCCTCCGTAACGGATCGGCGTGGGCCTGTAGCTCAATTGGTTAGAGCCGGCCGCTCATAACGGCTTGGTTGCGGGTTCGAGTCCTGCCGGGCCCACCACTCACACCAGCCGTACGGCGGCTGCTATTTGGAAATCGTGCCGAAGCCGTGCGCAAGGAAACCCGGGACGGGGCCATTCCAGCCATCGTCGGTCAGCTCCGCCTCGCGCTGAGCCTGAGGGGCGGATTCGCGTTCGACCGGCGGGCGCGGTGCTCGTTCGGCCCGTTCAGCACGCTTGGGTTCGACGCGGGGCTTTTCAGCGCGCGCCTCGCGTTCCGCAGGTGCCGCTCGTTCGACGGGCTTGGCGCGTTCCTCCCGCGCGGCGGGCGCCTTCGTGATCGCGCTCTCTTCAGAAGCGCGGGGAGCACGTCGTCCCCGGCCGCGCGGTGCGCTCGGGGCGGTGTCCGCTGTCTCGGTTGTCGTGCTTTCGCCGTGCTCCGCCTGACCCACGCGCGGGATCTTCAGACCCGTCAGCTTCTCGATATTATCGATCGCCTCGGCATCTTCGGGGGTAACGAGCGTGATTGCCTTGCCGGTAGCTCCCGCACGTCCGGTGCGGCCGATGCGGTGGATATAGTCGTCGGGATGCCATGGCACGTCAAAGTTGAAGACGTGGCTGACACCCTTGATGTCCAGCCCGCGAGCGGCAACATCGGAGGCGACGAGGATGTTGATCTCGCCATTCTTGAACCGGTCAAGTTCGCGGATCCGTTCGGCCTGTTCCATGTCGCCGTGGATCTGGCTCGCCTTGAAGCCGTTGCGCTGCAACGATTCGGCGAGGTCGCGGACGGTCGTCTTGCGATTGGAGAAGATGATCGCGGTCTTGACGTCGTCTGCCTTGAGCAGGCGGCGCAGCGTATCGCGCTTTCCGCGCGATGACGTCTCTACCAGTGATTGTTCGATCGAGAGGTTGGCGGTTGCAGGACGCGAAACCTCGACCTGCTTGGGATTGGACAAGAAACGATCGGCAAGCTTCTTGATTGGCGCGGGCATCGTCGCCGAGAACAGCAGGGTCTGGCGCGTCGCCGGAAGCTTCGTACAGATTTCCTCGATGTCGGGAATGAAGCCCATATCGAGCATACGGTCCGCTTCATCGATCACCAGCAGCGAACAGCCGGTGAGCAATATCTTGCCGCGCCCGAACAGGTCCATGAGCCGGCCCGGCGTAGCGATTAGCACATCAACGCCCTTTTCGAGCGCGGCGACCTGCTCGCCCATGTTCACGCCGCCGATCAGCAACGCCATCGAAAGCTTGTGATATTTGCCGTATTTTTCGAAATTCTCGGCGACCTGCGCAGCCAATTCGCGCGTCGGCTCCAGGATCAGCGAACGCGGCATGCGCGCCCGGCTACGGCCATGAGCCAAAATGTCGATCATCGGCAAGACAAACGAGGCCGTCTTGCCGGTGCCGGTCTGGGCTATGCCGATCAAATCCCGGTTCATCAGCACAGGCGGGATCGCCCCCGCCTGGATGGGCGTGGGTTCGGTATAGCCCGCCTCGGTGATGGCGCGCAGCAATTCGTCGGATAGGCCGAGGTCGGCGAAGGTCATGGGCGTCCGGGCTAAGGCCTGCAGGCGCACAAAAGCGGCGCCGCTAAGGGCCTGTTCGCTAGGAACGAAAGCGGCCGAACTGTCAAGCTAAACGCGCCTTTCGTGCCAGCCTGCTCAAAAAGAAGCGCTGAGCCGGTCCGGGTCTGCTGGCTAGCGGGCCGCCACCAGCCTGCGAAATTTGTCGATGGCGCATTCACCGCCGGCGCGATCACGGATCGCGTCGCGATCCGCGCAGATCTTCCCGTCTTTGGAGGGCACGAGGTAGAAGCCGCTATAATAATCCAGGCCCGGGCATGATGCGGAAAAGCGGACGCGCATGCGATACCCGCCGCGCAACACCAGATCGACCGAACTTCGCGCCAGCACGCCCGCCGCCAGGATTTCCTCGATGGGAACGCAGCGCGGCCCCTTTTTCTCGCGCACCGCCGCTACGGCAGGGAGGGAGAGTGTTGAGGTTTGCACACGAACAACGACCCGCGAGCGAAAGGTGAGCTGCGCCAGTTCGAACGAGCCGGCCGAATGTGCCGATGGCGCGGGTGCGGCCGGGCTCAGCGCGACAAGCGCGCCCGCCAGCAGAAAAAAGGTCACGATTTTATACCCATACTATGCTCGCTCGTTCGCCGCGGGGCTTTAATGGCGGATGAACTGGCCGTGCGCCAAGCCCGCACGCTATAGTCGCGTCATGACCTGTGTTCCTGACGCAACAATTCTCGCTGCCCTAGAGCGTAGACTGGGGCCGAAAGGCTATATCTCGGACCCCGCCGCGATGGCGCCGTGGCTGACGGATTGGCGCGGACGCGTACATGGCCACACCGCCGCGTTGCTGTCTCCGGCCGACGTCAGCGAAGTGCAGGATATCGTACGGCTGGCCGCCGCCTCGCGCGTCGCGCTGGTGCCCCAGGGGGGCAACAGTTCGATGGTCGCGGGCGCGACCCCACCCGCTGACGGGAGTGCGCTGTTATTGTCCCTGCGGCGGATGAAGGCGGTCCGGGACCTTTCGGCGGACGACAATATCGCGGTTGTAGAAGCCGGCGTGGTGTTGAGCGACCTCCATTTGGCGGCGGAGACAATCGGGCGACGCTTTCCGCTCAGCCTAGGCGCCAAAGGCACTGCCACGATCGGGGGCCTGATCTCGACCAATGCCGGCGGCACGCAAGTGCTTCGCTTCGGGACCATGCGCGCCTTGGTGGCAGGTATCGAGGCAGTGCTGCCTTCGGGCGAGCGGTTCGACGGGTTGTCCGCGCTGCGTAAAGACAATCGCGGCTACGACCTGCGCCAGCTGCTGACCGGTGCCGAGGGAACGCTGGGAGTCGTAACGGCGGCAAGCCTGCGGCTTGTTCCGGCCATCGGCGCCCGCGCGGTGGCATGGGTCGGCTTGGCGAGCCCGCATGCGGCACTCCGCCTGCTGCGGCGGCTGGAAGCGGCAACAGGGGATGCGATTGAGAGCTTTGAGGCGGTGCCCGCCAATGCGCTTGCGATGGTGTTGCGCCACATCCCGGGCACGCGCGCGCCGTTATCCGGCCAGCATGATTGGAACATTCTGATCGAGGCGACCGCGCCGCTGGGTGCGCCAGATCCGGTGGAGCAGCTCACAGGATTGCTTGCGGCTGCGGCGGGGGAGGCCTTGGTGGCCGATGCGGTCGTTGCGAGCAGCGAAGCTCAGGCCGATGCCCTGTGGAAGTTGCGTGAAAGCATCGCCGAGGCGGAGCGGATCGACGGAGCGGCGGCCAAGCACGATATATCCGTCCCGGTTTCGGATATGCCGGACTTTCTGATCGAGGCGCGTGCCGCGGTCGAGGAGCGTTTCGCCGGAGCGCGCGTGATCGCCTTCGGCCATCTCGGCGATGGCAACATCCATTTCAACGTCCAGCCGCCGCTGGGCATCGATCCAAAGCGATGGCTCGAAGCGGAAGGGCCCCGGGTAAACGCCTTCGTTCATGATCTGGTGGCGGCCCGTAGCGGCTCGCTTTCAGCGGAGCATGGCATCGGTCAGCTGAAGCTCGCCGAATTTGCGCGTACGGCCGATCCGGTTCGGTTGGGGGCACTGCGCGCGATCAAGAATGCACTGGATCCCCTGGGCATAATGAACCCCGGCAAGCTGGTGCCTGAACCCGCGCCCTGACCATCCTAACATCAGCCTGGTCAGCTTCCTCTCACCGAGACCGGCTGCCAGGTTGCACCGGCGCGCGCGAGCCAATACAGGGCGGCGTTTCCGCGGGGGCGGATTTGCAGCCTCCGTCGCATCTTCAGGAGAGTTTTTCGATGGCGAGCGTTCCCGGGATTTCGGGCCTTCCGATGCTGTACCAGGACCTGGTGCCCCTTTCGAGCCAGGAGCATGCGAACTGGAAGCTGCGTCCAATGGAGTCGCTCGCATTCATCGGGCAGGTCCACGCCGTTCCGCTGACCGTCGACGAATTTCCGATCGCCCAGCGCTTCTTTCCGATTGTTTTCTCGGTGGGTTCGGATCCGGTGCCGTTGGCGCTGATGGGTCTCAACGAGGGCGTCAATGTCTTCGTCAACGAGGACGGGACCTATCGCGACAATACCTATCTGCCGGCTTTCATCCGCCGTTATCCCTTCCTGCTGGCGCGGCTGCGCGAAGATAGCGACGAGATGTCGCTCTGCTTTGATCCGACGCCCGGCATGATCGGTGATTTCGAGGATGGGCTGAGCCTGTTCGAGAATGGTGAGCCTGCCCAGCCGGTCAAGGACATGCTCGGCTTTTGCGAACAGTTCGAGATCGCTGCACAGCGCACCTCGGCTTTCATGAAGGATCTCGTGGAAACGGGCCTGCTGGAGGATGGCGAGCTCAATATCCAGCATCAGTCGAGCCCCAACCCGTTTCTCTATCGTGGCTTCGGAATGGTCAACGAAGAGAAGCTGCGCGACCTGCGTGGCGATCAGCTGCGCAAGATGAGCCAGAACGGTATGCTCACCCTGCTTTATGCTCACTTGTTCTCGCTCGGCCTGGTCAGTGAGATTTTCGGCCGCCAGATGGAGCAGGGTAAGGTTCCGCCAGCGCCGGTAGCGGCTGGCGCCTGATATCGAGGTGGGCTGAAAAGAGGTTTTTTCGCTAAACGGCCAAGGCCTTGAAACCCTTTGCCCTCTCACCTATTCTTATAATGATGCCTCGCCGTGTTCCCCTTTCGCGGCCGGGCATTAGCGCACTTCGGTGCGTTTCCTCCCTGAACCTTGGCCACTCCGTGCGAAAGCACGGGGTGGCTTTTTTATCAGAGCCTTACAGGTCATTCGGCGGCGATAGCGAGTGACGGTTCGACGGCGGCCATAGCCGCGCTCGCCAATGACGCGACGAGTTGGTGGGCCTGCTCCAATCCGCTGGAAACTGTCCGCATATCGCGCTCAAGGTAAAGCGCACGATCGACCTCGATCTGCAGCGCGTGAATATTTTGCCCAGGCCGGCCATGACGGGCAATGCCGTGCGCGCCCGCATAAGGTGCATTGAGTGCCGTGGCGTAACCAAGCTCCCGCGCGGCGCGCGCCACGGCCGCGGCGACGCCCTTGCCAGCCGAGGCGCCATGACCATCTCCAATCACGATTCGGGCGGGGCGGAGGCCGGTGAGCGTCGGCATCGAATGGCAGTCGATCAATATGGCATAGCCGAATCGCCGGCTTGCCGCGTCGAGCGCCTCGGCGATCGCGGCATGATATGGCCGATGAACGCTGGCGATGCGTGCCGCCGCTGAGGCGGCTGAAGGCAATATACGCCACAGTTCGCGTCGGCCGATGCGCTGCGGCAGCAAGCCGAGGCCGGAACGCGCCCGCGCACTGGGTGGAGGGCCGCTGCCGGGTGGATCCCGCAATGCCGGATCGAGATCGTCCTCCCCACGATTGAGGTCGATCCAGGCGCGTGCCACCCGGGCCACGATCGCGACCGCGCCCAGCTCGATTGTCGCCGCGATCAGCCGATCGGCATGCCGATCCTCCAACTGCTCCAGGAGGGCATTGGGCACCGCGCTCGCCGCCAGTAGCGCCGGCGGATAATAGCGCCCTGCGTGCGGCACCGCGCAGACCAAGGGAGTATCCGCCCCGCTTGGGCCGAGACGCTCAAACCAAGGCGATGGAGGCGATGGGGCAGACACGCGGTCTTGGTAGATGGAAAAGGCGGTACGATGAAGCGGTTTAGAGTTATTGGCGCATCCAGCCCGAGCACTGCCACGCAGCAGAATGCCGATCGTGTACGTCGGTAGCAGGCACTTGCGACAGCGGGTTGCGCGATGCCAACCCCTCCGCTAACAGCCGCGAACCCCTTTCCGGGCGCGATTCATGCGCGCTCAGTGGGCGTGTAGCTCAGTGGTAGAGCACTGTGTTGACATCGCAGGGGTCGCAAGTTCAATCCTTGCCACGCCCACCAGATCGAGCCCCGGAGAACGTCATGTTTTCCGGGGCTTTTTCATGCCTTGAAAAAGCGACCGTAAAGGCAGAGTTCGAACAGGTAGGGCGCGAGGCCGCATGAACAGCTCCTATCTTCACTATCATATATTCGAGACCGACCATGGCTTTGCGGCGGTCGTGTGGAATGCGGCGGCTATCACCGGCTTGCGTCTCCCGGCCGCGACGGCCAAGGACGCGGCGCGCGCTGTCCTTCGCCGGCAGCCGGACGCCGCCCCGGCTGATCCGCCCACGGACATCGCTGCCGTGGCGACGGGCGTACAGCGTTATTTCACAGGCGCGAAGATCGACTTTGCCGAGGTTCCGCTCGAACTGGGCGAGCCGGAGCCGCTGCTTGTCCGCATCTACGCCCACGTCCGCAAACTGCCCTGGGGCGAAACCACCACCTATGGCGCGGTCGCGCGGGCGCTCGGCTATGGACCGGAGGTGGCGCGCGACGTGGGGCAGGCCATGGCGCGCAATCCTGTTCCGCTCATCATTCCCTGCCACCGCGTACTCGCAGCCGGCGGCAAGATCGGGGGCTTTTCAGCGCCGGGTGGATCGCAAGCCAAGGCGCGGATGCTAGAGCTCGAGGGCTGCCTGCCCGCGCCGGTGAAGGTCGTTCAAAAGAGCGAAGGGCAGGGCGGGTTCGGCTTCTAGCCCATCATTCTCGCGAAGACCGGCTTCGTTCGACGTGATCGCGCCTCACACCCACAGGCTCAGGATCAGTACGAAGATCAGCCCGAACGTACCGACGATCGTCTCCATCAGAGACCAGGAGCGGAAGGTGTCGCGCAAGCTCAGCCCGAAATATTCCTTGAACATCCAGAAGCCGGAATCATTGACGTGGCTGCACATGAGGCTGCCAGCCCCGACCGCCAGCACCATCAGGTTGGGATTGACATTGGTCGTGACGACCAGCGGGTGGACAAGGCTGGCGGCAGTGAGGCCGGCCACAGTCGCGGAGCCAAGCGCGATGCGGATGACAAAGGCGATCAGCCAGCCCAGCATCAGCGGCGGCAAGGGGATGTCCCGCAGCAGACTTGCCAGCTGAACGTCGGCGCCGCTGTCGATCAGGACCTGCTTGAGGGCACCCGCGCCGCCGATGATCATCAGGATCGTGGCGATGTCGCGCACCGCGGCACCGAAGCTTTCCATGATCTCGCCCAGCGGGCGACCGCGCGCGGTGCCGAGCGCGATAGTGGCGATAATGACCGAGAGCAGCAAAACGATCGTCGGGTTGCCGATAAACGTGATCAGCGCCTTTTGCTCGGGCGGCAGGCCGGACGTGTAATTGAGCGCGGTGGCAAGGCCGATCAGGATGACCGGCAGGAGCGCACAGACGAAGCTGTTCAGCGTGCCGGGCAAGGCTTCACTTCGCGTCTCGGACGGCTTGAACAGTGCGGAAGGCGTGCCGACAATGCCTTTGAGCGTCGTCGAGAAGAGCGGGCCGGCGATCAGCAAGGTCGGGATACCGACGATCATGCCGTAGAGCAGGGTCGTGCCCAAATCGGCGCCGAATTGCGTAACCAACGCGGTCGGCGAAGGATGGGGCGGCAGAAAACCGTGGGCGATCGAGAGACCCGCCAGCAGCGGCATGCCGACGTAAACAGCGGGAAGCCTGGAGCGATAGGTGATCGAGAAGATCAGCGGCACCATCAGCACGAAGCCGACATTGTAATAGAGCGGTATGCCGACGATGAAGCCGGTGAAGGTCATCGCGATCGGCAGTCGTTTCTGGCCGAACAGCCGCGTCAGGCTTTCGGCGATCCGCTCGGCCGCGCCGCTATCCGCAATCAGCTTGCCGAACATGGCGCCGAGGATGATGACGCCGGCGAGCGAGCCGAGCAGGTCGCCAATGCCATGGTCCATGCTCGCGGGTATCTTGGCGAGCGGCATGCCGAGCATCAAAGCCGCTGCCAGCGCCGAAATGATGAAAGCGACGAACGGGGGGGCCTTGAGTACCGCAATGAGCAGTACGAGCAGGGCGACGGCGGCAAAGATCGGCAGCAATGTCATGTCGTGGGTCTATCCATGCATCGGAGCAGCGTCGAGTTAGCCCATCTACGACTTTCGTAGCAGTTCCTAGCAGCCATACTGATGTCTCGCCCGGCGAGGGAGCGTTGCGCCTCCCCGGCTGCCCCGCTAGGCGGACGTGAGGGAGGCGGCCGTTGACCGAAATCTTTTCGCCTTTGATTGTCGGCATCGGCGGCACGTCGCGCGCCAATTCGACCAGCGAACTTGCGGTGCGGTGCGCTTTGCGCGCGGCTGAGGCGTTGGGCGCACGGACGCGGCTGATCGACGGCGCGTTGATATCGGGATTGCCGCTCTATGTTCCGGGCCGGACCGAGCGAACCTCGGACGAGTGCGCCTTCATTGCTGCGGTGCGCGAGTGCGACGGAGTAATCGTCGCCTCCGCGGGTTATCACGGTAGCATCACCGGGCCGGTGAAGAATGCGCTCGACCTGCTTGAGGATCTGGCGCGCGATGATCGGCCCTATCTCGACGGCTGCGCCTTTGGTGCGATCGTCAGCGCATTCGGTTGGCTGGCATGCGGCACGACGCTGGTGACGCTCCGTTCGATCGCCCACGCGTTGCGGGCATGGCCGACGCCCTATGGCGCGGCGTTCGTGGCGGAGGGCAAGGTGTTCGAAGAAGACGGGACCGCTCTGGACCCGAAGATTGGCGACCAGATCGGGTTGGTCGCCCGGCAGGTGGTGGAATTCGCGCGTTGGCGGAGAGCCGGCTCAGTCGCCTGAAGCTTGACGGTCTGCGACCAACAACGCTTTGGCCGCGATCAATTCGAGCGCCCGATCCAGCGGCATCGATGCGGCCCCCTCCGCCCAGCAACGTTTCAGCGCGACCCGATCCCGTGTGCCGTCCAGCAGGCGGATAAGAAGACGCAGATCCTCATCCTGGAGGGTGATGAGCTGGTGATCCAGCGTCGCGACCGTCGGAGATCCCTCGGCGATCTGCATACGGGCGAGGGGACTTGCTTGGGGCTTGTCCGCGGGCGAGCTGCTGAACGGCGCGGGTACGGTCGACAGTTCCACGATATCTTCGAGGGCATAATGCCGTAGCGCGGCGAGCAGTTCGGCGTCGGCAGCAAGGCTAGCTACAGGCATCCGGTTTGGTCGCGCGGCGATGATGCTCCGGAGAAGCGCCGCCCGGCCTGGGTCATTGATGCGGATCGTCCTCTTGCCGACTTGAAACAGCGCGTCGGTGGCCGCTCGCGCGCCAGTGGTTACCCACATAGTCCGCGCGGCCTCGTCGAAGGCAACGCGCGAAAAGCGAGCCTCTGCTTGGACGAACAGGCTGGTGCGGAAATAGCGGCCATTGCTGTAATCCAGCGCCTGCAAGCGGTGCAGCAAATCCTTCTCTTCAATTCCCGCCCGATCGGCATCCAGGAATCCTTTGTCGAGCCCGCCACCCGAGGCCTCGCCCAAATAGCTAAGTCCATGCGCTTGCGCGTCATGCACCGCGGCAGTGAAGGACTGCGGGTAGTAAAAGGCGTTCAACCCGTCATGGAACAGCAGCCCATCCGGATAGGCCAAGGCGGCCTCCGCTTCGCGGCGCATGGCGGCAGTGATCGGCTCGTCAGTCGGTTGAGCCTTGACGAAATTGTGCAGCAGGGCACGCACGGCGGCGAGTTGCTCTGGAGGGCTGGTGATATGCGCGACATGGTGGCGCATCATCTCGCGCAGCGCGATGCGGCTGTGGCCCCCAGGAAAGGTGTTGTAGCTGACGAAAGCGACGCCATTGGGGGCGAGCAGCCGGCGGATTAAAGGCATGACCGCCGCGCGCACCGGCTCGGGAACCCACGCATAGATGCCATGGGCGATGACATAGTCGAAGGGGCCATCCAGCTGTTCGCCCGCGTCGAGTATATCCAATATTTCGTGGCGGACATTGGCAATGCCAGCCGCCTCGGACCAGCGCCGGCCACGCGCGATCGGCTGCGCTGCAATGTCGAAATTGACGAAGTGAGCGCGTGGGAAAGCGGTGGCGAGCGCGATCGCGTCCAGCCCGTCGCCCCCACCGATCTGGAGCACGCGCGCTGTCTCGATAGCTGGCGGCTCCATCCCGTGCAGCCGCGCGATCACCGCCAGCCGATCCGGATGGCTCTTGCGGAAGATCATCGAGGGATAAGCGACCTGATCGTAGGTCGTGAGCATGGCAGTCATCGCCCGTCCTTAGGCGGGCGAGGCCGGCCGCGCCAAGCGGTCACCGGTCGAGCAGATATTCGACGATCCGGTCTGCTGCCTCTTCCGGCGTGATTGCGGTCGTATCGATCCGCAGCTCCGCATCCTCCGGCGCCTCGTAGGGGCTGTCGATGCCTGTGAAATTCTTGAGCGCGCCGGCTCGCGCCTTGGCATAAAGACCCTTCACGTCGCGCCGCTCGGCTTCAGCCAGGGGCGTATCGATGAAGATTTCCACGAACTCGCCCGCGGGCAGCATCTGACGCACCATATCGCGTTCGGCACGGAACGGTGAGATGAAGGCGGTGATGACGATCAGGCCGGCGTCGGTCATCAACCGAGCAACCTCGCCGACGCGACGGATGTTCTCGACACGGTCGGCATCGGTGAAGCCCAGATCGCGATTGAGGCCATGCCGCACATTGTCGCCGTCGAGCAAGAACGTGTGGCGGTTCATCCGCGTCAGCTTCTTCTCGACCAGATTGGCGATCGTCGACTTGCCGGCGCCCGACAGGCCGGTGAACCACAACACGGCCGGCTTCTGCCGCATCAAGGCGGCGCGGCGCTCGCGTGTGACGTCCGTTGCTTGCCAGTGAATATTCTGGGCGCGGCGCAGCGAAAAATGGATCATGCCCGCAGCGACCGTCGCGTTGGTGAACTTGTCGATCAGGATGAAGCCACCGAGATCTCGGCTCTTCCCGTAAGCTTCGAACACGAGCGGCCGGTCGGTTGAGAGATTGGCAACGCCGATCGCATTCAGCTCGAGCGTCTTGGCTGCAAGGTGCTCCAGCGTATTAATATTAAGCTGGTATTTTGGCGGTTGGACATTGGCGGTAACCGTCTGACTGCCAAGCTTCAGCCAGTAAGAGCGCCCAGGCAGCATTGCCTCATCGGCCATCCACACAATCGTCGCTTCGAACTGATCTGCAGCCTCGGGCGGGTCGCTTGCAGCCGCGATGACGTCGCCACGCGAGCAATCGACCTCGTCAGTGAGCGTCACCGTCACCGACTGCCCGGCGACAGCTTCGCCGAGATCGCCGTCGAAGGTTACGATGCGGTCGATCGTGGAGCTTTTGCCGCTCGGCAGAATGCGCACTGGATCGCCGGGCTTGACCGTGCCGCCCGCGATCAAGCCGGAGAAACCGCGGAAGTCGAGATTGGGCCGATTGACCCACTGCACCGGCAAGCGGAATGGCCTGGAGCGATCGGCATCGGTATCCAGCGGAACGTGCTCGAGATGCTCCATCAGCGTCGGGCCGTCATACCAGAGAAGGTCAGCGGACCTGATCGTGACATTGTCCCCTGCGAAGCCAGAAATCGGCATAGGCAGGAAGCTCTTGATTCCAATCGATTCGGCGAATGATCGGTAATCGGCGACGATCGCGTCGTACCTAGCCTGGTCATAAGCGATCAGGTCCATCTTATTCACCGCCAGCACGATGTTGCGGATGCCGATCAGCTGGCAGAGATAGGAGTGGCGCCGCGTTTGGGTGAGCACCCCCTTGCGCGCGTCGATCAAGATGACGGCCAGATCCGCTGTCGACGCTCCCGTGACCATGTTGCGGGTATATTGTTCGTGGCCCGGCGTGTCGGCGACGATGAACTTACGCCGATCGGTCGCGAAAAAGCGGTAGGCGACGTCGATCGTAATGCCTTGCTCGCGTTCGGCGGCAAGGCCGTCGACCAGCAATGCGAAGTCGATATTCTGGCCTTGCGTCCCGACGCGCTTCGAATCCGCTTCGAGCGCCGCCAGCTGATCCTCGAAGATCATCTTCGAATCGTACAGCAACCGCCCGATAAGCGTGGACTTTCCGTCGTCTACCGAACCGCAGGTGATGAACCGCAGCAGGCTCTTATGCTGGTGCCGGTCGAGATAGGCCTCGATATCCTGGGCGATCAGCGCGTCGGTCTCATAGGAAGAGGGCTCGCCCATCAGAAATAGCCCTCCTGTTTCTTTTTCTCCATGCTGGCCGTCTGATCGTGATCGATGGCGCGACCCTGCCGCTCGGACGTGGTGGTGAGCAGCATCTCCTGGATCACCTCGGGCAGGCTCGTCGCCATACTCTCGACCGCACCGGTGAGTGGATAATCACCCAGCGTACGGAAGCGAATCGAGCGTTCGACCGGGGTTTCGCCAGGATTCAGCGGAAAGCGCTCGTCGTCCACCATCAGGATCAACCCATCGCGCTCCACGGTCGGGCGTGGCGCAGCGAAATAGAGCGGTACGATCTCGATCTGCTCGAGATGGATATATTGCCAAATGTCGAGCTCGGTCCAATTGGAGATCGGAAAAATCCGGATGCTCTCTCCCTTGGCCTTCCTGGCGTTATAGAGGTGCCATAATTCCGGCCGCTGGTTTTTTGGATCCCAGCGATGGTTGGCCGAGCGGAAAGAGAAGATGCGCTCCTTGGCGCGGCTCTTCTCCTCGTCACGCCGCGCGCCGCCGAACGCGGCGTCGAAGCCGTACAAGTCGAGCGCCTGTTTGAGCCCTTCGGTCTTCCACAAGTCGGTATGAAGACTGCCATGGTCGAACGGGTTGATCCCACGCGCCTTGGCCTCTGGATTTTGATAGACGAGTAATTCCATGCCGGCGTCACGCGCGGCCCGCTCGCGCAGTTCGTACATCGCCCTGAACTTCCACGTCGTGTCGACATGCAGCAGCGGAAAGGGCGGGGGGGAGGGATAGAAGGCCTTGCGCGCAAGGTGCAGCATCACTGCCGAATCCTTGCCGACCGAGTAAAGCATGACCGGCTTTTCCGTCTCCGCGACAACCTCGCGCAGGATGTGGATGCTTTCGGCTTCGAGCCTCTGGAGATGGGTAAGCGATGCGATCATATCGTTGCGCCCAAAAGCACGACGCCCGGTGCGTGTCGCAACATAAATTCTTTGCCGCCGCAATGCGGCATGGCTTAGGCGAGTTCGATGGATATGGACCGCGACGCATTGCTGCAGGCGCTTGCTGAGGCGTGCGTCACCGCGGGCGCCGCGATCATGGCGATTTACCAGAGCGAATTCGCGGTCACGATGAAGGACGATGCATCCCCGGTAACCGCCGCGGATGCGGCCGGCGAGAAGATCATCCTGGCGGCACTGGCGCGGCTCTGTCCCGCTGTGCCGGTGGTGGCGGAGGAAGAAGCGTCCGCCGGACGCATCCCCGATACGGACGGGCATTTCTATCTGGTCGATCCGCTTGACGGCACCAAGGAGTTCGTCAGCCGCAATGGCGACTTCACGGTCAACGTGGCGCTGATCGAGGATCATGCGCCGAGCCTGGGAATAGTGTTCGCGCCGGTCGAGCGCCGGCTCTTCGCCGGCGACGTCCGACGCGGCATCGCCTGGTCTGCTATCGTCGCCGAAAATGGTGCGATCGGCGCACCGCGCTTACTGAGCGTTCGCGACGTCCCGGTAGCGGGGCTGTCGGCAGTGGCATCGCGTTCCCACAATTCTCCCGCAACCGAGGCGTATCTTGACCAATTCAAGGTCGCGACACGCGTCTCCCGCGGTTCCTCCCTCAAGATTTGTATGGTCGCGTGCGGCGAGGCGGACCTCTATCCGCGCCTCGCGCCGACGATGGAATGGGACATCGCCGCCGGCGACGCCGTGCTGCGTGCGGCAGGGGGAACGCTCAGCGCGCCGGACGGCACTCCGATGCTCTACGGCAAGCCACGTTTTTTTAATGCCGGCTTTGTTGCGGCCGGCCGCCTCCACGCTCCGGCGATCGCTCCATTTCTGGCGACTGAGGAACAGCGTTGATTCAGATCAATGACTCCTCGGTTTCGCTAAGCCACGATTATTGTTACGGGCCCGGCGTTCGATGCTTGGTATCGGCGGGGGTCGACGAGTTTGGCGATTGAGGTGGATCCGGTTGGTCGAGCCGCGCGAGCGGGAGCATCCGATACGCAATCGCCCGATCTGACGGCCTGCGATCGTGAGCCAATCCACATTTCCGGGGCGATCCAGCCGCACGGTCTGCTCCTGATCGCCGACCGAGCCTCCCTGCGGGTGGTGGCCGGTGCGGGAGATATCGAAGGCCGCCTTACCCCTGCGTGGCACGATCGACCCTTGGCCGAATTGTTGAACCAGCCGGTCGACCTCGAGCCGACACAATCATCGACGGGCGGCGGCGCCAACGCCGTGCTGGAAACCGTACAAGGATCAGGCGAGAGTTTTGACGCGGCGCTGCACCTCGTTGGCGATCATGTGCTGGTCGAGCTCGAGCCTCAGGCCGAATTCGCTGGCTCTGCGACCGCGACTTTGTTGCGGCTCGACGCGATCGGGACCAGCTTCGAGCGCGCGACGGATCTCATTTCCCTCTGCGAACGCGCCGCCATCGGTTTTCGCGAACTGACCGGTTTTGCCCGGGTGATGGTGTACCGCTTTCTAGACGACGGTGCGGGTGTAGTGCTGGCGGAGGATCGTGATCCGGCGCTCGCCTCGTTTCTCAACCATCATTTCCCGGCCTCCGACATCCCGCAGCAGGCGCGCGCGCTCTATGTTCGCAACCGGGTGCGCGTGATCCCGGACGTATCTTACCAGCCTGCGCCTATCCGCCCGAAGGAAAGCGGGTTGGGCGGCATCGATCTCAGCGATGCGGCCCTGCGCTCGGTTTCGCCAATCCATTTGCAATATCTCAAAAATATGGGTGTCGCCGCCTCGGCATCGGTCTCCATCGTCAAGGATGGCCTGCTATGGGGGCTGATCGCCTGCCACAATCCCGTGCCACGCCGGATCAGCTACCCGGCCCGCGTTGCCTGCCAGGCTCTGGCCGGCGGATTGGCACGGCAGATCCGCGCGAAGGAGGAAGCAGCAGCCTATCGCGAACGGATAAGGTTGCGCTCGTCCGAGGAAACCCTGGTCGCGCGGCTCGACCAAAATCAGCCGTCGACAGACTGGTTCGACGAGCATGGCGAGGATTTCCGCCGTCTGCTCGCGGCGGATGGCTTCGCCGCCATTAGCGGGCAGAACATCTTCACATCCGGCGTCACGCCCTCGCAAGAGGGAATCAGGGCGCTGGCCCGCTGGCTGAGCGCCCGCGGGGTGGCCGAACCCTTCGCGACCGCCGAATTAGGGGATCATTATGCGCCGGGGCAGGCATTTCGTGCTTCCGCTAGCGGCTTGCTGGCGATGTCGCTTGCTGGCGAAGGGGCGCCGCTTTTGATGTGGTTTCGCGCCGAGGAACCCGAGATCGTCGAGTGGGCCGGCAATCCCCACAAGGCGACCAACAGTCAGTCTGGTGCGCTCACGCCCCGCAGTTCGTTTGACGCATGGCGCGAGGAAGTATGCGGGCGCTCCCGGCGCTGGACGCTGGGCGAGATTGATGCCGCAGCACATTTGCGCCGCACCGTCAGCGAACTTCGTCAGGCGCGAAGATTGCGCGAACTCAACCGCGAATTGGGCGTAACCCTTGCCGAAAAGCAGGAGCTGATCGCCGAGAAAGACCATCTGATGCGCGAGGTAAACCATCGCGTGCAGAACAGTCTGCAACTCGTCCAAGCCTTTCTTGGCCTGCAGGCGCGAGCAGCCGATGACAATATATTGGCTCTTCACCTTGGCGAGGCGCAGCGCCGCCTTTCCGCCGTCGCGCTGGTTCATCGCCGGCTTTATCAAGGCGACCAGGTCGAGACGGTCGACCTCTCCCGTTATCTTGAAGAACTGGTCGGGGACATGACCGCCGCGCTGGGTAGCGAGTGGCAGCGATGCCTCCGACTGGATCTGGCACCAGTGCTGGTTTCGGCCGATCGCGCCGTCCATGTCGGACTGATCCTGACCGAACTGGTCATAAACGCCAACAAATACGCCTATAACGGGCAGCCTGGTCCGCTCGCGGTGTCGGTTGAAGAACATCGCGACAAATTTCGCCTGATCGTAGCGGACAGCGGATCCGGCAAGGTGCAGGCACGCGTCGGTTTCGGCACGCGAATGATCGATGCCATGGTCCAGAGCCTCGGCGGCACGATCGAGCAAGGCGACAACCAACCTGGGCTACGGGTAATCGTGACCGCGCCGGTCGATAAGACCTGACTAAGCCGTACTCGCCGCCTCCGCGTAGAGGTCGAAGGTGGCCCGGGCGGAACGTATCGCATCGTCCAGCCACGATCGTCCGCCTGCCAGAGCGGCGCTATCGAGCAATCGCCCGAAGGCCCGCCAGTCGCCGGCCTCATGGGTAGCAGACAGATAGGTATGCGGCAGTTCGGGATGGACCTGACGTGCGAGCATCGCCCCGCCGAGGCGCGAACCTTCGCTAACATAGAGCGCGCCGAAGCCCGCCGCTTGCGATAGCGGCACGGGGAATGGCAGTGGCGCGGGCATCGGCAGGCCTAGCTGGTTCAAATCCTGGCGGAGGAGGTCGGCACGGACGCCGAATGCGGGCAGGGCCGGCACGTGCTCCAGCGCCTTCTCGACCGCCGGCAGAGCACGCGCATGCGCCGTCAGGAAACTCCCGTACGAGCCGCGGTCGGCCAAATCGAACCGCCCAAACGCGGCATCGACCATTACATGGTTCTTGGCGGTCGCGGAGCGTAACGCCGACCGGGCCGACATTTCTGCCGGCCAAGCCGTAGCCTGCACTTCTTGCACGAGCCTAGTTCAGCGGCAATTCGAGCGCTTCCGCCACAGCGGCATGGCGAATCCTGCCGCCCGACACGTTCAGGCCATTGGCGAGGTGCGGGTCGGCGGCCATCGCTGCCTCTGCGCCAAGATTGGCAAGCTTGAGCGCGAAGGGGAGGGTGGCGTTGTTGAGCGCGAAGGCCGAGGTGCGGGCAACTGCGCCCGGCATGTTCGCTACGCAATAATGGATGATGCCGTCGACCTCGAACACGGGGTCATCATGCGTCGTCGCATGGCTGGTTTCAAAGCAGCCGCCCTGGTCGATGGCGATGTCCACCAACACCGATCCGCGTTTCATCGTCTTGAGCATATCGCGCGTTACCAGCTTGGGCGCAGCCGCGCCTGGGATCAGCACCGCGCCGATCACGAGATGCGCGCGTGCGACGGCAGCCGCGATCGCGGCGCGAGATGCATAAGCGGTCTTGATCTGGTTGGAAAAGAACATGTCGAGCTCGGCCAGACGCGCATTCGAAATGTCGTAGATCGTGACGTCGGCCCGCATGCCGACGGCCATCTGCGCCGCGTTTACGCCGGAGACGCCGCCGCCGAGGATGGCGACGCGCGCCGGTGCGACGCCAGGAACACCCCCCAACAGCACGCCGCGCCCGCCTTGCTCCTTTTCGAGATAATGGGCACCGACCTGAACGGCCATGCGGCCCGCCACTTCGGACATCGGCTTCAGCAGCGGCAACGATCCGTCGCGCGCGGTCACCGTTTCATAAGCAATACAGGTCGCGCCTGATTTCATCAGGCCCTCTGCCTGCGGCTTGTCGGCAGCGAGATGGAGATAGGTGAAGAGCAGATGATCGGGGCGAAGCCGCGCTATCTCGATCGGCTGCGGCTCCTTCACCTTTACAATCATCTCTGCCTGGGCGAACACCGCGTCGGCGTCCGGCAGGATCGCAGCGCCGGCTTCAACATAATCGGCATCCTCGAAGTCGATGCCCTTGCCAGCGCCGGTTTCGACCACCACTTGATGTCCTGCGCCCACCAGCTCCGCGACCGAAGGCGGGGTGAGGCCGACGCGATATTCGTGATTCTTGATTTCTTTCGGCACGCCGATGCGCATGCGTCTTCTCCTGATTTCTGATGGGGCAACGCATAGCCATGCGCGATGCTCCTGTCGCCCGTTGCGGCTCTATGGGTGAAGTGCTATCGGCCCGCCGCTGATACCGGAGAGGGAGCCGGGCGTTAGAACCCTCCAGCTGCGTTCACTTGAGGTTTCCTCGCTTAAATGACATCCGGCATCGTCGTTCAAGAAAATGCTGACAAGCTCGAGCCACCGCTCGGCGCGGATACGCATGGGCATCCTCAGGGTCTCGGTCGGCTTGCCCTGGGTGCAGTCGGTGTGGTGTTCGGTGACATCGGCACGAGCCCGCTCTACGCATTTCGCGAGACCTTTGCCGGCCACCATACGCTGGAGCCTAGCCCGGCCAATGTCCTGGGCGTCCTCAGCCTGATCTTCTGGTCGATGATGATCGTGGTGACGATCAAATATGTCAGCATCATCATGCGCGCTGACAATAAGGGGGAGGGTGGCAGCCTCGCCCTGTTGGCCCTGATCTCGCGTTCGGGTTCGACCAAGGCGCGCTGGACAAAGGGGCTGATCCTGCTCGGCGTGTTCGCGACCGCCTTGTTCTATGGCGACAGCATGATCACGCCAGCCATGTCGGTGTTGACCGCGGTCGAGGGTCTCGCCGTCGTCAATCACCATTTCGGCAGCTTCGTCATTCCGATCGCGGTCGGCATTCTCGTCGGCCTGTTCGCGATCCAGTCGCGCGGCGTCGGCAAGGTCGGCCTGCTGTTCGGTCCGATCATGCTGGTCTATTTCCTCGTGCTGGCCGTGCTCGGCATCGTCAACATTATCGCCGCGCCGGAGGTGTTCGCCGCCCTCAACCCTTATTATGCGTTTCGCTTCTTCGTCGACGACGGCATTCGTGCCTTCCTCGCGATGGGTTCGGTCGTGCTGGCCGTGACGGGCGCGGAGGCGCTCTACGCCGACATGGGGCATTTCGGCCGCCGTCCGATCGGGCTGTCATGGCTGGTATTCGTGCTGCCGGCGCTGATGCTGAACTATCTTGGCCAGGGCGCCATGTTCCTTTCGGCAACGCCGGCCGAACTCACGCGCATCATCCATAATCCCTTCTTCCTGATGGCGCCCGAAAATGTGCGGCTGCCGCTCGTCATCCTGGCAACGATGGCCACGGTTATCGCCTCTCAGGCCGTGATATCGGGAGCGTTCTCAGTCACGCAGCAGGCTATCCAGCTCGGCTTCATGCCGCGTTTGAGGATCGAGCATACTAGCGCAAGCTCGGCCGGGCAGATCTATATTCCGGCGGTCAATTGGGCGCTGATGATCATGGTGATGCTGCTGGTGCTGTTCTTCCGTACCTCATCCAATCTGGCGGCAGCTTATGGCATCGCGGTCAGCGGGGCGATGCTGATCGACACCTGCCTGATCGCGGTCGTGCTGTTCAACCTGTGGAAGTGGAACAAGATCGTCGCGGGGTTGATGGTTGCCGCCTTCTTCCTGGTGGACGGCGCCTATTTCGCAGCGAACATGACCAAGGTGCCCGATGGCGGCTGGTTCCCGCTGCTGATGGGCTTCATCATCTTCACGTTGCTAACCACCTGGGCGCGCGGCCGCAGCCTCATGATCGAACGGATGCGCGAAGCGGCCATCCCGGTACCGGTATTCGTCCGCTCGGCTGTCAATTCAGCGACGCGCGTGCCCGGCACCGCCGTGTTCATGACCTCGAGCGCGGGCGGCGTTCCCCACGCGCTGCTCCACAATCTCAAGCACAACAAGGTGCTGCATGAGCGCGTGATACTGCTGACCGTGAAGATTGAGGACGTGCCCTACGTCAATGCGACCAAGCGGATCTGGTTCGAGGACCTGGAATCCGGATTCTACCGGCTGGTCGTGCGTTATGGCTTCATGGAAGAGCCCGATGTGCCTGCCGCACTGGCGTTGGCAACGGAATGCGGCGCCAAGTTCAAGATGATGGACACGAGTTTCTTCCTGGCGCGCCAGACCCTGATCGCCTCGTCGCGGCCGGGAATGGCGATCTGGCGTGAAAAGCTTTTCGCGTGGATGCTGCGAAATGCCGAAAGCGCGATGGAATTCTTCCGCCTGCCGACCAATCGCGTGGTCGAGCTCGGCAGCCAGGTCGAAATCTAGGCCGCGATGCGCGCCGCGATCGTGCTCGCGGCCGGGGCATCGCGCCGCTTCGGATACCGCGACAAGCTGCGAACGCGGCTGCAAGGTCGTTCTCTGCTCCACCACGTGGTCGCCAACGCGCAGCTCTCGGGCGCGAAGCGAATCATTGTCGTTGTTTCCCGCGCAACGCGCATGTCGGGCGTCACGGTCGTTCGGGCAAGACAGGCAAAACGAGGCCTCTCCGCCAGCTTGCGCATCGGTCTTGCCGCCTTGCGACCGGTCGAACGCGAGGTGCTGATCTTCCTGGCGGATATGCCGTTTGCACGCGCGCCACATATGGTGCTCGAACCCGATATGGCGGCGATACGCCCGCGCTTTCGCGGCGATCCTGGGCACCCGATGTTGGTCCGCGTGGCAGCAGCGCGGAAGGCGTGGACGGCCGGGGATGCCGGCTTCGCTGGGAAGCTGCAGACCGCCTTCGTTCGCGGCAATGCCGGCAATATCATCGATATCGACACGCAAGCGTCGCTGCGCGTTGCCATCCGCTACGGATCGCGCGCGCCCGGCCGGCGTTCGAGTTTCTCTTAACAGCAGGGAGACGGGAATGTTTGCGCTTGCCGGATGGATCGCGCCCGCCGCGACAATGATCGCTGCGATCATGACCGCAGCGAATCTGGGCACGCGCATAACCGGCTGGGGCTTCGTCGTCTTCTCGGTCGGCGCAGTGGCCTGGATCATCGTCGGGGCACAGACCGGCCAGCAAAATCTGCTGTTGAGCAACGCCTTTCTGTTGGTGGTCGATGTAGTGGGCGTGTGGCGCTGGCTCGGGCGCAAGGCACGTTACGACGCCGGCGCCACCGCAGCCACAGTTCAAAGCGCAAAGGCGGCAGCCCCGACCTTGTTCGCGCTGACCAAGATTGAAGGGATGCCCGTGCGGGGTGCCGACGGCGAAGTGATCGCGACCGCTGTGGACGCGATGGCTGCCTGCGATGGCGGCGGGATCAGCTATATCGTGGTGAGCGAGGGGGGCGTCGGCGGGGTAGGGGAGCGGTTGCACGCGCTCGGCTGGGGCGAGGTGACGATGCATGAGGGCGGCATGACGACCCAACTGGATCGCTATAGGCTTGCGCGCCGGCCCGAACTTGCCCCGGGCGAATGGCCGCCAACCGCGGCGGCCGCCGGTGTCGCCTGAAGTCGCGCCGCTGATCGTCTCGGCGCTGTTCGGCGCGCAGGATTTCAGCTGGTTCGATGGTCTGCGGCGTGCGCATTTCCCACCCGAGCGCAACCAGCTGCCGGCCCACCTGACCTTGTTCCACCATTTGCCGCCCTCGCTTGCCGCGGAACTCAATCAGCGCCTGGCGGAGGTAACGCGTGGGGCAAGACCGCGCGCGGATGCGGCGGGGATGATGAACCTCGGGGGAGGAGTCGCGATTCGGATCGCCTCACCCGGATTGAGCTTGATTCGTGAGGATCTCGCCGACGCCTTTGCCGGCATGCTGACGCCGCAGGATGCCGCCGGCTGGCGGCCGCACGTGACGATTCAGAATAAGGTTCCGCCGCACCAGGCTAAAGCTTTGTACTCCGCTATGGCCGCCGCTTTCACGCCGAGGACCATAACGGTCGAGGGGCTGGCGGTTTGGCGCTACCGCGGCGGGCCATGGGAGCCGGTGGCGCGCCATAAGTTCCGCGGTTGAGCGTCAGTCCAGCTGGCCGAGCCCGTCACAGCTCAGGTCGAAGGCCGCCAGGCCGGCATCGAGATAGGCGGCCAGCGTGGGCATGTCGAGCAACTGCTCGGCCGGATCCTCGGCATCGGGATCGGCGGCAGCCTCGAGCGCTTCACTCCACTCGCTCGCGTCATAGGTACCACGTCCCACCCACGCGAGGGCGAGTAATTCCTGGACCTGATCGTCGCCGAGATCGTCGAGCAGGGCCAGCATCTCCTCCTCGATCGCCTCGTTCGCCTCATCCTCCAGGACGGCAAACTCGTCATCCGAATCGGTCGGATCCTGTTCGTCGTCAGTTTCGATGGACGGTACCTGCGCTTCCAGCTCGCGAGCCCGGATGATCAAGCGGCAGATCGTCTCCAACGGCGTCGAAAGGTCCATCTCGGCCAATCCTCCTCAAATTCAAAACGCGAACGAGGAGCCGACCATTGGGTTCCTTGACCGCTCCACAAGCTGCGGTTGACCCGCTTAAGCGCGCTGCTATAGGCCTCGCCTCGCGCTGGAGCGCCGCATGGCGGAGTAGCTCAGCTGGTTAGAGCACGGGAATCATAATCCTGGGGTCGGGGGTTCAAGTCCCTCCTCCGCTACCATCGCGAAAACCGGGATGTGCACCTCCCAAAAGGGGGCTCCCGCAGGACCAGTGCGGACCGGTCCTGGCCGCGACGGTGACCGGACGCAGCTATGTGCGGCTGACGTACAGCCACAGAAGCCAGACAAGAGCCGCCGTGCAGAGGGCCAACACCGCGAGCAGGACGATTCTTCCGGCAGCCCGGCGCGCTTGCGCGGGGTCGCATGATTCTTCTTCGACGACCGGGCCCGTCGTGCCCCCGGAGCCAGTCCGGGAGGGAAGAAGATCATGCTTTTCGATTACCGCGAGCTCGGATGGCTTCAATCCAAGCAGCGAAGCCTGGGCGGGCGTCGGCGATCTCACAGCGGCGTGCCAGCGTGAACTGCGCGGCAGCTAGCGGCTGACCGCATGCCATATCTAGCGCGGTAGTCACCAGCGGCGGGGGACGCTGCAGGATCGTCCGCGGGCCAGCATCGCCGGGTCACTTATCAACCTAAAGTCCGAATTCCATGGACAGCCTTGTCCCGGAAAGACGTGCAAGCGTCAACAGAAATTCCGTGCATATCCGTACGGGTTTTTCGCACATGGTCCGCCAATGCGATCTGCGGCACTCGGATTGAAGCAATTGCGGCAAGGGGCGCGGCCACCGTTGACGCTTCGTGCCATGGCCGAGAAGCTGGGAATGCCGCCCTCGTCCTATTCGCGATACGAAGATGCCAATGATTTCAAGCGGCCCTATCTTCCGGTTGATCTTGCGCGGAAAGTAGCTGCCGTTCTGGCCGACCACGCGGTCGATCCTTCCGCCGTCATGGAACTTGCCGGTCTTGCCGGCGATGCGGACGCGCTACCTGTCATTACAGCGGGCGAACAGGAGCTTCTCGACCAATTCCGCACGCTCGATGCGGCGCGGCGTCAACTGGTCCTTCAGCTGATCACCGCCTTGGGCGGCAATGCTCCGCATAGTGTGACCCTGCATGAGGGGCCGATGAATTTCCGGCCGCGCCAGGATGGTGACCGGGCATGATGGTGTGATCATCGCCCCTGCGTCGGCACGGTTAGCTGGCGATTGCATCCGGCGTCACTTGCTCCGATGCTGTCACGCTAATTCGGGTTAGCAGGAGTATTGCGTGGATCGCTTCTTTACGGCCATCGCCAACCGCATATCGGTTTTTGTAGGCGATCCGCTTGCGTTCATCCTCGCCGTCCTGACGGTAGGTATTTGGGGAATTACCGGGCCACTTTTTCACTATTCCGACACGTGGCAGCTGGTGATCAACACCGGTACGACGATCGTCACCTTTCTGATGGTGTTCCTGATCCAGAATTCCCAGAATCGCGATGCTGCCGCGATGCAGGCCAAGCTCGACGAGCTGATCCGCGCGCTGGAGCAGGCGCGCGGCCAGTTCATCGGCATCGAGCATAAGACGGATAAGGAAATTCAGCAGATCCGGGCCGACCTCGAGGCCGAATGTGCTGAGGAGCAGGCGGAACGTCCCGGCAAACCGCCGAGCAACCAATATGTCGATCGCCTTATCCGCCGCCGCTGAGGGCTGCCGGGTTGATAAAGGGCGTATCCAGCCCCTATCTGATCCGTGACATTATTGAGGCTTTCGATGACCGCCGTTCATTCCACCCGTATGCTGATCCTGGGCTCGGGCCCCGCCGGGCTTTCCGCCGCCATTTACGGCGCGCGCGCCGGGCTCGCGCCGATCGTCGTGCAGGGAATCCAGCCGGGCGGTCAGCTCACGATCACCACCGACGTCGAGAATTATCCCGGCTTTCGCGATGTGATCCAGGGTCCCTGGCTGATGGAGGAGATGCAGGCCCAGGCGGAGCATGTCGGCACCCAGATGATGTGGGATACGATCGTCGAGGTCGACCTCTCCGAACGGCCTTTTCGTCTCAAGGGCGACGGCGGGGCCCTCTACGTGTGCGATACGCTCGTCATTGCCACCGGCGCGCAGGCAAAATGGCTTGGCGTGCCGGGTGAGGAGGAGCTGGGCGGTCGCGGCGTGTCGGCTTGTGCGACCTGCGATGGCTTCTTTTATCGCGGCAAGAAGGTGGCGGTGATCGGCGGCGGCAACACTGCGGTCGAAGAAGCGCTCTACATGACCAACCATAGCCATGACGTGACGCTGATCCATCGCCGCGACAGCCTGCGCGCCGAAAAGATCCTGCAGGATCGCCTGTTCGCGCATCATGGCATCCATCCTCTGTGGAACAAGGAAGTCCTGCGCTTCGTCGGAGATCATGACAGCGGACTGGTCGCGATCGAGCTCAAGGATACCAAGACCGGTGAGACGTCGATGCTGGAGGTCGATGGCGGCTTTGTCGCGATCGGCCACCATCCGGCGACCGAGATGTTCGCGGGCCAACTTGAGCTGGACGAAGGATATATCCGGGTGACGCCGGGTACCGCCAACACCAGCGTCCCCGGCGTGTTCGCGTGCGGCGACGTGATGGACAAACATTACCGGCAGGCCATTACCGCCGCCGGCACCGGCTGCATGGCCGCGCTCGACGCCGAGAAATTCCTGCAGGAGCAGGATTTCCCAGTGGCGGAAGGCGCCAGGGAAGCGGTGGCGGCCGAGTAATATTTCGGTTGGGCTGAGCCTGTCGAAGCCGGACTCACCGCGTTGAGCGCATCGGCCGCACCTGGCTTCGCTAAGTGCGATGTTTTTTAAGGGCTTCAAGCACTGACAGCTACGTCTCTTCGGCGAGCGTATCGACTCAATATCTCAGCGGCGAACCTGAGGTGTTGGCCTTTTTTTCGTTGCCGAAACCCAATCTTCAATGTTCTCTGCGGCATCGGTTACATCGCCAGCGATCCCCGCGGCCCAGGCCTTCATCCAATCCGTAGTGCCATGCCAAAAACGAAGGGCGGGGCCGAACTGCGGTTTGTTGCCGGCCCTATGGTGAAGTCTTTGATGCACTTCGCGCGGCAAAACCTTCAAGAATACCGGATTGTTTTTCCAATGCTGCACGTTCCGGGCGATCCCGTTCAACTCGAACATGTGATGAACGTCCTCGAGCGTTGACGCCAAGCCCAACGTGTGCATTTTTTGTTGCACGGCATATGCTTTTGGAAGAGGCGTCCTTAATGTCCGAGTGACTTTTGAGGCCTTCCGCACAGCCTTAACGCCGAATCCGATCGGAACAGCATCCATCCCGGCCATCGCCGCGTTGAATGCTGCCGATCCATAGTGTCCTTCCTGAAGGTCCGCCACCGCGTCCCATGCCGGCCCGACGATCGGGATGAACTGCTCCGCTAGATTAGGCCGCGCAATTTTAGGCCCGGCCTGGAAATCGTGAAACCTGCCGGCAAGGTCGAAGATCGCTCGCTCGCTCTTTGGCATTGCTCGATTGCTCGAGGAAACTGCACGATTGGCGAAACTCGGACTTTGGTGGCTTACCGATCGTGGCAACGCCGGAGCGCGTTGGAAGGTCTTCGTCTCCAGAAGTCCTTGCTGCGTGCGGAGTGAAGCGTTCTGAGCCAGCAGCGCACCAAGGTCAGGACGTTGTGCCGCAAGAATGATGTCCCTGCCAAGTTGGACCCCCGTATCGGCTGGCCGAGGCAATGAAGGCGGCTCCTTCGTTTCGTCAAAACCCTCGAACAAGGCGCCAAGCCGGTTTCCCGCTTGTTTCAGCCCTCGGTCTCCCGAAGCCTTTGACCAGATATTGTCGTTACCGCCGCTTTTCCGCATCGTTGCTCCGATCGATGGCATGCGCATGCGGCGCTATTCCCTGATGGAAAAAACGAACGCAGCGCAGAAATGAGTTTTGTAGGAAAAATACTTGCTAGCCGCGCAAGCGCGACGGTCGGTTTCTTCTCACAAATCCGCCAAAATGTCAAGAACAAATAAGGAACAAGAAGCATAGCGTCGCCAATGTGGCTGGCAGGACCCGCCTTCGCGGACTGCGCCGCCTGTCCTGCTTTACGCGGCCGATGTGGCGTTTAGTAGCGCGCGGACGTGAAGTAGAGGCCATCGGCAGGCGCATTGAGGCCCAACTTGGTGCGGTCCCTAGCTTCCAGTGCACTGCGCATGTCGTCGACTGCCCAATGTCCCTGACCGACAAGCCCGAGACATCCCACCATGGAGCGCACCTGATGGTGGAGGAATGAGCGCGCCGCCGCTTCGATCAACACCGCATCTCCGTCGCGGCGTACGTCGAGCCGGTCGAGCGACTTAATCGGGCTTTCCGCTTGGCAATGGGCGGAGCGGAAGGTGGTGAAGTCGTGGCGCCCGACCAATGCTTGGGCTGCCTGATGCATTGCATCGACATCCAGCGGCCGGGCGATGCGCCAGGCGCGGCCGGCTTCCAGCGCGAGCGGGGCGCGGCGATTGACGATACGGTAGAGATAATCCCGCCCCACGCACGAGAAGCGCGCGTGCCAATCGTCGGCCACGATTTCGCAAGCGAGGATCGCGACCGGCTGCGGCTTGAGCAGGCCGTTGAGTGCTTCCATTAATCTAAAGGGAGTAATTGGCTTGGCGATGTCGAGGTGTGCGGTCATCGCCAGTGCGTGCACGCCCGCATCGGTGCGGCCGGCGGCGAACAAGGTCGGCGCTTCCCCCGTAGCCGTGTCGGCGGCTTCCTCGATCGCCTGCTGAACCGAAGGTCCGTGCGCCTGCCGCTGCCAGCCCATGAAGGGGCGGCCGTCATATTCCACCGTCAGGCGGAAGCGCGTCATGCCAGCCGCGTGCCGGCCGGAATGGCAAAGCCGCGCAGTAGTTCGTCGGCCGACATCACGCCGCGGCCGGCGCGCTGAACCTTGGTGGGGCGGATCGCTCCCTTCCCGCAGCTAATTATCAGATTGTCGGACACCGCTCCCGCCACGCCCTCGCCCTCGACAAGCGCGGCGGCCAGGATGCGGATGCGCTCGCCGTCATGCTCGAACCAGGCGCCCGGCGTGGGGGCGAAGGCGCGGATCTGGCGCTCGACCTGGACGGCACCGACGGTGAAATCCAGCCGCGCCTCGGCCTTGTCGATCTTGGGGGCGTAAGTAACGCCCTCGTCCGGCTGAGGCTGGGCAGGGAAGGCGCCGGGATCGGCCAGCACCTCCACCATCATCGCCGCGCCGATCTTGGCGAGTTCAGCGGTCAGCGTGCCGGCATCCTTGTTACCGATCGGCGTGCGCTCGACCGCCAGCATGTCGCCCGTATCGAGTCCGGCTTCCATCGCCATGATGGTGACGCCGGTTTCTTCGTCGCCGGCCAGGATCGCGCGCTGGACCGGCGCGGCACCGCGCCAACGCGGGAGCAGGGAGGCGTGAACGTTAAGGCAGTCCCACACGGGTGCGTCCAATATCTCTTGCGGAAGGATCAGGCCGTAGGCGGCAACGATGGCCGCGTCGGGCTCGAGCGCGGTAAAGGCGGCCTGTGCTTCCGCATCGCGCAGCGACTTCGGCGAATATAGGGGGATCCCCAGCGCCTCCGCTCGCAGCTGGACGGGGGAGGGGCGGTCCGCCTTGCCACGTCCGGCCGGCCGTGGGGGTTGCGTGTAAACGGCGACGATATCGTGGCCGGCGCCCTGGAGCGCGTCGAGCGTCGGCACCGCGAACTCGGGCGTTCCCATGAATATGATCCGCATGGCGTCGCCTTCACCACAAAGCCGCCTCACTTTCCACCTCCGTCAACGGCGCTTCGCGCTGTTGCAACGACGTTCGATCCCGCGAAGGCGGAATCACCAGATCGCGCCACGCCGCGGAATGGATGCCGGCCTCCAAGGAAAGGACGGGTGAGGGGGCTGGGCGCTCAGCAAGTTAAGGGTGACGAAGGGCGGGGGAGCCCCTATTTGTTCCGACAATGGCTTCTCCAGAAATCGATGCGCTGACGCAGGCGCTTGCCCGACTGCCAGGGCTTGGGCCGCGCTCGGCGCGGCGGGCGGTGCTGCATCTGCTGAAGAAACGGGAGGCGGCGCTGGCGCCGCTGCAGCGCGCGCTGGCAGCGGTAAGCGAAAAATTGGCGAGCTGCTCGACCTGCGGCAATGTCGACACGTCGGATCCGTGCGCGATCTGTGCCGATCCGCGCCGCGACGCGCGCATGTTGTGCGTGGTCGAAGAGGTCGCCGATCTGTGGGCACTTGATCGCACGCGGCTGTTTCCTGGTCGGTTTCACGTGCTCGGCGGCCGGCTGGCGGCGCTGGAGGGCGTACGGCCGGAGGATCTCACCATCGACAGCCTCGTCGGCCGGATCGAGCGCGGCGGCATCGACGAAGTCGTGCTGGCGATGAATGCCACGCTCGAGGGTCAGACTACCGCCCATTATATCGCCGAGCGGATCGACCGCTTCCCGGTGCGCGTGACGCAGCTGGCCCATGGGCTGCCGGTCGGCGGCGAGCTCGATTATCTGGACGAAGGCACGCTTGCTCAAGCGCTGCGCGCACGCCGGCCGGTGGCTTAATCCCTCCGTCGATTTGCGCTATGGTGTGTAAGGATCCTGGCTTCCGCCGGGAGGACGGGGGCAGGGCAGATGGGCGTCACGGGGATTGGCGGTTTCTTCTTCCGGGCGCAGGACCCGAAGGCGCTCGGCGAATGGTACGCGACGCATCTCGGCGTCGGCACCGGCGACTATGGCGTGTGGCAGACGCAGGCGGGCACGTCGGTCTTCTCCCCATTTAAAGCGGACACGGACTATTTCGGCGCGGACAAGCAATGGATGCTGAACTTGCGTGTGGATGGGCTTGACGATCTGCTTGCCAGGCTACGCGCCGCAGACATCGAGATCATCACCAAGCCCGAATGGGACGTGCCGGGTCTTGGCCGATTCGCCCGCATTCACGATCCCGAAGGCAATCCGATCGAGCTGTGGCAACCCGACCTTGAAGGCGGCCCGTCCGCAGCTTAGATTGGCGCCATGGCTATTCGTCCGATCATCGAGGCACCCGATCCCCGGCTGCGCGTGAAATCCACTCCTGTGGAGACGGTTGACGATGATCTGCGCGCTCTGATCGCCGACATGTTCGAGACGATGTACGCGGCACCCGGTATCGGCCTGGCTGCGATCCAGGTCGGCGTGCCCAAGCGCGTGCTGGTGATCGACCTGCAGGAAGCGGAGGATGCCGAAGGCCAGCCGATACGCAAGCCTTTGGTCTTCATCAATCCCGAGCTGACGGATCCTTCGACCGACCGCAATATCTATAATGAGGGCTGCCTGTCGGTGCCCGATCAATATGCCGAGGTCGAGCGTCCCGCCACAATCCGGGCGCGCTGGCTCGATGCGAATGGCGTCCAGCATGACGAGTTGATCGATGGCATGCTGGCGACCTGCCTCCAGCATGAGATGGATCATCTCGAGGGCATTCTATTCATCGATTATCTCTCGCGCCTGAAGCGCGAGATGGTCCTCAAGAAGCTCGAAAAGTCACGGCGCCAGAGCAAGGCGGCGTAGGCCGGCCCCGCGGCCGCTTCGATCCCGCCGCATATATTAAAAGCGGCGTTGGCTAGCCGATTTCATTTCCAGCGCGTTAGGTTTCCGATCGAACGACTGCGGCAGCGTCGCGGCCCGTAGCCCTCTACGAGCTTCGTTGAGCGGCGTGCCCGCGCCGTGACCCCACGTATAGGAAGCGAGCATGACAAAGACGGCTTTGGTAGTGGGCGTGAGCGGTATCGTCGGCAGCGCGACGGCAACCTTGCTTGTGGACCGAGGCTGGCAGGTGTCCGGCCTGGCGCGTCGCCCCACGGGCCAGGCCGGGGTGCAGCCGATCTGCGCCGATCTTCAAGACGTGGATGCCACCGCGCGCGCGCTGACCGACCTGCGGCCGGATGCGGTGTTCATCACCACCTGGCTGCGGCAGGACAGCGAGGCGGAGAATATCCGCGTCAATTCCGCGATGGTGCGCAATCTCCTCGACGGCCTGCCGAAGCCTACGGCACCGCGCCACGTCGCGCTGGTGACCGGCCTCAAACATTATCTCGGCCCGTTCGAGGCTTATGGCAAAGGCGCTCTCCCGCAGACCCCGTTTCGCGAGGAACAGGGCAGGCTGGACGTCGAAAATTTCTACTATGCTCAGGAGGACGAGGTCTTTGCGGCCGCGGCGCGCGACGGCTTCACTTGGAGCGTCCACCGGCCGCACACGGTCATTGGCAAGGCGGTCGGCAACGCGATGAACATGGGCACCACGCTCGCGGTCTACGCCACACTCTGCCGCGAGACAGGCCGTCCCTTTGCCTTCCCCGGATCCGCCGCGCAGTGGAACGGTCTTACGGACATGACCGATGCGCGCCAGCTTGCGCGCCACATGCTGTGGGCAGCGACCACGCCGGAGGCCGCGAATGAGGCGTTCAACGTCGTCAATGGCGATGTCTTCCGCTGGAGCTGGATGTGGGGCCGTATCGCCAATTGGTTCGGGATCGCCGCCACGCCTTTCGATGGCATCGTACGGCCCCTTGAGCAGCAGATGGACGGCGACGCCGGCTTATGGCGCACCATCGCCGAACGCGAGGGGCTGGTCGAACTGGATCTCAGCCGCCTGGCATCGCCATGGCATACCGACGCAGATCTTGGCCGGCCGATCGAGGTCGTGACCGACATGTCGAAGAGCCGCCGGCTGGGATTCACCGAATATCAGCCGACGGACGATGCATTCTTCGATCTGTTCGCCCAGCTACGCAATGACCGCCTGATTCCTTGAGGACCTGGCCAAGCGAGTGGGGTGGTCTCTGTAGCCTAGCCGGGCTCGGGGGGTCCGAATGGAATATGGCGGCGACCAAGCTAAGCGGCTCGAATGAGTTCGCGGATACGGTCCGCGTCGGCCTCTGATACGGGATTGTAGACAATCATCCCCAATTCGGGTCGCCCCTCCACCGCGAACGACGAAAATTCGAGCTCGAGCGGACCGGCCTGCGGGTGGCGGATCCGCTTCGACCCTTCGCTGTGCGCCACCACTTCATTGTCCTGCCACAGCATCGCAAATTCAGGGCTGAGGCGGCATAGCTCCTCGACCAAGCGGGAGACTTCCTCGCTGCCGCTCGCCCCGGCGCGCGATACGTCCGTACGAAAGGCGCCGACCACGAACCGCGCGACGCTCTGCCAATCTTCCTGTTTGGCGCGCACGCGCGACGTGCCGAACATCAGGCGCAGGATGTTGCGCTGCTCGCGGGGCAGTTTCGAATAATCTGTCAGCAGCGCGGACGCAGCCTTGTTCCAGGCGAGCACGTCCCAGGTCGCGCTTTTGACGATCGCGGGGCTGAATTCCATCGCATCCAGCACGCGCTGCAAGCGCGGCGACACGCCGTCGACCGGTCGATATCGCACCTCCGGAGGCCGCCCAAGACCGAGCATGTAAAGGTGCTCACGCTCCGGCTCGGTCAGCATCATGCCCTTGGCGATGCGATCGAGTACTGCGGCCGACGGCGCGCCGCCGCGGCCTTGTTCGAGCCAGGTATACCAGGCCGCGCTGATGTTCGATCGCTGGGCTACCTCTTCGCGGCGCAGACCAGGGGTTCGACGGCGTCCGCTCGCCAGCCCAAAGGCGGCAGGGTCGAGCCGTGTGCGACGATCGCGGAGGTACGACCCTAAAGAGTTGGTTGGTGCGCTCACGGGAAACCTGTTGATCGTTATACCACGATAAGATCACTACTTTAACAGGATCATGCGTAGCGCAAGAGCGCCTCACGCACAATCGGAGGTATAGCATGCGCGTCTTTCTTACCGGAGCAACCGGCTTCATCGGCTCTCATATTCTGCCGCAACTGCTCGATGCCGGCCACAAGGTGCTTGGATTGACGCGCTCCGATGAGGGCGCCCGCGCACTGGAGGAGGCCGGAGCTCAAACGCATCTCGGTACTCTCGAAGATCTCGACAGCCTAAGGCGCGGGGCGGCACAAGCGGACGCCGTGATGCATACCGCTTTTGATCACGATTTTTCGCGTTTCGCCGAGAATTGCGAGAAGGATCGCCGCGTGATCGAAGCCATCGGCGCGGTGCTTGCGGGCTCGGCGCGCCCGTTCATCATCACGTCCGGCGTGGGGCTGGGCAGCGTTGGCGCCGGGCAATTGGCGATCGAGCAGGCGGTCGACTGGCATCATCCCAATCCGCGCGTCGCATCAGAGCAGGCGGGCGCGGCTGCGCTGGAAAAAGGTGCTTCGGTAGCCGTCGTGCGCCTCCCGCAGGTGCATGATACGAAGAAGCAGGGCCTCATCACGCCATTTATCGAGCTGAGCCGGGCTAAGCGTATGTCGGCTTATATCGGCGAGGGTGCCAACCGCTTTGCGGCAGCACACGTTACGGACGTAGCCCGGCTCTATCGGCTGGCGTTAGAGCATCACGAGCCCGGTGCCCGTTATCATGCGGTCGCGGAAGAAGGCGTGCCGCTACGGCAAATCGCGGAGGCGGTGGGCGCCGGGCTCGAAGTGCCGGTGGTGTCCTTGTCGTCCGAGCAGGCCGCCGATCATTTCGGCTGGCTCGCAATGTTCGCCGGTCTCGATCTTGCCGCGTCGAGTAGCTGGACGCGCGAGCGGCTGGGATGGCAACCGACGGGCCCGGGGCTCATCGCTGACCTCGAGCGCATGGACTATCGCATCGCCGACGCTGGTTAATTTCCTAGTGTCGCGAGCGCGCGGCGGCAATCTTCGACGCATTCGCGGCACATTTGCGCGCAGCGCTTGCAATGGTCGTGGTCGTGCTTGTCGCACTCCTCCGCGCACCAGGTGCAGATGTCGATACAGGTGCGCAGCATCGCCCCCAGCCCGGCATCATTATTTCCAGTCCGCCGCACTGCCATGCGCGATGTCGCCGTACAGGCGTCGGCCGTATCCATGCACACCCGAATGCACTGGCGCATGTCCATCTCTTCCGCCGAGCAGGCGTCGGCGCAGGCGGTGGCGATCACGGCGCAATACATGGCGTGTTTGGCGGCTTCAGCGAGGGGCTCGTTGATATGGCCGCCCGCCGACGGGTGCGACGCGATCATCTTGCGGATGGACATGGGCTCTCCTCTACGGGCTTCTTATTCCTATACACTGCGCCCGCCGATGCGTTCCGTCCAGACGCTGCATAAGGATCATCTCAAGCGACTTGAGCACAGCGACGGGGGGCGCTAGGTTCGCATTTCGTTCCGGGGTGAGATGAAATGGGCTTGGCGCTGGCAATCGGACTATTGGCATTGCTCGCCGGCTTGGCGGTCGGCTGGTTCGCGCGTGCGAGCGCCGCCGCCAAGACCGAAGCGCAGGCGGCCGAAGTGCCGCAGCTGCGCATTCAGCTCGGCGAAGTCACTGCAACCCGCGACGCGGCTTTGCGCGATCTGGCGGTCGAACGCGCCGCCATGGGCGAGCGCGCGCAGGCGTTCGAGGCACGACTGACCGAGTTGCGCGAAGCCAAAGAGGCGCTGTCGGCGCAGTTCAGCGAAGTCGGCGCCAAATTGCTCGGCGATGCGCAGCGCCAGTTCCTCGAGCGCGCCGACCAGCGGTTTGCGCAGGCCGGTGAGAAGACCGACGCACAGCTGAAGGCATTGCTGACACCGGTCGAGACAACGCTTAAACGCTATGAGGAAGGGCTGGCCAAGGTCGAGAAGGAACGCGTCGGCAGTTACGAAGCGCTCAAAGAAGCTGCGATAGGTCTCGCCCAAGGCAACGATATCGTTCGTAAAGAGACGGCGCGGCTTACCAATGTGCTGCGCTCCAGCCCAAAGCATCGCGGTCGTTGGGGCGAGCAGCAATTGCGCACCATCCTTGAATCCGCGGGGTTGGCGGAGAATGTCGATTTTGAGCTGGAGGCCACGGTTTCCGACGGCGAGCGCCAACTACGGCCCGATTGCGTGATCAAGCTGCCAGGCGGACGCTGCATCGTCATCGACGTCAAATGCCCGCTGACCGCTTTCGAGCAGGCCTTCGACGAGGAAGATGAGGCACGGCGCGGGGAGCTGCTGCTCGCACATGCAACCGCGATGCGCTCCTATGCCACTGACCTTGGTCGCAAATCTTACTGGAAGCAGTTTGATCTTTCGCCTGATTTTGTCATCATGTTCATCCCCGGCGAGCATTTCCTGTCGGCAGCCGCAGAGCGCGCCCCGGAACTGATCGAGCAGGCCTTTCGCGGCGGCGTGATCATCGCCTCCACCATTAACATGCTCGCGCTCGCCAAGGTGATGGCGGGAATGTGGCGGCAAGAGGGGCTGGCCAAGCAGGCCGAAGAAGTCGGGCGGCTCGGCAAGGAGCTCTATGCCCGGTTGCAGACTATGGGCCGGCATGTCGATCGGCTGGGCCGCAATCTCAACCAGGCGACGGGTGCCTACAATGATTTCGTCGGCAGCCTTGAGAGCCAGGTGATGACGCAGGCCAAACGGTTCGAGGCGCTGAGCGTGGAGACTGGCGGCAAGCCGATCGAGCCGCTGACTATGATCGACACCGCGGTACGCCCGCTCGCCAAGCTTTCGACCGGCGCACTTCCCGATTACCCGGCGGAGGCGGCAGAGTAAGGGCTGGTGCAAACGGCCGGTACAGCGCCGCCGGCGCCGCATCCGCTGACACGCTGCCTAGGCGTGCTCGGCATCCTGTTCCTGACCTTGTCCGCAACGACACCAGCCTCATCGGTGTTCATAATCGTGCCGGGTATGCTGCAGACGGCGGGAACGGGGACGTTGTGGGCATTCCTGCTGGCGGCGCTGGTCTGCATCGCCACCGCTTACGTCTATGCCGAACTGTCCTCGGCTTTCCCGGTCGCGGGTGGCGAATATGTGATGGTGGCGCGCACGCTCGGGCCGCTGCCGGGCTTCGTCATCCTCGGCATCAACGTATTCAACAACATACTTTTCCCGCCAGTAGTGGGGCTGGGGGTAAGCGCGGTGCTGGGCCTGGTCATTCCGGGGCTGCCGCAGATTCCAACCGCGATCGCGGTGGTGGCGGGCTCGACGCTGTGCGGAATGCTCAACATCCGCGTGAATGCGATCGTCACCGGTATCTTCCTCGCGGTCGAAATGGTGGCCCTGGCAGTTTTGGTCGCGCTCGGGCTGATCGCGCCGGCGCGCGGCATCGCGACGATGCTGGCGCATCCAACGATGCTCGCGGAAGGCGCGATGGTGTCGACGTCGCTCTCTTCGATCGGATTGGCGACCACGATCGCGATCTTCGCGCTCAACGGTTACGGTATGGCGGTCTATTTCGGCGAGGAGATGCACGACGCCCGCCGCAAGATCGCCCGCGTGATCCTGATCTCGTTCGGCCTGTCGTTGCTGTTGGAGCTGGCGCCGGTGATCGCCCTGTTGGTGGGCGCGTCCGATCTGCGCGCGACCTTCGCGGCCGACGATCCGTTCGGCCAGTTCGTTGCGGTGCGCGGCGGCACATGGCTTTCGCAGATGGTAGCGATCGGGGTGGTGATCGCGATCGTCAATGCGGTAATCGTGACTCTGCTCGCCTCTGCGCGCTTCTTCTGGAGCACCGGGAGGGACCTCGTGTGGGGCTATCGCTTCGACGAATATATCGGCGCGGTCCATCCGCGTTGGGGCAGCCCGTGGATTGCGACCCTCATCGTCGGGGCGGTAGGCGTTGCCTGCTGCTTCATCAGCCTTAAATTCCTGTTGATCCTCAATGGCGGGGGACTGATCGTGACCTATGGCGCGATCAGCCTCGCCGCCATCGTCGGGCGCCGCCGCGGCACGACCGCCGGTGGCGCCTATCGCATGCCGCTCTTCCCGCTGGCGCCGCTCTTCACCCTGCTGGCGCTGAGCTACATAATCGTCGCGACCTGGCAGGATGTGGAGGAGGGGCGCCCGGGCATGATCGCGACCGCCGCGCAGATAGTCGGCGCGGCGGCCTATTACTGGCTGGTGCTGAAGCGGCGGGGCAACTGGACCGTGCGGGAGCCTGCGGACTGGCGGTCCTGAAGGCTCTCGCATAGCCAATCTCAACCGAGCCGGATCGACAGCTCGACATCGGCCGCGAACGGCACCGAGAGATAGCCGCGCTCCGGCGCGCGAACCTGCGCCAGATAGTCGGGGCTATAATCGGCATTGTCGGCCACGATCAGTGCCCCGGGGCGCAGCCGCCTTTCGACGAGCTCGAGGATATCAGGATAGAGGCCCTTGGCGCCGTCGAGCAGCAGGAGATCAACCGTATCGGGCAGGTCGACAGCGAGGGTTTCCAGCGCGTCGCCCTCGCGAAATTCCACCAGATCGACGAGGCCAGCGGCGGTGAGGTTCGCCCGCGCGCTGGCGATCTTGGACGGTTCGAATTCGCTGGTGATGAGCCGTCCGCCCCCATTGTCGCGTAGCGCGGCGGCGAGATGGAGCGTCGATACGCCGAACGACGTCCCGAACTCGACGACGTTGCGAGCCCGCATGCTGCGTGCCAGCATGTAAAGCAGGATGGCGGTCTCGCGCGATACGGCGAGCGGCGCGTCCTTAAGCAAGCTGTAAAGCTCACGATATTCGGTCTTGCTCTGCATCAGCCGCTGCCGCTCCTCGGGGGACATGCTGTCGACGGCAGGGATGTCGAGCCGCCAGGAGCGATCGGCGTCGATCAGGCCGTCCAGCACGGTGGTGAGCGACGCGGTAGTGAGCGTGGTCATTCGATTTCTCCGAAATTCGGGGCGTTCTTGCGACCCGCATAGAATGCGACTAATCCGTCAGTTTCGCTATTCGCATTCCGGGAGGCGGCCGTGAACGAGCCGAGAAAGTCGCGGATTTCTGCGCTTAAAGAGCCGAAGCAGGCCCGTTCGATCGAGCTTGTCGCGGCCATCTTGGAAGCGGCTGTTCATGTTTTAGAGCGCGAAGGTGCACAGCGTTTCACAACCGCGCGAGTCGCTGAGAAAGCGGGGGTCAGCGTCGGCTCACTCTATCAATATTTCCCGAACAAGGCCGCGATCCTGTTCCGGCTGCAGAGCGACGAATGGCGCGAGACGATGGACATGCTCCGCGCGATTCTCGACGATACAGGCCGCCCGCCGCTCGATCGGCTGCGGGCGCTGGTCCACGCCTTCATTCGTTCCGAATGCGCGGAAGCGGGAATGCGCACGGCGCTCGACGACGCCGCGCCGCTTTACCGCAATGCGCCCGAGGCGCAGGCCGCCAAGGCCGGGAGCGACCGCATCTTCCTGCACTTCATGCGCGAAGCGCTGCCGCACGCGGTCGACGCGGAGCAGGAGTTAGCCGCCGACATGATCAAGGCGACGCTGAGCAATGTCGGCGCAAATTTCTCGGCCTCACCGCGCACCGAGGCCGAAATTGCGCGCTATGGCGATGCCATGGCCGACATGTTCTGCGCCTATCTGCGCGACATCTGTTGATCCGGAAGATCCGATCCCGCGCCGCCGATGCGTCGATCAACTCCTGGCCAGGACGGCGAGGCATCGCTGCTTATACTGGCGCAGCGCGGGGTCATTGACGGCGTGAACCGCGCGGGAGGCGCGTTCGCGAAAGCGGGTAAGGTCGGCAGTCCTAGGTTCGATCGCGCGATCCTGGCACAGCCACGCAGGGCGCGGCAGGCGGGAGTCGGCCCTTTCGAGGGAAAAAACCGCATGCGGATTGATCTGGAGAGCGTCGCTCAGCGCCTTGCTGATCCCTTCCGCCCTGGCGCCATCGGTACCATGATACAGGGCCGCGACCACATTCAGCCATCGCACATCCCCTTTGGCCGCTTCATCCAGGATATGATCGAATTGCGGCTCGGACAGGCGGTGGTCGACGAATGCAGCTCCGTCATGCCCAATCATCTGCTGGAGGGTGGTCGGCGTCAGCTGCCGGCCTGACGCCGGCATAGCGGCGAAGCATGCGAGGAGCGCCGCGCGTAACGGGATCGATCGCTTCATTGGTGATCTCATGGTTGCCGGTGGGAGCAGGCGAAGACAACGAAGGGCCGCAGCAGCCGAGTGTGGATCATCGCCTTAAGCGTCTCGACCGTAGGGCAGGCCAGGCCATCGCGCCCGGCGCAATGCGCCTCTTGCTGGTTTGCCGCTGAAAGGCTCCTGATATGCTGAGGCGAAAGCTGCTCCTCAAACCCTTCCTCCTCCCAATCGAGCGAAGCGGGGGTGATCAGCCGAAGCTGACGCGCTGGACAAGCGCGATCGGCCTGCCTTGCAAAACGATCGAAGGAAGCGCCGTCCAAAACCTGGCTGGGAACGGGCATTGCGGCCAGCGCGAGAGCCAGAAACACCATGTCCGTCCTCATCGGAAATGACCAGGTACTTCTACGCTCCAATGCCATCGATGTCGATGATCGAGCGCTTCGGAAACCTCCGTCTCCGCTTGAGGGCAAACCATCGGGATGATAGGCAATCCCGATGACATTTCTCCGTGGCACGCATCGGCAACAAGCACGCGCTCATTCGGCGGCGTCGATATGCGCGTGCGGTACACGGAGCCAATAAGCGGCTCCCATTTCCGTTAGCGCACGCACCCGCCCGATCGGCGGGTTCGTGTCGGTCGGGCCTGATCCAGAAGGACCCGAATATGCTCCCATGCAGAGATGATACGATCGAAGGGCTCGCCTTGGCGATGATCGATCGAACCCTTCCCAAAACGGAATGGACCCACGCGGGGCATTTCGCGGCGGCTTTATGGCTGTTGCGCAAGCGGCCAGAATTGACGGCCCCCGGTGAAATCCGGAAGCTGATCATGGCTTATAACGAGGCTACCGAGACCGCGAATACGGACACAAGCGGTTATCACCATACTATCACGCTCGCTTCGCTTCGTGCTGCGGGGAGCCACGCACGCGGTCATGCAGCCGATGCCCCGCTGCATGCGGTGCTGCGGTCGCTCATGGCGTCGCCGCTCGGCAACCGCGATTGGCCGCTCGCTTACTGGCGGCGCGACACGCTGTTCAGCCCGGCCGCACGCCACGAATGGGTCGAGCCGGACCTGGCGGCACTACCGTTCTAGCAGGGGCCAAGGGCTACAGGCTGAGCAACGCAGGGTCACCGCCTTGGGCGGTGATATTGACCGACAAGGCCCGTTCGGTGGCATAGCGCAGCAGCGAATGGGGTCCGCCCGCCTTGGGGCCGGTGCCGGACAGGCCTTCTCCACCGAACGGCTGGACGCCGACGACCGCACCGATGATCGAACGGTTGACGTAGACGTTGCCGGCCGGGACGAGCGCGCGCACTTCCTCTGCGAAGCGCTCGATGCGGCTGTGCACTCCCAGCGTCAGGCCATAGCCGCGCGCGGCGAGCTTGCCCGCCACTTCAGCGAGATCCTCGGGATCGTAGCGGTAGATGTGCAGGATCGGCCCGAACACTTCGCGTTCGAGGAAGTCCGGACTCGGCACTTCGGCAATCACGGGGCCGAAATAGAAGCCGCGCGTGTCGCCCGGATCCAGCCGCCAGACGATCTTGGCCTCGCGTTCGAGCCGGGCAGCGTGCGCCTCCAGGTTTTCCAGCGCCTCGCGATCGATCACCGGGCCGATGTCGGTTGCGGGATCGGCCGGGTCGCCGATCTGCAATGCATCGAGCGCGCCGGCGAGCGTCGCGACTAATTCATCGGCGGAATCCTTGGGGACGAACAGCACGCGTAGTGCGGAACAGCGCTGGCCAGCGGATCCGATCGCCGACTGGATGACGTCGTCGACCACTTGTTCGCGCAAGGCGGTGGTGTCGACGAACAGACCGTTAAGGCCGCCGGTCTCAGCGATGAAGGGCAGGATCGGTCCGTCGCGATCGGCCAGGCTACGATTGATCGCACGCGCGGTATCGGTGCCCCCGGTGAAAGCGACGCCGGCGATGCGCGGATGGCGCACCAGCGCCGCGCCGACCGTGGCGCCGTCGCCGGGCAGCAAGGCGAGCAGATCGGGGTCGAGCCCGGCCTTGTGGAACAGCCGCACCGCTTCGGCCGCGACAAACGGGGTTTGCTCAGCCGGCTTGGCGAGCACGGCATTGCCGGCAGCGAGCGCGGCCGCGATCTGGCCGGTGAAGATCGCCAGCGGGAAATTCCACGGCGAGATGCAGACGAAAGTGCCGCGCCCGCGCAGCTCGAGTTGGTTGGTCTCGCCGACGGGGCCCGGCAACGTCTCCAGGCCGACGAACTGCTTTTCGGCAAGGCTCGCATAATAACGGCAGAAATCGACCGCCTCGCGCACTTCGGCAACGCCGTCGTTGAGCGTCTTGCCGCCCTCACGCGCGAGCAGGGTGACCAACCGGTCCATATCGGCTTCCAGCGCGTCGCCCATGGCGCGCAGCACCCGCGCCCGGCCGGCACCGCCAAGCGCGTCCCACGCGGGCTGCGCTTCGCCGGCGCGATCCGCGGCAGTGTCGATTTCGACAGGCGTCGCCTCGGATATGCCGCCGATCAGAAGTTCGCGGTCCACGGGGCTGGTCATGGCTTTCGCGCCTGCGCCCTTGAGGAGGCGTCCGCCGACGATCGGTCCAGCGGTCAGGGTTTCGGCGGCGATCGCACGGGTAGCGCGCGCCGCCCGGTCGCGGGTGGCGGCGATCGCATAATCGCGGCCAAGCGGATTCTTGCGTGACGGCCCGTAAATGTCCGCCGGCAACGGGATGCGCGGGTGCGCGAACGGCCGCGCCGCAACCGCGGCGATCGGGTCGCGGACGACGTCCTCGGCGGGAACGCGCTCGTTGAGCAAGGCGTGGACGAAGCTGGTGTTCGCGCCGTTTTCGAGCAGGCGCCGCACGAGATAGGGAAGCAATTCCTCATGGCCGCCGACCGGAGCATAAGCTCGCAGCACCGCATTGCCTTGTCCCGCCGCCTGGTACAGCGCTTCGCCCATGCCATGCAGCCGCTGATGTTCGATGCGCACGCCGGCACGGCCCGCCATCAACCGCACTGCCGCCAGCGTATGGGCGTTGTGGGTCGCGAATTGCGGGTAGAGGGCCGGGGAGGCGGCGATCAGCGCTTCCGCGCAGACCAGATAGGACAGATCGGTCGCAGACTTGGTGGTGAATACCGGATAGCCCGGACGGCCGGCAACCTGCGCCTTCTTGATCTCGCTGTCCCAATAGGCTCCCTTGACGAGCCGCACCATGATCCGCCGCCCGCTTGCATCGGCAAGCTGCTTGAGCGCCTCGATCACGGCAAGTCCGCGCTTCTGATAGGCCTGGACGACGACGCCGAGGCCCGTCCAGCCGCCAAGCTCCGGCTCGCGCGCCAGTCGATCGACCAGCTTGAGCGACAGGACCAGACGGTCGGCTTCCTCGGCATCGATCGCGAAATTCATGTCGTGGTGCGCGGCGATCAGCGCCAGCCGCTTGATGCGCGGGTAGAGCTCCTCCCACACGCGCGCTTCCTGCACCGCCTCGTAGCGCGGCGACAAAGCCGACAGCTTGACGGAGACGCCGTGACCGTCTTCGGGCGCGGTGCCGGGGGTCCGGGCCTTGCCGACCGCGCGAATGGCTTGCGCGTAGATTTTCTCATAACGCTCAGCATCGCCCGCAGTGCGTGCGCCTTCGCCGAGCATGTCGAATGAACAGAGGTAATTCTCGCGTTTCGCGCGTGCCAACGCCGCCTCGATATTGCGGCCGAGCACGAATTGCTCGCCCATCATCCGCACCGCGGCACCCACGGCCTGGCGGATGACCGGCTCGCCGACGCGCGCCGTCAGCCGCTTGAGCCAGCCGCCGAGATCAGTCTTGGCCTCCTCATCGACATCCACCAGCTTGCCGGTGAGCATCAGGCCCCAGGTCGAGGCGTTGACGAACAGGCTTTCGGACTGGCCGAGATGACTCGCCCAATCGGCCGATCCGATCTTTTCGGCGATCAGCCGGTCGCGCGTCTCGGCATCGGGCGTGCGCAACAAAGCTTCGGCGAGACACATCAATGCCAGCCCCTCGCGCGTTCCAAGCGAGAATTGCTGCAGGAAGCTTTCGACGACGCCCTGTTTGTCGGCGGAGGCGCGCGCGGCGCGAACGAGGGTAGCGGCTTCGCGCTCGACAATGCGCCGTTCGTCGGCCGACAAAGGCGCGCGGGCGAGCAGGGCACGGCAAGCTTCCGCTTCATCCTGATATTTGAGGTCGTCGATACGATCCCAGTCGAGTGCGATCACAAATGCTCCATGGCTTCACGCGCGGTTCAGGCCGAAACTCCATGATCGGCGCCAGATTCCCGCGATTGACAGAAGCACAGTCGCGCTTTGGTCAACAACGATCAGGCTTTAGATCGGAAGTCCCACCATCCGTGGCAATAGGAACCCGCTACGCCTCTCCGCCGACGGAACCAACCTGGCAGATGCGGCTTGATCGATTTCCCGCTTCGCAACACTGTGGGTAGTGACTTGCGCATGGCGCAATTCGATTGTCCGTTAATCCCCCCGTTTCGCTCTCCCCAGGCTCAAGGCTAAGCAATGAACGATAACCCAGACGCGCCGGTCGATCCGGTCGAGCGCTCGCCGAATTCGCGCCGTAACGCTCTGCTGGTCGTGCTGGCGTTGGTCGTCATCGCCGCGCTTGCCTGGGCGCTGACGCGGGGTGGATCCGAAGAGGGACAGGGCGGCCCGGGGGGCGGAGGACGCGGGCGCGGCCGGACTGCTGCCACCGTCGGAGTTGCCAAGGTGGTCGCCGCCGACGTTCCGCAATCGCTGACAGCGATAGGCACGGTGGTTCCAATCGTGGCGGCAACGGTGCGGCCGCAACTTTCGGGCAATATTTTCACGATCAACTTCGTCGAGGGGCAGGTGGTGGCGAAGGGGCAATTGCTCGCGCAGATCGATCCCCGGCCATACCGGCTGGCGCTCGCCCAGGCGCAGGCCAATATGACCCGCGACGAATCGCAGCTCAATCTCGCGCGCGTCGATCTGCGCCGCTACCAGACTTTGCTCGCGCAGGATTCGATCGCGCGCCAGCAGGTCGAGACGCAGGCGGCGACCGTCCGGCAGCAGGAGGGAACCGTCGCTGCAGATCGCGCTGCGGTCGGCACCGCACGGCTGAACCTTCAATATACCTCGATCACTGCGCCAGTCTCAGGCCGCGTCGGCCTGCGCCAGGCGGACATCGGCAACTATGTTACTCCGGGCGACGCTAACGGCATCGCGGTCATTACCCAGACCAACCCGATCGATGTGAGCTTCGCGGTGCCGCAGGGCAATTTGCCCGGCATCCTCGCCCGTCGCGGCACCGGGGCGGCGCTGCCAGTGACGGCGACCGATCAGAGCGGCGCTACTACGCTCGCGCACGGCACATTCCTGGCGTTCGACAATCAGATCGACGCGACCACCGGCACGGTGACCGGCAAGGCGCGCTTCCCCAATCCGCAGGGCGTGCTGTTCCCCAATCAGTTCGTTAATATAAGCTTGCTTGTCGACACGTTGCGCGGCGCGGCCACGTTGCCGGTCACCGCGGTACGTCACGGCGCGCAGGGCGATTTCGTATTCGTGCTGCAGCCGGACAAGACGGTGAAGATGCAGATCGTGAAGCAGGGCCCGGCGAACGGATCGCGCGTCGCGATCCTGTCGGGCGTCAAGGTCGGCCAGACTGTGATAACCGAAGGCGCCGACAATCTCGAGGATGGATCCAAGGTGATGCTGCCCGGTGAGCGGCCGCAACGTCAACCGCGCAAAAAAGCCGGCATGTTCGCGCGGCTGTTTGGCGGCGGCAGCGCCGACGGTGACGGCGCAGGTGCTGGGAATGCGGCGGGTGGTGGCAACAGTGCAGGCGGCGGGCAGCGTCGCCATCGGCAAGGTGGCGGCGCAAGCCAGTGAGCGAGGTCTCCGCCAGCGGGACCAGCCTCGGCGCCGAGGATGAGGTGCTGGGGCCGGAAGGGGTGAACCCCTCGCGCCCGTTCATCATGCGTCCGGTGGCGACGACGTTGCTGATGCTGGCGATCCTGCTGGCAGGTATTGTCGGCTATCGTTTCCTGCCGCTGTCGGCGCTGCCGGAGGTCGATTACCCCACGATCCAGGTAAGCACGCTCTATCCCGGCGCCAGCCCGGACGTAATGGGGCTGACGGTCACCGCGCCGCTGGAGCGCCAGTTCGGGCAGATGGCCGGCCTTTCGCGAATGTCGTCGGTCTCTTCAGCCGGCGCATCGGTGGTGACGCTCCAGTTCAACCTCAACCTGACGCTGGATGTCGCCGAGCAGGAAGTGCAGGCCGCGATCAACGCCGCCAATACCTTGCTGCCGTCGGACCTGCCGGCTCCCCCCATCTATGCCAAGGTCAATCCCGCCGACGCGCCGGTGCTGAGCCTGGGCATCACCTCGCAGACGCGGCCGCTGGCCGAGGTGCAGAACCTCGTCGATCAACGGATCGCCAACAAGCTCTCGCAGATATCAGGTGTAGGGCTGGTGTCGCTCTCGGGCGGCCAGCGGCCGGCGGTACGCATCCAGGCCAATGTCCAGGCCCTGGCAGCCCACAATCTTTCGCTCGACGCGCTTCGCAGCGCGATCGCGGCCGCCAACGTCAACGGCGCCAAGGGCAGTTTCGATGGGCCGACACGGAGCTGGTCGATCGACGCCAACGATCAGCTGGCTACCGCCGACGAGTATAAGAACCTGATCATCTCCTATCGCGACAATAGCCCCGTGCGGCTGTCGGACGTCGCCAACGTGATCGATTCGTCGGAGAATATCCGGCTGGGTGCATGGATGAACCGCACGCCCGCGATCGTCGTCGATGTCCAGCGCCAGCCGGGGGCCAATGTGATCGGCACGGTCAATGCGATCAAGGCGGCGCTTCCCGAGCTCGAGGCCGCGATGCCTGCCGATGTGCATGTCACGCTGCTGACGGATCGCACCACCGGCATCCGGGCCTCAGTTCATGACGTCCAGATCGAACTGGTCTTTGCGGTCGTCCTGGTGACGATCGCGATCTTCCTGTTCCTGGGATCGTGGCAGGCGACATTGATTGCGAGCCTGGCGGTGCCGCTGTCGATCGTCGGTACGTTCGCGGTCATGCATCTGCTCGGCTTCAGCCTCAACAACCTGACCTTGATGGCACTGACGATCGCCGCGGGCTTCGTCGTCGACGACGCCATCGTGGTGACCGAGAATATCGCACGCCACCTGGAGGAGGGCAAAAGGCCGCTCCCGGCCGCATTACAGGGCAGCCGCGAAATCGGCTTCACCATCATCTCGCTGACCGTCAGCCTGATCGCGGTGCTGATTCCGTTATTGTTCATGGGCGATGTCGTCGGACGGCTGTTCCGCGAATTCGCGATCACGCTGGCGGTCACTATCCTGATCTCGGCGATCGTCGCGCTCACTTTGGTGCCAATGTTGTCCGCACGCTGGCTGCGGTCGGAGGCGGAGACGCGGTCTTTCCGCGTGTCCGAATGGACGATGGGCAAGTTCGACCAGCTATCGCGCCGCTATACCTGGGCGCTGGACTGGGTGCTGCTACGTCAGGGCTTTACCCTGTTGGTCTTTGCTGGCTCGCTCGCGCTCACCGCCTTGCTGTTCGTCGCCATTCCCAAAGGCCTCTTCCCGGAACAGGATACCGGTCAGCTCCAGGCGGTGGTGGTGACGGGGCAGGGTGTGTCCTTCGGGCGGATGTCCGGCCTGCAGACCAAGCTTGCCGATGCGATTCTCGACGATCCGGACGTCGCCAGCCTGAGCTCTAACGTCGGGGTCGACGGCAAGAACCCCGCGCTGAACCAGGGCCGGATGCTGATCAACCTCAGGGACAAGGGTGATCGCAGCGGCAGCCAGACCGCGCTCATCCGCCGCCTGCAGAACCGCGCGCGCGATATCGCTGGCGTCACGCTCTATGTGCGCCCGGTCCAGGATCTGACGATCGACGCCGAGGGCGGCCCGACCCAATATCGCTTCGCCTTGCAGGGCGCCGACCAGGACGAGATCAACCTGTGGACCGGCAAATTGCTGGAAGAATTGAAGGGCGTTCGCCAGGTTCGCAACATCGTCTCCGACATGCAGAATCAGGGCCGCGCGGTGACGGTCAAGATCAACCGGGACGTGGCCGCGCGGCTCGGCATCAGTACTGCCGCGGTCGACAGCGCGCTCTATAATGCGTTCGGTCAACGCATCGTCTCGACCATCTTCACACAGACCACGCAATATCGCGTGATCCTGGAAAGCGCGCCGGGCATGCTCACCAGCCCCCAGGCGCTCAACCAGCTTTACGTCCAGACCTCGTCGGGCACATCGGTGCCGCTGTCGACGGTGGCGAGCTTCGTCGAAGGCGAGGCGCCGCTGCAGGTGACGCGCGTCGCGCAATTCCCGGCCTCGACGGTCGGCTTCGATCTCGCGCAAAACCAGTCGCTCGGCGGCGCGGTCAGCGCGATCCAGGCGGCCGAGCAGCGTATCGGCATGCCGTCCGGGATCACCACCACCTTCCTCGGCGCGGCCAACGCCTTCCGCGCAAGCCTCGCCAATGAAATCTGGCTGATCCTGGCGGCGATCGTGGTCGTCTATATCGTGCTGGGCGTGCTCTATGAGAGCTTCATTCACCCGATCACGATCCTGTCGACGCTGCCGTCGGCGGGCGTCGGTGCCTTGCTGGCACTGATGCTGAGCGGCAACGATCTCGGCGTGATTGGCATCATCGGGATCGTGCTGTTGATCGGCATCGTCAAGAAGAACGCGATCATGATGATCGACTTCGCGATCGATGCCCAACGTAGCGACGGCAAGGACGCCGACACCGCCATTCGCGAGGCGGCGCATCTGCGCTTCCGTCCGATCATGATGACCACGTTTGCAGCCTTGTTCGCTGCCCTACCGCTAATCCTCGGCAGCGGCATGGGCGCGGAGCTACGCCGTCCGCTCGGCCTCGCCATCGCCGGAGGCCTGATCGTCAGCCAGGCGCTGACCCTGTTCACGACTCCGGTTATCTTCCTCGCGTTCGAACGCATGTGGGCCCGCATCCGCCGCAATCGTGAGGCCGAGCCGATGCTGCCGCTCGAACAGCGGGCATGAACCTTTCCGGACCCTTTATCCGGCGCCCGATCGGGACGTTGTTGCTGACGGTCGGGCTGATGCTGGCGGGAATCGCGGCATTCTTCGTCATGCCAGTGTCGCCGCTGCCGCAGGTCGATTTTCCGACGATCAGCGTATCGGCCAGCCTGCCCGGCGCCAGCCCGACGACGATGGCGACCAGCGTCGCCTCGCCGCTCGAGCGGCGCATGGCGACGATCGCGGGCGTGACCGAGCTGACCTCCCAATCGGGCATCGGCTCGACCCGCATCACGGCGCAATTCGATTTGTCGCGCAACATCGACGGCGCGGCGCGTGACGTGCAGGCGGCGATCAATGCCGCGCGCGCGGATCTGCCGTCCACGCTCAAGAGCAATCCCAGTTACCGCAAGATCAACCCGGCCGACGCCCCGATCATGATCATCGCACTCACCAGCGATACGCGCAGCTCCGCCGACATCTACAATTCGGTGTCCAACGTGGTGCAGCAAAGGCTGCTGCAAGTGCCGGGCGTGGGCGATGTCGAGCTTGGCGGCGCGGCGTTGCCGGCCGTGCGGATCGATCTCAATCCGCTGGCCTTGTCACGCTACGGCATTCCGCTGGAGGACGTGCGCACCGCTTTATCCTCCACCAACGCCAACCGTCCGCGCGGCGTGATCGAGGACGGGGCGACCGCCTGGCAGATCTATGGCGACGTGCCTGGGCTCAAGGCTGCCGATTACTGCAATCTGATCGTCGCCTGGCGCAATGGCATTGCTGTGCGCCTTTCGGATGTGGCCAGCGTGTATGACGGGCCCGAGGACGTGCGCACAATGGGGCTGTTTAACGGCCGACGCGCCGTAACCGTAATTCTCAGCCGACAGCCCGGCGCGAACATCATCGCCACCGTCGATGCTGTCAAGGCGCAGTTGCCCGGGCTACAGGCGGCAATCCCCTCCGACATCAAGCTCGCCGTCGCATCCGATCGCACGACCACCATCCGCGCTTCGCTGCACGAGGTCGAGATCACATTGGTGATCGCGACCCTGCTGGTGGTGATCGTAGTCTCGATCTTCCTGCGCTCGCTGCGAGCAACGGTCGTTCCGGCCGTGGCGGTTGTAGCCTCGCTGCTCGGTACGATCGGCGTGATGTATCTGCTCGGCTTCAGCCTCAACAATCTGTCGCTGATGGCGCTGACCGTCGCGACCGGCTTCGTCGTCGACGATGCGATCGTCGTGCTGGAGAATATCAGCCGCCATATCGAAGAGGGGATGAAACCGCATCAGGCGGCGCTGCGGGGCGCACGCGAAGTCGGCTTCACGGTGCTGTCCATCTCGATCAGCCTCGTCGCGGTGTTCATTCCTCTCCTGTTCATGGCAGGCATCGTCGGACGGTTGTTCCGGGAATTCGCCATCACCATGACAGTCGCCGTGCTGATCAGCCTGGTGATCTCGCTGACCGCGACCCCGATGATCGGGGCGCTGATCCTCAAGGAACGCGAAGCGCAGAAGGAGAATCGTTTCTCGCGCTTTGCCGAGCGGCAGTTCGAGCGGCTGCAGGCACGCTATGCGCGAAGCCTCGATTGGGCGCTGGCCAATCGCGGTGCCACCTTGCTGCTGCTGGCGGGCACGGTCGCGCTCAACATCTTCCTGTTGGTCACGATCCAGAAGGGCTTTTTCCCCGAACAGGATACGGGCTCGCTCCAAGGCGGGCTACGCGCCGACCAGAGCATCTCCTTCCAGGATATGCAGACCAAGCTCACGCAGATCGTAAAGATCATCAAACGCGATCCCGCGATCGAGAATGTCGTTGCCTTCACTGGCGGATCGCGCGCGGGCGGCGGCTTCCTGTTCGCGACGATGAAGCCAAAGAGCCAACGTGATTCCGCGCGCGACGTGATCACGCGGCTGCGGCCGAAGCTGTCGCGGGTTACCGGTGTGGCGGCCTTCCTGAGCCCGGTTCAGGACATGCGCGTCGGTGGCCGCGGCGGGAACAGCAGCTACCAATATACGCTCAAGGCCGACGATCCCGCGGTGCTTGCCAAGGCCGGCCCGGCGCTTGCCGCTTCGCTCAAGAAATATCCCGAGCTCACCGACGTCGATGTCGATCAGTCCGAGGGCGGGGCGGAAGTCTATGTCGATGTCGATCATGATGCCGCGACCCGGCTCGGCGTCACACCTCAAGCCGTCGATAACGCCTTGTACGATGCTTTCGGCCAGCGGCAGGTCGCCACCATCTATAGCGGGCTCAATCAATATCATGTGGTGATGGGGGTAGCGTCCCAGTTCACCGGCTCTCCAGAAGCGCTTCGCAACGTTTACGTGCCGACGCGATCGACCGCTGCTGCTACCGCCGCGACGACCGCAGCCAGTATGGCGGCCACCACCATCGGGACGACCGCAGGAGTGACTGGCTCGACACCGGGCTCTACCACCGGTTCCGGGCGCGACGCCGCTGCCGGCGCAGCCGTCAACACCACTGCCTCATCCATGACCCCTCTCTCCACCATCGCGCGTTGGTCGACGCGTTCGACCGCCGCGCAGGTCAATCATCAGGATGCCGCGCCCGCCGCCACAATCAGCTTCTCGACGGGCAACGGCTTTGCGCTCAGTGACGCAATCGCCCGCATCCAGCAGGTCCAGGCAAGTCTCAACTTCCCCGTGCAAGTCCATGGCGAAGCTTCGGGAACTGCGCAGGTCTTCCAGCAGTCGACCCAATCCAATCCGATCCTGATTCTGTCGGCGCTGGTCGTGATCTACATCGTGCTGGGCATTCTCTACGAAAGCGCGGTCCATCCGCTGACCGTGCTCTCGACTTTGCCTTCAGCCGGTGTCGGTGCCACGATCGCGCTGATGGTCACGGGTTCGCAATATGACCTGATCGCCTTGATCGGGCTCATCTTGCTGATTGGCATCGTCAAGAAGAACGCTATCCTCATCATCGACTTCGCGCTGGATGCCGAACGCTCGCGCGGCCTGACGCCGATGGCGGCAATCCGCGAGGCGAGCCTCCTGCGGTTCCGCCCGATCCTGATGACGACGATGGCGGCCGCGTTCGGCGCACTGCCACTCGCAATCGGCTTCGGAGAGGGCGCCGAGCTGCGCCGCCCGCTCGGCATCGCGATCATCGGCGGGCTGATCGCCAGTCAGTTTCTGACATTGCTGACCACGCCGGTCGTTTATCTGGCGCTTGATCGCTTCCGCCGGCGCTCGCCGGGCGAGCGGATGCTGGCGCGCCAGAGCCAATCCCGAGGAATCCAACCCGCATGAACAAGTCTCGCGCGCTCGCGACAATACCCCTCATGCTCGCGCTGGCGGGCTGCAATCTCGCGCCGGCTTATAATCGCCCGCCCGCGAGCATCCCGTCGAGCTTCAAGGAGGCCCCGGGCTGGCGCGCGGCCGCGCCGGCGGACGCGGTCGCCAAAGGCCAATGGTGGCTGCTGTTCGACGATGCGGTGTTGAACGATCTGGAAGCCCGGGTCGCGATCAACAATCAGAATGTCGCAGCGGCAGCCGCCGCTTATGCCCAGGCACGGGCCACTGTGCGGGAGGCGCGCGCGGCCTTCTTCCCAACGGTGGACCTGTCGGTGGGCGCGACGCGCGCCGGTTCCTTCGGCCGCGGCACTACGACCATCATCGGCGGCGGCACGACAGTCAACTCCGGCAACAATGGCAGCCGCCGCTATTCTGTGTCGATCGGCGCGAGCTGGGAGCCCGATCTGTGGGGGCGGATCGGCAACACAGTCAGTCAACAAAGAGCGCTGGCGCAGGCCAGCCAGGCGGACCTCGCCAATGCGACTTTGTCCGCACAGGGGGAGCTGGCGCTGGATTACGTCCAGTTGCGCGGCATCGAGCAGCAGAAGGCCATCCTCGATGCTACCGTCGCGGCCTATGCGCGCGCGCTGACGATCACGAACAACCGCTACAATCAGGGGGTCGTGGCGCGGGTCGATGTGCTGCAGGCGCAGACCCAGCTCGACAGCGCGCGCGCCAATGCGGCTGATCTCGAACGGCAGCGCGCCCTGTTCGAACATGCGATCGCGGTGCTTGTCGGCGAAAATCCGTCCAGCTTCACATTGGCGGCGGCGCCATGGCGACCAACCGTGCCCGATGTGCCTGGGACGATCCCATCCGCTCTGCTGGAACGCCGCCCCGATATTGCCGCGGCCGAGCGCCGGGTCGCCGCCGCCAATGCCGCGATCGGGATCGAGCGTGCCGCTTTCTTCCCGACGCTGGGCCTGAGCGGCGATATCGGCACCCAGTCGAGCCGGCTCGGATCGCTGTTCAGCGCCGCGAGCAGCATCTGGTCGCTCGGCCTGACCGGGGCGCTGACCCTGCTCGATTTCGGCGGCCGTGCCGCCCGCGTGGCGGAAGCACGCGCCGCTTATGATCAGGCGGTCGCCAATTACCGGCAGACCGTGCTCCTCGCGTTTCAGCAGGTCGAAGACGAGCTCGCCGCTGCGCGGATCCTGGCCTATGTTTCGCAGCAGCGCGCAAGCGCGGCCACGGCCGCCAACCGTGTTGAAGCGCTGACCCAGAACCAATATCTGGCGGGGCAGATCGCATATTCCGACGTGATCGTGGCGCAGGCGACGGCGCTACAGGCGCGCGAGACCGAAGCGGCGGCGATGGTCGATCGGCAGGCGGCCGCCGTCAGCCTCATTCAGGCGATCGGGGGAAGCTGGCAGAGTGCGCCCGCGGCGGCGCAACTACCGCCTAGCCGCTAGCTGGCCGCCCCTTACGACCTCTAACGCGCGATCCAGGACCGGATCGCGTCCTGCTCGGAGGTCGGCAAGGCTTGGCTTGACGGCGATCTTCGGCTCGAGCCCGACGCCTTCCAGTCGGCGGCCATCGGGCGTGCGGATATCAAACTCCGCCACCGACAGCTCGCCTCCGTCCGGCAGTTTATATTCCGATGCGCCGGTAAGCGCGCCCGCCGTCCGCTCGCCGACGGTGGTGCCACGCCCGCTCTCGTCGACCAGGGCTGCCAGCGCCTCCGCCCCACTGGCGCTGTTCGGGCCGATCAGAACGGCCAGTGGCCCCCGATAGGCCCGTTCGCCGGTGCCACGCACCTTCTGTACATTCTCGCGGCGCTCGATGCGGCGCACAAGTGGACGGTCTTCGGCAAAAAACAGGCCGGCGACCTTCGCGATGACATCCGCGTCGCCGCCGTCATTGCCGCGCAGATCCAGCACGATGGCGGCGGGCGGGGGTCCCTGCGCGATGGTCCGCGCCAGCCAGCGGTCCGCGCCGGAATCGAAGCCGTCGAGACCTACCAGCAGGATGTTGTCCGGCAGGCGCGTCGCACGGCGTACGAGCTGTGCAGGTTCGGGTGCGGCGATGAGGTCGAGCGAGTGGCGCGCGCCATGTTCGTCGTCGAAGTCGAAGCTCGCCTGCTCACCTTCAGTCGGCTGATAGTCGATATCGACCGGCTTGCCGTTCACCGCGCGCACCTCCCAGCCGATCTCGACCCCAGCCTTTGCTGCGGACGAACCGGCGGCTACGCGCGTTACCAGCCAGTGGCCGTTGTCATCGGGAGACATCGCCAGGCCAAAGCCTTGTTCCGCCCGTCCCGCATCACGCGCCCTGCCGATCGAGATTTGCAGGGGATCGATCGCATAGACGTGGCTGTCGCCAAGCGACGCCAGCATCTCGCCCAGCAATGTGTAGAAAGCCGGCCGATCGGACGCGGCCACCGCCAGCGGACGGAAATGATCGCGCGCATCGGCCCAGGCTTCGCCGGTGCGGCTGCGATCCCAATAATGTTTGGCTACCAGGCTCCACGCGCGGTCGAAAACGCGCGCCTGCAGCTCCGGCGTGTAGGTCGGCACCGCCGCCTGGAGGGGAAGGGCCAAGAGGACGGCCAGCGCTGTGAGACGTTTCATGGTCAATCGAACGCGCAGCGCAGCGTCAGGGTGCGCGGGACGGCGGTATACGCGATTTCGGCGCAGCGGCTGAGCCGGTCTGCGCCGAGCGTGATCGCAGGCCAGGCGCGCTGGCGGTCGAGATGGCGGGTTACCACGATGTCGCCGGGATCGACCGGGTCGGTTGGCAGTCGTGCTTCGCCCGCAAAATCCGAAATACGCAACAGGAGCTGATCGAAGGGAAAACCGGCAAGATTGACGTTGCGCGCGAAGGCGATGATGCGCGCCGGACGCGACACGCCGAATGCCAGCGTCACATGCCGCGGCGCGCCGTTCCAATGACCACCATATTCCTGGGCTAGTAAGGCGCCCGCCGCGGCGGTGCCGACAGTTTCCGGCTGCGTGAGGGCGAAGCGCAGCCGCAATTTGCCGATGTCTCCGGCGGCGGAGAGGCCGAACATGGGGCTGTCGGCGAGCGAGAGCGTACGGGTGGCGGTGGGTGAGGGAGCGGCATCGCGGCGCCAGCGTACGGTGGCGAATGGCAGCAGATCCGGCCCGATCGCGCCATCGCTGCCCGCGCAACAATTGCGGCCATGTTCGGCGACCTGGCTCGGCTGCTCGCGCCCATCGATGCGCAGGATCGCGGGGGCGATGCGGCTATGCAGCCGAACGCGTCCGACATCCGTGTCGAGCCCGGCTTCCCACTTTAGCGCAGACAGGGCCGCAGCAGCGGCGGGGTTGAGTTCGATATTGTCGTGCTGATCGAGATCGACCCGCAGCCGCAGCGGCACGCCCGCAATCTGGACCTCAACGACGGGATTGGCAGCATCCAGTACGAGTTCACCGCTTGGCGGAAGCGGCTTATGCGCGGCGGTGAGGAGCAGGGCGGCCGGCACCAGTATTGCCGGGCTGTACGCGGACCTCCTGCCTGCGCTAGGCAAGCGCGGACGCCTGCCGGAGAGCGCCGTAACGATGCCCGACACCGCCGATTCCGATGCCTTTATCGCCGGCCTGCCGAAGGCCGAGCTCCACCTCCACATCGAGGGCAGCCTCGAGCCCGAGCAGATGTTCGCCTTCGCGCGGCGCAATCGCATCCAGATTCCCTTTGCCTCGGTTGAGCAGCTTCGCGCCGCCTACAGCTTTACGCAACTCCAGGACTTCCTCGACATCTATTATCAGGGTGCCGACGTGCTCCGCACCGAGGAGGATTTCCACGATCTGGCGCTGGCTTATTTCACCCGCGCCCACGCCGACGGCGTCGTCCACGCCGAAATCTTCTTCGATCCGCAAACGCACACCGATCGCGGATTGCCCTTTGGGGTTGCCGCGGACGGCCTGCTTGCCGGGATGAAGACGGCGGAGGAAAGGTTCGGCATCACCTCCAAGCTGATCCTATGCTTCCTGCGTCATCTTGACGAGGCAGCCGCCTTCGCAACGCTGCAGGCAGCCGAGCCATGGCTCGACCGGATCGCGGCGGTCGGGCTCGATTCGTCGGAGGTGGGGCATCCTCCCGAGAAATTCGCGCGCGTGTTCGCCGCGGCCGGGGCCGCAGGGCTGAAACGGGTTGCCCATGCCGGCGAGGAGGGGCCGCCTGCCTACGTGCTGGAGGCACTCGACCTGCTCCACATCGACCGGCTGGACCACGGCAACCGGGCGCTGGAGTCGCCCGAACTCGTCACCAGGCTGGCCCGTAGCGGCATCGCGCTGACCGTCTGCCCGCTTTCCAACCTCAAATTGTGCGTCGTCGGCGACGTGGCGCAGCACCCGATCCCGGCCATGCTGAAACACGGCCTGCGGGCGACGATCAATTCCGACGATCCCGCCTATTTCGGCGGCTATGTCGCCGACAATTATCGCGCGGTGGCGCCCTATCTCGACCGCAGGGATCTCGTCACCCTCGCGCGTAACAGCTTCTTGGGCTCGTTCCTGCCCGACGACGCGGTGACCAGGCATCTTGCCGCGGTCGATGCCTTCGCGGCCTGATCAATCATGACCGCCCCTGAACTCTGCTACATACCCTATGCCGACTTCGTCGACGACGTGCAGGCGGTCGCGGCTGCGCTGCAGGAGGATGGTTGGAAGCCCGATCACATCGTCGGGATTGGCCGGGGCGGGTTGGTTCCGGCCGCCTATCTATCGCATCGCACCGGCATCTCGCTGCTGTCGGTCGATTACAGTTCAGGCGTGCCGAGTTTCGCTGAGGAGCTGATGGCAAAGCTGGCGGCCGCGACCGGGGAGGGGCGCACGATCCTGCTGGTCGACGACATCAACGATAGTGGCGGGACCATCGAAGCGCTGCGCAAGTCGCTGGTCGATCATGGCGCGATTGCGGAGCGGGTGCGGGTAGCTGTGCTGATCGACAATCTCCGCTCGGCGGCCAGGGTAAATTACCGTTCGCGCACCATCGATCGATCGAGCGACAAGCGCTGGTTCGTCTTCCCATGGGAGGCGATGGCCGAACGGCGCACGCTGATCGAGGAGGCCGACGCGGTTCCTGAACGGCTCGCCTGAAACTTCGGACCAATCTCATGCCGTCGGCGTTCTCCTTTATGTTCAGTCACTTGGACTAACATAGGAGAGTTTTTTATGCGCCGCATCATGATCTTGGCCGCGGCCGCGCTGGCAATGCCCGCGATCGCACAGACCACCGGCACGGCCGGCAGCTCCGCCGGAGTGCCCGGAGCAGGCCCGGCAATCACCGGCGCCGCGCCGGGCGCGAGTGGCCCCGGAATTCCTGGCACCACGACTACGCTGGGGACTGGCACCTCGACCAGCACCAGCCCGAGCGGCGCGAGCACGACGGTTGGGGCCAATGGTTCGAGCACGACGACCGGCAGCATCGGCGCGCAGACCGGCACGAGCGTGGGCAGTAACGTCAACGCGCCTGACATGGGCCCGACCACGGGCACGGCCAGTTCGACCCGCGGCAAGAGCCATGGGCGCCGGGGTAGCGGAACGACCACCGGAACGAGCGGCAGCACTGGGACCACCACCACCGACACCACGACCCCCCGCTGACGATCTCGCCGTCCGCCATTTGTCGGGCGGCGTTCCCTTCCTGTTCCGAGCGCGCTAAACGGGTGCGATGGAGGGCGACGAACAGCCACCGCGCAAGATCATCCATGTCGACATGGATGCCTTTTACGCCTCGGTGGAACAGCGCGATAACCCCGATCTGCGTGGCCAGCCGGTCGCGGTCGGGGGCACTCGCGAACGCGGGGTGGTCGCTGCGGCAAGCTACGAAGCGCGCGTTTATGGCGTGCGTTCCGCCATGGCGTCGGTTACCGCGCGACGGCGCTGTCCCAGCCTGATTTTCGTGAAGCCGCGCTTCGACGTCTATTCCGCCATCAGCCGCGAAATCCGCGCGATCTTCGCGGATTATACCGATGCGATCGAGCCGCTATCGCTCGACGAAGCCTATCTCGACGTATCGGGGGCGGAATCTGCGCGTGCGATTGCCGAGGAAATACGCGCCCGCATCAAAGCCGAGATTGGACTGACCGCGTCCGCCGGCGTGTCCTACAACAAATTCATCGCCAAGCTGGCATCGGACCAGAACAAGCCCGACGGTTGCTGCGTGATCACGCCCGAAAAGGGGCCACGCTTTGTCGAAAGCCTGCCGGTCAAGCGTTTCCACGGCGTGGGACCCAAAACGGCGGAGAAAATGGCGCGGCTCGGCATCGAAACCGGGGCCGATCTCAAGGCGCAGACGCTGCAGTTCCTCGAAGCACATTTCGGAAGCTTCGCGTCCTATCTGCACGGCGCGTCGCGCGGCATCGACCATCGCCCGGTGCGCCCCAACCGCATCCGTAAGTCGGTCGGCGCAGAGCGGACATTTTTCGAAGATATCAGTGATCCCCAAGGATTGGCATCGTCACTTGAGACGGTGCTGGAGGCTTTGATGGAGCGGGTCGAACGCGCGGGGTCGGCCGGTCGCACCGTCACGCTCAAGGTCAAATATGCCGACTTCCGCCAGATCACGCGTGCCCGCAGTTTCACCCATGTGATCAGCGACCGTGCCACGATCGGCGCAGCCGGCCAGGGTCTGCTTGCGGCCTTGTGCCCGGTGCCGCTCGGCGTGCGGCTCTTGGGACTTACTTTGTCGGCCCTTGCCGAGGATGAGGGAGAGGAGGAGCAGCCTGGCTTTGCCCAGCTCGGCCTCTCCTTATGAAGGGCCAGTCGATCACCCGGCCGGCAAACAGGCACCACCACACGATCACCGGCTGAAACAGCAGGCGCGGTCCGTGATAGAGCCAACCGGTCCAACTGGTCGCATGTTGGGCAAAGAGCAGCGCGTGTTGGACGTTGGCCGGGAACACACAGATTGCATAGAGCGCGAGCATCAAGCCCCCGATCCAGCGCAGGCGGGGGATCAGCAGAGCGGCAGCGCCGAGCAATTCGCAAATGCCGGTCAGAAATATGATTGCGCGTGGCGCCGGCACCCAGGCTGGCGTGATCCGCAGGAACGGCGCGGGATGCGCGATGTGGAAATAAGCGGCTAGCAGAAATGCCGCCACCAACAGCCAGCGCAGGATCAGGCGCGCCTGATCTATCCCGCGCGTCGCGGCATGCCCAAGGGAAGGATCTGCGGAAGGCACCACGGCTGCAAAGCCGGGCAAAGGCGAACGTTCCGGGGGCGAGCTAATTCTATCGGCCGCCCGCGTTGACTCCGATGGTGCCGGCTTGCACGTCTCGGTTTCATCAACGGGAGCCCGCGATGCGCCGGCCGTTCGGACAGCATTATGCCTTCGTCGTCGCCGGCGTGACCTTTGCGGCCTTGCTGGTTGCGGCCGGACTCCGGGCCGCGCCAAGCGTGCTGATGCTGCCGCTCGGCATGAATTTTGGCTGGAGCCGTGCCACGGTTTCGACGGCGGCTGCGGTCGGCATCTGCCTCTATGGCCTGGTGGGGCCGTTCGCTGCCGCGCTGATGCAGACCGTGGGAATCCGCCGCACGATGATGGGCGGGCTCACGCTGATGGCTGGCGCGACCTTCGCCAGCCTGTGGATGACACAGCCATGGCAATATATCGTGACGTGGGGCGTGATATCGGGCGTCGGCAGCGGCGCGGTAGCGTCGGTCATGGGCGCGGCGGTGGTCAATCGCTGGTTCGCGACGCGACAAGGCCTGATCATGGGCGCGCTGACCGCGTCGACCGCCACGGGTGCCCTGATCTTCCTGCCGTTCATGGCCTGGCTGTCACGCCACGGTGCCTGGCAGCCGATCGTGTGGTTCGTCAGCATTGGCTGCGCAGTGCTGATCCCGGTGGTCGCCTTGCTCCTGCCCGAGCATCCTGGCGATATCGGCACCGAGCGCTTTGGGGGCACTGACGGCGTCGCGACGCCCATCAAACCGCGCGGGGCGCCGAGCGTTATGCTCGCTTTCACTGCCCTGCGCACCGCAAGCCGGTCGCCGACGTTCTGGCTGTTGTTCGGCACCTTCTTCGTATGCGGGCTGACCACCAACGGCCTCGTCGGGACACACCTGATCGCCTACTGCGGCGATCATGGCATTCCGCCCGTGCAGGCGGCGGGACTGTTGTCATTGATGGGGCTGTTCGATCTCATCGGCACGACCGGATCGGGCTGGCTCACGGATCGTTACGATCCGCGCAAATTGCTGCTCGTTTATTACGGACTGCGGGGACTTTCGCTGATGGCGCTGCCGTTCCTCGATTTCGGCGCGGGCAGCCTCACTACGTTTGCGATCTTCTACGGGCTCGACTGGATCGCGACAGTGCCGCCCACCGTCAAGCTGGCGACGATCACGTTCGGAGAGCGGGACGCGCCGATCATTTTCGGCTGGGTGTTCGTCGGCCATCAGCTCGGCGCCGCAACCGCGGCATTCGGGGCGGGCGTGATCCGCACTCAGACCGGCAGCTACGGCCCCGCTTTCCTGGTCGCAGGCATGTTCGGCGTAGCGGCGGCCCTGGCGGTGATTTTGTGGCGCAAGGAGCCGGCGGCGCCGGTTTTCGCGACCGCTTGACCCATCGCCATGCTGAGCCCTTCGACAGGTTCAGGGTGACGGACTGGTGTTTAGCAGAGCCTCGACGCGGTCGGCGGCGTCGATCCCGCTCTGCCAGGCGCCGTGGGCGGTCGAGAAATCGTGGCGCGAGCAGGCCTCGCCGGCGAAATGGAGCCGCTCGCCTGCCGGTGCGGCCAATATGGCGCGCTTGCTGGCATGCCCGGGCAGAGCATGGCTATAGGCGCCGCCAATGGTCGGCTCACGGTGCCACCAGCTGCCGGCGATCGGATGCAGGCCGGCGGCAAAGTCGCGGCCGAGCAATGTGCCCAGTTCCTCGATGGCGAAGGCCACGCGGCCCGCATCGCCTGCCTCCTCCATCGCCCGCGCCGCGATGCCGCCGAAGAAGCATTCGATCACCGGCCAGCCGAAAGGCCGCAGATAATAGCTGCCGGTACGGGCGTTGCGCGGATCGCCCAGCAGATGCGTCTCGGGCGGAATGGCCTCGGGCCGCTCGATCGCCAGGAATAACTTGTCGACGCGGCCGAGCGGCAGGCAGGCCGCCGCGTGGACATGATCGTCCAACGTCGGCGTGAAGGCGATATCTCCGCGCGCCAGGACGTCGGTTGGAACCGCCACGATCGCCGCGTCGGCTTTGATCCGCCCCTTGTCCGTGTCGATCGCAACGCGCGGGCCGCTATCGTCGATCGCCGTCACCTTGGTGCCGAGACGCAGCGGCAGCGCTGCCGCTGCTCCTGCGATCAGGGTGCCGTAGCCTCCAGGCAGCCGCCAGTTTAGCTCCGAAGCGCTATCGTCATAAGCCAGCAGATCGCGCGCCGAGACCCGATCCAGCTCGGCGCCATTGAGGGCGCCACTGATCATGTCGAGATAGGGCCGCCAGGGATGATCGCGGGCGATCGCATTGCCGGCGCAGTCGTCCGCCGCCTCGCTGTGCAGGCGTTGCTCGAATTCCTCATAGGCACGTTCGGCCGCGCGCTGGTCGGCCGTACTGAAGCCAAGGTTGCGGAGCTGGTTGCGCCAGGCCGCCGAAGATCGGTCGATTACCGTGCCCTGCGCCCGCGCGAAATCTGCAAGCGGATTGCGCTCGGCGGAATGGAGCCAACCGCAGCCGAGATCGAGCGGCAGATGTTGGACGGTCTCGGTATGGGCCCGCCCGCCGACGCGGCGCATCGCTTCCACCAGCAAGATGTCACGGCCGCGCTGCTGAAGCCGCCGCGCTGCCGCGATTCCCGCAGCGCCCGCGCCGACGATCACGACTTCTGGCTCCACTTCCCGCTCCCCGATCCGGCTTGACCTTGGGCCAAAGCAGTATCAGGCGTTACGTTCCGTCGCGACGAGAGGACTTAATGCTGGCGATCCTGCAGAAGCTCGAGGAAAAGCGCGCCCAAGCCAAGATGGGCGGCGGCCAAAAGCGCATCGATGCCCAGCATGCCAAGGGGCGACTGACAGCGCGCGAGCGGCTCGACGTGTTGCTCGATCCCGGTTCGTTTGAGGAGCTCGACATGTATGTCGAGCATAATTGCGTGGACTTCGGAATGGCTGACCAGGTCATTCCAGGCGACGGCGTGGTGACCGGATCCGGCACCATCAACGGACGGCTGGTGTTCGTGTTCAGCCAGGATTTCACCGTATTCGGCGGCTCGCTTTCCGAGCGCCACGCCCAGAAGATCTGCAAGGTGATGGACATGGCGCTGAAGGTCGGCGCCCCGGTCATCGGCCTCAACGATTCCGGCGGCGCGCGCATCCAGGAGGGTGTCGCCAGCCTCGGCGGCTATGCCGAGGTCTTCCAGCGCAACGTGCTCGCTTCCGGCGTTGTGCCGCAGATCAGCCTGATCATGGGGCCATGCGCCGGCGGCGCAGTCTATTCGCCCGCGATGACGGACTTCATCTTCATGGTGAAGGACAGCTCCTATATGTTCGTGACGGGGCCCGACGTCGTCAAAACCGTAACCAACGAAGTCGTGACGCAGGAAGAATTGGGGGGCGCGGTCACCCACACCGCCAAATCGGGCGTGGCTGATGTCGCGTTCGAGAACGATATCGAAGCGCTGCTGGCGACACGCGATTTCTTCGATTTCCTGCCACTCTCCAACCGTCATGATCTCCCGCAGCGGCCGACCGACGATCCGTGGGACCGGATGGACCCCAGCCTCGACACGCTCATCCCAGACAGCGCCAACAAGCCCTATGATATGAAGGAGTTGATCACGAAGGTGGTCGACGAAGGCGACTTCTTTGAGGTGCAGCCGACCCATGCCGGCAATATCCTGATCGGCTTCGGGCGGATCGATGGGCGTCCAATCGGCATCGTCGCCAACCAGCCGATGGTGCTGGCCGGCGTGCTCGACATCAATTCATCGAAGAAGGCAGCGCGGTTTGTCCGCTTCTGCGATGCGTTCGATATCCCGATAGTCACCTTCGTGGATGTGCCGGGCTTCCTGCCGGGTGTCGCGCAGGAACATAACGGCATCATCAAACATGGCGCCAAATTGCTGTTTGCTTATGGCGAGGCGACCGTTCCCAAGATCACCGTCATCACCCGCAAGGCCTATGGCGGCGCCTATGACGTGATGGCATCCAAGCATCTGCGTGGAGACCTCAATTATGCGTGGCCAACCGCCGAAATCGCGGTGATGGGTGCCAAGGGTGCGGTCGAGATCATCTTCCGCGGCAAGACGCCGGAAGAGATTGCGGAGCGCACCGCAGAATATGAGGCGCGTTTCGCCAACCCATTCGTGGCCGCGTCCAAGGGCTTTATCGATGAGGTGATCATGCCGCATTCGACGCGGCGCCGGATTGCGGTGGGCTTGCGCAAGCTCAAGGACAAGCAGCTCGAAAATCCATGGAAGAAACACGACAATATCCCGCTATGAAATTCGGCCCGCTCAACCATGTCGGTATCGCCACAGCCTCGATCGAAGCGGCCGTGGCGATGTACCGCGATCTACTTGGCGCGACGGTGATCCGCGCGCCGTTCGACCTGCCCGCGCAAGGCGTGCGCGTATGTTTCATCGATACGCCCAACAGCCAGATCGAACTGCTCGAACCGCTTGGAGAAAATAGCCCGATCACGCGCTTTCTCGCCAAGAACCCCGCGGGCGGTCAGCATCATGTCTGTTTCGAGGTGCCCGACGTGGCCGCGGCCAAGGCCGAATTGGAAACGAAAGGCGCGACCGTGCTGGGGGAGCCGCGCATCGGCGCGCACGGGACGCCGGTCATCTTCGTCCACCCGAAGGATATGGGCGGCGTGCTGGTCGAGCTGATGGAGACACCGGCGGGAGCTCATCCATGACCTCCGTTCCCGCTCATCCTGAGGAGCAATTGAGCTTGTCGAAATGGCGTCTCGAAGGACGTTTGGTACCGGTGTCGCTCGAGACGAGGCTTCGGCAAGCTCAGCCTTTCCTCAGGATGAGCGGTCGTGGGAACGTGTCGCGTGACTGGTAAGCCCACGCCCGCCGACTGGGCCGCGCTTGCCGCCAAGGAGGTAAAAAACCGCGACCTGACGTGGGACACGCCCGAAGGCATCCCGGTCAAGCCGCTCTATACCGCTGAAGACATCGCGAACGTCGATCCGGGCCTGCCCGGTTTTGCGCCGTTCACGCGCGGCGTCCGCGCGTCGATGTATGCCGGGCGGCCCTGGACGATCCGCCAATATGCGGGTTTCTCCACTGCCGAGGAATCCAACGCTTTCTACCGCCGCAACCTCGCCGGCGGGCAGAAGGGCCTGTCGGTCGCGTTCGATCTCGCCACCCACCGCGGTTATGACAGTGATCATCCGCGCGTCGTGGGCGACGTCGGCAAGGCGGGTGTCGCGATCGACAGCGTCGAGGACATGAAAATCCTGTTCGACGGCATCCCGTTGGGCAAGATGTCGGTCAGCATGACGATGAACGGGGCGGTGATCCCGATCCTAGCCTTCTTCATCGTGGCCGGCGAGGAGCAGGGGGTGCCGCAGGCGGCGCTCGACGGCACCATCCAGAACGACATCCTCAAGGAGTTCATGGTCCGTAACACCTATATTTACCCGCCAGCTCCCAGCATGCGGATCGTGTCGGACATCATAGCCTACACTTCGGCCAATATGCCGAAATTCAATTCCATCTCCATCTCCGGCTATCATATGCAGGAGGCTGGTGCGACGGCGGTGCAGGAGCTTGCCTTCACCATCGCGGACGGCAAGGAATATGCCAAGGCAGCGATCGCGTCGGGCATGGATATCGACGCTTTTGCAGGGCGTTTGAGCTTCTTCTTCGCAATCGGCATGAACTTCTTCATGGAGGTCGCCAAGCTCCGCGCCGCGCGCAAATTGTGGCATGGGATTATGGATGGGCTGGGCGCTAAGGACGAGCGCTCGAAGATGCTGCGCACGCATTGCCAGACGTCCGGAGTTTCGCTGACCGAGCAGGACCCCTACAACAACGTCATCCGCACGACGGTCGAGGCGATGGCGGCGGCGCTGGGTGGCACCCAGTCGCTCCACACCAATGCGCTCGATGAGGCGATCGCCCTGCCGACCGACTTCTCTGCCCGCATTGCGCGCAATACCCAGCTCGTCCTCCAGGAAGAGACCGGGATTACCCATGTCGTCGACCCCCTAGGAGGCTCCTATTATGTCGAGGCGCTGACGCAGGAACTGCACGACCGAGCACTTGAGATTATTGCCCGGGTGGATGCCGAGGGTGGCATGGCCAAGGCCGTTGCCGCGGGCTGGCCCAAGGCGATGATCGAGGAAGCGTCGGCGGCACGGGCCGCGCGCGTCGATCGGCACGAGGACGTGATCGTCGGCGTCAACAAATACACCTTGCCCGAGCAGGACGAGCTTTCGATCCTTGATGTGGACAATCATGCGGTCCGCGCTGGCCAGCTTGCGCGGATCGCGCGGGTCAAGGCGTCGCGCGACGAGGCTGCGTGTCGCGCCGCCCTCGATGCGTTGCGTCAAGGGGCGGCAGGGCAGGGTAATCTGCTCGCGCTTGCGGTCGATTGCGCTCGTGCCCGCGCTACGTTGGGCGAGATCAGTCAGGCGCTGGAGGATGTGTTCGGCCGTTATGGCACGACCCCGACGCCGGTCTCGGGCGTCTATGGCGGTGCTTATACGGACGATCGTCGGTGGGTGGCCCTGGTCGACGGCGTTTCGGCCGTCGCCCGCCGCCAGGGCCGGGCTCCGCGCATGCTGGTCGCCAAGATGGGCCAGGACGGCCATGATCGCGGCGCCAATCTGGTGTCGTCCGCCTTCGGGGATCTCGGCTTCGAAATTGTCCCCGGCCCTCTGTTTCAGACCCCGGCTGAAGCTGCCGCGTTGGCGCTGGAGAAGGATGTCGACGTAGTCGGCGCGTCGAGCCTGGCCGCGGGCCACAAGACCCTCATCCCCGAGTTGATCCAGCATCTGCGCGACGCGGGCCGGGCCGACATCAAGGTCATCGTCGGCGGCGTCATCCCCGCCCAGGATTATGGCTTCCTGCGCGACGTGGGAGTCCAGGCGATCTTTGGCCCGGGCACCAATCTGGTCGAGGCGGCGGGAGAGGTGCTCAGGCTGCTCGGGCATAACCTTCCGCCCGAAGGGCTTGGAGAGGCTGCCGAATGAGGGTGATGATATTTGCGATCGCCTCGTTGGGTTATGCTTTGGCAGCGACGTTCGTCTGGTTTCCGATATTGCTGAGCTGTGGATTGGGGACTGACAGCCCTGTGGCCTGCAATGCAGAAGCGGACTTTCGGGCAAAGGTTTTCGTGGCAGGGGCCGTGGCCTTTTACGGTGTGGCCACGTTCATTTATTGGCGCCTACGGCGCTTTGGAGTGCGCTAGGTGTTCAAGAAGATTTTGATCGCCAATCGCGGCGAGATCGCCTGCCGGGTGATCCGCACCGCGCGCGCCATGGGCATCAAGACGGTCGCCGTTTATTCGGACGCGGACGCGCGCGCACCGCATGTCGAGCTGGCGGACGAGAAGGTGCGCCTCGGCCCGCCGCCGGCATCGGAATCTTACCTGCTTGCCGATGCGATCCTGCGCGCGGCGAAGGAGAGTGGCGCCGAGGCGGTTCACCCAGGCTACGGTTTCCTGTCGGAGCGTGAGAGCTTCGCGCGGTTGCTGGCGGACAATGACATCGCCTTCATCGGCCCTCCGCCCGACGCGATCGCCGCGATGGGGGACAAGATCGAGTCCAAGAAGCTGGCACAGGCGGCGGGTGTCTCGGTGGTCCCAGGCTTCATTGGCGAGATCACGGGTACCGATCATGCGGTCGAGATCGCCGGCGGCATCGGCTATCCGGTAATGATGAAGGCCTCGGCCGGCGGCGGCGGCAAGGGCATGCGGCTCGCATGGTCCGAAGCCGACGTCCGTGAAGGCTTCGAGGCGACGAAACGCGAAGGCCTCGCCAGCTTCGGGGATGATCGCGTCTTCATCGAGAAGTTTGTCGAAAGCCCGCGCCATATCGAGATCCAGCTGCTCGGCGACCAGCATGGCAACCTGGTCTATCTCGGCGAGCGCGAATGTTCGGTCCAGCGCCGTCACCAGAAGGTGGTGGAGGAGGCGCCGTCGCCATTCGTGACGCCCGAGATGCGCAAGGCGATGGGCGAGCAGGCCGTCGAGCTCGCCAAGGCAGTCGGCTATTACAGCGCAGGCACCGTTGAGTTCATCGCCGGCGCCGACCGCAGCTTCTACTTCCTCGAGATGAATACCCGGCTGCAGGTCGAACACCCGGTGACCGAATATGTCACCGGGCTCGATCTGGTCGAGCAAATGATCCGCGTCGCCAATGGGGAGAGACTTGCCTTCTCTCAGGCGGATGTGAAGCTTTCCGGCTGGGCGATTGAGAACCGGGTTTATGCCGAAGATCCTTATCGCGGATTTCTGCCGTCCACCGGTCGGTTGGTCCGCTATCGGCCGCCCGCGACGAGCGAAAACGTCCGTGTCGATGACGGCGTCGTCGAGGGCTCCGAAATTTCGATGTTCTACGATCCGATGATCGCCAAGCTGATCACCTATGGCGAGACGCGGGAGCAGGCGATCGACACGCAGATCGCGGCGCTCGACCGGTTCGAGATCGACGGGATCGGCCACAATGTGGATTTCCTGTCAGCCCTGATGCAGCATCCGCGCTTCCGGGAAGGCGCGCTCACTACCGGCTTCATCGCCGAGGAATATCCCGATGGTTTTGAGGGCGCTCCGGTGCCGCAAGCGCTTACCGCCAAGCTCTCAGCGATAGCAGGCATCGTCGCCTGCGCCGAGGCTGCGCGGGATGCTTCGATCGACGGGCGCCTCAACGGCCGCATCGATCCGAGCTGCGAATGGATCGTCTCGATGGACGATGCCCAACATCATGTCGCGATCGAGGATGAGACCGTCCTAGTCGATGGTGCCGCTCTGGTAGTGGACGCGCCTTACATTCCCGGACAGCGCCTGATCGAGGCTGAGATCGACGGCGAGCCCTTGTCGGTGCGCCTGACCCATATGCGGGCGGGCTTCCGCCTGACGACGCGCGGCCATGCACATAGTCTGCGCGTATTGCCGCCGCACATTGCCGCGCTGACCCACTACATGATCGAGAAGGTGCCGCCCGATCTGTCGCGTTTCCTGCTTTGCCCGATGCCCGGCCTGCTGACGACGCTGAACGTCAAAGCCGGAGACAAGGTCGAAGCCGGGCAGGCGCTAGCAGTGGTCGAAGCGATGAAGATGGAAAATATTCTGCGTGCGGAGAAAGCGGGGATCGTCGCAAAGATCGATGCTCAGCCCGGGGACAGCCTCGCCGTCGATGCGATCATCCTCGAGTTTGAGTAGCTTTCGGCTACAGGACCCGGCATAGGTTGTTTCAAAATCAGACACAAGTTGAGGAACGCATGACAGCCACACCCCTGGATTTCGCACTTGGCGAGATGGCTGATGCAATCCGCGAGACGACCCAGCGTTTCGCTGCGGACAAGATCGCGCCGCTGGCCGCGCGGGTCGATGCCGAAGACTGGTTTCCGATCGAGCTTTGGCCGCAAATGGGCGAGCTCGGCCTGCACGGCATTACCGTTGCCGAGGAATATGGCGGTCTCGGTCTCGGCTACCTCGAACATGTCGTCGCGTGCGAGGAGGTAAGTCGGGCGTCTGCCTCGGTCGGCCTGTCCTACGGCGCGCATTCCAATCTGTGCGTCAACCAGATCAATCGCTGGGGTAACCCGGACCAGAAGGCGAAATATCTGCCGAAATTGGTCTCGGGAGAGCATGTCGGTAGTCTTGCCATGTCCGAGGCGGGGGCAGGCTCCGACGTCGTCTCGATGAAGCTGCGCGCCGACAAGGTGGACGGCGGCTTCCGCCTCAATGGCACCAAGTTCTGGATCACCAATGCTGCCTATGCCGAGACATTGGTGGTCTATGCCAAGACCACGCCGGACGCAGGCTCCAAGGGCATCACCGCCTTCCTGATAGAGAAGGACATGGCCGGCTTCGCCATCGGTCAGAAGATCGACAAGATGGGCATGCGCGGCTCGCCGACTGGCGAACTGGTCTTCAACGACTGCTTCGTGCCGGCCGAGAATGTCATGGGTCCGCTCGACGGCGGCGCGAAGGTGCTGATGTCCGGACTGGATTACGAGCGCGTCGTCTTGTCGGGCATCCAGCTCGGGATCATGCAGGCCTGCCTCGATGTGGTGGTGCCCTATCTTCAGGAGCGTAAGCAGTTCGGGAAGCCGATCGGCGCGTTCCAGCTGATGCAAGCCAAAGTCGCGGACATGGTCGTCGCACTCAATAGCTCGCGTGCTTATTCCTATGCGGTGGCCCGCGCCTGCGATGCCGGCAAGACCACGCGCCACGATGCCGCCGGCGCCATCCTCTATGCCAGCGAGAATGCGGTTAAGGTCGCCAACGAGGCGATCCAGGCGCTCGGGGGAGCGGGTTACACCAAGGATTGGCCGGTCGAGCGTTATCTACGGGACGCCAAGCTGCTCGATATCGGCGCCGGCACCAACGAGGTGCGCCGAATGCTGATCGGCCGCGAGATATTGGGCGTATGACGCAGCTATCGACCCTGATCGATCCGTCCTCCGAAAGCTTTCGCGCCAACGCCGCCCACAATCGCGCGCTGACCTCCGAATTGCGGGCGCGGGTCGCCGCGGCTGCTTTGGGCGGTTCCGAGGCCTCACGCGAGCGCCACGTCAGCCGTGGCAAGCTGTTACCGCGCGATCGCGTCACGCGGCTGCTCGATCCGGCTTCGCCTTTCCTGGAGATCGGCCAGCTCGCCGCCAACGGCCTCTATGGCGACGAAGTGCCAGGCGCCGGCCTGATCGCCGGAATTGGGCGCGTTATGGGCCGGGAGGTGATGGTCGTCGCGAATGACAGCACCGTCAAAGGGGGCACTTATTACCCGCTGACCGTGAAGAAACACCTCCGCGCGCAGGAGATCGCGCAGGAGAATAGGTTGCCTTGCATTTATTTGGTCGACAGCGGCGGTGCCAATCTGCCCCACCAGGCCGAAGTCTTTCCCGACCGCGATCATTTCGGGCGCATCTTCTTCAACCAGGCCAATATGTCGGCGCTTGGCATCTCGCAAATCGCCAGCGTGATGGGCAGCTGCACCGCCGGGGGTGCTTACGTACCGGCAATGTCGGACGAGAGCGTGATCGTGCGCGGGCAGGGGACGATCTTCCTTGCGGGCCCACCGCTGGTCAAGGCGGCGACTGGCGAGGTCATCTCGGCTGAGGAATTAGGCGGTGCGGAGACGCATGGGCGCAAGTCGGGCGTGGTCGATCATGTCGCCGAAAATGACGAACATGCGCTCGCAATCGTGCGCGATATCGTCGCGACGCTCGGCAAATCCAGGCAGTCGGATGTCGATCTGGCCGAACCGCGCCCCCCCAAATTCGACCCGGAGGAGCTTTACGGCATCGTTCCGAGCGATGTTCGCGCGCCCTATGACGTGCACGAAGTGATCGCGCGCATTGTCGACGCCTCTGAATTTCACGAATTCAAGGCGGCTTACGGGGCCACTTTGGTGTGCGGATTCGCCAGAATCTGGGGCATGCCGGTCGCCATTCTCGCCAATAACGGCGTGCTGTTCAGCGAAAGCGCACAGAAAGGTGCTCATTTCATCGAGCTTGCCTGCCAGCGGCGCATACCCCTGCTGTTCCTTCAGAATATTTCCGGCTTCATGGTCGGCGGCAAATATGAGGCGGAAGGCATCGCCAAACATGGCGCAAAGCTGGTGACGGCGGTCGCCACTGCCTCCGTGCCCAAGATCACCGTGCTGATCGGCGGCAGCTTCGGCGCGGGCAATTACGGGATGTGCGGCCGGGCATATCAGCCACGATTCCTCTTCACCTGGCCCAATGCGCGGATCAGCGTGATGGGTGGCGAGCAGGCGGCGTCCGTGCTTGCCACCGTCCATCGCGATGCCGACACATGGACGCCCGAGCAGGCGGAGGCATTCAAGGCGCCCGTCCGCCAGAAATATGAGGATGAGGGCAATCCTTATTATGCCACCGCGCGGTTGTGGGACGATGGGGTGATCGATCCCGTCCAGACCCGCGACGTGCTCGGCTTTGCCCTTGCTGCCACGCTGAACGCGCCGATCCCCGATCGCGCGCAGTTCGGCATATTCAGGATGTAATGCCGATGCTGCTTGCGCTCCTTCTAGCGGCTCAGACTGCAAAGCTCCCGACTTGGACTCCGCTGCCGATGCAAGGCAGCGCCGAGGGCGCGGTGATGGCGCCGATCAAGGCGATGTTTGCCGGATTGGCGGCACGCGACGGGGCAGCGATCCTCGCCCAGACCCGCACCGAGGGCGGCGCAACGGTCGCCAATGAGAAGCCCGACGGAAGCAGATCGATCCGCCACCTCACCTGGGCCGAATTTGCCGGCGGGATCAAGCCCGGCCCGGAACGCTACGAAGAGCGGATCAGCGATCCCGCAATCGAAATCGACGGCGATATCGCCATGGTGTGGGCACCGTTCACCTTCCTGATCGACGGCAAGGTGCACCATTGCGGCGTCAATCATTTCGACCTGGTGCGCGAGCAGGGCGCCTGGAAGGTGCTGAACGTGACCTGGTCGTCGCGAACGACCGGCTGTGAGGTCGGATGATCACGTCGCTCCTCATCGCCAATCGGGGCGAGATTGCACGGCGGATCATAAGGACGGCGCGCGAGATGGGCGTGCGCACGATTGCGATCCATTCCGACGTCGATGCCAAGCTGCCGTTCGTGCGCGAGGCGGACGAGGCGGTTTGCATCGGGCCGGCACCGGCGCGCGAGAGCTATCTCGTACAGGAAAAAATACTCGCCGCAGCTCGTGAGACGGGTGCTGAGGCTATTCACCCAGGCTACGGATTTCTTTCGGAAAATGCGGATTTTGCGCAAGCAGTGATCGATGCTGGTTTGATCTGGGTGGGGGCGCCCCCGCAAGCGATCCGCGCGATGGGACTCAAGGATGCCGCCAAGGCGCTGATGACCAGGGCGGGCGTGCCCGTCACGCCTGGCTATCTTGGCGAAGATCAATCGCCAGACCGCCTGCAGGCGGAGGCGGACGCGATCGGCTACCCGGTGCTGATCAAGGCGGTCGCGGGCGGCGGCGGCAAAGGGATGCGTCGGGTCGAGGCATCCGCCGATTTCGCGGATGCGCTCGGATCGTGCCGGCGAGAGGCTGCTTCGTCCTTCGGTGATGACCGCGTGTTGCTGGAAAAATATATCCTCAACCCGCGCCATATCGAGGTGCAGATCTTCGGCGATACGCATGGCAATGTCGTCCATCTATTCGAGCGGGACTGCTCGCTGCAGCGCCGCCATCAGAAGGTGATCGAAGAAGCACCCGCGCCCGGAATGGATAAGGCGACACGGGACGCGATCTGCGCCGCGGCGGTAAAGGCGGCCACGGCGGTCAATTATGTCGGCGCGGGTACGATCGAGTTCATCGCCGATGCTTCCGATGGCCTGCGCGCCGACCGCATCTGGTTCATGGAGATGAATACCCGCCTGCAGGTCGAGCATCCGGTCACGGAGGAGATCACCGGCCAGGATCTGGTCGAATGGCAACTCCGCGTCGCGAGCGGGGAGCCGCTGCCGAAGCGGCAGGACGAGCTGGCGATCCACGGTCATGCGATTGAAGCGCGGCTCTATGCCGAGGATCCGGCGCGAGACTTCATGCCTTCGATCGGGCCCATCGATCACCTCATTCTTCCCGACGATGTCCGGCTGGAGAGCGGCGTGGAAGAAGGTGATCAGGTTTCATCGTTCTACGACCCGATGATCGCGAAGCTGATCGCGCACGGTGAAACGCGTGGTGAGGCGATCGACGATCTTGCACAGGCATGCCGCCGGGTGCAGTGCGAGCCGGTCAAGACCAATGCCTGGTTCCTGGCGCGGCTGCTCGATGCTGCGCCCTTCCGGGCCGGCACGATGACCACCAACAGCATCGCGCAGCTGGGTGAAGAGCTCGTCGCGCCGCCGCGGCCGAGCGAAGCTCTGCTTCAGGCCGCAGCCGAGCAAGCAGTCTTCCATGGCTTCGCGCCTGCGAAGCTGGGCGAGCCAGCCTTTGACCGGTTCGCCGGACTGCTCGGATTCCGCCTTAATAGCACACCGGACCATCGCGTTCGGCTGAGCATCAATGGAGGGGAGCAGGTCGTCGATTACGATCTGCTGGCGGAGCAGAATTATCGGCAGGGCGGGATCGGGGGAATCCAGTCGGGGCGCGAGACCATGTTGTTCGAGGGCGGCGCCGCTTATGTGACCTCGCCCTATCAGGCCCGGCCCTTAGCCGGCGGTGCGGTATCATCGGGCGCAATCAGTGCGCCAATGCCAGGCAGGATCGTTTCGGTCGAGGTGGAGCAGGGGGCTTCGGTCACCGCGGGGCAAAGGCTGGTGATTCTCGAAGCGATGAAGATGGAACAGGCGCTGGTTGCGCCGTTCGATGGTGTCGTCGCCGAACTGAAGGCACAGCCAGGAGCACAGGTGGCCGAGGGCACGTTGCTGGTGCGGATCGAACCGAGCGCGACATGAGCGCGCTGCACGTCCGTGACGCGGCGGAGGCTGACCTACCGGCCTTGATCGTCTTACTCGCCGACGATGAGAATGGTCGCCTACGCGAGGATCCCAGCCAGCCGCTCGATTCCGGCTATCGTGCCGCCTTTGCGGCGATCGAGGCTAATCCGGACCAACGCCTGTTGGTTGCCATATCGGGTCGCGAGATTGTCGGCACGTTGCAGTTGAGCTTTCTGCCCGGCCTGTCCTACCGCGGGGCATGGCGAGGCCAGATCGAGGCGGTGCGGATCGCGAGCCAATTCCGAAGCAAGGGGCTGGGCGAGCAGATGATCGCATGGGCAGTGGAACGATGCCGTGAGCGTGGCTGCAACATGGTCCAGCTCACGACCAAGTCGACACGGCTGCGGGCGCATGCATTTTACGAACGTCTGGGCTTCACGCCGAGCCATATCGGCATGAAGCTTCACCTCGTATAGGAAGCGACCATGGCGGGCAGGTTTTTCGGCGAATGGCAGGTTGGCGACCGGATCGAGCATCCGATCCGACGGACCGTGACCGAAACCGACAATCTGCTCTTCTCGACACTGACCCATAACCCGCAGCCGCTGCACATCGATGCCGAGGCAGCCAAGGCGAGCGAATTCGGCCAGATCCTGGTCAACGGGACCTTCACCTTCGCCTTGATGATCGGCCTGTCGGTGGGCGAAACCACCTTGGGAACACTGCTTGCCAATCTCGGTTACGACAAGCTCGTCATGCCCAAGCCGGTCTTCCTGGGCGACACGTTGCGGGTCGAGACCGAGGTGGCCGAGCTCAAGGCGAGCAAGTCCCGTCCCGGTGCCGGGATCGTCACCTTTCAGCATCGCGCGGTCAATCAGCGTGACGAAGTGGTGTGCTCCTGCCTGCGTATGGCGCTGATCCAGGGGAAGGCTGCTTGATGCGCCTACGTTCGTTGCTGTTCGTGCCGGGCGACCGGCCAGACCGCATGGAAAAGGCGTTGAGCTCGGGTGCCGATGCGCTGATCCTCGACCTCGAGGATGCAGTCGCGCCAGCACGCAAGGCGGAGGCCCGCTTGGCCGTGACGTCTTTCCTGCAGCGGGATCGCTTCATACCGCTGCTGGTGCGGATCAACCCGTTGGGCAGCCCCTATATCGACGACGATCTCGCAGCGATCAGGGCAACGCACGCGGACGCAATCATGCTGCCCAAGGCGGAAGGCGCGGCAAGCATCCGGGCTTTGGCCAATTGGACCGGCCTCCCCATCCTGCCGATCGCGACGGAAACGCCATCGGCGATATTCGCGCTCGGCAGCTATCGGGATGTCGTCGACCGCCTGTTTGGCCTCACCTGGGGTGCCGAGGATTTGCCCGCCGCCATTGGTGCGACCACCGCGCGCGAGCCGGACGGGCGTTACACCGCGCCGATCGAGACGGTGCGCTCTCTGGCACTATTCGCTGCTCATTCCGCCGGCGTGGCGGCAATCGAGACGGTCTACCCTGCCTTTCGTGATCTCGACGGTCTTGCCGCCTATGCCGAACGCGGCGCGCGCGACGGCTTCACCGGCATGATGGCGATCCATCCCGATCAGGTGAGGGTGATCAACCAGGCTTTCACGCCCGGCGATGCCGAGGTCGCAGCGGCGCGTGCGATCGTTGCGGCCTTTGCGGCCGAACCGGAAGCTGGCGTGCTGGCGGTCGACGGGAAGATGGTAGACGCACCGCATCTGGCGCAGGCGCGGCGCGTGCTGGCGCGGGCGGGGGAGGGTGCTTGACCTACCAGACCCTGATCGATGCTGCCTGTCTGGCGCCGCTGGTCGAACAGCAGAAGGTGTTGGTATTCGACTGTCGTTTCGATCTTAGCGATGTAGACGCCGGCCGCGTCGGCTATCTGAGCGGCCATATTCCCGGCGCTTTGTATCTCGATCTGGATCGCGATCTCTCCGGCACCCCCGACGGCGGCAACGGCCGGCATCCTCTTCCGGAGCGGGCCGAGTTCGCCGCTCGCATGGCCGAGCTCGGCTTGAGCCGTGGCGTGCAGGTGGTGAGCTATGACACGTCCGGCGGCTTTTATGCGTCGCGGCTGTGGTGGATGTTGCGCTGGCTTGGTCACCGGGATGTGGCGGTGCTCGACGGAGGCTTGGCGGCGTGGACCGGCGCCGGCCTGGCGCTCGCTTCCGGCGATGAACCGGTTGGCCGGGGCGATTTCGAGATGTCGCCGGAACCCGCCGTGGCTGCGGTAGATGTCGCTGCGGTGGAAGCCAACCTCGAGAGCGGAAACTTCCTGATCGTGGACGCGCGCACGGCCGAGCGTTTTGCCGGCGCGCCGCATCCGCTTGATGATGCTTCGGGCCATATTCCCGGCGCGGCCAACCGCCCCTTCCAGCGAAATCTGACCGCCGAAGGCACGTTCAAGCCCGCGGCCGAGCTGGCGCGCGACTTCAGGGCTGTGCTGGGAGGGATTTCGCCGGAGCAGGTAGTGCATCAATGCGGATCCGGCGTAACGGCCACGCATAACCTGCTGGCGATGGAAGTTGCCGGGCTTACCGGCTCGCGCCTTTATCCCGGCTCATGGAGCGAGTGGACCAGCGATACCACTCGCTCCATTGCCTCCGGTTCGGATTAGTCGAACAGCTTGGCCCAGCCGCGCTTGGCGCGATCCTTCCAGTGGCCGCGATGATAGGCGTCGGACGCCAGCAACGGCACCACGGAACCGGCTTCCGCAAACACCATCTGCTCGATGCCCGTGTTCACCTTGCCCCAGCTCGCGGCTTCCTGCAGCGTCGAGGACGAGCAAGCGCCGTCGCGCACGTCGGCGACCGTGATCTGCACTGCGTATTTGTGCACCTGAACGTCGTCATGGCCGAGAATCTCCGCGCAGACGACCGTGTCCTGCACGAAATTCTTGGGCACGCCGCCGCCAATCATGAGCAGGCCCGTGATGCCCGCCTTGATCTTGATGTCGGTCAGTTCGCGGAAGTCGGCGATCGAATCGATCGTCAGGTAGGGCTTGCCCGCCTTCATCGAATCGACCTGATGCTTGACGAGACCGAAGCCCGCCGAAGAGTCGGTGAAGGCCGGGCAGAAGATCGGCACGTCATGCTCATAAGCGAGCTTGACCAGGCTGTTCTCCTTCTTGCCATGTTCAACCAGATATTTGCCCATCTCGCGGATGAAGGCGCGCGAAGAATAGGCCTTGGGCTCCAGCGTCTCGGCGATCTCGAAGATCGTATGATCGACGTGCTGAAGCTCTTCCTCGTCGATATAGGTGTCGTAGATCCGGTCGATCAGCAGCGAGCGCAGCGTATCATCGTCAGGAATTTCAAGCGCTTGATAATGCTTGTGGCCAAGCCCTTCGAAGAAGTCCATGTCGACGATCGACGCGCCGGTGGCGATGATGCCATCGACCATGTTGGAGCGCACCAGCTCGGCATAAGCGTCCATGCAGCCACCGGCCGAGGTCGAGCCCGCGATCACGAGGAAGATTGTGCAATCCTTGTCGGCGAGCATCTGGTTGTAGATGCCGGTTGCGCGCGCGAGATCGCGGCTGGTGAAGCTCATCTTGCCCATGGCGTCGATGATCGGCCGCGCGTCATAGCTGCGAATGTCGATATGCTCGACGGTGGTGGACAGAAGCTCGGCCTTGCGGGTGTCGTTTACAGTCAAGTCGGTCATGGGAATATCCCCGTGCACATATGAACCGGCGTCGTTGTGGGGACGCGGAAACCCGAAAACGAAGGCCAAGCGGTTGTCCGCCCGGCCTTCGAAACCTCATTACCGTGGGTTGTTACAGCGTGACGACGTTCGACGGACGAGCCTGCTCCGGCACAGCCTGAACATAGGCGCTCGCCATCGGCTCATTGTCCATGATGACGGTTTCCCCGGCGGTGAAACCGTTGAAGCCGGTCCGCATCGCGCAACCGTAAGCGCCGAGCATGCCGATCTCGATATAGTCGCCGGCCTGAACGTCAGCTGGCAGCATGAACGGGCCGACCATATGATCGATATCGTCGCAGGTCGGGCCGTAGAAGCTGAACGCCATGTCCTTGGTGCCGGAAGCTTCCTCCCGCACCAGCTCGACCGGGAAACGCCACGCGACATGCGCCGCATCGAACAAGGCGCCATAAGCACCGTCGTTGATGTAGAGCTGGTCGCCGCGACGCTTCTCGACCCGCACCAGCAGGCTGGCATATTCAGCGCACAATGCGCGGCCGGGCTCGGCCCACAATTCGGCCGAATAGGAAATCGGCAGCGCTTCGAACGCAGCGTGAATGGCGTCGAAATAGGCCTCCAGCGGCGCCGGCTCCATACCAGGATAGATGGACGGGAAGCCGCCGCCGACGTCGATCACGTCAACCGTGACCGCCGCCTCGACGATGGCGTTGCGCACCCGGCCGAGCGCGTTGATGTAGGCCGAGGGCGACATGGTCTGGCTGCCGACATGGAAACAGATGCCGAGCGCGTCGGCCGCCTGACGGGCGGCGAACAGCAGCGCCTTCACCTCGGCCGGTTCGGCGCCGAACTTCGATGCAAGGCTGAGCTTGGCATAATCGGAGGGCACTCGCAGCCGCACGCACAAGGTCAGGTCGGTCGCCTGGCCGGTGGCGCGCATGATCTTTTCCAGCTCCTCGAGCGAGTCGAGCGAGAAGGTGCGCACGCCATGATCGAAATAAGCCTCGCGGATCGCTTCCTCGGCCTTGACCGGGTGCATGAAGCAAAGCGTCGCCCGGGGCGCGATCCGCGCGACCAAGCGCACTTCCGCAATCGATGCGACATCGAAATGCGTGATCCCGCTTTCCCACAAGAGCTGGATCAGCTCGGGCGAGGGGTTGGCCTTGACCGCATAAAGCGACCGGCCGTTAAACTTCTCGACGAAGAAGCGCGCCGCGCGCTGGGCAGCGTGCGGACGAATGAGCGTTACCGGCTGGACCGGGCGCCCGTTGGCGATATCAAGGCTGCTGACAGCCTTGTTCGGGGTGGCAGCTAGCCCCAGCGCGTTATGTTGCTTGTGCAATTCAAGGGACCTCCAGTGCCGCAAGCGAACCTGCGGTCTACAGTTGAAAAAAACTGCCTTGCGGTGGAAGTCCCATGGGGCAGCGGAGGCGCTACATAGGAGGGGGGTCCCCCCATGTAAAGTTGCAATCGCACGACAATTTAAACCGTTCCGAGCTGACAGGATAAAGCGTGAATTTTCAGAGCCATAATGAAAGCAGGACGCCGTCCCGCGCGGGCGTCCTCGCTGCGGCGGAGCGTATCGGTGAAACCGTAACACGCACGCCACTTTTGCCCGTGCCCGAGGGTAGTGGCCGACTGTGGATCAAGGCCGAATCGCTCCAGCTCGGCGGCGCCTTCAAACTGCGCGGCGCTTATAATCGGCTGGCGCAAATGAGCGTCGAGGAGCGCGTTGCGGGCGTGGTCGCCTTCTCGTCAGGCAATCATGCACAGGGCGTGGCACGGGCAGCGCTCATGCTGGGCATGCCCGCCACGATCGTCATGCCGGGCGATGCTCCAGCGGTGAAGCTTAACGCCACGCGGGCGCTGGGCGCGGAGATCGTCCGCTATGACCGCCATAATGAGAGCCGGGAACAGATCGCCGCGGCGATCGCGGCCGAACGCGGTGCGGTGCTGGTGCCCTCATTCGACGATGTCGACGTGATTGAGGGGCAGGGGACGGCAGGGATCGAAATCGCGCAACAGCTCGGTCGCGGCCCCGCGCGGATCGTCATTCCCTGCGGTGGCGGCGGCCTTGCCGCCGGGATCGCCGTGGCCCTGCCCGAGGCGCAGATCATCGTCGCAGAGCCCGAGGGCTGGGACGATATGGGGCGGTCGCTTGCCTTGGGCGGGATTGTCGAAGTGCCGGCAGATGCGCCGTTCACCTCCTGCGACGCCCTGCAGACCAGGCGGGTCGCAGACTTGACGTTCGCTGCGCTGGTGGAGGCTGGCGCGCTTGGGGTATCCGTCAGCGAAGCGGAAGTGCACGCGGCGATGCGATATGCGTTCGGGATAGGATTGGTGGTCGAGCCGGGTGGGGCGGTCGCGCTCGCGGCGTGGCTCGCAGGCAGACTGCCGGAGATTGGCGGCGACACAATCATCGTCTGCTCAGGATCGAATGTCGATCCATCGGCCTATGCGGCGGTGATAGGAGGGGAAGTATGAGCGGGCGCATCAGGGTCGGGATCGGCGGCTGGACATTCGAGCCTTGGCGCGGCTCCTTCTACCCGGCCGGTTGGCCCAAGGCTCGCGAGCTGGAATATGCCTCTACCCATGTGACCGCGATCGAGATCAATGGCACCTTCTATTCGACGCAGAAGCCGGCCACCTGGGCAGATTGGGCGAAGCGCACGCCGGACGGTTTCGTGTTCGCGATCAAGGCCTCGCGTTTCTGTGTGAACCGGCGTGTGCTGTGCGAGGGCGCGGAATCGATCGACAAGTTCATCAACCAGGGTTTGGTTGAGCTCGGTCCCAAACTCGGCCCCATCCTGTGGCAGCTTGCCGGCACGAAACAATTCGATCCCGATGACATTGCGGGCTTCTTGGACATGCTGCCGAAGAGCGTCGGCGGCGTTCCCCTGCGCCACGCGATCGAACCGCGTCATGAGAGTTTCCGTAGCCCGGCGCTGGTGGAAATGGCGCGCAAGGCGGGGGTGGCCATCGTCTTTGCCGACGACGAGGACAAATATCCGCAATTTGCCGATATTACGGGCGACTTCGTCTATGCCCGCCTTCAGAATCAGCGGGAGGAAGAACCGACCGGCTATGCCCCCGCGGCCCTCGATCGTTGGGCCGAAACCGCCAGGGCATGGGCGGCGGGCGCCGCGCCGGAGGGCTACGCCTATATCGACCCGCCGGGCACGAACGCGGGCGGCGCCCGTGATGTCTTCATCTTCATGATCAACGGCGCCAAGGTACGTGCTCCGGCGGCCGCAATGGGCCTGATCGAGCGGCTCGGACAAGCCTGATGCGCACCGTCTCGGATGACGTGGCGGTCAGGCTCTACCACCTCGATGAGGAGGGCGGGGCAGCGATTACGTTGCTATACGGTTCGCTGGCTGAGGCATTGGCCGCTGCTGCCGCGCAGCCCGAGGAGCTTCAGGCAGGACTTTACCTCCAGACCAGCAACGACGTGGTCGCCTATCTGGATTTCCTCGAAGGCTAAAGGGTTGCGGTCCGTCGGCTTTCCGGCGAAAGCGCCGCCTGCTGTCACGGACGCGCCATAATCGCCTCCTACGGCCACGACGGGCAAGAACCGGCAGGGTCGGCCCAATGATAATCGAGAGGATCGGTATCATCCGGGCGGCTGCGCGTGCGCATCCGGCCATCCACCATGACCGCAAGGGGAATTTAGTTGAGCTTCGTTGGTAAGAAATCCGCGTTCGCATGGGGCGCATCGATCGGCGCCATTTTGTGCGCGACCGCCGCAATCGCGCAGGACGCACCTGCTGCGACCGCCGCCGCGTCGAGCGACGATCTTGGCGAAGTGGTCGTCACCGCCCAACGCCGGTCGGAGAATTTGCAGAACGTGCCGGTTTCGGTCGGCGTGATCAGCGGCGCGGATCAGCGCACCTTTACCGCCGGTGGCGACGACACCTTGCTCTCGCTCTCCGGCCGCGTGCCCAGCCTCTATGTGGAATCGACCACCGGCCGCATCTTCCCGCGCTTTTACATTCGCGGTCTCGGCAACATCGATTTCTATCTCGGCGCGTCGCAGCCGGTGTCGATCATACAGGACGATATCGTGCTGGAGCATGTCGTGCTGAAGTCGAATCCGGTGTTCGATGTGGGCCAGGTCGAAGTGCTGCGCGGCCCTCAAGGCTCGCTGTTCGGGCGCAACACGACCGCGGGCATTATCAAGTTCGACACCAATCGTCCGACCCAGACGCTGCAGGGCCAGGCTCAGGCCTCCTATGGCAGCTTCAACACGATCACGTTCGACGGTGGCGTCGGCGGTCCGATCGTAGCCGACAAGGTCGCCTTCCGGCTGTCGGCTTTGTACCAGCATCGCGACGACTACGTCGACAACACCTTCACGGGCACCAGCGCCGACGGCACCGTGACGCCCAAGAAGAACACGATGGGCGGCTTCAACGAGAAGGACGTGCGGCTGCAATTGCTGTTCACGCCGACGGACAAGCTCTCGGTCCTGCTGTCCGGCCATGCCCGCGACTATGACGGTACTGCCACCTTGTTCGAGCGCGGCTACATCAAGAAGGGCTCCAACAAGCCGGTCGGCCCGCGCGACGAGGTTTCGTACGACGAAGCGCAGAACAACCCGCAGGCCTATAAGACCTATGGCGCGTCGGCGCATGTGTCGTACGACTTCGACTTCGCCACTTTGACGTCGATCACCGGCTACGAGACCACATCCGGCTACAGCCGTGGCGACACGGACGGCGGTGCGGCGGCAAACTTCCCGTTCAATGGCGTGGCCAACGGCTTCGGCGAATCCCAGGGCCAGATCCGCGACCTCGATCAGTGGACACAGGAAGTACGCCTCGCCAGCAATGGCCAGGATCGCTTCAAATGGCAGGTCGGGGGCATCTATTTCGACAGCCGCGACACGACCGATTTCTACCAGCGCGGCTATTTCCTGACGACCGCCGCGCGCAACCCGAACAATTGGGTGCGGTTGCACGACATTAACACGTCGTGGGGCATCTTCGGCCAGGTCAGCTATGACATCACCGACAAGCTGACCGTCACCGCCGGCGCGCGCGAGACCAAGGACACCAAGAGTACGCGTCTGCTCAAGACCGCCGATACGGCTGCCGGAGCGGTTACTTATGCCGGCCGCCGCTACGTACGGCTGTCGGACAAGGAGCCGAGCTGGGATGCAAGCCTGCTCTACCAGATCGATCCGAATGTGAGCGTTTACGCGCGGGCGGCACGCGGCTTCCGCGGGCCGACGATCCAAGGCCGTTCGGCTGTATTCAACGCCGATTTCACCACGGCTAATTCGGAAAAGAACACATCGTTCGAAGCCGGCTTCAAGAGCAGCCTGTGGGACAATCGCCTGCGCCTGAATGCAACCGCTTTCGCCTATACGGTCAAGGACATCCAGCTGAACGGCAATGACAGCAACGGCAACGGCGTGCTGTTCAACGCGGATAAGGCGAAGGCCTATGGCCTGGAGGGCGATATCGAGCTGCGCCCGGTTCGCAACCTGACGCTGACCGCCGGCGCGAGCTACCTGCACACGCGCATCGACGACAAGAATGTCTATGCGCAGGCGTGCAGCCTGAACGGCGTGTTGGTCTGCACGGTCGGGGATCCGCTCTTCACCCGCGGCACGGGTACTGGCACGACCTATTTCGCGCAGATCAACGGCAACCCGCTGCCGCAGGCGCCGAAATACAACCTCAACTTTGCCGCACGCTATGACATGCCGCTAAGCGAGAGCGGCAAGCTGTTCGTCGCGACCGACTGGAACGTGCAGGGCTATACCAGCTACGTCCTGTACAAGACCAAGGAGTTCACCTCGAAGGGCAATTTCGAGGGCGGCGCCAAGATCGGGTACAGCGGCAACGATGGCGCGTACGAGATCGCAATCTTCGCGCGCAACATCACCAACGAGAAGAACCTCAAGGGCGTGATCGAGAATTACATGGCGGCGGTCTATAACGATCCGCGCGTCATCGGCGTCTCGGTGTCCGGCAAGTTCTGAACTGTCCTCGCCGCTTGGCGTGACATTACGGGCGGTGGCACTTCGGAGCCGCCGCCCGCTTTCGTTCCGGCCGGGTACGTCAGAAGGTCGAGCGCGCGCGGGCAGGGGACCTGTTGTAGGGGGACAGGGGATACGAGCGGGAGATCGTTATGGATCTGGGGATTGCGGGCAGAACGGCATTGGTGTGCGCTTCGAGCCAGGGTCTTGGTCGCGGCTGTGCGGAGGCGCTGGCTGCTGAAGGCGTGCGGGTCGTCATCAACGGCAGAGAGGAAGGGCGGCTCAACCAGGTTGCGCGTGAAATTACGGCCGCGACGGGGGCAGAGGTCATCCCGGTCGTAGCGGATGTCGGAACGGAGAGTGGCCGCGCGGCCTTGCTCGCCGCTGCCGGGAGCATCGACATTCTCGTCAACAATAATGGCGGCCCGCCAGCCGCCGACTTCGCGACCCTCGGCCACGATCAGCTGCTTGCTGGGATCGAGGCGAATATGCTGACGCCGATAGCGCTGGCGCAGGCGGTGATCCCCGCCATGGTCGAGCGGCGCTTCGGGCGGATCGTCAATATCACCTCCGGATCGGTTAAGATGCCGCTGCCCGGTCTCGATCTGTCGAGCGGCGCGCGGCTGGGCCTCACTGGATTCCTCGCGGGGGTCGCACGTCAGGTCGCCTATGCCAATGTCACCATCAACGGCCTCTTGCCGGGTGCGTTCGACACGGCGCGGATCCACACGCTCGATACGAAGCGAGCGGCGGAGACAGGCGACAGGGTCGAAGATGTTGCCGCGCGGCGGATGGAGGCGATACCCGCGAAAAGGCTGGGAAAGCCCGACGAATTCGGCGCCGTCTGTGCGTTCCTATGCTCGGTTCATGCAGGTTACATCACCGGACAGAATATTCTGCTCGACGGCGGCGCGTTTCCCGGCGTGCTCTGATGAAACAGCGTCGACGGTCAGGTACCCGGCGCGGCTGCAGCGCGCTAACATACGTGAATCAGGCACTTTCTTTGAACTGATCGGCAGTCACCGTGTTCTATCCGAGCGTCGATTGTGTGTCGGTGGGACAGCGAAGGAGCCATGATCATGAGGAAGAGCCTGTGGGTCCTGGGCGGACTGGGTGTTGGGCTGGCAATCGCGGGCGGCTTTGCCGGCAGGGCCGCACTGGCGCGGGCGCGTGGTCCGCTGGAACGGTTGGCGCAGTTCGATCATCAGGTCACAGGTGTCGCGGTCACGCAGGACGGCCGCCGCTTCGTCAACTTTCCTCGCTGGACCGATGACGCGCCGATTTCGGTCGCCGAGCTGATGCCCGACGGATCGCTGCGACCATATCCCGATGAGAAATGGAACAGCTGGCGCAATGCCAAGGCGGCGGAGCTGCCCGTCAGCGACTATTTCGTGTGCGTTCAGTCGGTCGTGCCGGATGGCCATGGCAATCTATGGGTCCTCGACCCCGGAGCGCCCGGCAACGAGAAAATCCTGCCGGGGGCGCCGAAGCTGGTGAAGATCGAACTGGCGAGCGATCGCGTCACCAAGGTGATCCCCGTGCCGGAGGATGTTGCCCTCCAGGGTAGCTATTTGAACGATATACGCTTCTCGCCTGACGGGAAGCTTGCCTACATCACAGACAGCGGAACGCGGGGTGCGATCATCGTCGTCGACCTGGTCGGTGGGAAAAGCTGGCGCACGCTCGACGGCCACGCCTCCACGCAGGTCGACAAGAGCGTCAATGTGATCATCGACGGACGGCAATTGGTCCGCCCGGACGGTCGCCAGCCTATGTTCTCGGCGGACGGCATCGCTCTCTCCAACGACGGTAGGATTCTGTATTATCAGGCGCTTACGGGGAGCACTCTCTACGCGATCGAAACCGCCAAGCTCCAGCAGGATATCACCGAAGCCGTTCGCGCCGCAGCGGTCAGGAACGTCGCCACGACCCATGTGGCGGACGGCCTGTGGATGAGCAAGGCCGGGGTGCTCTACCTGACCTCGCCGACGGACTATTCGATCACACGGCTCAACAAGTTCAAGGTCGAACATGTGTTGACCGATCGCCGGCTGCGTTGGCCAGACACCTTCGCCGAGGACGCCGACGGACGCATCTATGTCACCGCCAGTCACATTCAGGATACGATGTGGTTCAAGCCAGGTGCGCCGCCCTCCGTGCGCACCGCCTTGTTCGCCTTCCAGCCCGACGCTTTGAATTGAGCCCCGCCGCGTATGGCTGCGCCTCGTCAGCGACGATCCGTCTGATAGCCGCGCCGCCGATACCGGGCGCGCTCACTTTCGAACGAGAAGGCGGCCGAGCCCGTATCGCCAAGCGGAACTACGGCGGTTCCATAGGTCGATCGATAGCCGCCCGTGCCGATTTCCACACCCATCTCGCCATGGATGCGGCCGTCCGGCGCAGTGGCGCCATCCAGCGAATGCTGCGGGTGGGTTGCGCCATATTCCAACGCCGCTTCGCGCTGCTCCGGCGTCAGGCGGACGGTACCGGGCAGCGACGGATCGGCGGGAATGGTGCCTGAGAAGAAGGGCGCCTCGGTCGCGACTGCCTGAGCGAGACATGGCGCGGCCACAAAGATGGCGAGCGCGGCGACAGCAATGGTCTTCATGATAACCCTCTTTCGCATCATCATAAGACCGCTGCGCCTGTCGCGCCGCTGAACGACGCGACAGCAGGTCGATTGTTCAACGCGGTCCACGTCGCTCGCGATGGCCGTGTAACGGTACGACATTGTCCTCGTTTTCGCCATTGCCCAGCTCGTTCAATGCCTCGGCCAGCTCGAGCAACCCAAACGGCTTGTTGAGACGCGGCAGGCCCAGCACCGGTTCGGCCACGCCGGTATAACCGGTGACCAGCAGGATCGGCAGTCCGGGCCGGTCGCGGCGGATCCGGCGCGCCAGTTCGCCGCCATCCATACGAGGCATCTTATAGTCGGTAATGACGGCGTCGACCTCCAGACCCGTTTCGAGCTTGGCGAGCGCTTCCTCGCCTCCGGCGGCCTCGATCACCTCGTGGCCGAGGTCCCGCATCATTTCGGCCGTACCCTTGCGGACCAACTCTTCGTCATCGACGAACAGGATCGTCATGAGCTGGTTTTGTGGGGCAGGGCGGCCGCCGCCACGGGCCTGATCGGCGCGGCGCGGCTGGTGCGTAATGGGCAAGTAAAGATCGGCGCGGGTTCCGTTGCCTGGGCTGCTGGATAGGGTGAACGCCCCGTTGAGCTGTCCGGCGAGACCGTGCACCATCGACAGGCCGAGTCCGGTGCCGCGGCCCGTCTCCTTGGTCGAGAAGAAGGGTTCGACCGCGCGTGCCAGCGTCGGCCCGTCCATGCCCTCACCGGAGTCGATCACGGAAAGCCGGACATACAGGCCAGGCGCGAGCTTTGCGTCTTCGCCGGGGCTCACCAGCGCCTGATCACAAGCGACCGTCAGCACTCCTCCCTCGGGCATTGCGTCGCGCGCGTTGACGCACAGGTTGAGAAGCGCCAGCTCGAGTTGATTGGGATCGGCCAGCGCACGCGGCAGATCCGCAGCGCAATGCAAGCGCAGCTCGATCGTGGGCCCAACCGAGCTGACGATCAGGTCGCGCATGCCGTTCAGCAGCTCGCCGACATCGACCGCGTCGGTTTGCAGTACCTGGCGGCGTGCGAAGCCCAGCAGCCGCTGCACCAGCGTCTTGGCTCGCTCGCCGGATTGCAGGGCATGGCCGATCAACCGGTCGATGCGGGCGTCATTGCCGGCGACCTTGTGCTGGAGCAGATCGAGCGCTCCGATGATCGGCGTCAGCAGGTTGTTGAAATCATGCGCCACGCCGCCGGTCAGCTGGCCCAGCGTCTCCAGCTTCTGTGCTTCGTGCAACTGCTCGACCGCCTGTTCGCGCTCGCGCGTCCGCTCCTCGACGCGCCGTTCAAGATCGGCGGCAAGCGAATGTAATTCCTCAAGTCGTGCCCGCGCATCATATTGCCGCTGGCGGCCGCGCCGCGCTGCTTGCGCCAGGCTGATCAACGTCGTGGGGTGAAACGGACGCTCCAGGAACGTGACGTTGCCGAGCATATCCAGATAGCGGCCGGCCGCCGGATTACGTTCGAGCCCGCCGCCACGCACCGTCAGCAGAATGAAAGGAAAATCCGACCATTCGGGTTGTGTCTGGATCCACTGCGACAAAGCGTTGAGATCAGCGTCCCTCAACGCTTCTTCGGTAATCACGCCAAAGCCGGCACCGGCCTTCAGTTCGTCGAGCAGCATGGTGACCGAGCTGCAGACGATGCTGGCAAATCCCTTCTCCGCCAGCATCGCCGCAGCGATGCCCGCGTCGCGTCCCTGCGGTGCCAGGATCAAAGCGCGTTCGGAAAGATGCGGGATCAATCCTCATCCGCCTCGAGTAAACGCGTGCCGGTTTCGACGAGCGTCGGCACGCCGCGCAAAACGCCCTGAAACCCAATGAGAGGCTCGCCCAACGTCACGCCGTGATTGTCGATGCGATATTCGCGGATCGTGTCCTCATGGGCCCCAGTGCGCTTCTTGATGACCGATATGGCGCGGCGCACCCGTCCTTGTGCTTCGAAATAGCGGAGCAGGATGACCGTATCGGCCAGATAGGTAACGTCGACGGGGGCTCGCATGTCCCCGACCAGCCCGTGCTGAGCTACGGTCAGGAAGGTCGAAACCCCCTGTCGGTTCAGATATTGCAACAGCTCGTGCATATGCAGCACCAGCGCCTGCTCGGCGGGCATGGCTGCCTGATAGCCATTGAGGCTGTCGATCACGAGCGTGCGCGCTTCATATACTTCCACGCAGCGGCGCACGCGCTCCGAAAACTCGCCGGGACTGAGCTCGGCCGCATCGACCTGCTCGATGACCAGCTTATCGGCGTCGACGAGCGCTTGAAGGTCGACACCCATGCTCTTCGCGCGAGCGAACAATACCCCCAGTTCTTCGTCGAAGACGAACATCGCCGCGCGCTCCCCGCGGGCGATCGCGGCGGATATGAACGTCAATGTCAGCAGCGATTTGCCAGTCCCCGCCGGTCCAAGGATCAGCACGCTCGATCCGCGTTCGATCCCCCCGCCGAGCAATGCATCGAGCTGGGGTAAATGGCTGCCAAGCGGCTCACGGGAGAAATCGGTCTTGTGCTCGGCCGATACCAATCTTGGGAAAACCCGCACCCCGCCAGTGTCGATTACGAAATCGTGGTAACCACCGCGATATTTCTGTCCGCGATATTTAACGACGCGCATGCGCCGCCGCTCGGCGCCGTAATCCGGGGAAAGCTCCTCAAGACGAAAGACGCCGTGGGCGATGCTGTGCATTGTCCGGTCCGTCGCCTCGGCGGTCATGTCGTCAAGCATGAGCACGGTGGCATCGTGGCGTGAGAAATAATGCTTAAGGGCGAGGATCTGCCGTCGATAGCGGAGCGAGCTCTGCGCCAGCAGGCGGATTTCGGAAAGGCTGTCGATTACCACCCGCTGCGGCTTCAGCGCCTCGAACCGCTCGAAGATGCGCTTGGTAGTTTCGCCCAGTTCCAAGTCCGAGGAGTAGAGCAGGCTTTGCTGCTGGTCCTCGTCGAGCAGGCTTTCGGGAGGGATCAGTTCGAAAATCTCAACGCCATCGAGCGGCCAGCCGTGCGAGGCGGCGCCGGCGCGAAACTCAACCTCGGTTTCGGACAGCGTGATATAGAGCGTACGTTCGCCGGCTGCGGCGCCCGAAATCAGCCACTGCGTCGCGATCGTCGTCTTACCGGTGCCAGGCGAACCTTCCAGCAGGAATAGCCGCGCACGCGCCAATCCGCGAGTGATATCGTCCAGCCCTGCAATGCCAAAGAGCGCCTGGTTGGGTGCCTCAGTCAACCGATACTCCTAAAAAAATCGCTTGGTGAACGCGCGCTCTCGCGAGAGGTTCATACCGATAGGGAAACAGGCCATTTCGAGCAATTGACGTCGATCAACTCATGACTGCCCGGCCGCACTATCACGTGCGTTTAATTTGTCGCTTTTGCCTATACAGGGAAGAAACGGCTCCCCTTAGCGTGCCAATCAAGCGGCCGCTTTTTCCCGCTCGCGCATTTCCTGGTTGAGCATTTCGGCGAGCAGGAACGCCAATTCGATACTTTGGCTCGCATTGAGGCGCGGGTCGCAATGCGTGTGGTAGCGATCCGCCAAGCCTTGTTCGGTTACCGCGATCGCACCGCCCGTGCATTCGGTGACATTCTGGCCGGTCATCTCGGCATGGATGCCGCCGCCATGGGTGCCTTCGGCGCGATGGACCGCGAAGAAGCCGCGCACTTCTGCCAATATCCGCTCGAACGGCCGCGTCTTGTAGCCGTTGGCCGCCTTTACGACGTTGCCGTGCATCGGATCGCAGCTCCACACGACCGGCCGGCCCTCGCGCTTCACGGCGCGTACCAGCGCGGGCAGCCCTGCCTCAATCTTGTCGTAGCCGTAACGCGTGATGAGCGTGATGCGGCCGGGCTGGCGCGCCGGATCGAGCGTATCGAGCAGGCGCAGCAGCACGTCAGGATCCAGGCTCGGGCCGCATTTGATGCCGATCGGGTTTCCGACCCCGCGCAGATATTCGACATGGGCGGACCCCAGGAAGCGCGTGCGATCGCCGATCCACAACATGTGCGCACTGGTATCGTACCAATCGCCGGTCAGGCTGTCCTGACGGGTCAGGGCCTGCTCATACTGCAGCAGCAAAGCTTCATGGCTGGTGTAGAAGCTGGTCGCGCGCAATTGCGGGACCGTTTCCGGATTTACCCCGCATGCGGCCATGAAGCTCAATGCCTCGCCGATGCGATCCGCCAGCTGCTGATATTGCGCCGCCCAGGCCGAGCGTCCCATAAAATCGAGCGTCCAGGCGTGAACCTGCTGGAGATTGGCATAGCCGCCCTGAGCAAACGCCCGCAGCAGATTAAGCGTCGCTGCCGACTGGCTGTAGGCTTTGACCATCCGCTCCGGATTGGGCGCACGGCTTTCCGGCGTGAAGGCGATGTCGTTGACGTTATCGCCACGATAAGAAGGAAGGCTGACGCCGTTTATTTCCTCCATGTCGGAAGAACGCGGCTTGGCGAACTGGCCCGCCATGCGGCCGACCTTCACCACCGGCAGCTTCGACGCGTAGGTCAGCACCACCGCCATCTGCAGGATGACGCGAAACGTATCGCGGATATTGTTGGGATGGAATTCGGCAAAGCTCTCCGCGCAATCGCCACCCTGGAGCAGAAACGCCTTGCCGGCGGCGACCTGCGCCAGATCGGCGGTCAATGCGCGCGCTTCACCTGCAAATACCAGTGGCGGGTAATGACCGAGTTCCGCTTCGGCCGCGGCCAAAGCCTGCGGATCGGGGTAGGTCGGGAGCTGCCGCGCCTCGTGCGCACGCCAGCTTTCGGGAGTCCAGTTCGTCGCCATGATCAATGTTCCTCGCGCCGCATTTCGCGGATGGGACGCGCAATGGCAAGGATAAGCCTGCTTGGGGCCGGCGCAGACTGGGTTGGGCTATCGCAGGGTCACCCGCCATTCCCAACGCAGCGGATCACCATCCATCACGTCGACGCCCGCCGCTATGAGCGCGTCGCGGATGGCGTCCGAACGCGCGAAATCCTTGGCAGCGCGCGCCTGCTGCCGTTCGTCGAGCTGCGCTTCGATCGCCTCGGGGGCAAGCGCGGCCTCCGCTGGTGCAATGCGTAGCTCGCCGCGTGCGATGTCACGCAGCCGCAGGCCGAGCGTCGTATCGAATGCGGCGATCGTCGCTCGCCTGTCGGCCGGCGATAGCCGCTTGTCGGCAAGCAGCTCGTCAAGCGCGACCAAGGCCATTGGTGTGTTCAAATCGTCCGACAGCGCCGCGTCGAGGCAAGCGAGATAGGCTGGATCGGCATCGCCATCCTCCACGCCGAGCTTTCCGACCGTCATGACAAGGCGCTTGAGGCGGGTAAGGGCGGCCGCGACCGCATCCGCGCTGAATTCCAGTTCGGACCTGTAATGCGCCGACAGGCATAACAGGCGATAGGCGAGGGGATGGACACCGGCGTCGATGAGCGACTGCAATGTGGTGAAACCGCCGGCGGACTTAGACATCTTGCCGCCGCGATCGACCAGGAAATTATTGTGCATCCAGAAGCGCGCGCCGGTGAAACCGGGCTGCTCGGTGGTGCAACCGCAATAAGCCTGGTTTTGCGCAATTTCGTTGGGGTGGTGGATCTCGCGATGATCGATGCCGCCAGTATGAATGTCGAACGGCTCGGGCCCCAGATATTTGAGGCTCATCACCGAACATTCGAGATGCCAACCGGGCGCGCCGCGGCCCCACGGCGAATCCCATTCCATTTGACGCTGCTCCCCGGGCGGCGATTTGCGCCAAATCGCGAAATCCTGGGGGTTGCGCTTGCCGGACACCGGATCGATCCGACTCTCACCCTCGTCCGAGACGGCGCGTGCGAGCAGGCCGTAATCCGGCACGGTCTTTACGTCGAAATAGAGGCCGCTCTCGATTTCATAGCAATGCGCCGGCGCGATCTTCTCGGCGAATGCGATCATGTCGGCGATATGGTCGGTGGCAACCGACCATAAACTCGGGTCGAGGATGTTGAGATCGGCGAGGTTGCGCTTGAAGGCGGCGGTATAGAAGGCGGCAACCTCCCAGATATCCTTGCCGAGCCCGGCCGCGGCCAGCTCCATCTTGTCTTCGCCCGCATCCGCATCCGACGTGAGGTGGCCGACGTCGGTGATGTTGATCACATGGCGCACCGGATAGCCTTTCCAGGCAAGCGTGCGCCGCAAAGTATCGGTGAAGACATAAGCGCGCAAATTACCGAGGTGCGCGAAATTATAGACGGTGGGCCCGCAGCTATAGACGCGCGCGGTCACACCGTCGCCCGGCGTAAACGGTTCGAGGCTGCGTGTCAGGCTGTTGAACAGGGTAAGCTGGCTTGCGGTCATTGCGGGATCGTTAGCGTGTGGCCTCGCGCGCGTCATCCCGCGCAGGCGCAAAAGAAAACGGGCGCCCGATATCGGACGCCCGCTCCTTATTCCTTAACCGCCCGAAGACGGCGCGGATTACTGCTTGTTGTCTTCGACGGCGTCAGCCGCGTCATGCGCATTGTCAGCAGCATTGTCGAGCGAGGCAGCAGCCGCGTCAGTCGACGCGTTGTCGGCCAGGTCCTCAAGATTCTCACCCGCGTTGTCGAGGGCGTTGGCGGTCGCGTCGGTCGCGTTTTCCGCCGGGGTTTGCTTGCTGCATGCGGCCAGAGACATCAGGCCGGCAGCGGCGAGAACAAAGACAACCTTCTTCATCCGAACTGCTCCACGTAATTATTTCGGGCCCGGCCCGAATGCCGTCCCGTTCGCTCCATTAGCCTACGAGTTTTGCCCGTCAACGCCGAATTTAGCGCACCCCCAACTCGCTTGACCGTATTTTGTTGCGCCGCAGCATCAAATGCGCAACCTTTTGGCAGTTGAAGATTTGTTCATAAACACCACCTGATGAGCGCGGTTTTGTCCGGATCGCGCGCGGCAGAAGCGGTAGAGCGGCACAACGGAATGAGGAAAAGATGGTAGCGACGACAGGTGTTACCAGGATCAAGCGGATTGCATTGATCGGCAACAGCCCTCCACGCCTGTGCGGAATTGCTACCTTTACACGTGACGTAGCCAAGGCTCTTCACGCATCTTTTCCCAAGGTCGAGCTCGACCTTTATGCCATGACTGACCCCGGTGGGTCTTATGCCTATGGCGAAGAGGTCACCTGCTCCATCCGCCAGGAGGAGCTTTCCGATTACCGTGCTGCGGCGCAACGCATTAATGACAGCCGCGCCGACGTCATTTTAGTTCAGCACGAATATGGAATTTTCGGTGGAGCGTCCGGCGCGCTGCTTTTGCGCCTGCTTGACCGCGTCGAGGCGCCGGTGGTGGTCACGTTGCATACCGTGTTGGAACAGCCCAATGCCGACCAACGCGCCGTCATCGAAGCACTGGCGCGACGCGCCTCCAAGCTGATCGTGATGGCGCAAAAGGGCCGCGAGATCCTGATGCGCGTCCATGGCATCGCCGCGCATCAGATTGCGGTGGTACCCCACGGCGTTCCCGACCGCCCGTTCGTCTCGCCCGCAAGTATGCAGTCGCGGTTCGGTTTTATCGGAAAGCGCGTGCTGCTCACGTTTGGCCTGCTGTCGCCCAATAAGGGCATCGAGACGATGATCCGGGCCATGCCGGCGATTGTCGCGGCGCATCCCGAGGCGCTTTATGTCGTTCTGGGAGCTACGCATCCCCACCTCGTCGCCCGCGAGGGCGAGGCGTATCGCGAGAGCCTGATGGCGCTCGCGGAAGACCTCGGCGTCGCGGAGTCGATCAGGTTCATCGACGGCTTCCTCGATCAGGAAGCGCTGCTGGATTATCTCCAGGCAGCCGATGTTTACGTCACGCCTTATCTGACCGAAGCACAGATCACGAGCGGGACATTGTCTTACTCGGTCGCGCTCGGAAAGCCGGTTGTATCGACGCCATATTGGCATGCGGCCGAGTTGCTTGCCGGAGGCACGGGAATCCTGGTTCCGTTCGGCGATAGCCGGCGTTTCTCGGAAGAGATCATCACGTTGTTGGATGATCCGGTGCGGCTCGCAGACATGGCAAACCGCGCTTACTCTGCTGGCCGGTCGATGCTGTGGAGCGCTCTGGCCGAGGCCTATATCGCCATTTGCGAGGAAGCGGTGGCCAAGCGGCCGGTGCGCATCCAGCGGCCGGCGCGTGCGCTGGCCCGTATCGCGATCCATCCGCGGCTCGAAGCGGTCGAGCGCATGACCGATGCGACCGGCATGATCCAACATTCCAATTATGCGGTCCCTGATCGCAACCACGGTTATTGCGTCGACGACAATTGCCGCGCGCTGATGCTCATGCATCGGATAGAGGGGCCGGATGAGGAGCGTGCCGATCGTTTGGCAACCGTTTATGGCGCTTTCGTTCAGCATGCCTGGAACGGCGAGCTCGGTCGCTTTCGCAATTTCATGGGCTTTGATCGCCAGTGGCTGGAGGCGGAAGGCTCCGAGGACAGTTTCGGCCGCTCGCTTTGGGCGATCGGTGCAACTGCCGCCGAGGCGCGCAATCCCAATATGCGGCGGTGGGCGCTCAACCTGTTCAACCAGGTCGCGCCTCATTCGTTAGAGCTCGGCAGCCCGCGTACGTGGGCGTTCGCTTTGTTGGGCGCCGATGCGGTGCTCCGCCAGCATCGCGACCATCCGATCGCGCGCCAGCTGGTACGCGAATATGGCCGCCGCCTGCTTGAGGAACTACGCCGGGAGCGGCGCGAGGGCTGGACCTGGTTCGAAGCCGTGCTTGCCTACGATAATGCACGTCTGCCCGAGGCATTGCTGCGTGCCGGCGATATTCTGGACGACGCGGAGATGGTCGAGGAAGGTTTGGCGGCGCTGGCGTGGCTGGACGATCACCAGACCAACAGCGATGGCCAGTTCCGCGCCGTCGGTTCCGACAGCTTCGGTCGTCCCTATGCGGATCCACTGCCGTTCGATCAGCAGCCCCTGGAGGCTTGGGCCACGGTCGACGCCATGATGTTCGCATATCAGCTGACTGGTCAGGCACGCTGGCTGGATGCGGCGTGGCGCGCCCACGGCTGGTATCTGGGTGAGAATGATCTCAATCTGCCGATTGCCACGGTTGCGGACGGTGGCTGCTTCGACGGTCTGATGAGCGATCGTGTCAATCTCAACCAGGGCGCTGAATCGATCCTCGCCTTTCAGTTCACCTGCGCAGCAATGTCGAAGGCGGCTACCACCGCCGATGCGCGACCGAGCGAAGTGCAAAACAACCTTCGCGCCTGAGCCGATGCGGCGAGCCGTTGTCGAATAGGGCTTTATTTGCCCGCTAGGTGTCGAGATAAGGCCATTATGCCGGGGGGTTCCGGCGACTTGCCGTCATGACAATCGCCGGGGTGCCGCTTGCTCGATGTAATTCACGCTCCGTTGCGCCTGTCGGCCGACCCTGCCCGTGTGGTGGTGCGTCCCTTCCATATTCCGATCGAAGCCGCATCCACTGCCGGACGGCCAGGGCGCGTCCGCCGTATCGTGGATTCGGTTTTAGCGCTCGACGAAGAAATGGCCGAGATCGAGCTGGAACTGGTGCTTCGCGATTTCGAAGCGCGTCACTGGCAGACACGTTCCGTGTTCATGGGACGCTACGTGCAGATCGAGCAGGCACTCGGCCTGAACTCTGCTGAGATATCCGAGATCAAACAGCAGCTGATCGGCGCTTATTTCTGTCACGAATATAGCTACGCTGCGGCCGCGCTGATGAACCCCAGCGTCGTCGCTCATCCGGACCAGAGCGGGCTGTCGAGCGGCGCCGTCCGCATCGCCATGTCGCTGCGAGCAGTGGGCGAGGGACATATCTCTTCGGTCTCGTTTCGCGAGGGCATTCTTGGCCCAGGCCCAACCGTCGAATTGATGCCCGAGCCGCCATTCGCCACCGCGGCCGACGGGGCGGGCGAGGTAGGTAATGGAGCGATCGAGGTCCATCGCCACGCCGACAGCTCGCTCTCGGGGACGGTGCTGTTCCCCATGACGGCGGCCCAGTCGAAGGGTCTGGAGGACATGCGGCTCGTGGAATTCATGCACGAGGACGGCAGCCAGGAGTGGATCGGCACCTATACCGCCTATAATGGCGCGGCGATCCGCTCGGAATTGTTGCGCACGCGTGACTTCCGGACGTTCACCCTGTCGCCGATGGGCGGACCTGCGGCGCGCAACAAAGGCATGGCGTTATTCCCGCGCAAGATCGGCGGCGAATATATGATGATCGGCAGACAGGATGGCGAGAATGTCTTCCTGCTTCGCTCCGACCGCCTCGATTTCTGGGGCGAGGGGCAATTGCTGCTGACGCCTAAATATACTTGGGAAATGGTCCAGCTCGGCAATTGCGGCTCGCCGATCGAGCTCGACGAAGGCTGGCTGCTGCTGACCCATGGCGTCGGCGCGATGCGCAAATATTCGGTCGGCGCCGTGCTGCTCGACAAGAACGACCCGTCCAAGTTGATCGGGCGCATGAGCCAGCCTTTGCTATCGCCGGCGGACGAGGATCGCGAAGGCTATGTCCCCAACGTGGTCTATAGCTGCGGCGGCATGCGCCACGGCGACCTCATCTTCCTGCCCTACGGGGTGGCAGACAGTTCGGTCGCGTTCGCCTTCGTGTCGATTGCGAGCCTCCTCGCGGCGATGCGCTGACCGGCTGTGCCGCCGGCGCACGCCGTCAGGCGTGCGTGAGGACCTGCACCGGCCGCTTGCTGCTGCTGCGGGTCAGGAGCTTGGATGCCAGCACGGCCACGCCGGCGACGCCATAGGCGATCATGCTGCCTTCGGGTGCGAGCACGAGGCCGACCAGAAAGGCCAGCCGCAGGACGATCGGGTTGAAACCGAACGTTTCGCCGAGCGCATGGCAAATGCCGAGGAGGTTATCATGCTGGGGGGCGGTCTGGGTGGTCATGTGTCGTTCCGTACCTTGGCGAAGAGCCTGCCTCCCCGCGTCACTGCGAGCATTGCAGACACCGTGCCAAGTCGGCTCAAGGGCATGAATAGCGTGTGAAGCGCTGCCGCTCGGCAGGAGGACGCCAATATGTGGCAAAATTTGCCAATTCGAGATTGCCCGATCTCGATCGACAGGTGACCGATTATGGACAGTCGCTTACGGCGCGGGGAGGGGAGTGACCTGCGTGTAGACCACGATCCAGCGTTCATCACGCCTGGCGAAGGTGTCCGAGTATCGGAAATGCTCCGCGAAAGGTTTGCCATTGTCGGTGCCGCGCACGCGTGCTTCGCCGCCAACGATCGCCGTATCGGCCGACGGGCGAATGAATAGCCGGTCGGTAATCTCGAATGGTTCGAGATGCGATTTGGGGTCGGTGAACCCTGCGATGAAATCGGCCTTGCCGCCGATCCGGCCGGAGCCGCGGACAAGCAGGAAATCAGGCGCGAGCATCCGTTCCAGCACGGCACGGTCGCCGTGGAGCTGGGCGTCGTCAAACGCTTGCGCTGCGGCGCGGATCTCAGCGTTTTCGGCGGGCGTCTGGCCCACGGCGGGCGCACCTAGCGTCAGGATGGACGCGGCGAATAGGACCATATTGCGCATATCAATGACCCTCACGCGGCGGCAGCGGCGTTAAAGGATCGTCGGTATCGGCCACGACCCGCAGCATCGCCGACCAGGCGTCGATCGCCTGATTGAGTTGAGCGCGGTCAATCTTGTCGAGTGTATCATCGGCAGTGTGGTGGATATCGAAATAGCGGGTTCCGTCCTGCTCCAGGTCGATCACGGGCGTGCCGCGCTGAACCATTGGGCCAATGTCCGTACCGCCATGCGCTGCGCCAGCGCCCGGCCCGACCCCGAAGCCACCCAAAACGTTGGTTAGTTCTGCCGTCAACGCCCCTTTCGGATCGGCAAGGCTTGCCCGGAAACTCCATACCCGATCGCCGCCGAAATCCGCCTCGGCGGTCAGCGCGTGTTTTTCGCGATCATGGGCCCTGGCATAGGCGTCACCGCCGAACCCGCCCGGTTCTTCCGCGCCGAACCATACCAGCCGGATCGTGCGTTTCGGCTTGGACCCGTCGAGAATGCGTTTGGCGGCCGCGGTGGTGATGGCAATGCCGGCGGCATCGTCGATGGCGCCGGTCCCAAGATCCCAGCTGTCGAGATGGCCGCCGATCAGCACGACGCCAGCACCCGCATCGCGCCCGGGTACTTCGGCGATGACGTTGCCTGACTGATGCGTGCCAGTCATGCGCGGGGTCAGCACGAGATGGATGGTCACCGGCTTGCCGCGAGACAGGATGCGCTCGAGCTGATCGGCATCGGGTACGGATAGCGCGGCTGCCGGGATCGGCTGCGCGCCATCGCTCCACGTTTGTACGCCCGTATGGGGCACGCGATGATGGTCGGTGCCAATCGAACGGATCAGGATCGCGAGCGCGCCCTTCTTTGATGCGACCGATGGCCCGCTGCGGCGGACAGCGCCGAAATAGCCATAAGAAGAGCCGTCCTGGGTTGCGGTCATGCGATGCCAAACGAAGACAATTTTCCCGCGCACCCGGGCGTCGGGCGCCGCCTTGAGCGCGTCGAGGCTGGGAAAGCCGACCACCTCGGCGGTGAGGCCTGCCTCGGGGGTGGCGCCGCTATTGCCAAGCGCCGCCAAGACGAGTTTCTGGGGGAAAGGCGCGATCACTTCCGCCGTTTCCGCGCCCCGCACCCATACCGGCATATCGAACGGTTCGATGCGAACATTGGCAAAACCGAGCGACCTGAGCCGCGACACTGCCCAAGCGCGCGCTCGCGCTTCGGCTTCCGTGCCGGCAAGGCGCTGGCCGACTTCGGTAGTCAGTCCCTCGACCAGTTCATAGCCAAGGTCGGCCGGCGGAGCGGCCAAGCTGGAAGAGGAGAGAAGGGCGGCAATGGGCAGGAGCAAGGATCGCATAGGTCCTGGCTACTTCAATGGCCCGTCGCTTGGCAACGCGAGCGACGCAGGGAGGGCGAACAGATCGGTCACCAACCAAAAAAAAGGGTGGCCGGCGGGGGAGCCGGCCACCCTCAGGGGAGGAGAAGTTTAGAACGAACCGCGCAGACCGATCAGAAACTGACGACCCGGCTTGTATTGCGTGAACGTCGCGTTCGGGAACTGGAAGTAGGTGCGCAGCTTGGAATTGGTCAGGTTGACCACGTCAAACGTAACTTGCGGCGCGTGCCGGACGCCGAAAATCTTTTCCAGATCGAAGATCGATGAGAAGTCGGTCTGGCGGTAATTGTTGGTGAACAACGCCGCCGACGGGATGCCGTTCTGATTGGGGCTCGAAACCTGCGATCCCTTCTGGAACGTGGTCGAGACCCGCAGGCTGATGCCGTCATGCTCATAATAGCCGCTGATATTGTAGGTATATTTGGCGACGCCGAGCGCCGTTGCAGGAGCGGCACCGCTGCCCTTCTGGTCGACGATCGTGGCGTTGGCGTTGAAGCCGAAGCCCTTTACGCCGAACCGCTCGGTGATGAAGTCGAGCGGCTGGACCCACTGGAATTCCATGCCGTTGACGTCGAGCGTGCCGCTGGCGTTGATCTGCTGCGACACCTGCACCGATGCGGCATTCTCGCCACCCCGGCTGATGATCGCCGCCTGCTGCGTCGGCGTGAGCGAGCCGAAGGTTATGCCGTAGGCGGAAAGGGCGCTGAACGGCACCGTCGAGATGCCGGGGGTGGTGAAGCCCTTCAGCTCCTTGCGGAAGGCGGCGACACTCACCAGCCCTTCGTGCCCGGTATAATATTCGACGCCAAGGTCGATATTCTTCGACGTGTAGGGGCTGAGCGCAGGGTTCCCGATCGAAGCGGTATCGGCCGACGGCGATGAGAAGTTCACGCCCGGCAGCTGCGCGTTCGGATCGGCGCGCGTCAGCGTTTTGGAAACCGCAAAGCGTGCGACCGCATGCTCACCGATATCGTAGGCGAAGTTGGCCGCCGGCAGCCACCTTGTGTAGCTGCTCTTGGTCGTCGCGGTATTCACGACGTTCGGATAAAGGCTGCCCTGCGCCGAGGCCGGAACCGGCGACGGGTTGCGCGGATCGGTCAGCGAAACCAGCCCCGAAATGGTTTGCTTCGTGTGAACGTAGCGCACGCCGACATTGAAGCGCAGATCGGCATCGGCGACGGTCTGGACGCCGTTTACCTCGACATAGGCCGTTGGGGACTGCTCCCGGATATAACCGCCCGCAGCGCCGGTATTGGCGGATCCGACCGCCGGGGCGGCGTCGTGGAACGCATCGTAATTGGATGCTTGCTTGAACTTGTTCCAGTCGACCGTGACGAACCCGTCGGGCCCCGGCCGCAGGAAATTGGCGAGCTGAGACGTTGGGATCAGCGAACCGGCATAGGTTACCGGCCCGGTCATGCCCGCCGTATAGCCGGTGCCGTATGCGGGGTAGGTCGGATAGCCGGCCGGTGCCGCGCCGGCGACGTTGAGGCCGTCGCAATTCGGTTGGGCGTTAGGCGAAGGAAGGAACACGCTGGGATTGTTCCCGCAGACCGCATTCTGCCAAGCCTGGCTGTTGTCGAACGCCTCGATACGACGCGAGATATCGTCGTAATTGCCGCCGATCTTGACGTTGAGCTTCTCGTCGCCCCACGTCAGGTCGCCGCGCACGCCCTTCGTCAAATATTTGCGGCGTTCGTCCTGGATGTTGACGCGCCCGCCGCCGGTCCAGCCGAAGCTCGCCGGATTGTTGAGGTCGACATTGCTGGTGATGGATGGGATTCCCCCATCGTTGGTGTAGGTTACGGTGTTGCCCGATGAGGGCGGCGTGATGACGACGACGCTGGGTGATTCGCGGTGGAAGGTACTGCGGGTATAATTGCCCTGAATGTTGAGCTTGAGATTATTCGTGATGTTCCACGACGCACCTGGGTTGGCGCTCCAGAACTTTGTCGTCTCGATATAGGGGCGATATTCCAGGAAGAATTGCGCATTGGCGAAGGTGCCGCCGGTGACGGTGCAACCGGCCGAGCAATCGGTCTTGTCGAATGTCTCGTTGATCGGGATGGTCGCGCCGTTGCGGCCGACCCAATTCATGTCGACGCGCCGGAGATCGTTCTTCCGCCAGCCGTACAGGCCGTCGATGTAGAAATGCAGGTCATCAGTCGGGCGCCATTCGGCACTGACCACGCCGTTGATACGATCACGGCTGCCATATTCGTCGGACGGCCGCCCGAGCCGCGGGATCAGCCCGTTGTCGATCTGCTGCAGCGTGGCGCCTGGGTTAAGCGCCAGAAGTGCAGCCTGGTTGAGCGTCGCACCCGGAACCAGGCCGTTACCGGCATTCGCCGGCACGGTGCCGGGAATGGTAAAATTGCCGCCACCGGTGCTGTTGCAACCAGTAGCGCACTGCGCGTCGGCGAAATCCTGCGCGGTCGGAGTCGGGTGGTTCCTGGCCAAGGCGAGCGACTGCGGCGTTGAAAGCGCGGGGTTGGTATAGCCAATCGTCTCGAAACCTGTGGTGCGCGAGCGGGTATGATTGGCGGCGACCCCGGCGAGGATGCCGAACGTGTCGCTGGTATGGCTTGCGATCAGCGAGCCACGTTCGCCCCAGCCGGAGGCCTGGCTCTGCTTGGTCCCCTGCAAATTGTAGGTGATGTGCGTGCCGGGATTGTCGAACGGCCGCGCGTTGCGGATATCGACGTTACCGGCGGCGCCTCCTTCCTCGAGATCGGGCGTGTAGCTCTTTGCGACCGTCAGCTTGGTGAACAGATCGGTTGGAAAGAAGCTCAGGTCCACGGAACGATCGGTGCCCTGCGCATCGGTGGCGCCGCTGGAGGCAACTGCGATCGGCGCCCCGTTGAGCGTCACCTGCGTGAAGTTGCTGCCCAGGCCGCGGATGGCGACGTTGGTGCCTTCGCCGGTGATGTCGCGGCTGATCGTGATACCGGGAATGCGATTGAAGGATTCCGCGATGTTGAGATCCGGGAACTTGCCGATGTCCTCCGCAAAGATGGAGTCGGTAAAGCCGGTCGCGTTGCGCTTGGCCGTCGTCGACTGCGCAAGGCTGCGCCGATAGCCGGTTACGACGACCTCTTCGACGTCCGCGCCGGTAGCGGACGGGTCGGCGGTGGAGGGTGCAGCGGCAGGCGCGCCAACCGAAGGCGACGTCTCGCTCGACGCCTGGCTTGGTGAGGCAGCCGCAGGCACCGGCGCGCCCGCCGGCTGGGCATCCGTCTGGGCCAGAACGGGCATCGAATAGCCGGCGAGAATGGTTGCGCCGAGCAGCGCAGCCCGCCGAGCGGAAGTGGCTCGCATCAGGAATCCTCTCACATTAGTCGCCTCCACGACGGAGACGAATCCGTTAAGTCGCTATGTTAGCGATCACATCGCCGCCTAATATGCGGCGGATGACAAGTGTCAACATCTGGTTTACCTAATGGTCTTACCAATTAGGTCCGTGCCGGGCCCATTACGGGATCATCGAATGGAAAAATTGTCCACGCGCCTCTCTCAAGGCGTGGCCCGCGATCTCGAAAGAGCGATCGAGATGGGCCGCTACACGCTGGGCGCGCGCCTGCCTTCGGAGCGCGAGCTGGCCGAACAATTTCGGGTAAGTCGCCCCGTCATACGCGAAGCGACCATGGCTCTGGAACTAGGCGGACTGGTACGACGCAAACCGGGCGCGGGCGTGTTCGTGAGCGGCCGGACAGGCGACCGACAGGGCAATTCGGCCAATGATGGTCTCGACGGACCGTTTGAAGTGACCGAGGCGCGTCGGCTGCTGGAGAGTGAGATTGCTGCGTTGGCTGCGGCGACGGCGACTGACGCGCAGATCGACGAAATGGAGGAGATTCTTTCCATAATCAGCGACATGAACGTCTCGCAGCTCGATCGCGAGCAAGCTGATCGATCATTTCACCTCGCGCTGGCGCGGGCAACGACCAACGATGTCCTGGTGGGAATGATCGAGGATCTATGGGACAAAAGATATCGGTCGCCGCTGTGCGTGTATTTCTTCAGTCGCGCTCGCGATGCGGGAATCCAGCCCCCCGTTGATGAGCATCGCCGCGTCCTGGAAGCGATCCGGGCGCGAAATCCGGACGCGGCGCGGCTGGCGATGCGCGATCATCTGAGCCGGGTTACGGAATGCCTGCTGCATGCGTCGGAGGCGGACGTAATGGATCGCGCCCGTCTACGGGTCGAGGAGCGGCGTTTCGATTTTGCGCGACGAGCCGGTCTAAAAGTTGGTTAAGTGGTAAGACCATGACCGGTGAGACGCGGTTAATCGGGGCTTTCCCCCACCACTCCACGCTATAGCTGCTGCCATAGACAATGGCTGGGAGCGCTATCAATAATGTAGATAATATCCGCGATCAGGCGGGTTGATCCCAGCAGCGGCGACCAGCGATAAGAGGCTGCACCTTAACAGCGGCATAATGTGCCTTTGTGAGTGTCGCGCGTTCATCGCTGCAATGGCAGAGCGCGTTCGATCGATTGCACTGCCGCCAGACCATACCCATGTTGGCAAGTGCGAGCGGGCCGTCTATCGGCTTGCCCTCAGTTTCTCACATCATCGACACGCGGAGACGCCATCTTATGGCCGTGCAGTATAGCTTCGTCATGAAGGGCCTGACGAAGACCTTCCCGGGCGCCAACAAGCCCGTGCTCAACAACATCAACTTGCAGTTCCTGCCCGGTACCAAGATCGCGATCATCGGCGTCAACGGCGCCGGTAAGTCGACGTTGATGAAGATCATGGCGGGCCTCGATACCGAATATTCGGGCGAAGCGTGGGCGGCCGAGGGCTATCGCGTCGGCTATCTGCCGCAGGAGCCACAGCTCGACCCGGACAAGAGCGTGCTCGAGAACGTCAAGGACGGCGTGCGCGCCGTGGCGGACATGGTCGATCGCTTCAATGCCATCTCGGCCGAGATGGGCGATCCCAAGGACGACACGGATTTCGATGCTCTGCTCGAGGAAATGGGCACGCTGCAGGAGAAGATCGACGCGGTCGATGGCTGGACGCTCGACAACCAGCTCGAGATCGCAATGGAGGCGCTACGCTGCCCTCCGGGAGATTCGCCGGTCACCAAGCTTTCGGGTGGGGAAAAGCGTCGCGTAGCGCTTACCAAGCTGCTGCTAGAAAAGCCCGAAGTGCTGCTGCTCGACGAGCCGACCAACCATCTCGATGCCGAAAGCGTCGCCTGGCTGGAACGTCACCTGATCGATTATGCCGGAAACGTCATCCTCGTTACCCACGATCGCTACTTCCTGGACAATGTGGTGGGCTGGGTACTGGAACTCGATCGCGGCCGCAGCCTCCCGTTCGAGGGCAATTATTCGGCGTGGCTGGAGGGCCGCAGTAAGCGGCTCGAACAGGAGGACCGCGAGGAGAAGGGGCGCCAGACCGCAATCCAGCAGGAACTGGCCTGGATCCGGCAGAGCCCGAAGGCGCGCCAGACCAAGTCCAAGGCCCGCATCCGCGCTTTCGACGAGCTCGTAGAGAAGCAGGCGGATCGCCGCCCTGACAGCGCGCAGATACTGATCCAGATTCCCGAACGGCTCGGCCACAAGGTGATCGAGGCGAAGGGATTGACCAAATCCTATGGCGACAAGACATTGTTCGACGATCTGTCATTTACCTTGCCACCGGGTGGCATCGTTGGCGTGATCGGCCCTAACGGCGCCGGCAAGACCACCTTGTTCCGCTTGATCACAGGGCAGGAGATACCGGACACAGGTGAAATCGACGTCGGCCCGACCGTGAAGCTCGGCTATGTCGATCAATCCCGCGACCATCTCGACGCCAACAAGAACGTCTGGGAGGAAATTTCGGACGGGCACGACCGCTTCACCTTCGGCAAGCATGACGTGCCGACCCGTGCTTATGTCGGCGCCTTCAACTTCAAGGGCCCCGACCAGCAGAAGCGGGTCGGCCAGCTGTCCGGCGGTGAACGCAATCGCGTTCACCTCGCTAAGATGCTCAAGGAGGGTGGCAACGTCCTTCTGCTCGACGAGCCCACCAACGATCTCGACGTCGAGACCCTACGCGCGCTCGAGGAAGCGTTGGAGAGCTTCGCCGGCTGCGCCGTGGTGATCAGCCACGATCGCTTCTTCCTCGATCGTCTTGCAACGCACATCCTGGCGTTCGAAGGCGACGGCCATGTCGAATGGTTCGAAGGCAATTTCGAAAGCTATGAGGAAGACAAGCGCCGGCGCTTCGGCGATGCGGCAGACCGTCCCGGCGCCGGAGCCTATAAGAAGCTGACGCGCTGATCCGCTAAAGGCTCGGCCGCGCTTTGCGCAGCCGAGCTGGAGTCAGGCTACTGCATTCTGCTTGATGACATTGGCATACCAATAGGCCGAGTCGCGCGGGCTGCGCTTCTGGCCGTGCTCGAAATCGACGTGGACGATGCCGAAGCGCTGCGAATAGCCGGCCGCCCATTCGAAATTGTCGAGTAGGCTCCACAGGTGATAGGCTCGTACCGGCACGCCGTCGTCGATCGCGCGGCGCAGCTCCTTCAGGTGTGCACGTAAATAGGCAATGCGCCTGACGTCATGGATGCGCCCGTCAGGTCCTGGGGGCGTATTATCGGCGATGCCATTCTCGGTAATCTCGATCGGGATGGACCCGGTCAATTGCTGCATGCGCTTGAGGATCTGGTGGATTCCGGGCGGGTCGATGTCCCAGCCGAAGTCGGATTTTCCGATCGAGCGCGGGGACCATGCCCATTCGGCGCGCGTGTTGAGATTGGGGATGCCGTTGCCCTTGGGCTCGTCCCAGACCCGCCAACCGCTATAATAATTGATGCCCACAAAATCGAGCGGCACCTTGAGCCGCGCTTCGTCGCCGGCCCGCCAGCCTAGCAGTTCTGCCTGGCGGTCGGCGGGCAGCAATTCCGGATAGGTGCCGGTAAGTGTTGCCTGCAAATACCATAGATTAATCAGTTTATCCCAGCGGACGGCTGCGGCCTTGTCGGCCTCGCTGTCGGTCGCTGGGAAGCAATTGGCGCAATCGTAAGCGCTGCCGACCTGTACCTTGGAATTTACCGCCTTCAGCGCGTGGAAAGCATTGGCATTGGCGATATTGGCGACATGGGTTGCCTTGAGAAAGGCCAGAGGCTCCTTGCGTCCTGGCGCCATGCCTCCGTCCCAATAGCCTGCCTGGGTGAAGGTCTTGACCTCGTTGAGCACGCTCCACGCGGTCACCCGGTCCGCCAGCGCCTCGGCCATGATGAGGGCGTAATCAGTCATGCGATCGGCGGTGTCCCGGTTCGGCCAGCCGCCTGCATCCTCCAGCGCCTGCGGCAGATCCCAATGATAGAGGGTGGGGAAGGGGCGAATGCCCGCCTCAAGCAAGCCGTCGACCAGCCGCTTATAATAATCCAAGCCCTGGACATTGGCCGGCCCTCTCCCGGTCGGCTGAATGCGCGACCAGGCAATGGAGAAGCGATAGCTGTCGACGCCGAGCTGCGTCATCAGCGCGATATCTTCGCGCCAGCGATGGAAACTGTCATCGGCGACATCGCCGGTGTCGCCGTTCTTGGTCTTGCCTGGCGTATGCGAGAAGGTGTCCCAGATGGATGGGCCGCGGCCGCCGTCGCGGGCGCCGCCTTCAACCTGATAGGCAGCCGTCGCGACGCCCCACAGAAAGCCTTTGGGGAAGGTCACAGGCGCCGTGCCGACGGCTGCCTGGACGATGCCGCTATGCCCGGCCATCGCTAGCCCGCTTCCCAGAGCCAGGCCGGATTTAAGAAGGTCCCGCCGTTTCATGTGCCTCTCCATGTCTATTTTTGTCATCGATGTCAGAATGGATAGGGCCAATTTCTCTTGAGATAAACACGGGATCGTTATGCGTGGCCAACCAGCTCTCCGCAGCTCACTCCACCTGACGCAGAGGTAAGGCTTCAATATCCGGTTCCATTCACACGCTACGATTGGTAACCGGTGTCAGATCGGCTTTTTGCTACGGCTCGCTCTCGCGCTCGCTGATCCACGGTCGAGCTAGAATCGCCACGGCCGATCTCCTTTTAAGCACGGACTGTCTCAGGAAGAGCGAGCGCCACGGTCTCTTTTGCCCTTGCTGTGGTGTGTCCGCACGGCGAGGGCAGACGCAACACGCATTATTGACACCGGTAGACAGAGACTTCTACTCTCGAGCTAAGCCCACAGTATCAAGGGCATATACGGGAGAGAAGTGATGCCGACGGGGGTTTGGTTGCGTTCTGGCGCATCGATTGCGGCGCTTGCTTTCGCCAGTCTGATGGCGGCCCCGGTTTGGGCCGGCACACAGGATAATAGCGGGGGTCAACCCGCCGCCTCCTCGAGGAACAGGGCTGTCGATCAGGTTGCGCCGCTCGTGGGACAGACGCCTCAGGGCGCTTCTCCGGCCGAACAGGCAGAGCAGCCAGCCGGTACACCGCCCGGTCAGAGCACGTCGGAAACTGCCCCGGCCGCGCCAGAGGAAGTGGTCATCACCGGCTTCCGCAACAGCCTTGCCCGCGCCGTCGATCTCAAGCGCAAGTCCAACCAGGTGATCGACGCAATCACGGCCGAAGACATTGCCGATTTCCCAGACGCCAACCTCGCCGAGTCGATCCAGCGCCTGCCGGGCATCTCGATTGACCGCGACAACGGCGAGGGCCGCACGATCACCGTGCGTGGCCTCGGCGGTGATTTTCAGCAGGTGCGCCTCAATGGCGCCGATGCGCTCAGCATCACCGGTGGCGGCACCGATGCCTCGGGCGCAAACCGGTCGCGCGGCTTCGATTTCAACACCTTCGCCTCTGAACTGTTCGGCGGCGTGACGGTTACCAAAACCACGTCGGCGGCCAATGACGAAGGGTCGCTCGGCGCGATCATCGATCTCACCACCGGCCGTCCGCTGACCTATAAAAAGGATCGCTACGCCCTCGGGCTTGAGGGCGAATTCCGCGAGAATGGCCGTACGGTCAATCCGCGCCTGACTGGGCTGGTGTCGAAGCACATCACCGACAATCTGGCCGTCCTGGGCTCCGTGGCCTATCAGGATCAGCGCCAGCAGATCGATTTCTACCAGCGCAGCATCGGCGCGTTCGATTATGTCTATCGCTCGTCACAGCTGATGGGCGTCACCCCGAACACATTCGGTTTCGCGCGTCCTTCAACGGCGGGGACGGGGGCTACGTTCGGCTCGGATCCCGCCGCCTACGCCCTGCTGACCCCTAACGCGCTGATCCCGGCGCTACCGTCGATCAATCGCCAGGATCTGCATTATCGCCGGCTCGGCGCCACCGGGACCGTGCAGTGGAAGCCGACCTCGCGCACGGAAATCACACTCGACGGCGTCTATTCGAAATATGATCAGCACAGCACGACCGCCGGCATCACCACGATCGGGCTCAACCGCAACGGGACCAACGCCAATTATGCGCGTAACGCGTTGGGCGCCGCCAATACTGCCACCGGGCTGACCAACCGCATCGCGCTCTATCCCAATTGTGCGCCGAGCACGACAGTGGATTGTGGCCAATCCTTGAACGGTGGCGGGCTCGTCGCCGGCACGCGGGCCAGCTACAATCCCAACAATCTCAACCCGTTCGATTATTATAATTCGACCTCGTCGCCGGGCTACGTCGCCACCGGCGATCAGACCGGTTTTTATACTCAGCTGATCGGGCGCCCCAACACCAAGGTACGCGCCGCCAACGTCAACGGCGCCGGCATCGCCGATTATCTGGTGCTAGACGATGTCGATTGGCGCAGCTCGACCCAGCGCGTCGATGGTACGACCAAATTCTACCAGGGCACGCTCAACCTGCGTCAGGACCTCGGCGACCGGCTGCATTTCGAAGGCACAGCCGGCTATTCACGCTCCGAATATAAAGGCCAGTCGCTGCTCGCCGAGTTCAACGCGATCGACCAGGACAATTACACGTTCGATGAACGCGCCGGTGGAAAGATGCCTGTGTTCAGCCCCGGCTTCGATGTCGCCAGCCCGCAGAGCTGGACGCTGGTCAAAGGCCTCTCGACCATCCGCTATCTGACGGACGATATCGTCAATTCCTTCCGCGTCGCTCGCGGCAATCTCAGCTGGGAAGCGAATGACGAATTCACCGTCTCGACCGGCCTGACCTATAAGCGCTTTGCCTATTCCAGCACTCAGGCGCGCCGCAACAGCGACATCGAAGCGATCAACCCCACGCTGGCCGAGTCGAAGCTGCTGATCACCGATCTCGGCCGCACTATGGGGTTCGGCAAGGGCCTCAACGTACCCGATGGTACCCCGACCAGCTTTTACGCCCCGGACATCGGCAAGTTCATCAATCAGTTTGGCATCAACTGCAATTGCATCAACAAATGGGCCGATTTCCGCGCGCTGGTCGACGCGCGCCAGGCCAATAAGGTCACCGAGAACGACTTGTCGGGATTCCTCCAGTTCGACTGGAACGGAACGTTGCTCGGCCGGCCCTTCCGCGGAAATGCCGGCACGCGCATCGCGAATACCGTCGTGCGCGGCTCCGGCTCGGTCGGCGGCGCGGCCAATGGTGTCATTGGCACGGTCGTATCCGCCCGCAACGAATATACCGACTTCCTGCCCGCTCTGAACGTGACCTGGGAGGTGGTGCCTGATACGCTCGTGCGCTTCGCAACTGCCAAGGTTATCGCGCGGCCGCAGCTGGCCGCGCTGACGCCCGGCACCACGTCATTCCCCACCGGTCTCAATGCGACGACCGCGCCGCAGATCACGGTCGGTAATCCCTATCTCAGCCCGTATCGCGCGACCAATTTCGATCTCGCCTTCGAACATTATTTCGGGCGGGGCGGGCTAATTTCGGTGGGCCTGTTCGCCAAGAAGCTCGCCAGCTTCCCGCAGCAGATCGCGGGCGAATATCCGCTGCAGGCGATCTATGACGCCGCCACGCTGGAATCGATTTACGCGTCGATCACCAGCACGACCTTGCTCGCTTACACGCGGGGAGGGGGCGTCTATGCGGTGCGGCAATATAACGACGCGCCCGGCGGCACGATCAAGGGCGTCGAGCTCAATGTGCAGTCGAACTTCACGTTTCTGCCCGCACCGTTCGATAATTTCGGCGTGACCGCCAACTACACCCATATCTCGTCGAAGCTGAATTATCTCACCAATGCCCAGCTAGCGACGACGCGGACCCAGACGGGCACCGCCTCCAACACCTTCGCGACGGGGCCATTCCTCAACACCTCGCCCAATTCGTTCAACGCCACCCTCTATTATGAAGACAAGCGCTTCTCGGCACGCGTGTCGGGTGCCTACCGCACCCGCTATGTGACGCGCTTCCCGCTGGCATCGGGCACGTGCAGCGTCGGACTTACCACCAATAACGGCGCCGTTTGTAACTCGCCGGTGGTCTCCGATTTCGGCTATCGCGAGAAGCAGCTTAATATCGACGCGGCCATGTCGTACAGCATCACCGACTTCGCCAAGCTGACGCTCGAGGGCCGCAATCTCACCAATGCACCGACCTATTCGACCGAATATGCTGCCGATCCGGTCTCGCAGGGATATCAGAGCACCGGTCGGGTGATCACAGCCGGCATCCGGCTGGTCTTCTGATTGACCGGCGCGGCGTGATTTTGCCGAACGAGCCTACACGCCGCGCCCTCCTGCAATTCGGGGGAGCAAGCGCGGCCGCCATGATGTTGCGGGGGGCGGCGGCAGCGCCGGACCCTTGGGACCATGCCGCAGCCGTGCTGCGCGGGCTACGCACGCCGCGCTTTCCGGCCCGCTCATTCGATATCCGGAAGTTTGGGGCCGTCGGCGATGGCGCAACCCTCAACAGCGCCGCGATCGCGCGCGCGGTCGCGGCGTGCGTGGCGGCCGGGGGCGGGCGTGTACTTGTCCCGCCTGGCCGGTTCTTGACCGGTGCGGTGCACCTCGCGTCGGATGTCGAGCTCCACCTCGATCGCGCGGCAACCTTGCTCTTCTCCACCAACCCCGCCGATTATCCGCTCGTCTTCACCCGGTGGGAGGGGATCGAACTCATCAACTATTCGCCGTTGGTCTATGCCTACAAGGCGCGCAACGTTGCTGTGACCGGACAGGGGACGCTTGACGGCCAGGCCAGCGCCAGTGCTTGGTGGTCGTGGAAGGGGCCGTGGCGCGGCACCGTGGACCATGGCTGGCGCGAAGGCATGCCCGATCAGCGGCCGGCGCGGGCGCGTCTGTTCGATCTGGCTGAGCGTAACGTGCCGCCGGAGAAGCGCGTCTTCGGGGACGGCGCCTATCTGCGTCCGGCATTCGTTCAGCCTTATCTCTGCGAGAATGTATTGATCGAAGGCGTCAGGCTGCGTGGTGCGCCGTTCTGGCAACTTCATCCGGTGCTGTGCCGCAACGTCATCGTCCGCAACGTCGACATCATGGGCCATGGGCCCAACAATGACGGCTGCGATCCAGAATCCGTGGGCGGCATGGTGATCGAGAACTGCACGTTCGACACCGGCGATGACTGCATTGCGATCAACTCCGGCCGCAATGCCGACGGCCGACGCGTGGCGCGCCCATCCGAAGACATCGTCATCCGCAACTGCAGGATGAGGGAAGGGCATGGCGGCATCACCGTCGGATCCCAGATCTCCGGTGGAGTGCGTCGCATCTTCGCCGAACATTGTATCCTCGACAGCCCGAATCTCGATTATGCCATACGCTTCAAGAACAACGCCTTGCGCGGCGGGCTGCTGGAACATTTCTACTATCGCGACATCAGCGTCGGTCATGTCGCCAAGGCCGCGATCGCTTGCGACTTCAATTATGAGGAAGGCGCCAACGGCCGGTTCGTGCCGCGGTTAAGAGACATCGTCGTTGAACGGCTTCACGCGCGCCACGCCAACCGTGTGCTCGACAGCCAGGGGCTGCCGGGTGCGCCCGTGACCGGAATAACGCTGCGCGACTGCCGTTTCGATGGCGTTCGCGCGCCCAGCATCGTTCGGAATACCGAAGGCCTGGTGCTGGATAATGTCAGCGTCAACGGCGCCACAGTTCGCACGCTCGTCTGATTGGAAGATATGCAATGCTACTGTTAGCCGCGATCGCCGCGTCCGCAACTTCGCCCCAGCAGCTCGCCTTTCCCGGGGCGGAAGGGGCCGGGCGGTTCGCGGCGGGCGGACGGGGCGGGGCGGTCGTGACGGTGACCAACCTTGCCGACAATGGCCCAGGCTCGCTGCGCGCGGCGGTGGAGCAGCCTGGCCCCCGCACGATCGTCTTCGCCGTGTCCGGAACGATCCAGCTTGCCAAGCCGCTGCGCATTCGCGAAGGCCGCGTCACCATCGCGGGACAATCGGCGCCGGGCGGGGGGATCACGCTGCGCGATCATCCGCTCGAGATCGACGCCGACGACGTCGTCATCCGCTACATCCGCTCGCGGCTCGGGGACGAGTCCAAGACGGAGTCCGACGCGATCTGGATCATGGGCGGCCGCCGCATCATCCTCGATCATGTGTCGGCAAGCTGGTCCGTCGACGAGACGCTCTCCGCATCAGCCAATTATACGAGGCCGGATCAGGGCTTCTACGATCTCACCGTCCAATGGTCGTTGATCGCGGAATCGCTGACCCATTCGCTCCACGCCAAGGGCGAACATGGCTATGGCAGCCTTATCCGCGGAGGGCGCGGGGCGCGGGTCAGCTTCCACCACAATCTGTGGGCAAATCACGAGGCGCGCATGCCGCGGCCGGGCAATTACAGCGGCCCCGATGTGGATCCGGTCGGCGCCTTCTTCGATTTCCGCTCGAACGTCTTCTACAATTGGGGCGGGGATCGCTCCGGCTACAATGCCGACACCGCGACTTTGTCGCGATACAATTTCGTCGACAATAGCTACATATCCGGTCCCCAGTCGAAGAAGGCGATCGCGTTCAACGAGTCCGACACGCTCGCCAAAGCCTATTTCGCCGGCAACAGCATGAACGGCGTCATCCCGGCCGATCCCTACAGCCTCGTCACTGGCATCCAGCCCGAAGGCTACAAATTGCCTGCACCGGTCGATGTCGCCCCTGTCCAGCCCGATCCTGCCGCGTCGGCTTATCGCCGGGTGCTCGCCAGCGCGGGAGCGTCCAAGGCGCGCGACACGGTCGACGCTCGCATCGTCGCTGGCGTGCGCGATCGCACCGGTCGACAGATCGATAGCCAGCGCGAGGTCGGGGGCTGGCCGGTGCTCGCGACGGCTCCGGCGCCGCGCGACGGCGACAGCGACGGCATGCCCGATGCCTGGGAACGCGCCAATCGCCTCGATCCCGCCCTGAACGACGGTGCGCTCGATCGCGATGGCGACGGCTACACCAACCTCGAAGATTATCTCAACAGCCTTGTCGCTAACGATTGACCGGCGCGCCCTGCTCGGCGGTGGGTTGGCAGGTCTTGCCGCGACGGTCGCTGACGCGCGCTCCTTGCGTTACGATGCCGTGGTTGCTCGACCGCGCGCCGCTGGGCCGCCCGGACCGCGCCACGCCGGTCTCGCGGCCGCGCTCGCTGTGGCTGCTAAGCCGCGCCAGGGTCCGTTCCGGATCTGGCTGGGGGCGGGCGTTTGGCGGGAGAAATTGGTTGTCGCGGCGCCTGATGTCTGGATCACGGGCGAAGACCGTAGCGGCACGCGCATCCGCTTCGACGCCGCGTCTGGCCTGGCGGGGCCGGACGGCTACCCGTGGGGCACCGGCGGCAGCGGGACGATCATCGTCAAGGCGCCCGGTTTCCACGCGGCCAACCTGACGATCGAGAATAGCTTCGATCCGGCGGCACTGGGCGCAGAGGCACCGCATGATCGACAGGCCGTCGCGCTGATGCTCGCGGCCGGCAGCGATCGCACGCTGCTTGCCCGGGTCGACATTCTCGGGCGGCAGGACACGCTCTACGTCAATGCCGGGCGCTCTATCTTCCGGCAGTGCCTCGTCGCGGGAACCGTCGACTTCGTCTTCGGTGCGGGCCAAGCCCATTTGAGCCATTGCGAGGTTCGGTCGCGCGGACCCGGCTATATTGCCGCGCCAAGCACGAACCGGAGCAGCCCGGTCGGACTGGTCTTCGACCATTGCCACCTTACCCACGAGCCCGGCGTCGCTGCCGGATCGGTCTATCTCGCCCGTCCATGGCGCCCGACGCGCCAGTTCGCCGACGGGCTCTACGGCGATCCGGACGCTGTCGGCATGGTGAACTACCTGCACTGCCGGATGGAGGCGCACATCGCGCCTGCCGCCTGGACATCCATGACCTACCGCGATCGCGCCGGTGAGCGGGTCGCGCTCGAGCCGGGGGTGGTACGCTTTGCCGAGCGGGGCAGCACCGGGCCGGGCGCGCGGCGCCAACGCGCGCAGGATTCTTGGCCGGGTTGATCCTGCGGCACTGAGGCTGATCTGGCTAGCGATCGCAAGCTGCGGCCCGACCGAGGAGAAAGGCTTTCTCCGCCCGGTTGCGGGTGAGCGCGGCGGCCGCCTTGAATTCCGAACGCGCTTCGGCGAGTCGGCCGGCGCGGAACAGGAAGTCGCCCCGCGCCGCCGGCAGGGGCGCATAATGGCGCAGGGCCGGATCGTCGGCGATCGCGTCCACCAATTTCAGACCTGCGTCCGGCCCGAACGCCATGCTGTGCGCGATCGCGCGATTCAGGTCGACAATGGGTGAGGGCATGACCAGGCGCAGCCGGTCGTACAGCGCTGCGATGCGCGGCCAATCGGTATCGGCGGCGCGGCGCGCCCGGGCGTGACAGGCGGCCAGCGCGGCCTGCAACACATAGGGACCGCTCGCTTCCAACGCGGCACCGCCCAGCGCTTCGGCCCGGCTCAGCGCTTCCAGCCCCCGGGCGATCAGCAGATGGTCCCAGCGGGCACGGTCCTGCCCTTCAAGCGGTATGAAGCCGCCGTCCGTTCCGGTACGGGCGCTGAGGCGCGACGCTTGCAGCTCCATCAGCGCCAGCAGGCCGAGCACTTCCGCGGTCGCTGAAGCGTCGTCCGGCGCGTCCCTGGGCACTAGCGCCGCCAGCATGCGCCCGACCCGTATCGCCTCCTGCGCCAGCGCTGGCCGAACCAGATCGTCGCCCGCTGTGGCCGCATAGCCTTCGTTGAAAATGAGATAGATCACTTCCAGCACCGATGGCAGCCGCGCCGCCCGCTCCGCGCCCCGCGGCACTGCAAACGTCAACCCGGCCTTCGTGATCGCCTTCTTGGCGCGCACGATCCTCTGCGCGATCGTGGGCTCGCTCGACAGGAAGGCCCGAGCGATGTCTTCGGTAGTCAGGCCGCCCACCACCCGCAGTGTGAGCGCGGCCCGGGCGTCGCGCGGCAGTATCGGATGGCAGGCCGTGAAGATCAGGCCGAGCAGTTCGTCGCCTAGGTCATCGTCGATGGCGGCTTCGATAGCTTCCGCCCCTCCATCGGCCGCATCGTCCAGCGTGAGTGCGAGTTCCGAATGCTTGCGTGTGCGCATCTGGTCGTGCCGCAACGTGTCGATGGCACGCCGTTTGGCGACCGCCATCAGCCACGCGCCAGGATTAGCCGGAACCCCACTCCCGGGCCAATCGGACAGTGCGACGACCAGCGCCTCCTGCGCCAGCTCCTCGGCAAGATCGACGTTGCGCACCATACGGGCCAGGCCGCCGATGAGCCTGGCCCGTTCGATGCGGAAAACCGCCTCGATTGCCCGCCTTGTCTCCGCGCCCGTGTCGCTCGCCGCCATGCGGCTTTGTCGACGAGCGCCCTCGGCAAGACAAGCCGGCAGCAGCCGATAGCGTCAGTTGCCGGCGAGCTTTTCGCGCACGCTTTCATGGATCCGTTCGGCTTCCGGCGTCATCGCCTCACCGAAGTCGCTCAGCTCGTAGAAAGGGCGGATTTCGATTTCGCTGGGGCCGGGCATCGGGTTGGGACAGCGCTTCACCCAGGCGAGCGCCTCGTCCATGTCCTTAACTTCCCAAATCCAATAGCCGGCCACCAATTCGCGAGTTTCGGCAAATGGGCCGTCGATTACGGTCCGGTTCGGCCCATCGAAGGCGACGCGCTTGCCCGCCGATGAGGGTTTGAGCCCGTCGCCGCTCAACATCACACCGGCATCGGCCAGCTCCTCGTTGAACTTGCCCATCGCCTCGAGCATCTCGGCCATGTCTTCGGCCGGCGGCAATCCCCGTTCACTGTCTTCGGTTGCCTTTACGAACACCATCACACGCATCGTCTGCACTCCTCTACCTTACCGGCGATCCTGCGCCGGATATTGTGACGACGAGCGAGCTCTGCGCAAATCGACACCGTGATGAAATTTATTGGTGTCTCCTCCTCGTTCGCGCCAGCATGTCGTCCATCAACTTCAGATAAGATGCAGCGGCAGAGCTCTCGCCGTGCCGAGCAAATAACACATTGTCGATCGACAGGAGGTATGGGCGGCGCAGCAGATCCTGCAGCGCCCAGGCGATCGCCTCCGGGTCCGGCCGGACCGTAACCGCCCGCGCGGCGTGAGGCAGTATGTCGTTCAGCGCGGCGGAAAAAGGCGTCACGATCGCGGGAGTGCCGCACACCAAAGCTTCGACCAGCGACGCCGGATAGCCTTCGTAATGCGAAGTCATCAGGAAGCAGGATGCCCGCCGCAGCCAGGGCGTGATATCGCGGACATGCCCTGGCAGCAGCACGCATTGATGCAGGCCCAGTCGCTCGATCATGCGCTCGAGCCGCGCTCGCTCGCTGCCTTCTCCCAGGATGACAAGCCGCGCGCTCGTCCAGCGGGACAGATGCGCCATCGCCTCGATTGCCAGGGCGAAATTCTTTTGCGGCTCAAGCCGGCCCGCCGCGACGATCAGATCGGGCTCGCGTTCGATCATGGCCGGTTGGTGGATGTCGGCGAAGATCGGCTCCCATTGCGCCGACACGCGCTCCTCACCCACCAACGCCACCGCTTCGGCACGCAATGCCGGGCTCATCGCGATCAGGATATCGATCCGTGCGGTCAACGCCTTTAGAGTCAGCCGTCGAAGCCATCCGCCCGGCCCCCGGCGATCCGTTCGTACCAACGGGTTGCTGATTTTGCAGCAGGTCGCAGTGCGCCCTCTATCGCGCAGCGAGAAGGCGGCGAGCACCAGAAAATGGAAATTGCCGGGGGCGAATATGACGTCGGGAGCGAAGCGTTTGGCCGCCCGCGCCAGCGCGAAGCCGAGGCGGACGCGCGACACCGCGCTCCTCGGTAACGTCCGACTTGCCGGTTCGACCGCAACCTCGTCTTCAACCATGGCGCGGACCGGCCCGGTTTCGTTGCCGCAGAAGATGCGCACCGTCCGTCCGGTTTTTGCCCATTGATTGGCCAGCCGGATCGCGACTCGTTCAGTACCGCCACCCGCAAAGTCGTGAAGCACGATCAATATGCGCGCAGCAGGCGGCACCGGCTGCGCGACTGCCAGTTCACTCCTTGCCTCCGCGAACCGGTCGCGCATTTGCCCCTCGAACATCCGGCAAAGACGGCGCCACTGTTGCAAAGCCGCATCGCTTCGCGCCAAGATTGTGACGACGCCTTCGGCTATCCTGCGGTTTCCGGTCCCGGGCGGCGTCTTCCTCGGTCATGCGACAAGCCGACCGACCACCGCCGAACATTGTTGCTTTGCCGAGCAACGGCTATGAACGCCTCGCTAAGCAGCGCATGGGGCTCGACATGGTCGCTAGCGGACTCAGCGCGGTGCTACTCGCCAACCGTGGCCCGTTACTGCGCTTCCTGCGGGCACGCGGCGCAGGGGACGATGCCGAGGACGTGATGCAGGACCTGTGGCTCAAGGTTGAACGGCTGGAAGCGGAAGGCCCGATCGCCGATCCACGCGCTTATCTGTTCCGCATGGCCGACAACCTCATGCATGATCGCGTGCGCGCGGCGATGCGTCGCACCAGTCGTGAACATGCATGGGGTGAAACCGGCTACGATATCAGCGGGCTGGACGACGCACCTTCGGCCGAGCGGGCGCTCGCGGCCCGCCAGCGGTTGCGGAGGGTCGAACTCGCACTGGCGACGCTGGGCGAACGGTCGCAGGCGATCTTCCGACGCTTCCGTATCGATGGCGTTTCGCAAAGCAGGATCGCTCAGGAAGAAGGGATCAGCCTCAGCGCCGTCGAGAAACACCTCCAGCGCGCCTATCGTATCGTCGCCACTCTGGTCGACGAGGATGATGAGGCCATCACCTCCCTGGCAGGCGGGCGCCATGAGTGACGCTCGTATTCGCGACGAGGCCGCCTTGTGGATGGCGCGCGCGCGCGATCCCCGCTTCGACGATTGGGACAGTCTGACGGATTGGCTCGAGACAGATCCCGCCCACAACCTCGCCTATGAAGCGGCATTTGCGGCGCACGACCTGACGGCAGAAGCCGATCTGCCCGTGGCGGCGGCGGTGGGGCAGCCACCCGTCCGCGCGCACCACATTGCCTGGTGGGCGGGAGGAGGCGTTGGCATTGCTGCGGCTGCCGCTGCGGTCTTCGCGCTGGTCATGCCGCGCACGGGCCCGGCTTTGATGGTGGCGGAAACCAGGGCCGGCGAGCAGCGCATGATCGCCCTGGCCGACGGGACGCGGATCGCGCTCAACGGCGGCTCGCGGCTCGTGCTCGACGGCAGGGATAGCCGCACCGCCAAGTTGGAGCGGGGCGAGGCGATGTTCAGCGTCGTTCATGACGAGAACAGGCCTTTTACCGTCGACGCGGGCGGCGGGCGGCTGGTCGACCTCGGTACGCGCTTCGACGTCCGCCGCAATAATCAGACGACCGAAATCGCGGTGGCGCAGGGTATGGTATTGTACGATCCCGAAGGTGCCGCCGTCCGGCTTGGGGCGGGCCGCATGTTGCGCAAGAGCGACAGCAGCAACCTGGTCGAAGTGTCCGATGTCGCGCCCGGATCGGTCGGCACGTGGCGGACCGGTCGCCTCGTCTATCGCGGTGCGACGCTGGAGCGCGTGGCCGAGGACCTGCGCCGGCTTACGGGCGAACAGATGGAGGTTGCCCCGGATCTGGCGGGACGTGCCTTCACCGGCGTGATTGTCGTACCCACCCGCGATCGCCGCCGGTTTCTCGATCGGCTCGGGTTGGTGCTGGACGTCGACATCGCCAGCGGGCCCAAAGGATATTATCTGAAGGCGCGTGCGGGGCGCTGAAAATCTGGCGATGATGGTGCTGACGCTGGTGGGGACCGCTGCCGTGGCGTCCGCTCCGGCGCGTGTCGCGGTCGACTTGCCCGCGGGCACCCTCGGCAATGCCCTCATCAAGCTGGCCGAGCAAACCGGCGCGACGATCGGCTCCACCGATCCGGCCGTGGCGCGTTTGCGCGTGCATTCCCTTCGCGGAAGGATGGGGGTCGCAACCGCCTTGCGCCGTCTGCTGCGCGGGCAACCCGCCCGTGCCGACCGAATTGACGACGCGACCTGGCGTATCATCCTGGCTCCTGCTCCGCCCGGGCGGCTCCGGATTCCGCTCAGCCCCCCGCCGGCCATGATCGTGGCCGAGGATGAGATCGTCATAACCGCGAGCAAGACCGGCACGCGGCTGTCACGCTATGCGGGTACGGCGTCCCTGGTGTCGGGCGCGGATCTCAATCTCGCGCAGCAGGGGCGGGGATCCGAAGCGCTGATCGAGCGGCTGCCCTCGCTCAACTCGACCCATCTGGGGTCGGGCCGCAACAAATTGTTCATTCGCGGCATCGCCGATTCGAGTTTCAACGGGCCGTCGCAGGCGCTGGTCGGTCAATATTTGGGCGATGTGCGGCTGAGCTATAATGCGCCCGATCCCGATATCAGCCTCTACGACGTGGAAGCGGTTGAGGTTATCGAAGGTCCGCAAGGCGCGCTCTATGGGGCGGGTTCGCTCGCCGGTGTTTTGCGCATCATTCCCCGACCGGTAGTGATGGGATCGGCCCAGGGCAGCCTTGGTGTCGGCGGGTCCGTGACCGCACATGGGGCCGTCGGCTATGATGTGGTGGCCATGCTCAACCTGCCGCTCAGTGCTCATGTCGGCGGCCGCATCGTCGCATTCAGCGCGTCCGAAGGTGGCTATATCGACGATCAAGGCCGCAAGATCGCCAACGTCAACCGCACGCACAAGGGCGGCGGCCGCGCTGCTTTACGCGTCGACATAGGCGATTGGCGCGTGGACCTGGGTGCGGTGGTGCAGAATATCTCCACCCGGGACGGCCAATATGCCGACACCGGCCTCCCGCAACTGACGCGTTCCAGCCGTATCGCGCAGCCGTTCGACAATGATTATCTGCTCGGCAGCGTCAGCGTTTCGCGTGATTGGGGCGCAATGTCTCTCGTCTCGACCAGCGCGGTCGTCGGGCAGGACACCGATTCCCGTTATGATTTCACCGCACCGGGGGCGCTATCTCCCCGCATTTTCGATCAGCATAACCGCATCGACTTGTTCACGAACGAGACACGTCTGTCGCGACGCGATGCCGAGGGGCGCGGTTGGGTGATCGGCGCGAGTATCATCCAGGATGATGAACGGCTTACCCGGGCTTTAGGCGACCCGGCCTCGCCGCGCCGAATCCTCGGCGTCGATAATAGCGTCACCGAGGGCGCCATATTCGGTGAGGCAGGATTCGGATTGGCGGCTGGGGTGATCGCTACGGTCGGCGGACGGTTCGAATATGATCACCTGAGAGGCCGCGCGCTCGACCGCCGCGCAGACGTTGGCGACCCCAGACGTAACGAAAAGACCTTCGTGCCATCCTTGTCCCTGTCGTGGCGGCCGTCACCATCGCTATTGCTCTATGGCCGCTATCAGGAAGGCTTTCGTCCCGGCGGCTTGTCGGTAACGCCCGGTTCTGGCCCGCCCGTGATCCAACGTTACCATAGCGACAATCTCTCATCGGCGGAGTTTGGCGTGAAGTGGAGGCCGGCGGGCGCCCGCCGCTTCGACACGACCTTTACGTTGAGCCATGGCCATTGGAGCAATATCCAGGCGGACCTCGTCGATATGGCGGGCCTCCCCTTCACGCAGAATATCGGGTCTGGGCGGATTCACGGCGCCGAGATTTCGTTCGGGTGGCGGCCGTTCACGGGTGTGGCGGTCAGCGCCGCAGCGTTCGCTAACGATAGCCGGCTCAGCAACCCGGTCGCAGCCCTTTCTTCCGAGCGCAGATACGAGCTGCCCAATATCGCGCATTTCGGCGCGTCCGGGCGCGTCGTTTTCAGCCAGGCGCTGGCAGGCGACTGGCGGGTCGAGAGCGATGCCCATGCTTACTATGTCGGGCATAGCCGGCTCGGCGTCGGTTCCGAGCTCGACCTGCTCCAAGGCAATTACTTCCTGACTGGCGCATCCTTGCGCCTGAGCAATGGCCGCTGGGGCTTATCCTTGGATGGCGACAACCTCCTCAACAGCCGCGGCACGATGTTCGCGCTCGGCAACCCGTTCGACGTCGCCGCCGGGCGGCAGAGCGTGCCGCCACGCCCGCGCACGATCCGGATCGGCGTCGATGTTCATTTCTAGTCCCGTCTTGGACTGATGCCGCGCCGCTGCGACATATGGCGCGTTGGCGTCGTGCGCGCACCGATCGAGGCGATCGCGGCACGAGGAGGTGTCGACCCGGCCGCCATTACTTGGCTTGCCGAGGAAGGGCCATTCCGGTTTCTTGCCGATCCGTTCGGCCTCTGGCGCGACGATCGGCTCTATCTGTTCGCAGAGGCTTATGACTATCGCACCCGTCACGGCGTGATCGAGGTGATCACGCTCGATGCCAATATGCAGGCGATCGGGCGCGAGACGGCGCTGAAGGCGCCGTGGCACCTGTCCTATCCCTATGTTTTCGAGGCCGAAGGCGCGACCTGGATGCTGCCCGAAGCGCATAAATCCGGTGGGCTGACGCTATATCGCGCTGCCGACTTCCCCCATCGCTGGGAAGCCGCGGCGCGCATCGCACTGGATGTCGTGCCGATCGATGCGACGCCGGTGTTTCATGACGGACGCTGGTGGCTATTCTATAGCGGCGGCCCGGATCGAGCATCGCGCATGGGCGCGCTCCATTGCGCTTGGGCGGATCGGCTCGAACGGCCCTGGCACCCACATCCGCGAAATCCCATCCGCTGCGACATTGCCGGCGCGCGGCCGGGCGGCACGCCATTCGTGACCGAAAATATGCTGGCTTTGCCGGTGCAGGATTGCAGCCACACTTATGGCGGCGCCATCCGTATCCTGCGCTTTCCGAGGCTAACCCCTGAACGGGTTGAAACCATAGCGGGACCGCCCCTGCCGCCGCCGGCCGGCACTGACTATCGTGACGGCTTTCACACCCTGTCCGGCTGCGGGCCGGTCACGCTGATCGACGTCAAGCGGGTCGACCGTTCCGGACGGGGCTGGTTGATCGATCTGCAGCGCGCATTCGCCGCCTCCGTACTTCCCGGACGCGATCCGAAACCTTGATTCCCGCCCCGGCGAACGCCGCACCACCGAACAGGTCCAGCACGCGCATGCGCCCCGCATTTCCCATTACCGCCAATTGGTCGGGCGCACGGAGCATCTGCGCGAGCGACTTGGCCAGTGTCTCGGGATCTGCCGGCGGCACGGTGTGACCGGTGATGCCGTTGACAATAGTGTAGGGCAGTTCGCCCACGGCGGAGGCCAGCACCGGTAGCCCGGCCTGCATCGCTTCATGCGCGGCGATGCACAATCCCTCGGATCGCGACGGCTGCACATAGAGGTGCAGGTCCGCGAGAAAGGCATGCGGCTCCACGAAGCCCGCGAAGCCGAGATTCGGCAGACGGGCCTGCGCAGCTTGAGCCGCCAGCCGCGCATACTGATCGCCCTCGCCGGCGATGCGGACCTCGATCGGGGCGGGAGGCTCGAAACCTCCATCGCGCAGCCGCGCCAGTGCGGCGATGAGCACATCATAGCCTTTGACCGGGTGAAGCCTGCCAAGCGAGCCGATGCGGATCGGTTGACCGGGGCGCCAGGGAACAGCGCGCGGCGCATTCTCATCGGCGGCGAACAGTGGCCATACGGCGATCCGGTCGAGTGCAACGCCCAGCCGGCGGTGCGTCAGTTCGGCGACGTTGTTGGAGTCCGCCAGCCACAGCAAGGATCTTCCCTGCCGTGCCTTGAGCAGCCAGCGATTGGCCGGTTTGAGATAAGCCGCATGCTGCCAGCTCACCACGTCGATGCCATGCATCTGCCCGACGATCTGACCGATCAGCGTGGCGCGGGTGAGGGAAGTCCAGATCACGTCCGGTTGAATGTGCAGGATCTGCTGATCGAGCCATCGCAAGGCGGCGAGATGGTCGCGTTGCCCGCCTTCGCGCACGGCAACCTTCAGACCTGCCTCAAGGATTGCGGGCAGACCGCGCAGGTCTCGTGGCGTCAGCGCCAGTATCTCTACGCGATGCCCCTGCGCTTGGAGCAGCCGCACCACCGCCGGCACCGGCGCCGACGCGCCGCCGCCTTCCAGGGAGTTGATGACATAAGCGATCTGCATCAGGCAGCTACCGGACGACCCGCCGGTATTCGCGTCTGGTGCAAAACCATCGCCAACAGCAGGAGCGAAGCGCCGACGCCTTGCAGGATCGAATGCCAGCCCGCGCCCGCCAGCCCGAATACAGTCATCATCAGCGGCAGCAGCGGCAGGAGCCCCAGATTGACGAGAAGGTTGGCGGCGACCGACAACGAGGGGCGGCCGAGTGCGGTGAGGGCCGCGCTGGCCGGAGGCGCGACCAGCCACGCCGCGCGGCCGATGGCGAGCAGCAGGATCAACCCGGCCGCATCGGCGAAAGACGGCCCGCCCAGCACGACTGCGACCAGCCGCTCCGCGAAGGCAAGGAGCAGCACCACTGGCGCCGCGATTGCCAGCGCCACGCCGGCACATCGCAGCAGGGCCGCTCGAAGTGCCGCACCACTGCCGTGGTTCGCGACGAGCCGCGCAAGTTCGGCATAAGCGGCCTGGCCAATCATTTGCGCGGGTTGCTGGATCACGACGGCCGCGCGCTGCGCGACCGCGTAGAGGCCGGCGGCGGCGGGTCCCAGCGTCCAGCCGACGAACAGAGGCGGGATCCGGGAGGCGAGCTCGGTCAGTGTGACGTCGGCGTTGGCCGCCAGCATGAAACGCCACAGACCGGGATTTTCCCGCAGCGCGCCGCGGGCATTTCCCAGCAATCGCGGGTTACGCATGGTCCGTCGCATCGCGACGATGCCAAGCAACCACATCGCCGCCCATTCGGCGAGCGCGGCGACGAGCCATGCGACCAGAAAACCCTTCAAGCCCCAGCCGGCCCATATGACCAGCAAGGCGCCAATCAGCCGGACGCTGGGCGCGACGATGTTATGCAGTCCCAGCCAGTCGAAGCGGCCGAGCAGTTGCAAATAGCCGGCCGGCGTTGCCCGGATCGTGGCGAGGACGGCGAAGCTGTAGGGCAGCGCGAAGGCGATCGCGGTCGGCGACCATCCTAGCCGGGGGCCGATGACGGGTGCCAACGTCGCCGCGACCGCCACCGACGCAATGCCGCCAATTCCCTCGACGATTGCGACGAAGCGCAGCAGCCGCATAAGGCGGGGATGATCGTCCTCCGCAAGGGCCTGCGCGCCGTAGCGGACGATCGCGTGCCAGCCGGGAAATTCGACGATCCCGCCGACCGTCATAGCGAAGGCGTGGACCAGCACCAGGACGCCGTAATCGCTCGGGCCAAGCGCGCGCGTCGCGACCAGCATGTAACCGAGCCCCAACACTGCCGAGGCGGCCTTGCCTCCCAGCAACTGCAGAAGATTGCCGTAAATGCGTCCCACGAGCCCGTGCCCGGGAGTGTCAGGCATGGGCGAACAAGCGCTCATCCGCGCCCGCGGGTTTCGCCAGCTCCTGGCCCATCTCCCGCGCAATGACCTCGGCGGCCCTGATGGAAGAGGGGGTGTCCGTCAGATCGAAACTCGCGTCGAACAAGGCGCGTTGCGCGCTGGCGAAGCGCGCGTTCGGATCGCGCCGCGCCAGTTCGAATGCCTGGCCCAATTGGCGGGGCTGGCTGATGACCGGTCCGGCCTGCCAATGCAAGTAATTGGGGTCGTTCGCCCATCTCGTATCGTGCGCGTCGAGGAAAACGCACGGACGCGGCGTGAGCAGGAATTCGTAGACCTGGCTCGAGACGTCCCCCAAATAAATATCGGCGCGATTGGTATAGGTCATGGTGCTGGAGGCGCGGCTGCCCAGATCGATATGGATATTGGGTGCGCGCAGGTAACGGTCCTCGATCCGCCCTGGCCGGTCGATCCGCAATTTATCGATCGTAAGTGCAAACGACCGTTCGAACAGCATCACGTGCGGAGCGAAGATCAACTGATATTCGTCATGCTCGACGAACCAGTCGAGCACCTGCCGCCCCATCCTGTACCAGGACGAAAGGTGCGGCGAGACGTGCGGGTTGTAGAGCACCACCGGTCGCCCGTCGTCGAGCAGAGCATGCGTGCGGGTGGCGGCATGCAGATCGAATTTGGGATAGCCGACGATGCTGATCCTGTCGGGATCGACGCCCGCATCGGCGATCAACCGCCGCTTGATCTTGTCACCCGAAACGAGAATGTGATCGAAGCGCGCGCTCGCCGGATTAAAGCCGATTGCTCGGTCGCCCGCGCCATGGCGCGTGTGGACGATCTTGAGATGGTCCAGACCGTAACGCGTCTTCAGGATCAGAGACGTCTTTTCGGCCACGACCAGCATATCGATCGAGCGAAAGAAATCGAGATTGTCGCCGTAAAGCAGGATTTTGGCCGCTGGCGCGAACGGCTCGGTCAGCGCCGCCGCCCATTGCGACCGGCGGCGTGTGAGCCCCAGGGGATGGATTGTGACACTGCGCCCGATCCGGCTGCCGGCGAGGCGGGTTACCTCGGCCTGGATGCGGGGATTGGTCGTAGCGAGGATGACCTCAATGCCGGGCGCCCAATCCGCCAGCGCCAGGGCGATCGGGAGGCTATGCGCAACCTGATGCACCTGATCGTGGTTGAAGAGAAAACATGCCCTCACATCCCGCAGACGCCGCCGTGCCGAGAATCCCGCACCGCGCCGATCCCGCACCGGAAAAATATCATCCGGCGAGCCGCGGTAATCGTGCGGACGGTGAGGGGTTCAGGTTGCAAGCAGGCGCGGCAAGCTAGATGCTCTCGCATCGGGCGATTTGGCCCGCGTGGAGTTTCGATCCGGTGATGGGCATTGGCGAGTTACGATGGCGGCGGCGCCTGCCGGTTCGGGTGGGGGGGCTTCTCATGGTGTCGCTTCAGGTCGGGCCATGCCTCGCGCAGGCCGTGCCATTGCCGACAATACCGTCGACGATAACGAGACCCCCGCTCCCGATCCCGGCGTTGACCCAGGCACAGATCGGCGAAATTCGGGCCGTGCTCGGTCAGGCCAGCGGCCACGGGCTGGCCGATCGGGACGAGACGCAAACGCGCGAGGTGGCGCCATCCGGAGACGATCCTCTCGTTACCGCCATCCTGGATTATGCTCGCGCGGTGCACGCGGGCCAGCTTAGCGCGGGCGATTTCCTGCGTGAGTGGGGCTTGCGGCCCGCGCCTTATGATCCGCGACCGTCATTCGCCGATGCCGTCGCCCGCAACCAGATCCGCGCGTGGGCGGCTGCGCTGCCGCCGCCTTACGCGGGCTATGACGGCCTTCGGCGCGGTCTGGCGGCCTATCGCCGTATTGAGGCTGACGGCGGCTGGGCGCGCCTGGCGCCCGGTCCCGATATCGGCCCGGGCGTGCAGGGGGCGCGGGTGCTGGCCTTGCGCACGCGGCTTGCGGTCGAGGACAAGCTACTTCCCGCGGGCGGATCGGCGTTCGACGCCGATCTCCTCGATGCGGTTCGCCGGGCGCAGCGCCGCTATGGGCTGGAGCCGACCGGAATCGTCTCGACGCAAACCCTGGCCGCGCTCAACGTGCCGGTGGCCGCCCGCGTGCGCCAGATCGTGGCGAATATGGAGCGGTGGCGCTGGCTGCCGCAGGACCTCGCCCGCAATCGCATCCAGGTAAATATCGCCGCCGCGGTCCTGACGCTGTTCGACGGCGATGCACCCGTCACCTCGATGCGGGCGGTGACGGGGCGGCCGGGCGACGAGACGCCGATGCTGCAATCGACGATCACCAGCATCGTCCTCAACCCGCCCTGGAACGTGCCGACGTCGATCGCCACCAAGGAATTACTGCCCAAGGAGCAGGCGCATCCCGGCTATCTGAAGCGCAATGGCTTCAAGGTCATCGCGCTAGCGGATGGCGGCACCAGACTGCAGCAGCAAGCCGGGACGAAGAGCGCACTTGGCCGCTACAAGTTCGATTTCGACAATCCCTATTCGGTCTATCTCCACGACACGCCGACCCAGGCGACCTTCTCGCGCTACAGCCGGCTTGCGAGCCACGGCTGCGTCCGCCTCGAGAGACCGGGCGAGCTTGCCGTGCTGTTGCTGAAGGATGCGCCGGACTGGTCGTCGGACGCGATTGCGGCGGCCGTGGCCAAGGGCGACACCGTGCGCGCACGGTTGCAGACCCCGGTGGCAGTGTATCTCCTCTATTGGACCGCCTTTGCGGGCGCTAATGGTCAGATCAGCTTCCGCGGCGATCCTTATGGCTGGGATGGCATGCTGATGGACAAGATCGACGGCCGCGGGCGCAAGGAGTTCGTGGCCGATGTGTTGAAGGGAGTGCGCTGACGATGGACAGGACGCAGAGGGCGATCGCGCGCGGGTTACTCCTGGCGGCGCTGCTGGGGGTGAGTGGTTGTTCCGATCGCAAGCCGCCCGAGCAACAGCCAAGCGTGGAGCAAGAGCCCGCCGCCCCGCCGCCCGCCGTGCCCGAGGCGGTTCCCGATCCAGTCCCGCAGGCCAACCTCGCCGGCGAGGAGACGCCGCAGAAGCCGCCGCCGGCCGAGCCACCGTCGAAGGAGGCGCAGATGCAGGATGACGCGGAGGCGAGCGGCATGACGTCGCGCCTCCCGGACAATGCCGCGGATGCGCATTAACCAGCGATGCTGACCGCGGCGTTCGCGCCTGTGCCATCGGGCAGCGGCGTCGGCACGCGGCTTCAATGGGTGTGGGGTGGCGCGCCCGGCAGGATTCGAACCTGCGACCACAGGCTTAGAAGGCATGTGCTCTATCCAGCTGAGCTACGGGCGCCCGCTCGGGTCGTTAGCGCGGTTTGCACCGGCGCGGAACCACGATAGTCTTGCAGAATGAACGGGGCAGGGGACGGACGGCCGCTCGCGGTCGAGGCGGGGGCGCTCGGCGGGCGTGCCTTCCGTTATTTCGATTTCGTGATGGCGGCGTTCGTCACCATCCTGTTGCTGTCCAACATCATCGGCGCGGGTAAGCGTTCGGTGATCGACCTGCCGTTGATCGGGCCTTGGCCGTTCGGCGCAGGCATCCTTTTCTTTCCCATCTCCTACGTCATCGGCGACGTGCTGACCGAGGTCTATGGCTATGGCCGGGCACGCCGTTGCGTCTGGGCCGGCTTCGCCGCCTTGCTGTTCATGGTCGTGATGAGCATCGTCGTGGTCGCGCTGCCGCCGGATGCCGGCTGGACCGGGCAGGCGGCCTACGAGGCCGTGTTCGGCCAGGCCTGGCGGATCGCGCTCGCCTCGCTCTGCGCCTTCTGGGCGGGCGAGTTCGCCAACAGCTTCGTGCTCGCCAAGATGAAGATCATGACGCGCGGCCGTTGGCTGTGGACCCGCACGATCGGCTCGACCATCGTCGGAGAGGGCGTCGACAGCCTGATCTTCTACCCGCTCGCCTTCCTTGGCGCCGTCGGCTGGACCGCGCATCAGGTATTGATCGTGTTGCTCACCCAATGGGCGCTCAAGGTGGCGTGGGAGGTGATCCTGACGCCCGCCACCTACGTCGTGGTGGGCTTCCTCAAGCGCCGCGAAGGCGTGGATATATTCGACGAGAATACGGACTTCTCGCCTTTCCGCACGCGCGTCTGACCGGCTCGCGCCACAATTACGAACGCCTGTCAGCTCGCCCGACCAACTAATTGGAAATCAACATTTAATCGCTAAAACGCCCGATCGATCTTCCAGCCCGTTGGCGCGTCAAAATAAAAAAAACACCAGAAACGAACTTGATGGCATCGGCCCGCGCATAGCGTGCCGGACGGCACAGATAGCGAACAATTCCCTAAAAGTAAAGGGCCGCGGCCCGGCCTCACGCGACGGCTTCCAGCAGCCCCTCGAACAGACGCCGCCCGTCGCTGCCGCCATGCTCCGGGCCGATCATCCGCTCCGGATGGGGCATCATACCGAGCACATTGCCCGCGCCATTGACGATGCCTGCGATGCCGCGCGCCGAACCATTCACCTGTTCCGCATAGCGGAAGGCGACGCGGCCTTCGCCTTCCAGCCGGTCGAGCGTCTCGGCGTCGGCGGTATAATTGCCGTCATGGTGCGCGACGGGAATCGTGATCGCCTCGCCGGCATCATAGCGATTGGTGAAGATCGACTGACTGTTCTCGACGGTCAGCGCCACTGGCCGGCAGACGAACGACAGACCGGCATTGCGCATCAGCGCGCCAGGCAGCAGGCCGGCCTCGGTCAATATCTGGAAGCCGTTGCACACGCCCAGGATCGGCACTCCGCGCTCGGCCGCCCGAACGACCGCGTTCATTACCGGCGAGCGCGCCGCCATCGCGCCGGAGCGAAGATAGTCGCCATAGGAGAAGCCACCCGGCACGGCGACGAGATCCACGCCGTCCGGCAGCTCCGTCTCGCGGTGCCACAGCATCGTCGGGGCACGCCCGGTGACCTCCTCGATCGCCACCGCCAGATCCCGGTCGCAATTGGAGCCCGGGAATACGATCACCGCCGACTTCATGACTTGTCTCCCGTACGACCCATCCGCTCATCCTGAAGAGAGGCTGAGCTTGTCGAAGCCTCGTCTCGAAGGATCCCTCGATACACCACTTCGCCAGGCTCAGTGGCTACTCAGGCTGAGCGGGGAGGTGATCATCCCCGTTCGATCCGGTAATTCTCGATCACCGTATTGGCCAGCAGCTTGCGGCACATCGCATCGAGATCGGCGTCGCTGACGCCCTCGCCATGCTCCAGCTCGATATATTTGCCCTGCCGCACGTCCTCGACGCCGGAGAAGCCGAGGCCCTCCAGCGCGTGGTGGATGGCTTTGCCCTGGGGATCGAGAACGCCACTCTTGAGCGTCACGTAAATGCGCGTCTTCATGGCTCAACGCCCCTCCACGACGGCACGCGCCTGGTCAAGCCGGTCGGCATAGTTTTCCAGAACTTTTGCCGTTCGCCCCGCATAAAGATTGGCATCGGCGAACCGCCGGTCCTCGATCGCCTCGCGCACTCCCGGTAGCGTCTTGGCACCGTAGCCGGTCAGGCGGCCGGGTGCGTAGACCAAATGCTTGTACCATGGCCGACCGGGAAGGCCGCGATCGTCCAACAGCAACTGATCGATATCGCGCAACAATCCATTGAGCCGGGCGCGGCGGGCTGGATCGAGCGTCGCGTTCTTGTCAGCATAGGCCGTATAGTAAGCGTGCGCCGCCTTCTTGAGATGGTCGACTGCGTCCGCCAGCGCTGCCAGTTCGATATGTGGCGTCGCCGCCTCAGCTATTGGCGCGCCGACCGGCTTGAGCGGATCCGCGGCAAGGCGGAAGGCGTCATCTTTGCCCAGTGCCTCGACCTTGCGATCCCGCTCGCGCCGCTGGTCGGCCAGCTTGCCGAGCTCGTCGAGATAGACCCCGACCGTGTCGGCGAAATCGCCGAAGCGCATCGTCGGCGTATCGGCATCGGCAATGCGCAGCACCACCCGGCCCGCCACCTTCGACAAGGCCGCGCCATATTTGAGGCCCGGATCGTCGAACGTCGTGAAATGGTGGAAGCTGTCATAGAGCGAATGGTAGACGCCGCCGCTCTGACCCTCTCCGCCGAAGCCGAGATCGAGCACCGGCAGCCCGAGATGCTGCAGATAGGCGGAGAAGTCCGAGCCCGACCCCAGCGCATCGATCGGCAGGTCGCCGCCGCTCTCGGCTGCGGCCAATAGCCGCGCGTCGGTCTTGTCGCCTTCGTAGGCGCCCACCCGGATCGCGGCGCGGGCGCGCGCGGCGACGGTGGCGCCCGTCTCCGGATCGGTCACGTCCGCCATCACCTGATTGATGAGGTGCTGAAAGTCGTGGCTGCCGCCCGCATTGAGGAAGCCGCGGCCGTTGCCGTCGGAATTGATATAGATGACCGCCTTGCGCTTCAGCTCGTCGGCATGCTGCTCGGCCCATTCGGTCGAGCCCAGCAGCGCGGGTTCCTCGCCGTCCCAGCTGGCATAGACGATCGTCCGCGCCGGCCGCCAACCCTGCTTGAGCAGGCCGCCAATTGCCTTCATCTCCGACATCATCGCGACATTGCCGGACAGGGGATCGGCGGCCCCCATCACCCAGCCGTCATGATGATTGCCGCGCATCACCCATTGGTCGGGCAGGGTCGCACCCTTGATGGTAGCGATCACGTTATAAACGGGCTTCAACGACCAATCGGACTTCACCGCGAGGCGCACTTTGGTGCCGCCGTCACCGCCCGTGTGATAGGCGAACGGAAGGCCGCCCTGCCAGCCATTGGGAACGCTGGGTCCGCCCAGCCGCGCCAGCAATTTGGACGCATCCGCATAGGACATCGGCAAGGCCGGGATTTTCAAGATTGTCGGTGCCTCGGCGCGCGTTAGCCGCTTGGCACCGGCGGTGGCACCGATGCCGGGCGTAAGCGGGTCGCCCGGTGCGATCGGCATATCCATCACCGAGCCGCGCTGCACCGCGAACGGGGGCCGCATCCCACCCTTCGGGTATACGTCGTCCTGGCCGTAACCGTCCTGCGCCGGGTCCGAATAGATGATGCAGCCGGCGGCGCCATGCCATTGCGCGAGCAGCGGCTTCAGTCCGCGCCAGCCGACGCCGTAGCGGGCGATCACGATCTTGCCCTTCACGTCGATACCGCGCCGCGCCAGCGCCTTGTAATCATCGGGCATGCCGAAATTTACATAGACGAGGTCGGCGGTGACGTCGCCGTCGCCCTGATAGGCCACGTAAGGCGGCAGGGCGCCGGCCACGCCGGACGTGTCGTCGCCGGCGACGGGGGGTTCTTGTCCCCCGAGCACGATATGCTCCGGTGCGATAAGCTCGACCGCGGTCGAGATCGGCGTCGGGTAGAGCACCTGGAACGTCTCGATATGCGCGTCCCAGCCCCACGACTTGAACAGGCCCAGCATATAATCGGCATTGGCCTTATTGTGCGGGGCGCCGACATGATTGGGTGCCGCCGCCATCGTCTTGAGCCATTCGAGCTGATCGGCCGAACTGACCCCGCTATCGAACGCGGCCTCAACCCCGCTCTGGTCAAGCGGCTTGGCACCCGCCCCGATAGCCAAGCCCAGGGCGGCGACGCCCGCCAGCATCCTGCTCGAAATCCGCATCATATTCCCCTTGGTCGAAGGGCGAGGAGTGCGTCAGCCGGGAGCGGCTTGCAACTGGTTAAGAAGGATCGCACCGATGTTCGACGATGGGGTGACGCTGGCGTTTCGGCCCGCTACACGGCTGGCGGATCATCGCCTAAGGAAGCCTCGACCCGCATGCCGACGCTCGTCCTCATTCGCCACGGCCAATCGGCCTGGAACCTCGAAAACCGCTTCACCGGCTGGTGGGACGTCAACCTGACCGAGCTCGGCATCGAAGAGGCGCGCGCCGCGGGTGAACTGATGGCCGCCAAAGGCCTCGACTTCGACCTCTGCTTCACCAGCCTGCAGACCCGCGCAATCAAGACGCTGAACCTGGCGCTTGAGGCGATGGGTCGGCTGTGGTTGCCGGTCGAGAAGGACTGGCGCCTCAACGAACGCCATTATGGCGGTCTGACCGGGCTCAACAAGGCGGAGACCGCCGCATTGCACGGCGACGATCAGGTCAAGATCTGGCGCCGTTCGTTCGATATTCCGCCGCCGGCGCAGGAAAAAGGCAGTGAATATGATCTGTCTTCCGATCGCCGTTACGCCGGCATCGACATTCCCAGCACCGAAAGCCTCAAGGACACGATCGCACGTGTCCTCCCTTATTGGGAAAGCCGGATCGTGCCCGAGCTCAAGGCAGGCAAGCGCATCGTCATCTCCGCGCATGGCAATTCGCTGCGGGCGCTGGTCAAGCATTTGTCGCATATTTCCGACGATGAGATCGCCAGTCTCGAAATCCCGACCGGACAGCCGATCGTCTATGAGCTCGACGACCAGCTGACGGCGCTCGACCGCTATTATCTGAGCGAGCGCTGAGCATGGTGCAGCCCCTCGTCGGCATCATCATGGGCAGCCGCTCCGACTGGGCGACGATGCGCCATGCCGCCGAAGTGCTGGACGCCCTGGGCGTCGAGCATGAGAGCAAGGTCGTCTCGGCCCACCGCACGCCGCAGCGCCTCTACGATTATGCCCGAGGCGCGGCCGGCAAGGGCCTCAAGGTCCTGATCGCCGGGGCAGGGGGTGCGGCGCACCTGCCGGGAATGGCGGCATCGATGACGGCGCTGCCGGTGCTGGGCGTGCCGGTGCGTTCGGAAGCCCTGTCCGGCCTCGATAGCCTGCTGTCGATCGTGCAGATGCCCGGTGGCGTGCCGGTCGGGACGCTGGCGATCGGCAAGCCCGGCGCGATCAACGCCGGGCTGTTCGCCGCGCAGATACTCGCGCTGGCGGATCCGGCGCTGGCGGCGCGTGTCGCCGCATGGCGCGCGAGCCAGACCGAGGCGGTGGACGAAGCGCCCGAATGACCGTCCCGCCAGGCTCGACGATCGGCATATTGGGCGGCGGCCAGCTCGGCCGGATGCTGGCGATCGCGGCCGCCAATCTCGGCTACCGGACGCACGTTTACGCGCCGGGAATGAGCGGGCCGGCAAGCGAAGTATCGTCGCGCTGGACGCATGGCGCTTACGACGACGCCGCCTGCGTCGCGGCATTCGCCACGCAGGTCGACGTCGTCACCTACGAATTCGAGAATGTCGATGTCGCCGCGCTCTCGGGACTGCCCGGCGTGCGGCCGTCGGTGAAAGCGCTGGAAGTGGCGCAAGATCGTGTCGCGGAGAAAAGCTTCGTCGAGGCGGTCGGAGGGCGCCCGGCGCCATTCTGGCCTGTCGGCAGCCTGGGCGACCTCAAGAGCGCGGTCAAAGAACTCGCCGCTCCGGCGATCCTCAAGACACGGCGCTTCGGCTATGACGGCAAGGGCCAGGCGCGCATACCGGACATCAGTCGGGCAGAAGGCGCCTGGGGCCTGATCGGCAAGCAGCCGGCGGTGCTGGAGAAGATGATCGGCTTCGACGCGGAATTCTCGATCCTGCTGGCGCGGGGGCAGGATGGCTCGATCGTGCATTGGGATGCGGTCACCAATCGGCATAAGGACGGCATTCTCGATACGTCGACCGTGCCGCCCGCCGGCATCGTCGCCGAACAGGCAAGCGAGGCGGCGGCGCTGGCCGAGCGCATCGCCAACGCGTTGGGCTATATCGGCGTACTCGCCTGCGAATTTTTCGCCAGTCCGGAAGGGCCGGTCTTCAACGAGATGGCGCCGCGCGTTCACAACTCAGGACATTGGACGATCGAGGGATCGGTAACGTCACAGTTTGAAAACCACATCCGCGCGATCTGCGGTTTGCCGTTGGGTTCGACCGCACTGACCGGCAATGGGGCGGAGATGCGCAATCTGATCGGACATGCGATCGACGAATGGCCGCAGATCCTGACCGACCCGACCGCGCATCTGCATCTTTACGGCAAGACCGGTACCAAGCCCGGCCGCAAGATGGGCCACGTCACCAGGGTCAGTTGACGATTGGCAATTCGATAAAGCTCTCGTCGGGCCCGGCCACGGTGACCTTCTGCGTCGCCGCCACATAATCCGCCGGCTTGGCGAAAAAGATGTTGGGTACGAACGTCTGCGGGTTCCGGTCGTAGAGCGGAAACCAGCTCGACTGGATCTGCACCATGATGCGATGGCCGGGCAGGAATATGTGATTGGCGGGCGGTAGCGCGAAATTGTAGCCGAGCGGGACGTTGGCGGCGACCGGCCTGGCCTGGTCCAGCCCTTCTCGATACCGGCCACGGAAGATATCCATGCCGACCGCGAACTGATAGCCGCCCATCGCCCGATCGATCGGCACCTGATCGGGATAGACATCGATCAATTTGACCACCCAGTCGCTATCGGTGCCGCTGGTCGAGGCATTGAGATGCACTACCGGCTGGCCCGCGATCGTCACCGGAGTGGTAAGGACGTCGGAGGTGAAGGTCAGCACGTCCGGCCGCGAAGCCGCGTGGCGCTGATCGGTCGTCAGCCACGCCACCCAATGGTCGTCCGCATAGCCGACCGGCTGGATTGGGCGCGGTACGAACGTGACGGGGTGGGCAGGGTCCGACACATAATCGGCGGTGGCGGCGGCGCCGGTCGCGGGCTCGAAGCCTGCGCGCATCCCGGGCTTGAGATAGAGTTTGGCGGTCGCGGGCGCCGCCGGCCAGGATTGCAGGCGCTGCCATTGGTTGGTGCCGGACTGGAACGCCGTCACCGGCGCCACGTCCATTGGCGTGCCTTTCAGATAATGCGCCAGAAGGGCGCCAATATGTTCCAGCGCCACCATTTGGCGGCGTCCTGATCCCATTTGATGTTGCCCGTATGGTTTCCGTCACCGATCTCCTGCCCATGATACCAGGGGCCGAGCGACAGGAAGACCATGTCGTTGGCCGTATCCTTGGGCTTGAGCATCTTGTAGACCGCAGTGGCGCCGTAAATATCCTCCTGGTCCCACAGCGAATGGACCAGCATCACCGGCACCTTGAGCGGCTGGCCGGCGACGATCCGGTCCATCGCCTGGCTCTGCCAGAATTGATCATAGGCCGGATGCTCGGTCAGCTTCTTCCAGAAGCCGACCTGGTCCATATTGTGAATGCGCCCCAGCTCCCCGGCCGATCCCGCACGCATGAATTCGTCGTAGATGTCGGCGCTGTTCCACCAGAATTTGCTGCTATTGTCGCGGGTCGCGACCTGCTCCCAAATATAGTCGATATTCATCTGGCGGAAGGCGCCGTTGTGGAACCAGTCGTCGCCGCGCCAGCCGTCCACCATTGGGTTCATCGGAACCGAAACCTTGAGCGCCGGGTGCGGATTGATCAGCGCCATCAGCGGCTCGAACCCGTCATAGGAAATGCCGAGCGTGCCGACCTTGCCATTGGATTCGGGCAGATGCTTCACCAGCCAGTCGATCGTATCCCAGGTGTCGGTGGCCTCGTCGATCCTGGTCGGGTTGAGCCCGCCGCCCGCCAGCGGCCGGTTCATGACATAGGTGCCGCCCGAGTGATATTTGCCGCGGACATCCTCGATCACGCGGATATAGCCACCGGCGACGATGACGTCGGCGGCATTGTCATAGCCGTCGAGCGTTGCGAGCAGCCGGCCGCTGGTGACGTTGCTGGTCAGCGCCTCGGCATCATAAGGCGTGCGGGTCAGCAGAATGGGTGCGTCGTGCGCGCCCTTGGGAATGAGAATGACGGCATGGAGTTTGACGCCGTCGCGCATCGGAATGTCGACCGCACGCCGCTCATGATCCCAGCTTTCGGTCGCTGGAATGATATTGGCGGGCGTCTCATTGTAGGGCGGGGGCGGGGCGGCGCTCGCGACGGCCGCCATAGAAGCGATAACTACCAAAAACACCGCGCGGATCATGCGATTCCCCCAGTCGACGCGCTGTTATCGACCGGGGGAGAAAGCCTGTCTAGGCGACGCGGGCGCCGGTAATCGGGAAGCTGCCGAAGATGCCCGCCTTGACCTTCCCATCGAGCGTATCGCCCGTAATCGTCGCCTTGCAGGAGAGCGTCACCGGCATCGGTTTGGAGACGTGCATCGTCCAGGACAATGTGTCGCCGTCCACCAGGCCGTCGTCGATCTCCTTGCGACCAATCTCGCCTTCGGCCGACCCGGAGAAGCTGTCGCCGGCGCTGACTACCGTCAGCAGGAATTCCTGGGCGCCCATCGGGCTTTCAACCGTGCAGTTCCACTTGCCGTCAACTTCGGCCATGCCAATCTCCTGATACGCGACGCGATACACGCGGCGGCTTTTGCGGGTGACGGGAAAAAGATCAAGCGGCGCCTTGTGTTGCTGAATTACCACACCATATCGCGGCGGAAAGGGAGGCTGAATTGAACCTCGAAAAGTTTACTGAGCGCGCCAAGGGATTCCTACAGGCGGCGCAGACCGTTTCCATTCGCATGAGCCACCAGCGGATTTCGCCCGAGCACCTGCTGAAGGCGCTGCTGGAAGATGAGCAAGGCATGGCATCAGGGCTCATTCGCGCTGCCGGCGGCGATCCCGCAATCGCGCTAAGTGCTACAGACGCGGCGCTGGCGAGGATCCCGGTCGTTTCGGGCGGCGGCGCCCAGCAGACACCCGGTATCGATAACGATCTCGTCCGCATCCTCGATCAGGCCGAGCAGATCGCGCAGAAATCCGGCGATTCCTACGTTACAGTCGAGCGGATGTTGCTGGCGCTGGCGCTGGCAAAGACGTCGGCGGCGGGCAAGGCGCTCGCCGATGCAGGCGTAAAGCCCGAGGCGCTCAACAGCGCGATCAACGAGCTGCGCGGCGGACGCACCGCGGATACCGCTTCGGCCGAAGATCGTTACGATGCGCTGCGCAAGTTCGCGCGCGACCTCACCGAGGCTGCACGTGAGGGTAAGCTCGATCCGGTGATCGGCCGCGACGAAGAGATCCGCCGCACCATCCAGATCCTGGCGCGGCGCACGAAGAACAACCCCGTCCTGATCGGCGAGCCCGGCACCGGCAAGACCGCGATCGCCGAAGGTCTCGCGCTGCGTATCGCCAATGGCGATGTGCCCGATGGCCTGAAGGACCGCAAATTGATGGCGCTCGACATGGGCAGCCTGATCGCGGGTGCAAAATATCGCGGTGAATTCGAGGAGCGGCTTAAGGGTGTGCTGGACGAGGTGAAGGGCGCCGAAGGGCACATCATCCTGTTCATCGACGAGATGCACACGCTGGTCGGCGCTGGCAAATCCGAAGGCGCGATGGACGCGGGCAATCTGCTCAAGCCGGCGCTTGCCCGGGGCGAGCTGCATTGCATCGGCGCGACGACGCTCGACGAATATCGCAAATATGTCGAGAAGGACCCCGCCCTGCAGCGGCGCTTCCAGCCGGTGTTCGTCGGCGAGCCGACGGTCGAGGATACGATCTCGATCCTGCGCGGCCTGAAGGAAAAGTACGAGCTGCACCATGGCGTGCGCATCGCCGACGGGGCTCTGGTCGCGGCGGCGACCCTGTCCAACCGCTACATCACCGACCGCTTCCTGCCGGACAAGGCGATCGACCTGATGGACGAGGCCGCGTCGCGCCTGCGGATGGAGGTGGAAAGCAAGCCCGAGGAGATCGAAAGCCTCGATCGCCGCATCATCCGCCTCAAGATCGAGCGCGAGGCGCTGTCGAAGGAAAGCGATCAAGCGTCCAAGGATCGCCTCACCACGCTGGAGCGAGATCTCGCTGAGCTTGAGCAGCAGTCGGCCGAGCTGACCGCGCGGTGGCAGGCTGAGAAAGAGAAGATCAACGCCGAGACCAAGATCAAGGAGCAGCTGGATCAGGCGCGCACCGCGCTCGATCAGGCCCAGCGCTCCGGCGATCTCGCCAAGGCGGGCGAGCTTTCCTACGGCACGATCCCGGCACTAGAGCGCCAGCTTGCCGAAGCCGAGGGTGCGGCCAAGGGCGCAATGGTGCGCGAGGAGGTTACGGCCGAGGATATTGCCGGTGTGGTGGCACGCTGGACCGGCATTCCGGTCGAGCGGATGCTGCAGGGCGAGCGCGAGAAGTTGCTGCGGATGGAAGAGGTGATCGGCGCTCGCGTGATCGGCCAGGCCGATGCGGTCGCCGCCGTCTCGCGTGCCGTCCGTCGCGCGCGCGCCGGCCTGCAGGATCCCAACCGGCCGCTCGGCTCATTCCTCTTCCTGGGGCCGACCGGCGTCGGCAAGACCGAGCTTACCAAGGCGCTCGCCGGCTATCTGTTCGACGACGATAGCGCGATGGTCCGTATCGACATGAGCGAGTTCATGGAGAAGCATAGCGTCGCCCGCCTGATCGGCGCGCCTCCGGGCTATGTCGGCTATGAGGAAGGCGGCGTGCTGACCGAGGCGGTGCGGCGCCGGCCCTATCAGGTTGTCCTGTTCGACGAGGTCGAAAAGGCCCACGGCGACGTGTTCAACATCCTGTTGCAGGTGCTCGACGACGGCCGGCTGACGGACGGGCAGGGGCGGACGGTGGATTTCACCAACACGCTCATCATCCTGACCTCGAACCTCGGCTCGCAATTCCTGGCCAACCTGCCGGAGGATGCGTCGACCGAGGTGGTCGAGCCGCAGGTGATGGAGGTCGTGCGCGCGCATTTCCGCCCGGAATTCCTCAACCGGCTGGACGAGATCATCCTGTTCCACCGGCTCGGACAGGCGCATATGGGCCCGATCGTCGACATCCAGGTCGGCCGCGTCCAGAAATTGCTGACCGACCGTAAGGTGACGCTGCGGCTCTCCGACGGTGCCCGCGAATGGCTTGGCCGGGTCGGCTATGATCCGGTCTACGGCGCACGGCCGTTGAAGCGCGCGGTGCAGAAATATCTGCAGGACCCGCTCGCCGAGGCGATCTTGCGGGGTGATGTGCCCGATGGAGCCACGGTCGAGGTTGACGACGCCGATGGCAAGCTTGCGTTGAACGTCATCTAGTCGCTGCTCCCCGGCTAAAGCCGGGGCCCGGGCTGTCATCGTTGCGGCCAACGCGTTGGCCCGACGCATAAGAAAAGGGGCGGCTCTTGCGAGCCGCCCCTCTCTTTTTGCTCGTTCAGGTTTCTGAAGATCAGAACTTGAAGCTCGCGCCGGCGCGGAAGGTCCGGCCGATGACGCCGGCATAATGCCAGGTCGGCAGATAGTTGATGCCCGAGTAGGACGCCGGAGCGATCGGAGCCTTCTCGTTCGTGAAGTTACCAACATCGACGTAGAAGGTGAACTTGTCGTTCACTTCATACGAGGCATGAAGGTCGGCGTAGATGAACTTCTTGATGTAGCAGAAGTTATCCGTGTTGCCGGTCGAGTAGAGATTATTGGCGCAGCTGAGATCGATCTTGCCGGTGGCAGGATCGGCATCATATTCGTCGGCGCCAACCGACTTGATGCGCGAGACATAGTAGGTCGTCGCCGCGATCGAGAACTTGCCGACATCGAGCGAGTTCATCCAGTTGCCGCGAACGCGCGGCGTGCCCGCACCGGACGAAAGCTCGTACGGTCCGAGGGTGCCGACATATTTGCGGACGATGCCGTCGCCGAAATTGACGTTGTACTTCAGGATGTAGGTCACGTCCGCCCGGCTGGTGAAGCGAACACCGTCGCCCAGCGGGATGTTGGCGGTAGCCGAGAAGTCGAGACCCTGGGTCTTGAAGTAACCCGCGTTAACATAGGGTCCGTTGATGACCAGCACACGGGGCAGGGCATTCGGGAACAGCGGATCGATCGCGTCGACCGCGGAGACCGAATAGCCGGGGATTGCCGCGACCGCCGCACGTGCGGCAGCTTCCGTGGTCTGGCTGAAGTAGGCCGCACGTGCCTTGCCCGCGTCGGGACCGGCAACGATCACGTTGGTCTTCTTCACGTTATAATAATCGGCCGTGAGGCTGAGCCAGCGCACCGGCTGAGCCACCACACCAGCGGTGAAGCTGGTCGACTTTTCAGGCTTCAGATCCGGGTTGCCCGCGAAACCGCCACCGACGCTGAATGGCAGCGCGTAAGGATTGGTGGTGCTGCAGCTCGTGGTCGTCCCGGTACCGCCATGTGCCAGCACGAAGCTGCAAGGCGGCGAGTAGGTCACGAAGCCCGGGAAGCTCGAGCGCGGATTGCTTTCCGCGAACGTCGGTGCACGGAAGCCCTTCGAGAAGGTGCCGCGCAGCGCGATCTCCTTGATCGGGTTCCACTTTGCGCCGATCTTCGGCGAGAAGTGGCTGAAGCCCTCCGAATAATGATCGTAACGGCCCGAAATGTCGACGCCGAGGGACTGGAGAACCGGCACGCCCAATTCGAAATAGCCTGCCGACACGGTGTGCTTACCGAAGGCGGCAGCCGTGTTGGCATAATTGGCCAGCACGGGGTTGAGGCTGTTATTCTCCTCGACTTCGCGGCGGATCTGCCCGCCGACGACCAGCTGCGCCATGCCGCCGGGGAGCTCGAACAGGTCCTTGCTGATCGACGCGTCAAGCGAGGCCATCGACGTGTGCGAATCGACGCTGAGGTTCGGAGCGATCTGCTGACGAACCGCGTCGCTGTTCGTGTACGGGTTGATGAAATTATACGCGCCGGTGTTGATCGCCTGCTTGAGCCCGGCAATGTTGATCACGCCGAAGGCATTGATCGTCAGATTGTCCTTGGCGCCGACCGCGTCGACGCGCCAGTTCCAATCATCGCCGAAGCTGCCCTTCAGGCCGGCCGCACCACGAATGACTTCGTTGATACGATGGGTGCCGGTCGGAATATCGCCGAACAGGTAATAGATGCGCGCCGCGCCATTGGCCGGATCGCCGGCGAAGGCCGCCGCATAGGGATTGTTCGGGTTGAGACGGCGGTCCGCCGCGGTGGCGCAATTCACGCCCGCTCCGCAGACATAGACCGGCAGCACGACGCCGGGGTTGTTCGAGGCGGTCTGCGGCGCGGCGCCGTAAGGCTGGCGCTGGCGGATGCCGACCGGGATCGCCTTGATGTCCACCTCGTTGTGCGAGAAGGTGCCGGTGATGTAGCCCTCGATATTGTCGTTCAAGCGGATGCTCAGGCGGCCGGTCGCGGAATAACGCTCCTGCTTCGGCTGGATCTGCGAATAATCATAGGTGTTGTCGTGCGCGCAACCGACACCGCCGGCGGCGCCCGTCACCGTGTAGGTCCGGCCGCAACCGGAGAGATTGAGCGAGGTGTAGGTCCCGACGGCGGCGGTTCCGCCCGTGAAGGGATCATTCAGATCGCTCTGCGTCGTGCGACGGACAACCGCGTTGATCGTCGGCGTCGAAAGCGAGCTGTCGGCGGTGTTGCCGTCGTTGCCGCCGATCGAGCTGAGGTCGGTCGTGTTGAACGGGAAGCCGCGATCCTTGACCGCGACGCGGCCATCATGCTGGTATTCGCCGTTGACGTAGAAGTTCCAGCCGGTGGCGTCATAGTCGCCATAGCCCAGCGTCAGGTTGGCGCGCTGGCGGGCAGCGTCGCCATGCTGGCTGATGCCGCCTTCGACAGTGCCGGCGACGCCCTGGAAGTTCTTCTTCATGATGATGTTGACCACGCCGCCGATCGCGTCGGCACCATAGGTCGAGGATGCACCATCCTTCAGCACTTCGACCCGCTCGACCGCGCTGAACGGGATCGAGTTGAGATCGGTGTAGGCATTGTGGCCGTCGTCGTTGAGCGGGAAGTTGGTCGAACGCAGGCCGTCGATGAGGACCAGCGTCGAGGAGACGCCGAGACCGCGCAGCGAAACCGCCGCGCCGCCGGCGGAGAAGCCGCCCTGGAAGCCGGTCGAGATCGAGCCGGCGCCGTCGGCCGAGACCGAGCGGATCGCATCGTTGATGTTGGTGATGCCGCTCTTCACGAGGCTGTCCGCGGTCAGCACGGTGACGGGCGACGGAGTCTCGGTGGAGGTGCGGCGCAGCAGCGAGCCGGTCACGACGATTTCGTCGCCCTGCGTGCCCGTCTGCTGGACGCCGGTGGCGGCATCAACGGCGGCGGGGCTGTTCGGGCCAGTGGCCTCGGACGGAGCGGGCGGGGTCGGCGTGGTGGTGGCGGCCGGTACCTGGGCAAATGCCGGAGCGGCAAGCGAGGCCAAGGCGAGCGACGCGAGAGTGGGAAGGGCCGAGCCGGCAAGCAGGCGTCGGGCCGAGATGGTGGAAATCATAGCGATTAAGCCCCCGAAAGGTCGGCCCGGTGTCCCCTAAGGCCGAATTGGTTGTCTCTGCTGCATGCGCGAATGCAATTGCCGCAAAGCCTGTTCGCACGATGCGCATTCGTTCCCACCGTGTAAACTTTTCTGGGGGAGGATGTGCATCTTCTCAGGGTTCTGTCGTATTTTCGCAACAGAGCCCGCCTAGGAGTTCAGCCTCTTGCGCCTCCCGCAGGCGCGAACAATATTTCAAATTCGGGCTTAGAAACGCGCTTTGGACGACATTTCATGCCAATCGACGCACGATTATTCCCGAGCCTGATCTACGCCGCCCGCGCGCTCCGGCAGACGGCCGACCAAGACTGCTGACCAAAAGGCGTTCCGCCGCCGATCTGTCCGCCCGCCTCCGCCGCCAGGCCCGTTGGGAGGCGGTGGCGCGTAGCGCGGGAAGCGGGGTTTTTTTTGAGGATCGCTTTCCCTAAGGCTGACTGCAATGGAGTGTGCACAGTCAGACCGGCCCTATGCGGGCCGCTTCCTCGACGGAGAGCATCGCTTCACGGTGCGCGTGTATTATGAAGATACCGACGCCGGGGGTGTGGTCTATCATGCCAATTTCCTGCGTTTCTTCGAGCGGGCGCGCACGGATATGCTTGCGCTGGCCGGGGCCGACATTGCGGCCACGCTGAACGCGAAAGAGGGCGGCTATGTCGTCGCCGCCGCCGACCTCAGATATTTGCGGCCGGCCCGCCTTGGCGAGGTGCTGATCATCCTCAGCCGCCTGGTTGAGGTGCGGCAGGCGGCATGCACCATTCAGCAAAGAGTCATGCGCGACGATCAGATGCTGGTCGAAGGCAAGCTGACCGTCGCCTTCGTCGGCACCGACGGGCGACCGAAGCGCCAGCCCACGGCGTGGATCGAGGCATTTCAGGGTTTCAACGGAGCAGAACAAAAAACATGAACGGCCTAACCGTTACCACCGCGCAGGCGGCCATTTCTCCGATCGCTCTGTTTCTCCACGCCGATATTGTCGTGAAGATCGTGATGATTGGCCTCCTGCTGGCAAGCTTGTGGACGTGGACGATCATTTTCGGCCGCGGCAGCGTGCTGCGCCGTGCGGATCGGGCGAGCGCGGACTTCGAGAGCGATTTCGCCAAGGCGCCCGACATCGACCGTTTCTATCAGGAGCGCGGCAAGGCGGATGCGCCCGCGGCGCGTATATTCGCGGCCGGTATTGACGAGTGGCGGCAATCCACCGCCAGCCGCCGCCTCGATCGGCAGGCGGCGCGCGACCGGCTTGGCGTCGCCATGGCGTCGGCGAGCGCGGCCGAGGTCGAGAGCTTGTCCAACGGCCTTAACATTCTCGCCACGATCGGCAGCGTCTGCCCGTTCGTCGGCCTGTTCGGCACCGTGTGGGGCATCATGCGCTCGTTCGCGGACATTGCGGCATCCCAGAATACCAGCTTCGGCGCGGTCGCACCGGGCATTGCAGAGGCGTTGTTCGCGACCGCGTTGGGCCTGTTCGCGGCGATCCCGGCGACCATCGCTTACAACCGCATGGTGTACCGCCTCGACCGGATCGAGGCGCGCGTCAATCGCTTCGCCGACCGCTTTCACGCGACCTTGAGCCGCGAGCTGGACGGCGAAGCCTGATGGCGATGGGTGGTGTCCCGCGACGCGGCCATGGCCGTCGGCGCGCGCCGATGGCGGAGATCAACGTCACCCCGTTGGTCGACGTGATGCTGGTGCTGCTGATCATCTTCATGGTCACGGCGCCGCTGTTGGTCGCGGGCGTGCCGGTGAACCTGCCCGACAGCCGCGCCAAGCCGCTGGAGCAGCAGCAGAAGCCGGTCCAGCTCAGCCTCGACCGGTCGGGCAAGGTCTTCATCGACGATGCCGAGGTGCCGATGGCCGCCTTGCCCGATCGGCTGGCGGCGATCCCGCATGCGGGCACCGACGCCCCGCAAATCTATCTTCGCGCCGATCGCAGCCTGGATTGGGGCCGGGTGGCGCAGGTGATGGGTGAGCTGAGCCGCGCGGGACTGACCAAGATCTCGCTTGTCACTAATGGCGGCCCGGACAAGCCGTGATGGATCGTACCGACGGCCGGGGCCTCGCGGTCGCGATTGTCGGCCACCTGATAGTGTTCGCGGCGCTGACGCTCGGCATCGCGCATCGCGTGCCGCCGGTGCACGCGCCGGTCGAGACGATGGATGTCCAACTGGTCGACGCGGTCGGCTTGCGTTCGGCCGCGCCCGAACCGGCGACCGAGGCGCCGCGCGAAATGCAGGCGCCCGATGCCGGGGCACCGGTTGAGGCGCCGCCGCCTGCACCCAGCGCGACCCCGCCAACGCTCGCACCGACACCGACGCCACCGAAGCCGGCGCCACCGACGCCCGCGCCCGCGCCGGCTAAGCCTGCTCCGGCCAAGCCCCAGCCGACGCCTACGGCAAAGCCGTCCCCGCCGTCGCGTCCGCTCACCGACATTCTCAAGGACGTGCAGTCGAAGGCGCGCAACGAGCAGGCGGGCAGCAATGCCCAGGCCAAGGCCGATCGCGCCGCTGCCGCGAAGGTCGGCAGCCTGTTGAAAGGCGTCATTGGCGCTTCGGCCGGCAAGGGCGAAAAGCCGCGGGCGGCCGTGTCCGGAGCCGCGATGAACGGGCTGGCGGCAGCCATAAAGCGTCAGGTCCAGCCCTGCTACGAACTCGGCGGGCTCGGGGGCACGCCGGCAATGCAGATCGTCACGACGCTGCGCTTGCGCTACAACAAGGATGGATCGGTCGCGGGAAACCCCCAACTCGTCGATCAGACGGGGGTTAATGCGGGCAACCGCGCCTATGCCCAGCAGATCGCGGAAGTGGCACGCCGCGCCGTGCTACGCTGCTCGCCGGTCCATCTGCCGGCCGAATTGTATGAAGGCGGATGGGACGATCTCGATTTCCGCTTCACACCCGGACAAATGCAATGACGCCGGACACGAATATGGTTGGAGGATGGATGAAGAGGCTACGTCTCCTGGTTTCGCTGGGCTTGCTGCTCCTTCCAGGTGCCGCCGTCGCGCAGGCGCCGGAGGTCCAGCCCGGCCCCGGGCCGGCGGCCGGAGCCGGACCGGCGCCGGGTCAGCGGCTCACGGTCGACATCAGCGGCGGAATCTCGCAGCCGATGCCGATCGCTATCCCCGTAATGCCCACGCCCAATGCGGTCACGACCGCGGCCGGACCGACCGAGGCGCTCGGCGGGCAGGTGTCCGAGATCATAACCAACGATCTCAAAAATAGCGGCTTGTTCTCGCCCTTGCCCAAGGGGCAGCTCCAACCGGTGAGCTTCGCGCAGGCGTCGGCGCCCGATTACGGCGCATGGCTGCCGACGGGCGCGCAGGCGCTGGTGCAGGGTTTCGTCCAGGCCAATGGCGATGGCACACTCACCGTCGGTTGCTACCTTTACGACGTCTTCGCCAAGAACGAGATGGCGCGGCAGGGCTTCGTCGTAAAGCCGTCCGAATGGCGCCGCGCGGCTCATAAATGCGCCGACACGGTCTATGCCCGCCTCACCGGCGAGGGCCCCTATTTCGATAGCCAGGTGATCTATGTCTCCGAAACCGGGCCGAAGAAAAACCGCACCAAGCGACTGGCGATCATGGACCAGGACGGCGCCAATCATCGCTTCATCACCAACGGCCAGAGCCTCGTCCTGACGCCGCGCTTCGCGCCCGCGCGCCAGACGGTTGTGTTCATGTCGTTCGAGAATGACCAGCCGCGCGTCTACGTCTACGACGTGGGTTCGGGCCGCAAGCGGCTGGTGGTCGACCAGCCCTATACGACCTTCGCGCCGCGCTTTTCGCCCGACGGCCGCTCGATCCTGTTCTCGATGATCGTCAACGGCAATTGCGACATCTATCGTGTCTCGTCGAGCGGCGGCGCGGCGACCCGGCTGACGACCTCGCCGGGGATCGATACCGGTGGCAGCTATTCGCCCGACGGCAGCAAGATCGTGTTCGAAAGCGATCGCTCCGGCACGCAGCAGCTCTATGTGATGAGCGCCGATGGTTCAGGCCAACGGCGGATCAGCTTTGGCGGTGGCCGCTACGCAACCCCGGTCTGGAGCCCGCGCGGCGACCTCATCGCCTACACGCATATCGGTGGCGGCTTCTCGGTCGGCACGATGGGAGTTGACGGCTCGGGCGCGAAGAACCTCACCAATGGTTGGCAGGACGAAGGCCCAACCTGGGCGCCTAATGGGCGCGTGCTGATGTTCTTCCGCACCGCCCAGGGCTCGGGCCGCGCCGATTTGTGGTCGGTCGATCTGACCGGCGTCAACGAGCGCCGCGTGCCGACGCCGCTCGATGGATCGGACCCCGCCTGGGGACCGTTACTACCCTGATCAACTATAACCGAAGGAGTGCAACGATGAACAAGACGACCATGCTGCTGACCACGGCAGCCCTGATCGCCGTTGCCGGCTGCACCAAGAAGCCGCCGGCCAAGCTGCCGCCGCCGCCGCCAAGCGGCACCACCACGACCGGGCAGGACAGTGGCAGCACGACGACGGATGCCACGAACGGCGTCACCCCGGGTTCGCGCGCCGATATGCTGGCGCAGGCGGGGACCGATACGGTCCATTTCGCCACCGACAGTTCGGATATCGACAGCGAAGCGACCGCCATCCTGACCCGGCAGGCGGCGTGGTTGCGCAAATATCCGAATGTCCGCGTCACCGTGGAAGGCCATTGCGACGAACGCGGCACGCGCGAATATAACCTCGCGCTCGGCGATCGTCGCGCCAATTCGGCCAAGAATTTCCTGATCAATGCCGGCATAAGCGCGGCGCGCATCAGCGTGATCAGCTACGGCAAGGAACGCCCGGTCGCGGCTGGCTCCGACGAGGAAAGCTGGGCGCAGAACCGCCGTGCGGTCACCGTCGTTCCGCAATAGTCGCAAGGCTCCTCCCTTTCGCGGGAGGAGCTAGCTTTATCGTTCGGTGGACAGGACGAAGTCCCGCAGGGCGCGTGCATCATGCAAGGCGTTGTGCGGGACTTTGCTGTTGCGCGCGGTCGAAAAGCCCGGTGTCCGCAGGAAGTGGAAGCGGATGTTGGTCACGTCGACGATCTCGCCGTCCCCGGTTTGTAACAGCCGGCAGAACAATGCGATGTCCTCCGGCCAGTCTGCGACGATTTCAGGCTCAGGATCGGTGCGCAGATAGGCGGCGATGTCGTGCGCCGCAGCGATCGGGTCGAGCTGGTTGTAGAGCATGGTCGGCACGCTCTTCAAATAAGGGATGACGTGCTGTGCGACCCACGGCAACGGCTCCTCAGCCATCGGCACGACCACATAATAATCCTGATCGCCCTCCTCCGATGCGAGGCCCAGGCTGATCAGGCAGCCGCCGAAGCCGTTAAACTCCGTATCCAGAAAATAGCGCATCAGCCCTTCTTCGGCGGCTTCGGCGGATGAGCCACCTCGGGGTGATTGCCGTCGAGCGCCTCGTCCAGCAGCCGCGCCAGCCGGATGCCGCCCTTGGCGACTTGCAGGCGCAGCGCGGGCATCAATTCCACGATCTTGGCCTGGTCGAATGTCACCTTGGCCGGCGCCGGCGATGCGCACGGATCCGCGATCACGCTGCCATAAACGATGGTTTTCGCCAGCTGCCAGCTCTCGCGGCTCCAATCTTCGAGCGACCCCTGGGCCAGCACGGCACGATCGGCTGGCGGCACCTGCGACAGGATGCCATCGGCGCCGCCGGGCGGCGATGAGATTGCCCGATCGGCGAGCAGACCGTCCCACACGGAATGGAGGTTGGTGCGCGGTATGAAGCCGTAGCTCACCTTGACCTTGTTGCCGCCCTGATCGCCGTCATGTTCCGCGCCATGCAGCGGCTGATGCAGATCGCCGGTGAAATGGACCAGGAATGCCAGCGCCATCAGGCGGTCACGGGCGGGCAATTCCCGGTCGGCGACCATGCGCTGCGCCCGCGCGATCTGCTTGGACACGCAATTGCCGTCGGCACACCATTCCTTAAGGTCGAACGGTTTGCAGATGTCGACGTCCTGGAAGTGCCAATTATAGGCATAATTGAACCGGTCGCCGAGCGTCTTGATGCAATCCGGCCAGACCGACGCCTCCTCGATCGTCCGGGCCGGACAGGTCGGGGTCTCCAGCACTTTCTGCCGCTTGAGCAGCCACTCGATGGATTGCCTCGTCCGCGGCTGCACCAGCTTCATCGCGACTTCGGCGGTGGTCTCGTGCCCATATTCCCACCAGGCAAAAGCAGGGGAGGGGAGGAGCAACAGGGCGAACGCTGCCAGCAGCGCCTGGAGGGACCGGATCATGCAAGGCCGGTTAGACCAGCCGCATGACGGCGCAAGGTCATTCGTCGCCGTAGATCGCGATCTCGGGCAAAGAATCATGCGTCGCCATGGCGCGATACATCGCCTTGGTGTTGAAGGCCCAGCCGCCGGAGCCGTCGGGCGAGACCACGATCACGCCGCCTTTGCCGTCCATGTCGCCCAATTCGTCGATCAGTGTATCGGCCGCATCCTCGATGGTCCAACCGGCCAGACGGACGCGCGCGCAAATCTCATGCGCTACGCCCAGCCGGATGAAATATTCACCCGCGCCGGTGCACGAAACCGCCGCTGCGCGATCGTCGGCATAGGTGCCGGCGCCAATCAGCGGCGAATCACCGACGCGGCCCCATTTCTTGCCCGTGAGCCCGCCGGTGGAGGTCGCAGCCGCGACATGGCCGCTGCCGTCGACGGCCACCGCGCCGACCGTCCCATATTTCATGGCGCTGTCGAACGGCAGGTCGGGATTAGCGAGAATTTCATCGAGCTGCCGCCGCCGCTCGGGTGTCTCGAACCAGCCCGGGTCGGCCGCCTCCACTTCGTGGGCACGGCCGAACGCGTCCGCGCCGGCGCCCGCGAGGAATACGTGGGTCGAACGATCCATCACTTCGCGCGCCAGCAGGATCGGATTCTTGGTCGAGCGCACGCCTGCCACCGCACCGGCCTTAAGAGCGGCGCCGTCCATGATCGCGGCGTCACATTCGATGCGGCCCTCGGCGGTAAAGACCGATCCGCGCCCGGCGTTGAAGTGGGGATCGTCCTCCAGCACGCGTACGGCCGCCTGCACCGCATCCAACGCCGTTCCGCCATCACGCAGGAGGAACGCCCCGGCGTCGAGCGCTGCGCCGAGCGCGGTGCGAGCCGCGGCATCTTCGGCAGGTGCCAGATTGTCGCGCGTCATGCTGCCCGCACCACCGTGGATGACGATCGTCCAGGTTGGCGCGGGCGTTGACATGATGCCGGTCTAGACCAGCACGTGCCCGGCGGAAACCGGCTTGGTGGCGGTCTGGCGCTTCAGTCCGATCAGCGGCCGCAGCGGAGCGATGTTTCGGCCGATCAGATAGAACAGCCAGCATCCCGCGAACGTCGCCACCACCAGGATCAGGAAGCGTTCCAGCCCAGTCGTCGGCGTGCTCAGCAACCAATAGCCCACGACCAAGATCAACGTCTGGTGGACGATGTAAAAGGGGAATACCGCTTCCGCGAGCATCGGCCGCCATTTGCTGTCATGGTTCCAGTGCGTTTCGGCGAGGCCGATCAGCGCCACGATCGCGCCCCATGCCTCGGTCGAGCGCGCGATCCGGTACAGCAGGCTGAGCGCGTAGCTCAATCGCGCGTCGCCCGGATAAGCGAGTTCCGCCCACGCAAGATAGGCCCAACCCAGAAGTGCGGCGATGCCTGCAATCTTCCACCAGCGAGCGACGGCAGCGCGAACGGGATGCGAGTGGCGTAACAGGATCCCGAACAGGAAGGCGCTGAAATAGTCGAGATGTGCGCTCCAGTCGTTGACGAACAAATGCGTGTCGGACCAGCCGGGCGACACGAAATTGTGGATGCAGAAGAAGGCGGTAATGCCGATCGGCAGCAACGCCGGTCCCGCCAACGACCGCTCCGCCACGCGCTTCGCGCGCTCTTTCCATGCCCCTGGCAAGGTCAGCAACGCACCCCACAGCAGTGTGTAGGCAAGCAGATAGACCACGAACCACAGATGCATATAGGTCGGCACGATCACGCCATCGATCGCCTGCGGCCGGTAATAATCGTGCAGGAGGAAATAGCCGAAGCCATGGGAATAACCATGCTGTGTCACCAGTTCGACCCACGGCTGCGGCGTCACGATCACCGCCATCCCGAACAGCAAAGGGATGCCAAGCCGCGCCAGCCGGGAGCGCATGAGCGCACCGACGCTGGGGCTGCGCGCGAACAGAGCCGCGCTAGCGAAACCCGAGACCACGAACAGCAGCGAAAGGCGCCACGGGTTGGTGAGAAACATCGGCACGACCGTCCAGTCGATCGGCGGGGTCATCTTGACCGAAAATGCCCACGGCACGAACGCCATGCCGACATGGTAGAGGATGAGAAGCTGGAAGGCGCCGATCCGCAGCCAATCCATGCCGTAATGCCGGTGCGCCGGCCTGCCCGTTTCCATTGCCATATCTCCGCTGGCAGTTGCTGGTGGAGCGGGGCTAGATCGGTGGGGCGGGCGATCGCTACAGGCAGGGGATGTCCGGCGGCACCATGGGGATGAGCGAAAACGTGGCAGGGACGAACGGCGGGGGTGCGGGGGCGAGCGGCACGCGTCGCAAGCTCGCAATGCTCATGGCGGCCATCTTCCTGCTCGTGCTGGCGCTGATCACGGTCGGCAACGCCGAATCCATGATCAGCGATTTCGACGCCGCCGGCGTGCACGAGACGGTGGCGCATATCTGGATCTGGCAGGCGACGAGCATATTCGCCTGGTTAAGCGTGGCGGCGCTGATCTGGTGGGCGGTCGCGCGCATCCGGCCGCCGCGTTTTTCGTGGCCCGTGGCCGCAATTCTCTTCCTGGCCGGCCTGCCGATCGCCTCCGGCATCCACATCGCCTTGATGATCGCGTTGCGGAACGTTGCTTACGCGCTTGAGGGCGCGACCTATCATTTCCAGGGCGGTATCGCGAACCCGTATCTGTACGAATTTCGCAAGGATATCCCGACCTATCTCCAGTTCGTGGCGCTGGCCGCACTGTGCCAATGGCTGCTCGCACGCGTCGGCACTGCGCCCGTGGCGGCCGATCTGCCACGGGACCGCTATCTGGCGGTCAGCGACGGCGCCGTGACGCATCAGGTGCCGATCGCCGACATCGTCCAGCTCGTCGCGGCAGGCAATTATGTCGAGATAGAAGTCGCGGGCCGGACCCTGCTCAATCGCGCGACCCTCGCGACGATGGAGACGGAGCTGGGCGGGCGCTTCGTCCGCATCCACCGCAGTCGGCTCGTCAATCGCGACGCCATCCGCCGGATCGAGACCAACCAGTCGGGCGATTTCGTAGTGGTACTGGCCGACGGCCGGAGCGTGAAGGGCAGCCGCCGCTATCGGGCGGGTGTAGAACAGCGTCTTTGAACCGTAAGCGCGAACGCCTATAGAGGGTTCATGTCCTCCATACGCCCCTGGCGCGATATCACGCGCCGCCAGTCTCGCCAGATCATGGTCGGCAACGTACCGGTCGGGGGCGGCGCGCCGATCACCGTGCAGACGATGACCAATACGCCGACGGACGACGTGCGTGCCACGGTCGACCAGATCCGCCGCTGCGAGGAAGCGGGCGCGGACATCATCCGCGTCTCCTGTCCGGACGAGGCCTCGACCGCAGCGTTGCGCCAGATCGTGCGCGCGTCGCGCATACCGATCGTGGCGGATATCCATTTCCACTATAAGCGCGCGCTCGAGGCGGCGGATGCGGGCGCTGCCTGCCTGCGCATCAATCCGGGCAATATCGGTTCCGCCGCCCGCGTTGCCGAGGTCGTGCGCGCGGCCAAGGCCAATGGCTGCTCGATGCGGATCGGCGTCAATGCCGGCAGCCTTGAGCGCGATTTGCTCGAAAAATATGGCGAACCTTGCCCGGAGGCGCTGGTCGAGAGCGCCCTCGACCATATCAAATATCTGCAGGACCTCGACTTCCACGAATATAAGGTCGCGGTGAAGGCGTCGGACCTGTTCCTCGCCGTTGCCGCCTATCAGCAGCTCGCCGATGTCGTCGATTGTCCGCTGCACCTGGGTATCACCGAGGCGGGCGGACTGATTGGGGGCACCGTCAAATCCTCGATCGGCATGGGCAGCCTGCTGTGGTTCGGCATCGGCGACACGATCCGCGTCTCGCTCTCGGCCGAGCCCGAGGAAGAAGTGCGCGTCGGCTTCGAGATGCTGAAGGCGCTCGGATTGCGCCAGCGCGGCGTGCGCGTCATTTCCTGCCCGTCCTGCGCGCGCCAGGGCTTCGACGTGATCCGCACCGTGGAAGCATTGGAGTCGCGGCTGACGCACATTCGCACGCCGATGTCGCTGTCTGTCCTCGGCTGTGTCGTCAACGGCCCGGGCGAAGCGCGCGAGACGGATATCGGTCTTACCGGCGGCGGTAACGGCAAGCATATGGTATATTTGTCCGGCGTGACCGATCACACCGTCCAGGACGAGGATATGATCGAGCATATCGTTCGACTGGTCGAGGCCAAGGCCGCCGAGATTGAAGCGGCCAACGCGGCCCTCGCCGTGGCGGCGGAGTGAATATCGCTCGCGAGGCGACACTATCGATGCATTATTCCCCGACGAGAGCCGGGGCCCAGTACCGGCCGGTGACCCGCGCCCCGGCTCTCGTCGGGAAATGGCAGAGGGCCGGGCCGTGACTCGATCAACAAGCCGCCCGATCGTTCCTTTCCTCGTTGCATGCCTCGGCATCGCGACTTTCTCCTGCATGGACGCGGTCATGAAGCGGGTGTCGATCGATATCGGCGCCTATAATGCGATGCTGTGGCGCTCGCTGGTCGGGCTGGCGATGAGCGCGGTGCCGTTCCTTATCCTGCGCGAGACATGGCCGGCGCGCGGCCGCATCCTCCTCCACATCAAGCGCAGCGGCGCTGCGGGCATTTCGGTGTTCCTGTTCTTTTGGGGGCTGGTGCGCGTGCCGATGGCCGAAGGCGTCGCGCTCACTTTCCTGTCGCCGATCATTGCCCTGCTGCTCGCGGCACCGATGCTGGGGGAGAAAATCCGTCGTAGCGCGATCGTCGCCTGTGCACTCGCTTTCGCCGGTGTGATCGTGATCGTCATCGGCAAGAGCGGGGAGGGCGGCGGCCCGCAGGCGCTGCATGGCGCGATAGCGATCGTCATCGCCAGCCTGTTCTATGCCTATAATCTGGTGCTGCTACGCCGTTCAGCCTTGCTGGCAGGCGCGATCGAGATCACCTTTTTCACCAATCTGGTCTTCTCGGGCCTGTTCGTACTGGGGGCGCCGGTTGCGGCGATAGCGCTCCCGCTGCAATACGCGCCGCTGATTTGCCTGGCGGCCGGCCTGGCGATCATATCGTCGCTGCTGATCGCCTGGGCCTATGCCCGGGCCGAGGCGCAGCGGCTTTTGCCGGTGGAGTTCACCGCCTTTGTGTGGGCGGCTATCTTGGGAGCGATCGTGTTCGGAGAGAGAGTGCTGCCCCTGACCTTATTGGGTGCCGCGATGATCATCGGCGGCTGCGCGATCGCGATGCGTGGCAAGGCGACGCCGGGTCCTGCGACCGAGGCGGCCGCATGATCGTGCGCCGTGCCAGCCCGGCCGACGTTCCCGCCATCCTGCGGCTGATCGTCGCGCTCGCGACCTATGAGCGCGAGCCGGACGCGGTCGCCGCGACCGAGCAGTCGTTGACCGAAACATTGTTCGCTGACGATGCTCAAGTTCACGCCTTTGTAGCTGAAATTGAAGGCGATATTGCCGGAATTGCGATCTGGTTTCTCAATTATTCCACCTGGACCGGCCGCCCCGGAATTTATCTGGAGGACCTGTTCGTCGCCGACGAAGCGCGCGGAACCGGCGCCGGCAAGGCCCTGTTCCAGGCGCTGGCACGCGAAGCGCAGGCGCGCGGCTGTGCCCGGATCGACTGGGCGGTGCTCGACTGGAACACGTCCGCCATGGATTTCTATCGCGCGATCGGGGGCCGGGCTCAAAGCGGATGGCAGCCCTGGCGCCTGGACGGCCCGGCTTTAGCGAAAATGGCCCAATGACCAACGACATCCTCGCGCGGATCGCGGCCGCGCTCGAACGGATTGCTCCACCGGCGCCCGTCGGTGACGATCCGCTGGCGCACCCCGCTTATGTCTGGCGCGACGGCGCGCTGCAGGCCGCACGCGCCTTTGCGCCGCTGCCGCTGACATTGCTGGAGGGCATGGATGCCCAGAAGGAAGCCGTGCTCGGCAATATGCGGCGCCTCGGCCAGGGCCTGCCCGCGCATGACGTGCTGTTGTGGGGCGCGCGCGGGACCGGCAAGTCGGCGCTGGTCAAGGCGGCAATCGGCCAGATCCAAGCCGAGGGCGGCTCGATCGCCCTGGTCGAGGTGGCGGGCGACGGACTGGCCGAGCTTCCCGGCCTGTTCGCAGCGCTCGCGGATGTGCCCCGCGCCTTCGTACTGTTCATTGACGATCTCGGCTTCGCCGAGCCGAGCGAGGCACCGCGCTTGCTGCGTTCGGTGCTCGAGGGCGGAGCGGAGGCGCGGCCGGCCAACGCGCGGCTGCATGTCACCGCCAATCGCCGGCACATCCTGGCGCGCGATATGGCGGAGCAGGACAGCGCCATCAATCCGCGCGACGTCGCCGACGACAAGCTCGCACTGGCCGACCGTTTCGGGCTGAGCCTGGGCTTCCATGTCATCAATCAGCCGACCTACGTGGCCATGTTGGAAGGCTATGCCCGCCAATATGGCCTGACCCTGGATCCCCACGACGCCATCACCTGGGCCACGCAACGTGGTGGCCGCTCCGGGCGCGTCGCATGGCAATATGTGGTCGAAATGGCGGGCCGGCAGGGGAAGAGGCTCGGCTGAAGCAGGTTATCGGGTTCTTTATGAAGCCAGCAGAGGTGACGGGAGCTGGCGAAGCCCGCTAAGCGTCTGAAAATTCTGATTCACGGAGCGCATCATGGACCGTCGTGCTTTCCTTGCTTCGAGCGCAGCGGCCCTGGCGGCGGCTGGCATCCCTGAGTGCGCCCTGGCGCAGGCCGGCGATGCGCAGCTCAATGCGCTGTTCGACGCGATCTTCGCCGATCTGCTGCAGCAATCGCCCGAACTGGCGACCTCGCTGGGTCTCGACAAAGGCGCGCACGCCGCAGCCAAGCACCAGCTGTCCGATCGATCGGCAGCAGAGTCCGCGCGCGATGCCGCGCGCACACGCGCCTGGATTGCGCGCCTTGAGGCCATTGATGCTTCCGGTCTGTCCGACGCGGCCGCGCTCAATCGCGATGTCATCCTTTACTCGATGAAAAGCCGCAATCTGCCCTACGAGCAGTTTGGCATCGACAGCGCCCAGCGGCCTTATCGCATTTACCAGCAGGGGGGCGCTTATTACTCGGTGCCAGACTTCCTCAACGGATCGCACAGTATCGCGACTGCCGAAGATTGCGAGGCCTATCTCGATCGCCTCGCGCAATTCGCACGCGCGCTCGATCAGGACAGCGAAGTGCAACGTGCGCAGGCCGCGCGCGGTTTGCTCGCGCCGGATTTCAGTCTCGACCTAACGCTCGGGCAAATGGCCAAATTGCGCGGCCCTGCCGCCGCGCAAAGTGCGATGGTGCGCTCGCTCGTCACACGCGCGCAGGCAAGGAACATCGCAGGCGATTGGCAAGCGCGAGCCGCTTCGATCGTCGATCGGCAGGTCTATCCTGCGCTCGACCGCCAGATCGCCTTGCTCAGGCAGCTGCGTCCCGGCGCGAGCAACATCGCCGGCATCTGGCGGCTGCCGAATGGCGACGAAATCTACGCCGCCGCGCTCGAACAGGCGACTACCACCACGCTTACGCCTGCCGAGGTGCAGAAACTCGGCCTCGAGCAGGTGGCATCGATCAGCGCCGACCTCGACACGATCCTCAAGAGCCAGGGCTATAGCAAAGGCTCGGTTGGCGAGCGGCTGACCGCGCTCAACAACGATCCCAGCCAGCTCTACGCCGACAGCGCCGAGGGGCGGCTGGCGTTGATCGCCAGCCTCAATGCGGGCGTCAAGGACATGTATGGGCGGCTGCCACGCGCGTTTGCGGACATGCCGCGCACCCCGCTCGAAATCCGCGCGGTCCCGGTCGAGATCCAAGACGGCGCGTCCAATGGCTATTATCAGCGCGGAGCGCTCGATGGATCGCGCCCTGCGATCTACTTCATCAATCTGAAGGATGTCGGCGACTGGCCCAAATATGGGCTGCCGTCCCTGACCTATCATGAGGGCGTTCCCGGTCACCATCTTCAGATCAGCGTCGCGCAGGAATCCAAGGACATCCCGATCCTGCGCAAGGCGTCGGGCTTCTTTTCCGCTTATACCGAAGGCTGGGCGCTCTACGCCGAGCAGCTTGCGAACGAGCTGCATGCCTATCAGACGCCGCTGGAGCGCGCCGGCTATCTCCAGTCCTTCCTGTTCCGCGCCGCGCGGCTGGTGGTGGATACGGGTCTCCACGCACGCAAATGGACGCGTGAACAGGCCACCGATTATCTGGTCGCCACCACCGGCTTCGCGCGCGCACGCTCCCAGCGCGAAGTCGAACGTTATTGCACGATGGCGGGGCAGGCGTGCAGCTACAAGGTCGGTCACATGACCTGGACCGCGGCCCGCGCGCGGGCGGAGAAAGCGCTCGGCGCGCGGTTCGAGCTGCGCGAATTCCACAAGGTGCTGCGTGACGGCGCGATGCCGCTCACGATCCTCGACCGTCGCATCGATGCTCGCACGGCGGCGCTGCTCAAGGCCTGATCAGGGAACGCTCTTCTGTCATGCTGCGTTACGGGTCAGCAACGAACAGGAGGATTTCAATGTCGGACGATCATAAGGAAGTTGTCGTAGAGAAGACCGGCGTGAACGTCGCCGGGATCATCGCCGCGGTCGCGCTGTTGATCGCCGTCGTGGCGGTGCTCCACTATTTCGGCATGATCTAAGCTTCGTCGCGGACGGCCAGCGTCGCCTGCTGCACGCGTAGCAGCATCGCGCTGAACGCCACGACATCTTCGGGCGCGAAATCCGCGAAGATGCGGCGCTCCAGTTCCAAGGCCTTGGGCGCGATCGCTGCATAGAGATCGCGCCCGCTCTTCGTCAGATGCAGCGACTGGGAGCGGCGGTCGCTGCTGTGCGGCCGCCGTTCGACCAGGCCACGCTCGACCAGGGCGATGGTCGCGCGGCTGACCGTCACCTTGTCCATTCGCGTCCGCCGGCCGACTTGCTGCTGGGTCGTGCCCTCGTCTTCCGCGATGACTGCGATCAATCGCCATTCCGGAATCGTGAGGCCGAACAGGGCCTGATAGGTGCTGGCGATCGTTTCGCTCACGAGGTTCGACGTCACCGAGAGCCGGAAAGGGATGAATGCGTCGAGGCGCAGCGGATCGGCGACCATGCGCGTTGGTAACCTTTGACACGATCTTCGCAAAGCGGCAAAGATAGTTTCACCTGATACCAGTTTGGAGGCGGCCATGGCCAGCAATCCCGTCGACCCGCAAAACCCGTTGGGCCTCAACGGCTTCGAGTTTGTCGAGTTCACCTCGCCCGATCCGGAGGCGATGGGCCGCCAGTTCGAGCAGATGGGCTTCGTTCCCAGCCACCGCCATCCGACCAAGAACATTACCCGCTACAAGCAGGGCCGCATCAACCTGATGCTCAACCGCGACGCCGCCGGCCGCGTGGCGGAGTTCCGCAACGCCCACGGTGCCTCTGCCAGCGCAATGGCGTTCCGCGTCGCCGATCCGCAGGCGGCGCTGGAATGGGCGCTCGCCAATGGCGGAAAGGCGACCGAAGAGGACGACACCGTCATCGAGGGGATTGGCGGTTCCTATCTCTATTTCATCAAGGACGGCAGCGACCTCTACGCCGACTGGGCCGAATTTGACGGCTGGCGCGCGGCGGAAGCCGCCAACAATGTCGGCCTCGATCTGCTCGATCACCTCACGCACAATGTGAAGCGCGGCCAGATGCGCGTCTGGTCCGAATTCTACCGCACCCTGTTCGGCTTCGAAGAGCAGAAATATTTCGACATCAAGGGCAAGGCGACCGGCCTGTTCAGCCAGGCGATGATCGCGCCCGACAAGGCAATCCGCATCCCGCTCAACGAAAGCCAGGACGAGCATAGCCAGATCGAGGAATTCATCCGCGATTATCAGGGCGAGGGGATCCAGCATCTCGCGCTCACCACCGACGACATTTACGACACCGTCGAACGGCTGCGTGCACGCGGCGTTCGCCTGCAGGACACGATCGAGACCTATTACGAGCTGGTCGACAAGCGCGTCCCCGGCCATGGCGAGGATCTCGAACGCCTCCGCAAAAACCGCATCCTCATTGACGGCGACATCGGCGACGAGGGGCTTCTGCTGCAGATTTTCACCGAGAATATGTTCGGCCCGATCTTTTTCGAAATCATTCAGCGCAAGGGCAATGAAGGCTTCGGCAACGGCAATTTCCAGGCGCTGTACGAATCGATCGAGCTCGACCAGATCCGTCGGGGCGTGATCACCGTCGACGAATAGATCTTAAAAGCCGCTCATCCTGAGGAGGTATTGAGCTTGTCGAAATGCCGTCTCGAGGGATCCTCCGAGACGAGGCTTCGACAAGCTCAGCCTCTCCTCAGGAGGGGCGGGACTGTGTAGGCACGTCCCATGACCGATTACCTCACCGGCTTCGGCAGTCATTTCGCGAGCGAAGCCGTGCCCGGCGCGCTGCCGGTCGGCCGCAACTCGCCCCAGAAAGCGCCGTTCGGCCTCTACGCCGAGCAATTGTCCGGCACCGCGTTCACCGCGCCGCGGGCCGAGAATAAGCGCTCCTGGCTCTATCGGCTGCGACCAACCGCAAGCCATCCGCCGTACAAGCCTTATGACGGCGCGCCATTGCTGCGCTCCGCACCGTTCGATGAGCTGCCACCCACCCCCAATCGCCTGCGCTGGGACCCTTTGCCGCTGCCTGAGGTGCCGACCGACTTTATCGACGGCCTGACCTCCTATGGCGGCAATGGCGACGTCGCGACGGGGGCGGGGATCGGTATCCACCTCTATACCGCCAACGCCTCGATGGCGGGCCGCGCTTTCCAGAATGCCGATGGCGAATTGCTGATCGTGCCGCAACAAGGCGCGCTGACTATCGTCACGGAACTTGGCCGCATCGACGTGGCACCACTGCAGATCGTCCTCATCCCGCGCGGAATACGGTTCCGCGTCGAACTTGCCGGACCATCGCGCGGTTACGTCTGCGAAAATTATGGCGCGCCCTTCCGGCTGCCGGACCTCGGCCCGATCGGCTCTAACGGCCTCGCCAATTCGCGTGACTTCGAAACGCCGGTAGCCTGGTTTGAGGATGTCGACACGCCGTGCGAGGTCATCCAGAAATTCCAGGGCAGATTGTGGGCGACCACGCTCGACCACAGTCCATTCGATGTCGTCGCCTGGCACGGCAATCTCGCGCCCTGCCGCTATGACCTGACCCGCTTCAACACGATCAACACCGTCAGCTTCGACCATCCCGACCCGTCGATCTTCACCGTGCTGACTTCGCCAAGCGAGATCCACGGCACGGCTAATTGCGATTTCGTGATCTTCCCGCCGCGCTGGATGGTGGCCGAGGGCACATTCCGCCCGCCCTGGTTCCATCGTAATGTGATGAGCGAATATATGGGCCTGATCGAAGGCGCCTATGATGCAAAGGAGGGCGGCTTTGCCCCCGGCGGGGCATCCTTGCACAACCAGATGTCGGGCCACGGCCCCGATCAGCCGAGTTATGGGAAGGCCGTTGCCGCCGAGCTCAAACCCCACAAGATCGAAGGGACAATGGCCTTCATGTTCGAAAGCCGCTGGGTGATCCGCCCGACCCGCTGGGCGAGCGAAACGCCGCTCTGCCAGCTCGATTATGACGATTGCTGGTCCGGCTTCGACAAGGCCAAGCTGCCATGAGCGCGATCGACGAAACCCACGATCCGGCGCGCACGTCCTGGATCGAATCCGCCAACGGCCACCCCGATTTCCCGATCCAGAATTTGCCGCTCGGCATCTTCTCGCCGCCCGGCCATCACGCGCGGCCAGGCGTGGCGATCGGCGACAGGATCCTCGAGCTGAGCGGGGTAGGGGCCTTGCTGCCGGAGGCGGTCGGCCATTTGCTGACCGGCACCACGCTCAACCCGCTGCTCGCTCTGCCGTCAGCCGATCGCTTGGCGATGCGCCGGCGTTTGTCGCAATTATTGTCCGATCCGGCCAATCGGGACGCGCTCACGCCGTTGCTGCACAGGGCTGCCGAGTGCGTGGTGCATCTGCCGGCCGCGATCGGCGATTACACCGATTTCTATGTCGGCATTCATCATGCCATGAATGTCGGCAAGCAGTTCCGGCCCGACAATCCGCTGCTGCCCAATTACAAATATGTGCCGATCGGCTATCACGGTCGCGCCTCGTCGGTCCGCCCGACCGGCGTGCCGGTCGTGCGTCCCAACGGTCAGCGCAAGGGCCCGGACGAGGATGCGCCGAGCTTCGGGCCATCGCGCCGGTTGGATTACGAGCTCGAGCTCGGCATCTGGGTCGGGAAAGGCAATGAGCTCGGCCGCCCGATCCCGATCAGGGAAGCACCGCAACATATTGCCGGCTATTGCCTGCTCAACGACTGGTCGGCGCGCGACATTCAGGCGTGGGAATATCAGCCGCTTGGGCCGTTCCTCGCCAAGAATTTTCATTCGACCATCTCGCCCTGGGTGGTGACGGCCGAGGCGCTGGCACCGTTCCGCCTGCCCCAGCCGCCACGGCCGGAGGGCGACCCGCAGCCTTTGGCTTACCTGCTCGACACGCACGACCAGCAACACGGCGCGTTCGCCCTGGAGCTGGAGGTGCGCATCGCCAGTGAGCAGATGCGCCGCGAGGACACGGCGCCGTTCGTGCTCAGCCGCGGCCCTGCCACCAACATGTATTGGACGATGGCGCAGATCGTCACCCACCATGCCTCCAACGGTTGCAACCTTCAGCCGGGCGACCTGATCGGCACCGGTACCATCTCGGCCGCCGAGGCGGGCGGTTTCGGCAGCCTGCTGGAGATCAGCCAGGGCGGGAAGGCGCCGGTGACTTTACCCACGGGCGAAACGCGCACGTTCCTCGCCGATGGAGACGAGGTCATCCTACGGGCGACGGCCCGGGCGGACGGCTATGTGCCGATCGGTTTCGGTGCGTGCAGCGCGGTGATATTGCCTGCGCCATGAGCAAGCTGATCCTCCATGGCTATTGGCGCTCCAGCGCCGCCTATCGCGTGCGGATCGCGCTCAACCTCAAGGGGCTCGCCTATGACCAGGTCGGGCATGATCTCAGACGCGGCGAGCAGAAAAACCCGGCGTATCGCGCCATTGCCCCTGCCGGACTGGTGCCGGCGGTGGAATATGAAGGCCAAACGTTCATCCAAAGCCTTGCCATCCTCGAATGGCTGGAGGAACGTTGGCCCAGCCCGGCCTTGCTCCCCGGCGCAATCGAGCAGCGCGCGATCGTCCGCGCGATGGCAGGGACGATCGCTGCCGACATTCACCCTCTCAACAACCTTCGTATTCTCAAATATTTAAAGAACGAATTTGAAAGGCCGCAACAGCAGATTGACGGCTGGGTTGCGCATTGGATCGACGAGGGATTCGCCGCGCTGGAAGTGATGATCGCCCGCCATGGCAACGGCTTCGCCTTTGGCGATTTTCCGACCATGGCCGACTGTTTCGTGGTGCCGCAGGTCTATAATGCCGAGCGTGTCGGCATCGATCTGGCCCCATATCCGCAGCTGACCGCCGCAGCCGCTACGGCGCGCGCGCACCCGGCATTCGCCGCCGCGCATCCCGATCGCCAGCCCGACGCCGATCCCGCGTGACCGACGCTGAACGGCTGACCGAAGCTCCGCCCGGCGTTCGCCTTGCTGCCTTCGCCGATATCCCCGACGGAACCGCCCGCAATTTCGTGCTGCAGATGAAGGCCGGCCGCTTCCACGGCTTCATCGTCCGCAAGGGCGATCGAATATTCGGCTATCGCGACCGCTGCCCGCATGCGGGCCTGCCGCTCGCGCAGGAACTCGACCGCTATCTAACGCCCGACGGCAGCCTGATCGCCTGTTCGTGGCATGGCGCCTTGTTCGATATCGCGAGCGGGCGCTGTGTCGGCGGACCGTGCGCCGGATCGGTGCTACCGGCTTGGTCGGTGACGGTGACCGACGGCTGGATCGTTACCGCTTAGCGGCGCTGGATTGTGGCATCGCAATCACCAACTTCCGGCACATAATTGCTCGACAAGGCGCCCCTTATTGGCCACCGGGACGGCTCCGGATTGCCATCCAGCTTCAGGCCATCATGATCGCCAGCAACAAGCACAGTGTCGACGACCCGGTGGCGATCGCCCTGCGCGCGCTTGCCTGGACGGTGAGCGATCAGGCACGCGCCGACCGCATGCTGGCGCTCACCGGGCTCGATAGCGACGACCTGCGCGATCGCGCGATGGAGCCGGCGGTACTGGCCGCGCTGCTCGGCTTCCTAGAAGCCTTTGAGCCCGATTTGATCGCCTGTGCGGAGGCGCTGGCTGTTCGTCCGCAGGCGCTGGTCGATGCGCGCGAGGCGCTGGAAGCGTGACCCGCCCCCTGCTCATCACCGACTGCGACGAAGTCCTTCTGCACATGGTGCGACACTTCGGCGAATGGCTCGACGAGGCCCACGGCATCGATTTTCGACCCGAAGGCGGCGCCTTCGAGACCGCCTTGACCCATCGCGAATCCGGCACGCTCGTCCCGACCCCGCAGGTCTGGCCGCTGCTCGATGGTTTCTTCCGCACCGAAATGGACCGCCAGACGCTGGCGCCCGGCGCGGGCGAGGCCTTGGAACGGATCGGCCAGGTCGCCGACATCGTCATCCTTACCAACCTCCAGGATTGGTGCCACGCCGGGCGGGTGGCACAGCTCGACGCGCTCGGCATCCGCTACCGCGTCGTGTGCAATCAGGGTGGCAAGGGGCGGCCGGTGGCCCAGCTCGCGGCCGAGCATGGATCGAGCGTCACCGTCTTCGTCGACGATCTCGAGACGCATCACACCTCGGTCGCCCGCCACGCACCCGACGTCTTCCGGCTTCATATGATTGCGGAGCCGTCGATCGCGCCGACCATCCCGCCCGCCGCACACGCCCACGCCCGCATCGATGCTTGGGACGACGCGGTGGAATGGGTGTTGGCGCGGTTCAGAGGCGAGCCGATCTCATGATCGCACCATTTCTTCCGTCGCCGAGTTTCCGCCAGTCCTAGATCGCTTGGCTCCGCTTACACCGGCGGATCAGGCTGGTCTGATCTACCCGGGATAAACGCGCTCGTATAAGGCGAATGCACGCGCCATCCGATTGCCTCATACAAGCCGCGCCCCATCTCGGTTGCTGCCAGCACGCCGGTTTGCGCGCTGCGATCCAAAGCCTCGTTAGCCAACGCTGCCATGAGCGCGCGCCCCAGTCCGCGGCGTTGGTGCGCCTCCTGCGTTCGTATCTGATCGAAGATCGCAGCACCCTCGACCGTTACCAGCCGTCCCCGCGCCGCCAGGTCCTCAGCGCGGTGGATCGACGCCGTCAGCACCCCGTCCTCTTGCACGAACGACAGCCGATATTCGTCTGCCAGGGGGCAGCGGGTCGGGCGCAGCTCGGCCGCCATCATATATGTCGGCGGCGTGCGGATCTGCCATTGCGCCGGCAGCAAGGCCCGAACATCCGCCTCCGGTGCGCAGACCTTCAGATAGATCCAAGGCTCGTTAATGGTCCTGCCAAGCGCGGCAATCCCTGCTGTGTCCAAGGTCGCGAACAGATAGCGCGCCCGCTGATCGGCCAGGCCGACTTCAAGATAATGCCCGCTCTTGTAAGGGACGGGTGGCGCGACGTCGCGCGTGATCGCCCAACCCTTGATCCACAATGCGATCAGATCGGGGTCGGCGGCCATGATCTGCCGCTATCGCGCGCTTATCCGCGCCGCAACCGCTTGACGCTCGCCCCCGACCGTCCGAAGGCGCGGCCATGAGCATCGAAACCCGCCTCGCCGAACTCGGCATCGCCCTTCCCGAACCTGCCGCTCCGGTCGCCGCCTATGTGCCGGCGGTCGAGGCCAATGGCCTGCTCCACATTTCCGGGCAATTGCCGTTCCTCGACGGCAAGGTGATGACCGGCCGCTGCGGCGAAACCGAGGACGAGGATTATGGGCGCCGGGCGGCCGAGCGGTGTGCGGTGATGCTGCTCGCCCAGATCAAGAAGGCGCTGGGCTCGCTCGACCGGGTCGAACGCGTCGTGAAGCTGGGCGTGTTCGTCTCGTCGAGCGCGCATTTCACCGCCCAGCCACAGGTCGCCAATGGCGCGTCCGAGCTGATGCAGCAGGTGTTCGGCGATGCCGGCCGGCATGCTCGCAGCGCGGTCGGCGTGCCGGTCCTGCCCCTCAATGCGGTGGTCGAAGTCGACGCGATCGTCCAAGTCCGGAGCTAATCCGGTGACTGAAGTCGTCGCGCGCATGGCCGACGGCATCGCCGCCTTTTCGGCAGAGCAATGGGATGCGTGTGCCGGCGACGATAATCCCTTCGTCAGCCATGCTTTCCTGAGCGCGCTCGAGGATTCGGGCAGCGCCATTGCCCATACCGGCTGGCAGGCGGTGCCGATCGCGATCGACGGAGCCGACGGCGCGCCCGCTGCGATCCTGCCCGCTTACGCCAAGAGCCACAGCCAGGGCGAATATGTGTTCGACCATGGCTGGGCGGACGCCTGGGAGCGGGCAGGGCGGTCTTATTATCCCAAGCTCCAGATCGCCGTGCCTTTCTCGCCCGTGCCCGGCCCACGCCTGCTGCTGCGCGATCCGGCACTGGCCCTGGCTTTGATCGCGGCGGCCGAGGCCGTCGTTCAGCAGAATGATTTGTCTTCCGCCCACGCCACGTTCGTGGAGGGCGCGCAATTGCCGCTGTTCGAGGCCGCAGGCTGGCTGATCCGTGCCGATCGTCAGTTCCACTGGTTCAACAACGATTACAACGACTTCAATGGCTTTCTTGAGGCCTTGTCGTCGCGTAAGCGGAAGGCGATCCGCAAGGAGCGGGCGGCGGCGCGCGAGGGCCTCGAATTCCTGCACCTGACGGGCGCCGACATACAGGAATCCCATTGGGACGCCTTTTGGCATTTCTATCAGGATACCGGTGCGCGCAAATGGGGCCGGCCCTACCTCAAGCGCAGCTTCTTCACTTTGCTCGGGCAGCGCATGGGCGAGAAGGTCGTGCTGATGCTGGCGCTGCGCGACGGCACACCGATCGCCGGCGCGCTTAACCTGCTCGGCAGCGACACGCTTTACGGCCGTTATTGGGGGTCGAGCGAGGAGGTGCCCTTCCTCCACTTCGAGCTCTGTTATTATCAGGCCATCGACGTCGCGATCGAACGCGGCCTACTGCGGGTCGAAGCCGGCGCCCAAGGGGAGCACAAGCTCGCCCGCGGCTATCTGCCTACCCCGACCTTCTCTGCCCACTACATCCCCGATCCGGGTTTCCGCCGCGCGGTCGCCGACTATCTCGAGCAGGAGCGCCGCATGATCGCCGAGAATATCGAGGCGTTGGAGGAGGAGGCGCCCTATCGCAAGGATGCGTCCCGAGAAGAACTCGCTCTCCATCCCGAACGTGACCGATTTCCGGCCGGGTAACGCCGACCGCACCGATCCGTCGGGGAGCGACGCCAACCGCGACTTCGGCCGCAATCGGGCCTTCCGCCTGGCTCAGAGCGGTGACAGCGGCGGAACGGGGGGCGCCTTGTCGTACGCGACCGTCGGCGCCGAGACTGAGTTTCGCGGCGATGTCGACGGCGACGGTAGGGCTGATCTGCTCTTGCGGATCGATCGCGGCACCTGCGAGGCGGCGGCTTCATTCTGTAGGCACCCCCCGAGCGGACGAGCTGGACGGCGGTCCGCCCACGGTGGGCAGTCGATTGCTCCGCTTCGGCATTCTGCTAATCGTGACGACAGAGCCGTGATAAAACCCACCGGCCGGAGACAGGCATGACGAAGACGACGCGCTGGATGGCCGGCTTTGCTTCGTTACTGCTTCTCGTGCCGGTTGCGGCCAATGCGGCGGATGATCCGTTTCTGGGCAGTTGGCGGCTCGACAAGGCCAAGTCGGTCATTGCGCACGACCCCGGCGTCAAGACCAAGCAGTTCGTGTTTTCGCCCAATGGCGAGGGGGTGATGATCACCGAGACGCTGGAAATGGAGGCGGGCAATGGCGAGAAGCAGGTGACCCATCTTCCTTACGTCTACGGCAAGTTCACCCCGCAGCCTGGCCCCGGCTTCGATGCCTTGTCGGTCGTCAAAACCGACAGCAGGACCGCGCTCTGGACCGCCCAGGCGAAGGGTAAGATTGTTGCGCAGCTGGAGGTGGTCGTATCGGGCGACGGCAAGGAAATGACCTTCCGCTATTTGTCCACGGCCGCCGATCCCACCGGCGCCGTCACCAAGGACAGGTACGTCTACGACAAAGAGTGACAGCACGGCCACCGGCCTGCACGTCCCCAGCTCGTCGGAAAATCGCGTCGGCGGCGAGCGGCTTTCGCGAGCCTCTCTCAGGCGGGGCGGATTACGTCGAAATGACGGTCGCCCTGCGACACGTCCACCTTCACGGCGAGCGGCCAAATGTCGAACAGCGCCAGCGCGCGCCGCCGTGCATCGTCGTCATTGGCGCAGATATCCATGTGCACTGCCGGGCCCGGGCCGCCAGCGCGGATACATTTGAACGTATAATTTTTCATCCACCTTTTATATCGGCACTGAAACGATCCCTCCAACAACCTCGATCAATGCTCCGGGTCTCGCAGTGCGCGCTCCCGAACGCCGTTGCGCGGAATCGCCCGGATCGACATAAGCGCAACCGTCACAGGGGAGCTCAATGGCCGCGCATCGTATCATCTTCGCCAACGAAAAGGGCGGGTCGGGCAAGTCGACCAGCGCGGTGCACGCCGCGGTCGCGCTCGCTGTGAAGGGGCACAAGGTGTCCGCGCTCGATCTCGACACACGCCAGCGCACGTTGGGCCGTTATCTCGATAACCGCGCCGCATTGATGAAGCGCGACGGGCTCGATCTGGCGATGCCGGCCTATCATACGTTCGATCCTGCGCAGCGTGTGGAAATCGGCGAGAGCCTGGATCAGCTCGCTGCCGATGCCGATTATCTGATCGTCGATACGCCCGGCCGCGACGACGATCATGTCCGCGCCGCGATCGCCAGCGCCGACACGCTCGTCACCCCGATCAATGACAGCTTCGTCGATCTCGATCTGATCGGCCAGGTCGATCCCGACAATTACAAGATCAAGCGGCCGAGCTTCTATGCCGAACTGGTGTGGGACGCCCGCAAGGCGCGCGCCAAGCAGGATGGTGGGACGGTCGATTGGGTGGTGATGCGCAACCGCCTCCAGCACCTCGAAGCGCGCAATATGCGGCGGGTCGCGGCCGCGTTGAACGAATTGTCCAAGCGGGTCGGCTTCCGCGTGATCCCGGGATTGTCGGAACGCGTCATCTACCGCGAGCTGTTTCCCAAGGGGCTGACCTTGCTCGATCTTGCGGCGATCGGTCAGGATGCGGGCGTGGCCCACATCGCCGCCCGGGGCGAATTGCGGGAATTGATCGCCGGGCTGCAATTGCCCGAGGCCGCTGCTGCACCCTCGCGCGAGGCGGAGCCGGCATGATCATCGAGCTGGCTTTGCTCGGCGTCGCGGCTGTCGCTTACTGGGCGTGGAAGACCAAGGATCCACAAGCGATCCGGATCGGCGACGTCATGGCGGTGCTGGCGGGGCTGATTGCGCTTAAATTGTTCAGGAGCAACGCCCCTTTGGCGATGATCGCGCTGGGCGGCGCGGGCTGGTGGGTATGGTTCCGGCGCGGCGGCGGTGGCGCCGGCGATCGTGCCATGCGCGACGATGAGGCCCGACGCCTGCTCGACGTACCTGCCGATGCCACGGCCGACGAAATCCGCGCCGCGCACCGCCGCCTGGTGGCGCGCCTCCATCCCGATGTCGGCGGCTCGGCCGACCTGACGAGCCAGATCAATGCTGCGCGCGACACCTTGCTGCGCAACCGCCGGTGAACCCGTAACGATCTCGTGCGTCTAGTCGAAGCGTAACGCTGCGGCCCTATCGTCATCGCGAACGGGGCGAAGCATCCATGCCCCTCCGGCTGGATTGCTTCGTCGCTCCGCTCCGCACAATGACGCTAGAACCTTTGCCTTCTGGGAGACATTCATGACCCACCGTTTCGATCCGACCTCACTGCGCGAATATGATATCCGCGGGATCGTCGGGAAAACGCTGGGAACCGAGGATGCCTACGCTATCGGCCGCGGATTCGCTTCGCATGTCCGCCGCGCCGGGGGCACCCGCGTCGCGGTCGGCTGGGACGGGCGGGTTTCCTCTCCGAGTCTGCGCGACGAGCTGGTGCGCGGCCTCACTGACAGCGGCGTCGATGTCGTGCGCGTCGGTATCGGCCCGACGCCGATGCTGTACTTTGCGGAGGCGACGCTGGAGGTCGATGGCGCGGTCCAGATCACGGGCAGCCACAATCCCGCCGAATATAACGGCTTCAAGATGGTGCTGCAGCACGGCCCCTTCTTCGGCGACCAGATCCAGGCGATCGGCAAGATGGCGGCGGAGGGCGACTGGGACGAGGGAACGGGCGAGGTCACCGATTACGATATCGAGGATCTCTACGTCGATCGGCTGCTGGCGGGCTATGCCGGCGGCGCATTCCGCATCGGCTGGGACAATGGCAATGGCGCGGGCGGGCGCATCCTCGAAAAGCTGGTCGCCAAACTGCCCGGCGAGCATCATCTGCTCTATACCGAGATCGACGGTAGCTTCCCCAACCACCATCCCGATCCGACCGAGGAAAAGAACCTCGCCGACCTCAAGGCGCTGGTTGCCGAAAAGAATCTGGATTTCGGCATCGCCTTCGACGGCGACGCCGACCGCATCGGCGCGATCGACGGGCAAGGCCGGGTCGTGTGGGGCGATCAGATTCTCTCGATCCTGGCCGAGCCGGTACTGCGGGCCGAGCCGGGCGCGACCATCATCGCCGATGTCAAAGCGAGCCAGGCGCTATACGATCGGATCGCAGAACTCGGCGGTAAGCCATTGATGTGGAAGACGGGTCACTCGCTGATCAAGGTGAAGATGAAGGAAACCGACAGCCCGCTCGCCGGTGAAATGTCGGGCCACATCTTCTTCCGCCACGAATGGTATGGCTTCGACGACGCGCTCTATGCCGCGGTCCGCCTGATCGGCGCGGTGCGCGTGCTCGGCGGTTCGCTCACCGAGCTCAAGAGCGCGATGCCGGCCTTCGTCAACACGCCCGAAATGCGCTTCCAGGTCGATGAGAGCCGCAAATTCGCGGTCATCGACGAGATCCTCGACCGGCTCGAAACGTCCGGTGCCGAGGTCAACCGCACCGACGGCGCGCGCGTCAACACGCCCGACGGCTGGTGGCTGCTGCGCGCGTCAAACACCCAGGACGTACTCGTCGCCCGCGCCGAGGCGCGCGATCAGGCCGGGCTCGACCGCCTGCTCGGCCAGATCGACGAGCAGCTCGCTTTGTCGGGGTTGGAGCGCGGTCCGCAAGCCGGCCATTAAGCTGCGCCGCCCCGGCGGAGGCCGGGGTCGCGGGAGGCTGAGCACGAACCTGAATTTGGACCGCCATGGCGAGTGATGATCCATTCCTCTCCGGGCCTGGATCGCCACGCGCGTTCCGCGCGTCGCGATGACGGTTATTGCGCCAGTCGACCGGAAACGCCGCGGGTAGGGAGGCTCACGCTTTGCCGAACACCCGCTCGAAAATCGTATCGACCTGCCGGAAATGATAGCCGAGATCGAACTTGTCCTCGAGCTCGGCGTCCGAAAGCGTCACCTCGGGATCGGCCTTGAGCAGCTCGAGCAGCGACAGCTCGCCGTCCGATTCCCAGACCTTCATCGCGTTGCGCTGAACCAGCCGATAGCTGTCCTCGCGACTGACCCCCGCCTGCGTCAGTGCCAGCAGCACCCGCTGCGAGTGGACCAGCCCGCCCATGCGATCCAGATTCTTCTGCATCCGCGCCGGGTAGACCAGCAATTTGTCCATCACGCCGGTCAGGCGCGCCAGCGCGAAGTCGAGCGTGATGGTGGAATCCGGGCCGATATAACGCTCGACCGACGAATGGCTGATGTCGCGTTCATGCCACAGCGCGACGTTTTCCAGCGCCGGCGTCACATAGCCGCGGATCATGCGGGCCAGGCCGGTCAGATTCTCGGTCAGCACCGGGTTGCGTTTGTGCGGCATCGCCGACGAACCCTTCTGCCCCGGCGAGAAATATTCCTCCGCCTCCAGCACCTCGGTCCGCTGCAGGTGACGTATTTCCACCGCCAACCGCTCGATCGAGGAGCCGATCACGCCCAAGGTCGCGAAATACATGGCATGGCGATCGCGCGGGATGATCTGGGTCGAGACCGGCTCGATGCTCAGCCCCATCTTGGCGGCGACATGTTCCTCGACCCGCGGATCGATATTGGCAAAGGTGCCAACCGCGCCTGAGATGGCACAGGTCGCGATATCGGCTCGCGCCGCCAGCAGCCGCGCCTTGTTGCGGCTGAACTCAGCATAGGCCTCGGCCAGCTTGAGCCCGAACGTGACCGGCTCGGCATGAATGCCGTGGCTGCGCCCGATGGTCGGCGTCAATTTATGCTCGAACGCGCGGCGCTTGAGCACCTCCAGCAGCTTATCGAGATCGGCCAGCAACAGGTCCGACGCGCGCGCCAGCTGCACCGACAGGCAGTTGTCGAGGACGTCCGACGAGGTCATGCCCTGATGCATGAAGCGCGCTTCGTCGCCGACCTGCTCTGCCACCCAGGTCAGGAAGGCTATGACGTCATGCTTGGTCACCGCCTCGATCGCGTCGATCGCGGCGACGTCGATCTCGGGGTTGGTCGCCCACCAGTCCCACAGCGCCCTGGCCGCGGTTTTCGGCACGACACCAAGCTCGCCCAGCGCCTCGGTCGCGTGCGCCTCGATCTCGAACCAGATGCGGAAACGGGTCTGCGGCTCCCAGATGGCAACCATCTCGGGGCGCGAATAACGGGGGATCATGAGCGAAGCTTTCCAGGGAGGTTTGGCGGCGCGGTAGCAATCGGCGCCGCGAGGTTCAATCCACGCGTCAGATCAGGCCGAGGGCCCGCAGGCTCGCATGACCGCTCGCCCCGACGATGACATGATCGTGAACCTGGATACCGAGCGGCTTGAGCGCGGTGACGATGTCCTTGGTGAGTGCGATGTCCTGGCGGGACGGGGAGGGGTCTCCGCTGGGATGATTATGCACCAGGATGATCGCAGCCGAGCCCAGTTCCAGCGCGCGGCGCGCCACCTCGCGCACATAGATTGCCGCCTGGTCGATCGAGCCTTCCGACACCAATTCGTCCCGGATCAGCAAATTGCGCGAATTAAGGTGTAGAACGCGCGCGCTCTCGGTCATGCGGTGCGCCATCGCAGCGTGGAGATAGTCGGTGAGCGCCTGCCAGTTGGCCAGCACCGGCCGATTGACCACTTCCCCCTTGAGCAGCCGCACGGCGGATGCCTGCGCGATCTTGATCGCGGCGATCGCGCCTTCGCTGAGGCCTTCCCGGGCGAGCGATTCGGCGTCCGCATTGAATACGCCTCCCAGACTACCGAATTCCGCCAGCAAGGCGCGCGCCTGGGGCTTGGTATCCCGGCGCGGAATTGCCAGCGCCAAGAGATATTCGATCAGCTCATGGTCGAGCAGCGCGTCCGTGCCGCCCGCGATCAGCCGGTTGCGCAGCCGGCCGCGGTGGCCACTGGCATCGGTCGCGGGATCGGCGTCGCTCATTGGTCCAAGCTAGCGGGAATGCCGGGGAAATCACCCAAAAGTTGACTCGGACGCCCCCCCTGCTAAAGGGACCGCGCCTGACGGGATCGCCCGCCGGCACGGCCGTCGGCCGGCCCGATCACTGGGTCAGCAGGAGAGTGGCGTGACGGCAAACGAACCCGGGCAGGATCCGATCGGTACCGATAATCCCACACGGGACGTCCGGCTTTCGCAGCTGGATGCGCGGCTCAAGGCCGCGACAGGCGCCGAACAGGCAAGGTCAGGAACGGCGCCGCGCAAGCCCGACAAGGGCTATCGTCAAGGCACCCGGGTCCTAACCGAGCTGGTCGCGGGTCCCGCTGGCGGTGCGCTGCTCGGCTGGTTCCTGGACCGGTTGTTCGGCACGGCGCCCTGGCTCCTGTTGGTGCTGCTGATCCTGGGGATCGCGGTCGCCTTCCGGAATATCTATCGGATTTCGCAACAGCGTCCGGAGTGATCCGGGCGCTTCGCGCATGATGGTTCACGCGAATAGGGGTTGAGAAGAATGGCGGCTGAAGGATCCGGTATCGATCCCATGCATCAGTTCCTGGTCGAGCCCGTGCTCGGCCGGCACCTGACGCTGTACGGCTACGATATCAGCTTCACCAATTCGGCCTTGTTCATGGTGATCACCGCCGCGGCGCTGTGGATTTTCATGCTCGGCGGCATGCAGCGTAAGCTGGTTCCGGGCCGCTGGCAGGCTGCGGTCGAGGGTATGACCGGGTTCGTCTCCAACATGATGGAGACCAACATCGGCCCGCAGGGCAAGAAGTTCACGCCCTACGTCTTCTCGCTGTTCATGTTCATCCTGTTCGCCAACCTGATCGGTCTGTTTCCGCTCGGCATCGTCCCCGGCTTCCATCCGTTCACCGTGACGAGCCACATTACCGTCACCGCGGTCCTCGCCTTCGTCAGCTTCGGGATCGTGCTGGTCGTCGGCTTTGCCAAGCACGGTTTGCACTTCTTCTCGCTGTTCGTGCCCCACGGCACTCCCTGGCCGATTGCGCTTTTCGTCGCGCCGATCGAGTTGATGAGCTTTCTCGTCCGCCCGTTCAGCCTCGGTCTGCGACTGTTCGTGGCGATGACCGCCGGGCACATATTGCTCGACGTGTTCGCCAGCTTCGTGGTGCAGGGGCTCAACAGCGGGTCGGGCCTCGGCTTTGGGGTCAGCTTCCTGTCGTTCGTCATGATCATCGGCGTGTCGGCGCTCGAGCTGCTTGTGTCCGCCATCCAGGCCTATGTGTTCGCACTGCTGACGTCGTTATACCTCAACGACGCGGTCAATCTTCACTAAGTACAATCGATACCAAGAAGGGAAGACAATATGGACGTTACCTCTGCCAAAATGATCGGCGCCGGCCTCGCAGCCATCGGTGTCGGCATGGCCGCGCTCGGCGTGGGCAACGTGTTCGGCTCGTTCCTCGAGGGCGCGCTGCGCAATCCGGGTGCCGCCGATGGCCAGCAGGGCCGCCTGTTCATCGGCTTCGCCGCCGCCGAGCTTCTGGGCCTGATCGCGTTCGTTATCGCGATCCTGATCCTGTTCGTCGTCAAGTAAGCTGCAGGGGAGGGCGCCCGGCGCTCTCCCCATTTTTATCACGGCCTTCAAGGGAAGCCGATGCCTCAGATTGATCAGATCGCGTCCATTTATGCCTCGCAGCTATTCTGGCTGGTGGTGGTGTTCGGGCTGATCCTGATCGGCAGCTATCTCATGCTGCCGAAGATCCAGGGCACGGTCGAACAGCGCGACGCGCGCATCAGCGGCGATCTAGCCGCTGCCGAGAAGGCGCGGGCCGAGGCCGACGCGGCCGACGATGCCTATCAGGCCAAGCTCGGCGCCAGCCGCAGCGAGGCGCAGATGGCGGCGGCCAAGGCCAAGGCGGACGCCGCCACCGCCGCCGAAAAGGCGGTCAAGGCGGCCGACGTCGAGATCCACGCCAAGCTCGCCGCTGCCGAGGCCCAATTGCAGGGGCAGCAGACTGCTGCCTTGGCCGAGGTCGAAACAGTTGCCGCCGAAGCGGTCCAGGAAATCGTCGCCAAGGTCGCGGGCCTGAAGGTTGACCAGCAGGCCGCTGCGACCGCGGTCAAGACCGCGCTGACCGCGTAAGGATTGCAAGCATGACCGCTCCCCTTAATGCGACCACGCTCGCTCAGCCTGAAGCCATGGAGCATGGCGAGATGGCATTCCTCGGCATCAACGCCGGCGGCTTCGTCGCCCTGTCGATGCTGGTAGTGATCGGCATCCTCATCTGGAGGGGTGCGCCCAAGGCGATCGGTCGCGCACTCGACAACAAGATTGCCGCGATCCGCCAGCAGCTCGACGAAGCGTCAAAGCTGCGCGCGGAGGCCGAAGCGCTCCGGGCCGAATATCAGGCTAAGGCGGCTGCCGCCCAAAGCGAAGCGGACCAGATCCTGGCGCATGCTCGCGCGGAGGCGGACGTGATCCTCGCCGACGCGAAGCAGCACACCGCCTCTCTGATCGAGCGCCGCACGCGCATGGCCGAGGACAAGATCGCTGCCGCCGAACGCACTGCGGTGGCGGAAGTCCGCGCCCGCGCCGCAGATGCCGCGTCGCGCGCCGCTGCTGCGCTTATCGCCGAGCGGCATGACGCCGAAGGCGACAAAGCCTTGGTTGACAAGACCATCGCCAATCTCGGTCAGCGCCTGAACTAAGATAGTCGTTTCCGCCGGAGGCCGGGGCTCAGCAAGCGCTAGGTCAGGAAGCTGATGATCGCGTTGGGGTGGATCGGCAGCTGCGCAAAGCCGGCAACGCTGAACAGCAACGCCAAGCCGCCTGCGCCCCAGCCGAAAAACAGCAGCCACCACGTATCCGCCAATGCCGCGATGGCGGTGGTAGCGAGCGCGATCGAGGCGAAGCCTTCGGACAGGTCGAATTGGTCGTCGCGATAGCCGTTGTGGTCATAATCTGCCTTGGCCGTCTGCGCCTTCGCCTTCAGCTCGATCGATTCCCGCGTATATTTCGCGAGCGCGGCTTGCGCGCGCGGCCGATCGTCGCCGCCCTCTGCCGCCGCAATCTCTTCCATGTGCAATTTCAGCCGGGTCGCTTGATATTCGTTCCAGGTGTCGATCTGCGTCGCCAGTGCCGCCTGCATGTTCTGGACGATATTGCCGTCCTTGATATTGCCGAGCGCCATCAGCACCGACAGAATTACGACTGTCGCCGCGACGGCACGGTTCAATCTCTTGTCCTGCGCCTCGGGAATATCGGGGGCTTCGCTCATCGGCCGCTCCACTGCTGGCATGATCGGGTTTTGGCTCCTAAATCAGCAATGTGAGCGACACCACCAAAGACCTGGGCGACCGTTTCAGCGAGGAGAAGGCGACCTATTCGGTTCGCGGCGAGGCCGGCGGCGCCGGCGCGCCCGATATCGAGGCGGGCATTGCTGCGATCCGCAACGTCCTCAAGACCTTGCCCGTACGGCCGGGCGTTTACCGCATGCTCGATGCGCGCGGCGACGTGCTCTATGTCGGCAAGGCGCGCGCGCTCAAGAATCGCGTCAGCAATTACACGCAGGTCAGCCGCCTGCCTAAGCGACTGACGCGCATGATCGCGCAAACGCGCGGCATGACGATCGTCACGACGAATACGGAAGCCGAGGCGCTGCTGCTCGAGGCGCAGCTTATCAAGCGATTCCGGCCGCCGTACAATGTGCTGCTGCGCGACGATAAAAGCTTTCCCTTCATCTTGCTGCGGGAGGATCATGCTTTCCCACGTGCGCAGCTGCATCGCGGCGCCCGGCGCGCCAAGGGTCAGTATTTCGGGCCATTCGCGGGGGCCGGAGCGGTGAGGAAGACCCTCACCTCGCTACAGAAATTGTTCCTGTTGCGCTCATGCACCGACAGTTTTTTCGCAAACCGCACGCGACCGTGCTTGCTCCATCAGATCAAGCGCTGCTCGGCGCCGTGCGTCGACCGTATCAGCGTCGAGGATTATGCCGAGCTGGTTGCCGATGCGACGGCCTTCCTCGCCGGCAAGTCGACGCAAGTGCAGAAACGGCTGAGCGCGCAGATGGCGGAAGCGGCCGAAGCGATGGACTTCGAGCTGGCGGCGGTCCTGCGCGACCGGCTGAAGGCTCTGACCTTCATCCAGGGTACGCAGGCGATCAATGCGGATGGCGTGGACGAGGCCGACGTCTTCGCATTGGCCTGCAAGTCCGGCCAGATCGGCATCCAGGCGTTCTTCATTCGTGGCGGCCAGAATTGGGGGCACCGCGCCTTCTTCCCGACGCACACGGCCGAAATACCGGAAGATGAAGTTCTGACGAGCTTCATGATGCAATTTTATGAGGAGGTGCCGCCGCCGCGGCTGATCCTGACCGACCGGATCCTGCCTGAAGCGGAGCTGGTAGCGGAAGCGCTGGCGGCCAAGGCCGAGCGCAAGGTCGTGCTCAAGGTGCCGCAACGGGGCGAGCAGCGCCGCTTGCTGGCTCAGGCAACGCGTAACGCGGAAGAAGCGCTCGATCGCAGGCTGGCAGAGGGCGCGACCCAGTCGAGGTTGCTGCGCGAAGTCGCCGACCTGTTCGAGCTGGAGGCGGTGCCCAACCGGATCGAGATTTACGACAATAGCCATATCATGGGCACGAATATGGTGGGGGCGATGGTGGTGGCGGGGCCGGAAGGGTTCCGCAATGGCCAGTATCGCAAGTTCAACATCAAGCGCCCCGAGACCGCGCCGGGCGACGACTTCGCGATGATGCGCGAAGTGCTGGAACGGCGCTTTGCCCGACTGGAGCGCGAGGATCCGGACCGCAAATCCGGCGAATGGCCCGATCTGTTGCTGATCGACGGTGGAAAGGGGCAGGTCTCAGCCGTCTACAAGACGATGGAAGAGATGGGCGTGCACGACGTGCCGGTGGTCGGCATCTCCAAAGGCCCGGATCGCAACGCGGGGCGCGAGCATTTCCACTTGCCCGACGGCCGCGAATCAATGCTTCCGATGAACTCGCCCGTCCTGTTTTATCTGCAGCGGTTGCGCGACGAGGCCCACCGCTTCGCAATCGGGGCGCACCGTACCAAGCGTGCCGCAGCCTTCACCAGCAGCCCGCTCGACGATGTCGCCGGCATCGGGCCGGCGCGCAAGAAGGCATTGTTGATGCATTTTGGCACGGCCAAAGCCGTCAAGAGCGCCGGGCTGGAGGATCTGCAGAAGGCGCCGGGCGTCTCTGCTGCGATGGCGCGCGCGATCTACGATCACTTTCATCCAAGCGGGTGACGGCCTAGCACCGCCTTATGCATGTCGAAGCCCAGGCGATCGTCTGCGCGGTGCGCGCCCACGGCGAGCATGGCGCGATCGTGCGCGCATTCACGCCCACCGACGGCATGCTGGCAGGCTATGTAAGAGGGGGGCGCTCGCGGCGGCTGCGGCCGATCCTCGTGCCGGGAAATCTCGTCCGCGCGGACTTTCGCGCCCGCACGGACGAGCAATTGCCCGCGCTGACGGTCGAGCTCACCGAAAGCCGCGCGTCGATGCTGAGCGAGGCTTTGCCGGTGGCAGCGATCGAATGGACGACCGCCCTGACTGCCACCGCCTTACCCGAGGTGCAGCCTTATCCCCGCCTCTATGCGGCGCTCGACGGTGTCCTGGCTGCAGTGGTGGCGGCACCGGCGGCACGGGCCTGGGCTGCGGCGTTGGTGCGCTACGAACTGCTCCTCCTGTCCGAGCTTGGCTTCGGCCTCGATCTATCGGCGTGCGTCGCCGGCGGGGCGCGCGAGGATTTGGCCTATGTCAGCCCCAAGAGCGGCGGCGCCGTCAGTCGGACGGCGGGGGAGGGTTATCGCGATCGCCTATTACCGCTGCCCCCCTTCCTCACGGACGGTGGGGCAGGGGATTGGCAGGATATCATCGACGGCTTCCGTCTGACGGGCCATTTCCTCGAGCGCGATCTTCTCCATGGCCGCGCCGCTGAGATACTGGCCGCGCGCGAACGCCTGGTCGATCGCTTGAAGCGCGTCACCGGCTGAGACAAAGGAAGGCAAAGGAGTCGCTCAATGCCGGATCAACCCACGATCATCCTCAATGATGGCGCGGCGATGCCCCAGCTCGGCTATGGCGTGTTTCTGGTCCCACCGGAGGAGACGGAGCGGTTGGTCGCCGATGCGATCGACCTGGGTTACAAGGCGGTCGATACCGCCGCTTTCTACCGCAACGAGGCCGGCGTCGGCCGGGCGGTACGCGCCAGCGGCAGGCAGGTGTTCGTCACCACGAAATTGTTCAACGACGACCATGGCTATGATCGCGCGCTACGGGCGTTCGACGCGAGCTACGAAGCGCTCGGGCTGGACGTAATTGATCTTTATCTTATCCACTGGCCGGTACCCCGGCAGGACCTTTACGCCGACAGCTGGAAAGCTTTGGTCCGGCTACGCGACGAGGGTCGGGTCAAATCTATCGGCGTATCCAACTTCACCATGACCCACCTTGAGCGCATCATCCACGACACGGGTGTCGTGCCTGCGGTCAACCAGGTTGAGCTACATCCCTATTTTCAGCAGGTTGAGCTGCGCGCTTACCATGACGAGAACGATATCGTCACAACAAGCTGGTCGCCGCTGGGACGAGGCGGCGTGCTCGCCGATGCCGTGATCGCTAAAATCGCCCGCAAGCATGACCGCACACCCGCGCAGGTCATCCTCCGCTGGCATATCGACAACGGTCTTACGGTCATTCCGAAATCGTCCAGTCGAGCGCGCCAGGCGGAAAATCTGGACGTGTTCGGCTTCGCGCTCGACGTCGACGACGTGCATGCGATTGCGCGGCTGGACCGTGCCGATGGCCGGATCGGCCCGGACCCGGAGCTGCTATAGGCTGGCGGAGACCCGCGCGATCCAGCGATAGAGATAAGCGAGGATCGCGCCGAAAACCGCGAGGCCGACAAAAATGGCCGGGGTAGCGAAGCCTTCCCCTACGAGAGCTAGCGGCGTGCCGCTGCCCGTCGCCACGATGATGCCGGCCAATGCCACCCCGAACAGCCCGTCGCCGACGATGAATCCCGATGCGAGCAACACACCGGTCCGCGCGGCAACCTCGGTACCGGTTCGCTTCTCGTAAAGGCGGCCGATGATCGCGCCGATGACCACGGGCAGGGTCGCGCCCATTGGCAAATAAATCCCGAGTCCGACCGCCAGCGGCGGCACACGCCGTTTGCCCAGCTTGCCGAGCAGGGCATCAATAAGGATCAGCACGATCCCGACAGCGACGCCTGCGCCGATGATCGGCCAATCCAGGCCGGCACCGAGCACGCCCTTGGCCAACGTGCTGATCAGCGTCGCCTGAGGCGCTGCCAGTGGGGCAGGGGGTGCCGCGCCTTCCAGCGGCGCGAATCCATAAGCCTGGTTCAAAAGGTTCAGCGCGACCGGAATGACGAGCGAGCCGGCAATGACGCCGATCATCAGTGCCACCTGCTGCTTCCATGGCGTGGCGCCGACCAGTTGCCCGGTCTTCAGGTCCTGTAGATTGTCGTTCGATATGGTCGCGGTCGAGAAGATCAAGGCGGTCAGGAACAGCGCAAAGGCGACGAGATGCTGCACGGCGCCGGCTGGCACGTGCGGCTTTACGAAGATCGCCAGCACCAATCCGGCGCCGACCACGCCCAGGATACCCAGCCCCGATACCGGGCTGTTGGACGCACCGATAAGGCCGGCCATATAACCGCAGACAGCTGCGACGATCGCGCCGGCGATGATGACATAGACGATGCCGAGGATGATCAGCGGCCACGTAAGACTCGCGAGCGGGCCGGCGATCAGGAATTCGTAGAGGACGATCGCCAGCGGCACGATCAGCACCATGAGCCCCAGGCCAAGTATCGCCACCGGCAAATCCTGCTCTTCGATCGCAAGCAACTCATTACCTGCCTTGCGCGAGCGCGAAGCCTCGAGCGAATCTTTCAGCCCGCCGAGGATCGGGACGATCAAGGTAGCGAGCGTCCACAGAGCCGCGACGCCGATCACCCCCGCGCCGAAGAAGCGCACCTGATGCGCCCACACCGCCTGTGCTGCATCGGGCGTGCCGGCAAGATAGGTCAACAATGGTGTGATGATGCCGAAGCCCAGCACCACACCCCACAAAATTGCGAGCCCTACGGTAAGGCCGACGAGATGGCCGGCGCCAATCAGGGCGAACGACATGCTGGCATCGATTCCCGTTCCCGCCGGACCGACGCGAAACCATTTGCTGATCTCGGCAGTGGCGATCTGGGTTGCTGCCAGGGCCGAATAGAATGCGGATGCGATGCTGCCTGCGATGATAACGCGCAAACCGACCTTGCTCTCTGCAGCGCCGGCCGCAGTCTCGGAGCCGACCTTGAGCACCGCGGCGGCGGCAACGCCTTCAGGGTAGGGGAGGTCAGACCCGGTGACCAATGCCCGCCGCAGCGGCACGCTAAACAAGACACCCAGCAGTCCGCCGATGGCGCATACGGCGAAGGTCATCCAAAAGCTGAATCCGGTCCACCAGCCGACCATGACCAGGCCGGGCAAGACGTAGCCGATTGAAGACAAGGTACCGGCCGCACTGGCGATCGTCTGGACGATATTGTTTTCGAAGATGTTGGAATTCTTGAAATTGCGCAGCAGCGCCATCGAGATCACGGCTGCCGGGATGGACGTGGCGATCGTCAGCCCGACCTTAAGGCCCAGATAAAGATTGGCCGCGGTGAACAGCAGCGTGATGAAACAGCCGAGCGCGATGCCCCGCAGCGTGATCTCGGGCGGGCGGGAAGCGGGTTTCGAAGCCATTGCGCCACCTAGCCGGATGGCCCCGGCAGAGTCGAGCAGTCAGGCGAGCGCCGTGAGACGGTCCTTCACCCGCTTCAGATCTTCGACAAAGCGTCCAAACTCGGCATCCGCCTCATCGCGCTCGTGAATCCGCAGCAAGAAGCTGGGATGGATCGTCGCCCAACCTTCGCTGCCGTCCTCCAGCCGATGCGCAATGCCCCGGGCGCCACTGATGGTCACCGCCTTGCCAAGCATCTGCCGTGCCGCGGTCGCTCCCAGCGCGACCGTCACAGCAGGTCGGATCAACTCACGCTCCTGGCCATACCACCACCGGCAGGCCTGAATTTCGCCGGCATTGGGTTTGGAATGGATGCGGCGTTTGCCACGCTGTTCATATTTGAAATGCTTGACCGCGTTGGTAACGTAACTGCGCGCGCGATCGAGGCCGGCCTGTGCGAGCGCTCGATCGAACATCTGACCCGCCGGGCCGATGAACGGCTTTCCCGCAATGTCCTCCTGATCGCCGGGCTGCTCGCCTACGAACATCAAGCGGGCATCGAGCGGCCCTTCGCCGAACACGGTTTGCGTCGCGTCCTTGTAGAGCGGGCAGCGCGTGCACCCCATCGCTTCTTCACGCAGCGCTTCCCACGAGCCGGCGACATTGCCTCCCAGATTTTCGCGGCTTGTCGCCACCATCGCGCTCTCCCGTGCCTGCGCGCCAGCGATCAGGCTGGAGACCAACGCCGTTTCCGGCATGTTTTTCCAATATTTGCGCGGCATTTCCTTCAGCATCGCGCCAATCTTCACCCGTGCCGGATTGAAGATCGAGGCATAATAAGTCTTCCACGTCTCCTCGAGCGGATCGCCGTCCGGTGCGTCCGCCCGTTGAGCGCCAGGCGCTTCCCGCAACGTTTCGCCGTCCCAGTGCAGGGACAGTTCCGGGGTCAGGATCGACCAGCGCATCGACGCAAACCGATCAATGAAGAAAGCCGCATTGGCGCGAACGATGTGGTGGGTGGGCTCGAACCAGGCAACGAAGCCCCGTTGCTCGCCTTCGCCGACTTCCCGAAAACGCAGGAAAGCGCGCATCTTATGGATATCGCGCCTAACCTCCTTCGCCATGGCTTCTATCCGCCGCAGCAGCGGATCGGTCTGATCCTGGATCAGCAACGGCATAGCGCGCAACCTGAGCAGCATCGAGTAAAGCAGGCCAAAGCGCTCGGGATCCGAATGGCGGATGGCCGCACGCGCTAAATCGAGAAACGGTCTGGGCACCGAAAAAGGCATTACGCCCGCCACTGCCGGAGCGGCCCCTCCCGCGGAGGCCAGCAAATCGCCGAACTCATCACCGACGCGCCACGTCACCTCACCCGCCGGCACGCCCGCGCAAGCAAGTTCACGCGCCTCCAGGCGCCAGCCATCGAAATCGTCTTGGGTGGCAATGGTCGCGACACGCATCATCAGCACGCCGCCATGGCGATCAATCGGTTTCTAAATTTTCCCCCGCCGTGCGGCCGAAACGCGACGAGAAAACCCAGACCAGGCTCCCACCGGCAATGATCAGCATGGATCCGCCGTAAACTGCCGCAAGCACTCCAAGCAACGTCGACATAGCATGACCCCCCGGTCAATTTCGCTGTACAGCCACATAGCATATTATCGTTAGAAAACAGCATAGAAACCTATCTTCACGGATTGCAAATGGTGCATGCGCGAAACGGCCTTCATGCCGCGAAGAGTTCCAATTGCGCGGTCGATTTCGCTTCGAGCAGCGGAAACACGCAATCCGCCAGTGCCACCGGACGCCAGTCCGCCGCCACAATGAACGGCCGGATCTTTTTGAGGGAAACGGCGAGACGCGCGACGTCCCCGAGTCGCAATGCATGCGTGCGCCGCGAGGACAGAATGGCGGCGACCGCCTTGGTACCCAGACCGGGCACGCGCAGCAGCATCTCTTTGGGTGCGCGATTGATATCGACCGGGAAAACTCCGCGAAACTTCAATGCCCAGGCAAGTTTGGGGTCCATATCCAGCGGCAGCATGCCATCGTCGCCCGCCGCTGCCGTGACTTCATGAGCGGCAAAGCCGTAAAAGCGCATCATCCAATCTGACTGATAAAGCCGATGTTCGCGGATGAGGGGAGGACGCTTTAGCGGCAGGATAGTGCTTGCGTCGGGAATTGGGCTGAACGCGGAATAGTAAACCCGCCGCAGCCGGAACTGATCGTAGAGCCGGCTCGCGCTGCCGATGATTTCTGCATCGTTCGCACTGTCTGCGCCCACGATCATCTGCGTCGATTGGCCGGCCGGAGCGAATTTTGGCGCGGAGCGGTAATGTTTTCTGGCGTCCTGACCATCCTCAATTGCGCCCTTGAGATCGCCCATTGCGCCTTCGATCCGGACGCCCGACTTTTCCGGAGCAAGCCTCTTCAGTCCGCTTGCCGTGGGCAATTCGACATTGATCGATAGGCGGTCGGCATAAAGGCCGGCCTGGTGCACCAATTCGGGATCGGCATCGGGTATCGTCTTGAGATGGATGTAGCCGCGGAATTGATGATCCTCCCGCAACCGCCGGGCGACTTCCACGATCTGCTCCATCGTGTAATCCGACGATCGAATGATCCCGGAAGACAGGAACAGTCCCTCGATATAATTGCGCCGATAGAAAGCGAGGGTGAGCTGAACCACCTCGTCTACAGTAAAGCGTGCGCGGCGAACGTTCGAACTCTTCCGATTTATGCAATAATGACAGTCGAAGATGCAGCTATTGGTCAGCAATATCTTCAGCAGGGAAATACAGCGACCGTCGGGCGCGTAAGCGTGACAGATGCCCATGCCGCCATCCGTCGATCCCAGGCCTTTACCATCGCGCGAACTACGCTTCGCGGTACCCGAGGAGGCGCAGGACGCATCATATTTGGCCGCATCCGCCAGGATCGCCAGCTTTTCTCGGGTGTCGAGTTGCGCCATATGTTCCTGATATGTTCGGCCAGCCAAGAAAGCAACTGGCATCAGCAGTTGACGCGAGAATTCAGGGAGATAGGCGCAGCGCGATGGCTACGATCCTGCGCATATGGCCGATCGCCGCGGCAGTGGTGATTGGGGCGCCATCACAAGCTACCGTCCCTGAAATCATCGTTACCGCGCAAACGCCTTTGGACGAGAGAAATGGCGCGTTGGGCACTCAGGTAGGCAGCGCCGCCGACATTGCCGCGATGCATGCGCTCGATCTTTCCGAATATCTCGGGCGCCGCCTGGGCAGCGTCTATATCAACGCCACGCAGAGTAATCCGCTACAGCCGGACGTTAATTACCGCGGTTTTACGGCGTCGCCTTTATTGGGAACGCCGCAGGGCTTGTCGGTATTCCTCGACGGCGTGCGCCAGAACCAGCCATTCGGCGACGTAGTGAGCTGGGATCTGATCCCGCGAGATGCGATTCTGGTCGTCGATCTGGTGCCCGGCTCAAACCCGCTGTTCGGGCGCAACTCCCTCGGAGGAGCGTTGGCGATCCATACGCGGGATGGACGCGACGGCGGCGGCACGTCGCTGGAAGCCAATTATGGTTCGCACCGACGCTGGCGGATTGAAGCGGAAACTGCGGGCTCGCACAACGAAGTTGATTGGTTCATCACCGCTAATCATTTCCAGGAGCGCGGTTGGCGCGATTTTTCGCCGTCAAACGCCGATCAGGTATTCGCGAAACTGGGGTGGGGCTCCGGCGGGACGCGGCTGGAATGGTCCGCCAGCTTCGCCGAGAGCGACCTCAATGGTAATGGCCTGCAGGACGTGCGGCTGCTCGCGGCCGATTACGCCAGCGTCTACACCCAACCAGACAACAGCCAGAACCGCTCCTACGCCAGCACGCTCTCTCTCCGGCACGATTTTGGAAGCGCGCTTACGCTGCACGGCAACGTTCATTATCGCCATATCCGCTCGCGCACGTATAACGGCGACATCAACGACGATGCGCTGGGGGGAGATTTCTACCAGCCCGACGCGGTGGAGCAGGGGGCGTTGGCCGCCGCCGGCTATACCGGCTTTCCCGTCAGCGGCGAGACCCAGGATGATGCGCCTTTTCCAAAGTGGCGCTGCATTGCCAACATTCTGCTGGACAGCGAGCCGAATGAAACGTGCAACGGATTGATCAACCGTTCAGCGACCGAGCAACATGACCTGGGCGGATCGGCCGAACTCAGCTGGATCACCGGCAATAATCGGCTGGTCGTCGGCGGAACATGGGAGGTGAACCGCGCTCATTTCCGGCAATCTTCGCAGTTCGGCTATCTCACGCCTGCCCATGGCGTAAACAGCGTCACAGGGCCCGGGGCCTTTGCCGACGGCAGCCAGAATTCCGAGGATGCGTTCGACGCAAGGGCCGATCTTGTCGGCCGCACCGATGGCGTCAGTCTATTCGCGGCAGACACGCTGAGGCTGCTTCCGCGGCTAAGCCTGGCCATCTCCGGACGCTACGATCGTACGATCATCCGCAACAGCGACGTGATCACCCCCGGTGGCGGCCCAGGTTCGCTCGATGGCCACTATCGCTACAACCGCTTCAATCCGGCCGCGACGCTGACGTTTATAGCAAGCCCGACGTTCACCGCTTATGCCACACTGGGCCAGAGCAGCCGGGCGCCATCGGCGATTGAGCTTGGCTGCGCGGATCCGGCCAATCCATGCCGTCTTCCCAACGCGCTCGCCGGCGACCCACCGCTGAAGCAAGTGGTGACTCGCACAGGTGAGCTTGGCGCCCATGGGCGCGTCGCCGGAGTAGGGTGGACCGCCAGCGCGTTCCGCGCTGACAATCACGACGACATATTATTCGTCGCGGACGATGCGTCCGGCTTCGGTTATTTCAGGAACTTCGGTCGAACGCGGCGGCAGGGGGTCGAGCTAGGTCTGGATGCTACACGCGGCCGGCTTACCATGAATGCGCATTACACGTGGCTCGACGCAACCTATCGCACTGCCGAGACGGTCGACGGCAGCGCTAACAGCAGCAATGACGCCACGGCTCCAGGCTTCGAAGGGGACATCGACATCGATCCGGGTAACCGGATCCCGCTGGTGCCCCACCATATCTTCAAGGCCAGCGCGGCGCTGCATGTGACTGGCCGCTTCAGCATCAGCGCGGACCTTGTCGCGCAGTCCGGCATGATCGCGCGAGGCAATGAGAATGGCGAGCATCATAGAGACGGCGTCTATTATTTGGGGTCAGGCCGCTCGCGCGGTTATGCCATCGTAAATCTCGGTCTGGATTGGCGTCGGAGCGCGCACCTCAAATTCTACGCCGAGCTCAGCAACGCCTTCGACAATCATTATTTCAGCGCCGCCCAGCTTTCCCCGACCGGCTTCAATGCCAACGGTAACTTTGTCGGACGGCCATTTGCCGGGCCGGTCGTCGACGGCGAGCGGCCGCTCGTCTCGTCCACCTTCTATTCGCCGGGAACGCCGCGGTCGCTCTGGCTGGGCGCGCGCGTTACTTTCTAGCGGGCCAGGTGCAGCGCCACCAATGCCCCGGCAAAGACAAGGTAAAGCAGCCCCATTCCAGCGAGCAATCGACGCGAGACGACCCCGCAGCGGAACGCGACATACATGATTGCCACGGCGACTGCGGTGGTGCCGGCTGCGAGCAGGAGCGGGGCGTCCAGCAGCCATGGTGTCCAGAACAAGCCGAAAGCAGTCGGAACCGTCGCCTGGATCATCATCGCGCCGGAGATATTCGCCAGCGCGAGCCGGTATTTGCCTTGCCGCACCCAGATGATCGCATTCATCGTTTCGGGAAGTTCGGTGGCGATCGGACTCAGCAGCAGCGCGAGCAGATGCGGCTGCAAACCCAGAGCAGGCCCGATCAGCTCGAGGCGCGACACGAACAGGCGCGAGGCCGCGAAGATGATGGCAAGCGCGAGCAGCGTCTGGACGATGGCCATGGCGGTGCCGGGCGTGGCGGCATGGCGGGCGAAGGTGAGGGGCTCGGTCTCTCCCTCATTCTCGCCGCGATGGCCGCCCATCTCCTTGCGGACGTATAGCGCGTAGGCGCCGAGGAACAGGAGCCCGAGCCAGGGCTTCCCGGCGAAGGCAATTAGGCCCAGGGCAATCTTCCCTGCGAAGATAGCCAGAAACCAGCCTTGGTCCCGCGCCAGATTCCGGAAATCGCTGCAGATTTCGGGCGTTTTCGGCAGCTTCTGGCGGCTGGTCAGAAGTACGATCCCGACGGTTGCATAAGCGATCGTCGCCAAGGCGAGCGGGCCTCCAAGCGCCGCACCAACGCCGAGCGCCTTTGATGTCTCGCTGGCACCGAAGGCGACCGCTACCAAGGTCACTACGCTTTCAGGCAGGGCGGTACCGAAAGCCGCCAGGACGGAGCCGGTGGCCTGCTGGCCGACGGCCAGCTTACGTCCCACCCACTCGACGCCGTTTACGAACAATTTACAGGAAAAATAGATGGCAAGCGCCGATCCCATCAGCAGCGCAAAATTCAGCCAGAGTATGTGCATTCTATCGCCCGGGGCCGGAAGGAGACATGCATGAACCGGCAACATGCCCGGCCCGGGCATTCGCCGATCCATGGTCTCGCCAAGCTCTCGCTGCTTTCGCCACGGCCGAGGGCCGAGTATGTTGACGAACGCCCCGCTGGTGCGGGCGGCTACTCCCCAAGGAAGTTTGCGCTTTGGCAGCGGAGGAGGCTGAGGTCAATCAGGCGCACGCCCCGTGCCCGCATTGATCTTGATAATATATATTATGTAAAATGTTATGGGTTGCGCGGCTGAAGGATGAGCGTCCGGTCTTCTACCCGCCAAGATTGCAGGCGCGACAGGAAGTTCATCCCCAAGACGTTCATGTCGCCAAATTCCTGCGCCACGACAACGCGCAGATCCGAAGCCCGGATCGGACCCAGTACCAGCCGGGCCACACTGGATGTCCGCGCGAATATCATTCCATCGGCTGTGTCAATCTGCACCGGGAATGGATTTTGCGCGAGATCCAGTCCTGCAGCCTTGGCGGTTTCCAGGTTGAGTGAGGTCGTGGTTGCGCCGCTGTCGATCATCATCCTGCGTGAAACGCCGTTGATCGACACAGTCGCCCAGAAATGGCCGTCCGGTGCCATCCGCAGCCGCACCGTGCTTCCGGCGATGTGTTGCTCGTCATCCCTCAGCAAGGACGTAATGCGCGTCCACCCACCGCCGGATAATTCCCGCATCGCCCCCAAGATCAGCAGCCCGACGACGAAGATCGCAATCCAAGCGCCCGCCATTGTCAGCGACTTTCGCAGCGATACGCGTCGGGTCAGCAATGCCGAGAGCGGCAATATCAGCGCCAATATATAGAAAACGGCATTGGCGTGCTGGTCGCTGCTCATGGGATCACGACCTCAAGCCCGTCATATCCGGGCTCGATGCCTTGCGGCAACTCGGCGACGAGCGTGGCATAGTCCATCGATTGATCCATATGCGTCAGGATCGCTCGGCCGGGCCGCACGCGCACGATCGCGTCCAAGGTCGTCGCGAGATCGGCATGGGTGGGATGTGGCGCGTGCCGCAACGCGTCCACCACCCATACGTCCACACCTGCGAAGAGTTCTTCCATCTCTCCCGTAAGATGATGGAAATCGGTGGAATATCCAAAGGAGCCATGGGCGCCATCGAATCGAAACCCAGCGGAAGTTATGCTACCGTGGGGTTGGTCGGCGGTGCGCACTCGAAGGTCTCCGAGCATCAACTCGTCGTCCAGCAACGTGAGGGTGGCCGTCGGTGGATAGCCGCCACGTCCATGGAAAACGTAGCGGAAACGGCGCTCCAGCGACTCCAGCGTACGTGCCCGGGCATAACAAGGCACCGGCTTACCCGTCATGTGAAATAGCTGACGCAGGTCATCGATGCCGTGGGTGTGGTCGGCATGTTCGTGCGTCCACAGCACCGCATCCACGGCCCCGCTATTGGCCATGAGGAGCTGCTGGCGCATGTCCGGGCCCGTGTCGACGAGGATCGTGATCGGGCCGCTCTGCACCAGGATGGACGCGCGCGTGCGTCGATTGCGCGGCTCGGACGGGTCGCACGCGCCCCAATCATTCCCGATCCGCGGCACGCCGGACGATGTCCCGCAGCCGAGGAGCGTCAGCTTCACGCCCGCGCTTTGCTGAACAATGTGAGGAAATTATTGGCGGTCCGCTCCGTCAGCTCATCCAACTCTTCGCCCCGCAGATTGGCAATGAAGGCGGCCGTGTCGGCGACAAAAGCAGGCTCGCCGGGCTTTCCCCGGTGCGGCACCGGCGCGAGGAAGGGCGCGTCGGTCTCGATCAACATGCGATCGCCAGGCAATGTCGCGACCGTTTCCTGCAATTTCCGCGCATTCTTGAAAGTTACGATGCCGGCTATCGAGATGTAGAGGCCGAGCTTCAGCATCTCCTGGGCAAAGCCGTGGCTTGCCGTGAAGCAATGAATTAAGGCCGGAAAGGCCCCCTTCCCCATTTCATCGGCGATGATCTCCGCAGTATCCGCTTCGGCCTCGCGCGTATGCACGATGAGCGGCAGGCCGGTCTCGCGCGCGGCTGCGATGTGCGCACGAAAGCTGCGGCGTTGCTGCGCCCGATCCGAATGGTCGTAGAAATAGTCCAGCCCGGTCTCGCCGATGCCGACGACCTTCGGGTGCGCGGCGGCCGCTATCAATTTGGCCGCATCGACGTCGGGATGCTCATCGGCCTCATGGGGGTGGATGCCGACGGACGCCCAAACATCGGGCTCGCGCTCGGCTGTGGCGATGATCTCTAGCCATTCGCGTTCGCGTGTCGAGATGTTGAGCATGCCGGTCACACCGCGAGCGCGAGCACGCGCAAGCACCGCTGCCTGATCTTCGACCAGTCCCTTATAATTGAGATGGCAGTGGCTATCGATCAGCATCAGCTTGGCTCCACCCAGCGCGGGAACACACCCTGCGGCGCGGGCAATTGCGTGCCGGGTGCGATCGCTGTGCGCAGTGCCGAGAAATCGCGCGCTTCGGCATCCTGACCAAGTAAATCAAGCAATGCATCGGCGCTGGCCGGGATCGCCCAGCGTGACAGGATCGCGAGGATGCGCACCGCCTCAGCGGTCCAGTATAGTACGCCGTCAGCCATCGCCGGATCTTCCTTGCGTAAGGACCAGGGCGCCATGTCGGCGAAATAGCGGTTGGCGAGCGCCACGCCGTCCCACACGATCTCCAGCGCACGATTGAGCGACAATTCTTCCATCGCCCCCTCGACACGCTCCAATAGTGCGGCCAGCCCGAGTTGGTCGTGGGCTGGGCCGGGTGTGGGTACGACGCCCCCCGCATTTTTGGCGATGATCGACAGGCAGCGTTGGGCGAGATTGCCGAGGCCATTGGCAAGGTCGGCATTGCAGCGGGTTACAATCGCCTCATGGCTGTAGCTGCCATCCTGGCCGAAGCTTACCTCGCGCAGCAGGAAATAGCGCAGCTGATCCACGCCATACGTTGCCGCCATTTCAATCGGATCGACGACATTGCCGACCGATTTCGACATCTTCTCACCCTTGTTGAGCAGGAAGCCGTGGCCGAACACCTGCTTGGGGAGCGGCAAGCCGGCCGACATCAGGAAAGCGGGCCAATAGACCGCATGGAAACGCACGATATCCTTGCCGATGACGTGCAGGTCGGCGGGCCAGCGCCCAAAGCCGCCGCCCCCGGCTCCCGGATAACCGGCGCCGGTCAGATAATTGGTCAGCGCGTCGACCCAGACGTACATGACGTGGCCGGCAGCATCGGGTACCGGCACCCCCCAGTCGAAGCTGGTACGGGAGATCGAGAGATCCGAAAGCCCGCCGCGCACGAAGCTCGTGACCTCGTTGCGGCGCCCTTCAGGGCGGATGAAATCGGGATTAGCCTCATAATGCGCCAGCAGCTTGTCAGCATAGGCCGACAGGCGAAAGAACCAGCTCTCTTCGACAGTCCACTCAACAGGGGTTCCCTGCGGGGAAAGCTTCGCCCCCCCTTCCCCGTCAACCAGCTCTTTCTCGTCGTAGAAGGCCTCGTCGCGGACCGAATACCAGCCTTCGTAGCGGCCGAGATAAATGTCGCCATTGGCCTGCATCGCGCGCCAGATTGCCTGGCTCGCGTCGTAATGGGCGGCCTCGGTGGTCCGGATAAAACGATCGAATGAAATATTGAGGGACTGATCCATCTCGAGGAAATAGCCCGACATTTCATCGGCTAGTGCCTTGGGTTCAATGCCCCGAGCCTTGGCCGCCTGCGCCATTTTGAGGCCGTGTTCATCGGTCCCGGTGAGAAAGAACACATCGCGCCCCTGCATTCGCCGGTAGCGCGCGATTGCGTCGGTGGCGATCGCCTCATAAGCGTGGCCGATATGCGGCCGCCCGTTGGGATAGGATATTGCGGTAGTGATGTAGAAGGGCTCGGCCATAGGGCTCAGCCTTTAGCGGGCGGGTCTGCCTGAGCAAGCTTTGCGACCAGTCCGGCAATCTCGACGACGGTCAATTGCGGGTCGAGCGATTGGCGCACCGCGCGGTCCGCAATGTCGCGTGCCTGCCGCCACAAGGCGACTGTATCACCCATATCGGGCCGCCCCCACCGTGCCGCGGCCGCGATACGCGAAGGTGCACGCTCGAGAAACGCCTCGTAGCGAGGCTGCGCGCTCTTGGTTGCAAGAGTTCGGCCAAGCGCGGTACGCAGGGCGTTGCTGCTATCGCCGCGCGCCGCCAGGGTTTCGATCGCCGCATCCAGGCTGGCAATATCAAGTCCAGCGAAGCGCAGCGCGTTGCCGGGCGATCCTTCCGCCACCCGGGTGAGGCTGTCGACCTCGCTTCCATCCGCCTCGGGAAGGGCATGCCGAAGCACGATCCCTACCTGTTCCGCCGTCAGCGGGCCGAAGCGCAGGAGCCGGCAGCGCGAGCGGATGGTCGGGAGAAGCCTGCCTGGCGCATGGCTTACCAGCAGAAAAATGGTGCTCGCCGGCGGCTCTTCGAGATTCTTGAGCAAGGCATTGGCGCCGCCCCGCTCCATATCGTCGATCGCGTCGATCACGACCACGCGGCGCGCCGACATACTCGGCGTGGTGGCAAAAAGGGGCTGGAGGCTGCGGACTTGATCTACCGTGATAGATCGGGCCAGGTCCTCCGAATTTGGACGAGGAAGCCGTTCCAACAGCTTGAAATCAGGATGTGATCCGGCGTTGATAAGCGAAGATATTGTGTGCGTTTCAGGCACCTCCAGCCGGTCCCCCGGCACATCCGGACCCGTGGCGGCCGCCAACAGCCAGCGTGCGGCCGCCCTTGCGAACGTGCCTTTTCCAACGCCCTCGGGCCCCGCCAGCAGCCATGCATGGTGCAGCCGATCCGATCGCGCAGCATCCAAGAATGCGGCGATCGGCTCCTCATGCCCAACTATCACAACAAGTCCTCGATCGCCTTCAACAGTCGCCGGGTGATAGTAGGTTGAGGCCCCTCCGCATCGATTATCCTAAAGCGGACCGGTTCAGCCATGGCGATTTTATGGAAACTCTGCGCCACCTGCTGATGATAGACCGCGCCTCGTTTGCCAAACCGATCCAGTTGGCCTCGATCGCGGGAAAATTCGCGGGACTTCGCCCGCGCGGCGTTCATCTCGAGCAGCACGGTACGATCGGGCAGAAGGCCGGCGCTGCCGATCTGATGGAGTGTCCGGATCGCTTCGTCACCAAGCCCGTCAGCACCGCCCTGATAGGCGATAGAACTGTCGAGAAAACGATCGCAGATCACCCACCTGCCGGCGTCGAGTGCAGGCAGGATGGTCTTGTCGACATGATCGGCGCGCGCTGCGGCGAACAGCAAAGCCTCTGAACGCGGACTCCAGCGATCTTCCCGACCTTCCAGCAACAATCCACGAATTGCTTCTGCGCCAGCGCTACCGCCGGGTTCACGCGTCTCTACCACATCCAGCCCGCGCTCGCGCAACGCCGCCGCAAGTGCACGGGCTTGAGTCGATTTGCCGACGCCCTCTCCGCCTTCAAGGCTGATGAAACGACCGCGAGCGCCTTGGATCATGCCATGCCGAGGAGCCGGCGCAACCCTGCCCATACGCGATCGAAGAAGCCCGCTTCGCCGACGTCGGCAGCTGCGACGAGCGGCACCACCTGCGGCGGGCCATCGGGCGTGCGCACGATCAGGTCGGCGATATGGGTGCCCGCCTTGAACGGTGCGCGGATCGGCCCGTCATAGGCGACCGAAACTTTCATGTCCGACCCCATGCCGGCCGGCAAAGTCACCGCCAGATCGCGCGGGGCGACCAGGCCGATCTCACGCGCATTGCCCAGCTGCACTGGTGCCGTGGCGACCTGCTTGCCCTTGGCGAAGAGCGGTTTGGACTGCCATGCATGCAGACCCCAGTTGATGAACGATACCGATTGCTCGATCCGCTGGTTGAAAGAAGTGAGGCCGGACAGCACCATCACCAGTCGCCGGCCATTCTGCTCGGCCGAGCCGGTGAAGGCGTATCCCGATTCTTCGGTATGGCCGGTCTTAAGGCCATCCGCGCCTGCGACACGCCCGAGCAGGGGATCACGATTGGCCTGGGTGATGTCTGCCCCGGAGCCGAGAGTCTTTCCCCAGGTGAAGTTTGGTCGGCTGTAAAATTGCTTATAAAGATTGGGAAAATTCTGGATGGTGGCCGTCGCGAGCGTGGTCAGGTCACGTGCCGTAACATAGCTCACCCCGCCATCGGGCCAACCGTTGGAAGTGCCGAAATGGCTGTTCTTCAGCCCCAATTCCTGTGCCCGGCGGTTCATCAGCGCCACAAAGGCGGGCTCCGTACCGGAAACATGCTCCGCGAGCACCACACAGGCATCGTTACCCGACAGCGTGATGATGCCGAGCAGCAGATTGGCGACCGACACGCGCTCGCCTGCCGATAGGAACATCGTCGATCCGGCTTCGGGCCCATGCCACTTGCGCCATGTTTCGGGATTGACCGTCGCCATGTCGCTCAGCTTGAGCTCGCCCTTCTTGATCAAGTCGAAGGCAACATAGACGGTCATCATCTTGGCAAGCGATGCCGGTGGAATGCGCTGGTCGGCATTTTTCGAATAGAGCACCGCGCCCGATGACAGATCCTTCATGAAAGCGACGGTTGCCGGCGTATCGAACGGCGGCGCGGCGGCCTCACTCGGGAGTGCGGTAAGCGCGGTGGCGGCAAGGGCGAAAGCGGTGAAGCGGAAACGCGTCATGGTCATCCCGTTATGGTTTAGCTTGTGATAGCGCCCGCCGCCGCGCCGCGCCAAGTCTCTATCTCGACACGGCGTCCGAAAGCAGCCCAACCGACATCGCGTAGAAGTTGGAGCAATTATAATCGAGGATCGCGCCGTAATTGGTGGTGAGCAGATAGGCGGTCATGCCCGGCCCATCGGGTTCCAGCAGTCGCGCCAGCTCGCCGTCCGCGGGAGCAGGAAAACCGGCAATCACTACGCCCTTGGCCTTCCATTCGGAGATCGTCAGCCAGCGGCTGAGGCGGGCGTGAACCCGCGGGCAGCGCGGCGACACGAGCGGGCTGCGCACCGATGAGCGGTCGAAATCCGCAGGAATGGTAGCTGCTACCCCCCACGGCGTCGCCGGCTTCCATCCCGCTTCGCGGAGGTAGGCGGCGATCGAGGCAAGCGCGTCGGCCTTGTTCGTCCAGATATCCGCCTTGCCATCGCCGTCGCCATCGGCGGCCAAACGCAAATAGACGCTTGGTAGAAATTGGGGATAGCCCGTCGCGCCGGCCCAGCTGCCTTTCATTTCGGCGCGCGTGAACCCGCGGTCGATCAACTTGAGCGTCGCGATCAGCTCGGCCGTGAACAAGGCGCGGCGGCGCCCTTCGTAAGCTAGCGTTGCAAAGGACCGGATCAGGTCGAAGCTGCCGGTATAGACCCCGTACCCCGTCTCAAGCCCGAATATAGACAGTGCCACCTTGCCCGGAACGCCGGTGCGCGCCTCATTGCCGGCAAGCTGCGCGCTCAATGTCTGGTAGAGTGTCCGTCCCTTGTCGATATGCGCCTGATCGACGTGGCTGCGCCGGTAAGAGGCGAACTCCATCGGACCCGGTTGTCCAGCGTTGAGCGTGCCGCCGGGCTGGCCTCGGTCGAGCCGAATCACGCGGGGATTGAAGGTCAGGCCTGCCGTCTCACGGTCGAAGGTTTGCGGCTTTACCCCTTCCGCAATTGCGCGCGCCCGCAGTCCGGCGATGAAACTGGTGAAGGCGGCGTCTGCAGCCGGCGGTGTATCATCCGCAGCGGCAGCGGCCGCGGGTTGTTCGGCCTGGGGGGCGACATCCTGCGCCGCGACCGGTGTTGCGGACACGGCGAGCAGGAGGGCGGAAACGCGAAGCGACAACATCATGCCCTGCCCTGCCACAATCTGGTATCAAGCGAAAACCCCATTGACGATGGACGCGCGAGGCTTGCGCCTCGGCGCCTCCGCCCCCAATAAGCGCGCGTCTGGACAGGTGGCCGAGTGGTTTAAGGCAGCGGTCTTGAAAACCGCCGTGCGGGGAACCGTACCGTGGGTTCGAATCCCACCCTGTCCGCCATCTTGGAGTTCAAGCGTGACCGACATCCTCTATCGCTCGCTGGAGCTAGAGGTTCGGCGCGTGCCGGCTGGGGACGGCCGGCTGCAAGTGGTGACGTTCGACTCCTATCATGAGCCGCCCGGTATGGATCGGCCGGGTTTCGGCGAGGCCTTCTTCGCAACGGAAGGCATCACCGCCACCCATGTCATGTGTCGTGGCAACGACTGGTTCCAATACCCTGAAATGGCATTGGTTCTTTCGGTGATACGAGAGGCATGCGCTGATGCCGATCGATTACTGAGCTACGGGTCCAGCATGGGTGGATATGCGGCGCTGCGCTTTGCGGCAGCTGTCGGTGCGAATGCAGCGCTGGCTTTATCGCCGCAATATTCGCTCGATCGCCGCAAGGCACCGTTCGAGACTCGCTGGGCCTCGGACCGGCGCCGGATACGCTTCATAGAAACGCTCGAACGTAGGATCGAGCAGGTTCCACTCATGGTGCTGGCTTATGATCGGACGCTAAAAACAGATTTCGGCCACATGCTCAGATTAAGTGCTGAGGCGGATATCGAACAAATCCCCCTACCCTTCGCCGGCCACCCGGTGGGACCTTTCCTCAATGACGTCGCATTACTCCGGCCGTTAGTGTTCGCTGTCCTGAAAGACAGCTTCGATCAGGAATATTTCCGCGCCACCGCCCGCAAGCGGGCCAGGCGTTCGCCCCACTGGCTCGCCAACCTTGCCGAGCGCCATCCCCGCGCCCACGAAGGCCGGGGCATCGCGCTGGCCGGGCGTGCGGTGGCATTGGCGCCCGATCATCCTAGCCTCCATGATGCGCTCGCGCGGCGGCTCGCCGCCGCCGGGCGCTACGACGAGGCGATCGCGGCGCATCGTCAGGCGGTCGCGCTCGAACCCGTGGTCGATTATCTCTGGGGGCTCAGCAAAACCCTGTCTGCAGCTGGCGATCTCGATGCTTCGCTTGAGGTAGCAGAGCGGATCCAGCAGCTTGCCCCTGCTACGGCGGGCTACCATGCCTGGGCAGCGAAATTGCGGGAAGCGCAGCGCGACTGGGCGGGGGCAGCGTCCGATGTGCAGCGGGCAATCCGCTACGACCGCACCAATCTGCGCTACCGCCTCATGCAGTACAGCCTCCGCTGGCAATCATGGGTCGAGCGCGGGCGGCGCCTCCTGCGCGGCTGACGCGCGCCGCGCACGCCGCCTATTTGCCAGCACGGCGAACGGCCAAGCCAGCACCAAGCCGACAAGGATCGCGACAATATCGGCAAACCAATCGTCCCATTCTGCATCGCGGTGGATGAACGGCACGGCCTGGCTAAGCTCGATGAACGCCCCGAACCCTGCCAGCAAGGCGAACAACGGCAGCACCGCGAGACGGGGGTAAGCAGCGCGCGCCAGGAAGGTGATGGTGAAGAACGCTGCCATGTGGTTCAGCTTGTCCCACATGCTGATATGCGGCGCCTCGGCCGCGGGAAGGACCGCGGAGACGTAGGCGAAGATGACGGCCGCCCAGAAGGCGAGCACGAACAGGCGGTGCAGGGGCGACATGCGCAGCCCCCATGCCCGCTGACACCCTTGGCGTAAAGCAGAGCAATTGCCCGGCGGCCCGCCGATGTGCAAGGGCGGGACAGTGACCCAATCGAACGAACTCGACCGCCTGATAGCCGCTGCCCGTAACTGGGCGCCCGCAAGAATGGCGCTGGCAACGGTAACCGCGACATGGGGCTCTGCCCCACGGCCGCGTGGCAGTCACATGCTGGTCCATGAGGATGGCCGTTTCGAGGGCTCCGTCTCAGGCGGCTGTGTCGAAGGCGAGGTGTTGCACGCAGCTGCCGAAACCGTCGGGGATAGTCAGACCCGTTTGCTTGATTATGGCGTGGCGGATGACAGCGCGTGGGCGGTGGGCCTCCCGTGCGGCGGGCAGATCGCGGTGATGGTGCAGCCGCTGCGCGCGGAAGGATTCGCGCCGGAGCTGATCGAAGCTATCGCCGCGGCACGTGCCGCCGGTGCCGCGCTGAGCCTGACTACGGACCTATCAAGCGGACGAACGCGCATCGGCGATGCTCCCGGCGAAGGGCGCTTCGTAAATCGATATGCGCCCCCACGCCGCCTGATCATCGTCGGCGCGGTTCAGATCGCGCAGTCGCTCGCCGCGTTCGCACGCGAACTGGACGTCGCGCCCGTACTGGTCGACCCACGCGGACGCTTTTTGACCGAAGAGCGCTTTCCGGGAACGACATTGGATGACCGGTGGCCGGATGAGGCAGTCGAAGCCCTGCGCCCCGATGCCGCCACGGCGATAGTGACGCTCAGCCATGACCCAAAGATCGATGATCCCGCATTGGCGGCGGCGCTGCGTTCGCCTGCTGCCTATATTGCCGCTTTGGGCTCACGACGCAGCCACGCCAAGCGCCTGGAGCGCCTGACTGCGGCAGGCTTCGGTGAAGCCGATCTGGCGCGCATCGACGCGCCTGCAGGCCTGTCGATAGGCGCACAGGGACCTGCGGAGATCGCGCTGTCGATCGCGTCTGGAATGATCCAGGCGTTCCGGGCCTAGCCGGAACGCCCCGGATATCACTTCTTGCCGAGCGACAGTCCGCCGAAGCGCTTGTTGAAGCGGGCAACTTGGCCGCCCTGATCAAGCATGTGCTGCTTGCCGCCGGTCCACGCAGGGTGAACGGTAGGATCGATGTCGAGCTGGATTGTGTCGCCTTCCTTGCCCCAGGTGGAGCGAGTCTCGAACACCGTACCGTCGGTCATCTGGACCTTGATGGCGTGATAAGCGGGGTGGATATTCTTCTTCATCTGACAAATTCCTGAAATGGCTGGTTTCCGACCAGCCGGAGGAAGCGCGCCTTTAACGGCACAGCCACGAAAATGAAAGGCTTAACCGGCCTTTGGCGGATCGGCGATCATCGCGGTGAAATTGGCCTGCGCCACCACCTTGCCCTCGATCAGCGCCCGCCCGGCGAATTTGCACACGCTGGCACGCTTCTGAACGAATTCGACTTCGAGCCGCAGCAATACGCCCGGTTCCACTGGCGCCCGGAATTTGGCCTCATCGATCGCCATGAAGTAGACGAGCTTGCCCGATCCGGCCAAACCGAGGCTTTCGACCGCGAGGACGCCGGCGGCCTGCGCCAGCGCCTCGACGATCAGCACGCCAGGCATGATAGGCCTCCCAGGGAAATGGCCCTGAAAGAAGCTTTCATTGATTGTGACGGCCTTGATCGCGGCGATGCGCTGATCGACTACGAGTTCCTCGACCCGGTCGACCAGCAGCATCGGGTAACGATGCGGCAGCGCCGCCATCACCCGCCCGATATGGAGCGGGCCGAGCACTGCCGCCTCTTCAGCCATTAACGGCCAGGACCGGTTGCCGGCGCCGCCTGCTGCGGCAGGGTGATGCTCGGGTTGGGGAAAGATGCGTCAAGCCGCTGAAGCACGAGCGCAGTGACGTCGCCCGCAGGATCGGAGGCCAGCACGGAGCCCTTCGGCACGACGACATCGGCCTTGCGCTCGACGCGGATCTGCTCGGCAATCGGCCCGACCTTGTCGACGATCTGCGACTGGACGAAACGACCGACCGTCTGCACTTCCTGATCCAGCTGGTTGAGCGCATCCTGCGCCGCCTGGGCACGCTCACCGGCCTGGTTGGCGGCGGTGACGGCGGCCTGTGCCGGCTGAACGCCCGGCTTGGCAGCGGCACGGATCGCATTGACCTGCGTCTGATAGCTCTGCGCGGCGGTGGTGAATGCGGTGTTCCGCTGCTGCAGCTGCGTGTCATACTTCGCGTGAAGCTGCGTGTTGCCGCTCTTCGCAGCAGCAGATTCATTGAACACGCGGTTGAAGTCGACGGTCAGCACACTGCCCGCGGCGAACGCGGGAGCGGCGGTGGCGGCGAGCAGCGCGGCGGCCGCCGACAGCTTAAGGAAAGTCTTCATCAGAATTGAGTCCCTACGTTGAATGTAAACAGCTTGGTATCATCGCCACGGCGCTTGACGAGAGCCTTGGCCATATCGATGCGGAACGGACCGAACGGCGAATTCCAATTCACGCCGATGCCGACCGAGACACGTGGCTTCCAAGTATCACCGAGGAACATCTCCTGAAAGCCTGGAATATTGGTCCCCGACGGCGTCAGCCCACTCGGGCAATTATTCTTCTGGCTGTCGAACGGGATGGATACGGAAGGCAGCGTGTTGGTGTCGGTCGGAATGGCATCGACGCACAGACGCGTGCCGTCGCCATTGAGTACTTCGCGGAACTGTCCGGCCGCGCCGGTGTCGGCCAATTCCGGCTTGGTCGTTCCGAATACCGATCCGACGTTTAAGAAGATCGACGGCCGGATACCGAGCTCCTTAACGGCGTTGCCCAGCGGCAATTGGGCTTCCAATCGACCGAAATAATAAGCCCGGCCGCCCAGCGCGTCGTCGCTCATCTGCTTGCGGTCCGTAACCGGCTTACCGTCCGCACCATAAGGCGCGCGCAGCACGCGCGGGCCGAGGCCGCGAATGTCGAAACCGGCAAATTCAGGTTCACCGAGATAGAAGCGGTCGGTCAGGCGGACCTTGTCGACCCCGGGGCCCTTGCGGCTTTCCAGCGAATAGACATAGCCCGCCTCGGCATTGGCGGAAACGGTGAAGCCGATGATGTTCCAGTATTTGTGGCCCTCCGCCTTGGTGCGGATGTAGCGTACGCTGCCGCCCAAGCCGGCAATGTCCTGGCTGATATAGAAGCGTTCGCCGGATGTCGGATGAATGCGATCATTGAGATTGTCGAACACAAGGCTGTAGCCGAGCGAAGAGGTGGTGCGCTTGCCGATCGCATCGCAAAGATAACGGCCGGCCAGCAGCGGATCGCAATGCAGCTTGCCCGTTGGATCGAGCTCACCCTTCGAATTATAGGCCGTATAGAATGTCGACTTGTCGAGCGTGACGTCGTCATTGTTCAACCCGTAGCGCAGCGCGACCGTCCAGAATTCGGTGAGCGGAACGCCTGCCCGGACCTGGAAACCGAGCGTGGATTCATCATAGGTCGTTCGGCGATCGTTGTTTTCGTAGCCGAACGAATTGTAATCGCGCCGGAAGACATCGACGCCGAGCGCGATATTGTGATCGAACAGGTAAGGCTCGGTGAAGCCCAGGTTCACGGACTTCGAATAAATTGAATAATCCACGCCGGCGCGGACTTCCTGCCCCTTACCCATCAGGTTCGACTGCGAAATCTGCGCGCTGACGATAAACTTTTCCAGGCTCGAATAGCCCGCCGAAACCTGCAGCGAACCAGTCGATTTCTCCTCGAGGTTCGTCTCAAGGACGACGCGGTCCGGTGCGCTACCTTGCTTCTGCTCCACCTCCAGCTTGTCCTGGAAGAAGCCAAGGCTCTGGATGCGATCACGTGACCGCTTGACGCGGAAGCCGTTGAACGCATCGCCCTCCGCCAGACGGAATTCGCGGCGGACCACCTTGTCGCGCGTGATCGTATTGCCGTTGATATTGACCGCTTCCACATAGACACGCGGTGCATCCGCGAGCTGGAAGGTGATCGTCATCGTCTTCGCGTCTTTGTCGCGATCGAATTTCGGGCTGACGTCGGCGAAGGCGTAGCCGAGAATACCGGCAGTCTCGGTCAGGCCATCGACCGTGTCCTCGACCGTCTTGGCATTATACCATTGGCCGGCCTTGATCTTGACGAGATATTGCAGCGCCTCGGGACGAAGATCGCGGATGGCGCTCTCAACCTTGGGCGCGCCGAACTTGTAGCGATCGCCCTCGTCGACGACGTAGGTGATAATGAAGTCCCGCTTGTCGGGCGTGAGCTCCGCCACGGCGGAAACGACGTGAAAGTCAGCATAACCCTGCGTCAGATAGAATTGGCGCATCTTCTGCTGGTCATATGCCAGCCGGTCGGGATCGTAGCTCGTACCGCTCGAAAAGACGTGCAGCAGGCTCGCGGTCTTAGTCGCCATCTCGGCGCGAAGACGGCTGTCCTTGAAATGGGTGTTGCCGATGATGTTGATGCGGCGGACGCGCGACTTGGCGCCTTCGTGGATCTCGAACACGACGTCGACGCGGTTCTGGTCGAGCAGTACCATCTTCGGCTCGACGGTCGCGGCGTAGCGCCCCTGGCGCTTGTAGAGCTCGATAATGCGCGCGACGTCGGCGCGCGCCTTGGAGCGGGTGAATATCTGACGCGGCGCGAGCTTGATCTCGGGCCGGATCTTGTCTTCCTTGATGCGCTTATTGCCCTCGAGCACGATCCGGTTGATCACCGGATTTTCGCGAACCTGAAGAACAATGTTGCCCGTGTCGGTGCCCGCTATCTGCACATCGGCGAACAGCTCCGAGGCGTAGAGATCCTTCAGCGCCTGATCGAGCGATTCGGTGGTGTAAGCATCGCCCGGGCGGAGCTTGATATATGAGCGGACGGTGTCGGCCTCGAGCCGCTGATTGCCGCTGACGTTGATCGAGTGAATCACGCCCGATCCACGCTGTGCTGCGGGCGCGGCCGGAGCCGTGCTGGCGGGAGCCGACGCTGGCGCCTGCGCCATTGCCGGCATGCCCGCAAGCACGGTGCCAATCAATAATGCGCTTGCCAGCCGGCCAGATGCACGTCGCCCGTCGCTGGTCATGAATTCCGTCACGCAACCCCGCCCTTCAACCAATTTGCTTTGAGCCAGGGCCCTCGGCCGGCGCTGTTCGCCCTGCCCTATCCCGGTCAGCCGATCAAGCCAGCAAGCCTCCGCCAAAGGCCGAAGGAAGCGAGATCGTTGACTGTCACGAACAGCATGAATCCCAGCAACAAAGCAAGCCCCGACCGAAATGCCCACTCCTGAGTTTGCGCGGGCAATGGCCGGCGGCGGACACCCTCGATGATATAAAAGAAGAGGTGGCCGCCATCGAGGAGCGGGATTGGCAGAAGGTTGATGAAGCCGAGATTAATCGAAATGAATGCCATGAAGCGGATGAAGGGCAGCCACCCGAAAGTTGCGACCTGTCCGGAAAATTGGGCGATCTTGAGCGGCCCGCCCAATTCCTTGGCCGATCGCTCGCCACCGACGATCTGGCCAATGACATCCATCATCGTCTGAAGGATGTGCCCGGTTTCGCGAAACGATGCGGCGACCGTGGCAATCGGCCCGACCCGCGTCTGCACCGAGCGACCTGACGCTACTCCAAGCAGGCCGATCTCGCTTTCGTTGCCGGCGCCGTCGGAAACATGCTTGCGCTGGGGTGTGACAGGAACGGCGCGATATGCTCCACCACGCTCGATCCCCAGGATGAGGCGCTGGCCTGGCCGCAACATGATCATCTGCGCCATGTCTTCGAAATTGGCGACCGATCGGCCAGCCACGCTTACGACGTGATCGCCCGGGCGCAGCCCTGCCGCCGCCGCTGCAGTTCCGGGAGCAACCTGGCTGATCGTGGCGGGGGTTTGCGGCACACCCGTAATAGCGAAATAAAGCGTGAAGATCGCGATCGCCGCAACGAAGTTGGTTGCCGGCCCGGCAAGCACGACGAGAAAACGCTGCCAGACCGGTCTGCCCTGGAGGGTTCTTGCCCGCTGCTCCGGCGGTTGCGCCAGCCACGCTGGATCGGGCGTGCTCGCCGGCCCCATATCGCCCGCGAATTTGACGTAGCCGCCGATCGGCAGGGCCGACACCTTCCAGCGCGTACCTCGCTTGTCGGTCCAGCCAAACAATTCGCGACCCATCCCGATCGAGAACATGTCCGCCTGGACCCCGAAGGCGCGGCCCGCCAGATAATGGCCGAGCTCATGCACGAAAATCAGCGGCCCAATGGCGGCGATGAAGCACAGGACAGTGATAAGGATCGTCAGCAAAGGATTCATGCCGCCTGTCGCTCCAGTGCGCTTTCCGTATATCGGCGCGCCTCTGCATCGATCATCAGAGCATCGTCGATCGTCTCGGGATCGCGCGGTGCATAGCGCGCCAGAACTTTCTCGACGATGAAGGCGATGTCCAGAAAGCCGATCCGACCGGCAAGGAAAGCGGCGACTGCCTCCTCATTGGCGGCGTTGAGCACCCCGGGGCGCGCGCCGCCGTCCCGCAACGCCTGAAAGGCGAGCGCCAGCGCCGGAAAGCGGACCAAATCCGGTTCTTCGAAATCAAGCCGGCCGACAGTGGCGAGGTCGAGCGGCGTACACGGTGTTGCCATGCGCTCCGGCCAGGCAAGCGTGTGGGCGATGGGCGTGCGCATATCCGCGGGGCCCAGCTGTGCCAGCACCGATCCATCGAGATATTCGACCAACGAGTGCACCACCGATTGCGGATGGATCAGCACCGACAGGCGCTCATGCCCGACTGGGAACAAATGGTGCGCTTCGATCAGCTCGAGCCCCTTATTCATCAGCGTGGCCGAATCGACCGAAATCTTCGCCCCCATCGACCAATTGGGATGTTTGACCGCCTGCGCCGGCGTCACCCGGGCCATTTCCTCGCGGGTGAATTGGCGAAACGGCCCTCCACTCGCCGTAAGAATGACGCGTCGGACACGGGTCGGATCGTCGTGCGGAAAACATTGAAAGACCGCATTGTGCTCGGAATCGACGGGCAGCAAGGTCGTCCCCGCCTCGCGCGCAACACGCGTCATCAGTCCGCCCGCGAGAACCAGCGACTCTTTGTTGGCAAGCGCCACCGTCCGACCCCGGCGCAACGCCGCCATTACCGGATTGAGGCCCGCGGTGCCGACGATCGCGGCCATGGTCCAGTCGGCAGGCAGTTCCGCCGCCTCGATTATCGCATCCCGCCCGGCTGCGACCTCAACGTCACTGCCGGCGAGCGCCTCCTTCAGCGCGCCATAAAGCCGCGCCTCGCCAATGACCGCGCGGTGCGCGCGCGTGCGCCGTGCCGCCGCAGCCAATCCCTCCACGTCGCGTTGCGCGGTGAGCGCCACAACATCGAAACGATCGCCCTCGCGTTCGATCAGGTCGAGGGTCGAGGTGCCGATCGAGCCGGTGGCACCCAGGATCGTGACCGTACGCGTCATCGGAAATTGCCGTTGGCAACAAGCGCGGCGACGATGATGACCACCGGCAACATGCCGTCAATCCGGTCAAGCAGGCCGCCATGGCCGGGCAGGATCTTGCCCGAATCCTTGACGTCCACCCGGCGCTTCATCCAGCTTTCAAGCAAATCGCCCAATTGTGCCGCGACCGCCAGCGGCGCTCCGAGCCACAACGCCGGTCCCGGCAAGTGACCGAACCATGCAATTGCACCACCGATGATCGCCGCTGCGAGCATGCCGCCTACTAGCCCGGCCCAGGTCTTATTGGGGCTGATGGCCGGGGCGAGCTTGGCACCGCCGAACCGGCGGCCGGCAAAATAGGCGCCGATGTCGGTCGCCCAGACGATCACCAGCGTCCACAAGCTCAGCAGGAAGCCGTGCGGCTGTTCCCGCAAAAACAGGATAGCGATAGCCGCAGTGCCGATATAGGCAGCGCCCAATGCGATCCCGCTCGTTCGAGGCAGCAACGCGATCAGCAAAGCGGCGATAACCAGCAGCGCCACGCTCGAGCGATCGGTGCCCCATATTATCGGCAACGCGCAAATCAGCCCCGCCAGAAGCACCAGCGCCCCAATGCCGAGCCGCACACGGCTGGCCTTCACGAGCCCCGCCCATTCCGCCAGGGCGAGAACCGCACCGGCGGTCAGCAGCATCCACAACACATAGCCGCCCAATAGCAGGACGAGGATCGCCCCGGCCGCCAGAGCAGCGCCGATCGCAGCACGTGTGCCGAGATCGGAAGATCGGCCGTCAGCGCCCGCCATAACGCCGCTCCCGCCGCCCAAATGCGGCGATCGCGCCTTCCAGTGCCGCACGATCGAAATCGGGCCACAGCGTGTCGACGAACAACAGCTCGGCATAAGCCGATTGCCAAAGGAGGAAATTGGACAGCCGCTCTTCTCCGGAGGTGCGAATGATCAAGTCGAGCGGCGGCAGTGATGCGGTGTCGAGCCGTTGCTCGATCGCAGCAGCATCGATCGCGTTCGGATCGAGCATGCCCGCTTTGGCATCGGCGGCGATTGCACGCACCGCACGCACCAACTCGTCCTGCCCGCCGTAATTGAGCGCGAGCGCGACGATTAGCCCGCTATTCCCCGACAGGCGCGACCGGGCGGCGTCGAGATCCGCGACGATGTCAGAATCCAATGCGCGCCAGTCGCCGAGCAGTTCCAGCCGCACATTGTTGCGATCGAGCTCGGCCAGTTCGCGCCGCAGATAGAAGCGCAGCAGACCCATCAGGTCGGCGACCTCGTTGGCCGGCCGCCGCCAATTTTCCGAGGAGAAAGCATAAAGGGTAAGCGCCTCGATGCCGAGCTCGCCCGCGGCGCTGATGGTCTTTCGGACGGCTTTCATGCCGGCCCGATGTCCCTCAACACGCGGGAGCATCCGCTTCTTCGCCCAACGGCCATTGCCATCCATGATGATGGCAATGTGGCGCAGCACCGCAGGGCTATCCCCACCTCCGGGCATCAGCGAGGCCCGAGCGGCCGTCACTTGCCCAGGATTTCCTTTTCCTTGGCACCGGCAGCGGCATCGATCTCAGCGACGACGGTATCGGTCAGCTTCTGGACATCGCTCTCGCGACGTTTGCGCTCGTCTTCGCTGATCTCGCCCTTCTTTTCGTCGGTCTTGAGATTGTCCATGCCATCGCGTCGCACATTACGGACGGCAATGCGCGCTTTCTCCGCATATTGGCCCGCAAGCTTGGCGAGCTCCTTGCGGCGCTCTTCGGTAAGATCGGGAATGGGAATACGGAGATTCTGGCCGTCCACGATCGGGTTCAGGCCAAGGCCCGCCGAACGGATCGCCTTGTCGACCGGGCCCACATTGGACTTGTCCCACACCTGGACCGCCAGCATGCGCGATTCGGGCGTGGTCACGGTCCCCACCTGGTTCAGTGGCATGTGGCTGCCATAGACCTCCACGGTCACCGTATCGAGCAGGCTGGTCGAGGCGCGGCCGGTGCGCAGCCCCTGCAGATCATGCTTCAATGCATCCACGGCGCCGTGCATGCGGCGCTCAAGATCGGCCTTATCGTAGGCGGCCATGCCGTTACTCCCCAGAATTGCGGACGATTGTTGCCGTCCCGTTGCCCGCCAAAACATGGGCAAGGTTGCCCTGCTCGCGGATGTTGAACACGACTATCGGAATAGCATTGTCGCGGCAAAGCGCCACCGCGCTCGCGTCCATCACTCTCAGATTATCCGAAAGCACCTTGTCGAAAGTGACTGTTTCATAACGTTTTGCGGTGGGCACCTTTTTCGGGTCGGCATCGTAAACGCCATCCACGGACGTGCCTTTGAACAGAGCATCGCACTTCATTTCGGCTGCCCGCAAGGCCGCACCCGTATCGGTCGTGAAGAACGGGCTGCCGACGCCTGCGGCGAAGATCACCACCCGCCCCTTTTCCAGATGACGCTCAGCACGCCGGCGGATGAAGGGCTCACATACCGACGCCATCGGGATGGCCGACTGAACCCGGGTCTCGACGCCGATCTGCTCGAGCGCATTCTGCACGGCCAGCGCGTTCATCACGGTCGCCAACATGCCCATATAGTCGGCGGTAGCGCGCTCAATCCCCTTGGCCGCCGCCGAGAGGCCACGGAAGATGTTGCCGCCGCCGACGACGACGCAAAGTTCGAAGCCGGCCTCACGCGCTGCCGCGATTTCGCCGGCGACGCGCGCGGTCATGGCGGGATCGATGGCGAGACCGCCATCGCCCATCAGCACCTCACCCGAAAGCTTGAGCAGGATGCGTTTGAACGGAGGCTGCGACATGCCTGAGTGAACCCGATCTTACATGGAAACGGCGCGCACCTTAGAGGCGCGCGCCGCTCCTGAAAACCCTTCCCGAGGGAAGAGCATGACGGTGTCAGATGCCGGCGGCGGCCGCCACTTCAGCGGCGAAGTCGCTGGCTTCCTTCTCGATGCCCTCGCCAAGCTGGAAGCGGACATAATCGATCAGCGCGATCGATCCGCCCGCGTCCTTGGCTGCCTGCGCGATGACGTCGGCAATCTTGGTCTTGTTGTCCATGACGAACAGCTGCGAGGTCAGCGCATTTTCCTTACGGAACTTGGCGATCGCGCCCTCCACCATCTTCTCGATGATGTTCTGCGGCTTGCCCGAACCGGCCGCCTTTTCCATCGCAATGGCGCGCTCACGCTCGACCAGTGCCTCGTCGAGGCCCTCTTCGTGCAGCGCCAACGGATTGGCCGCGGCGATATGCATGGCAAGGCTCTTGCCGAGCGCCTCGATCTTGTCGACCGGCGCCGAACCCTCGAGCGCGACCAGCACGCCGATCTTGCCGATGCCGGGGCCGGCAGCGTTGTGGACGTAGGACACGACCGCGCCCTCGTTGACCGACACAACCTTGGCGCGGCGCAGCTGCTGGTTCTCGCCGATCGTGGCGATATTGGCAGTCAGCTTGTCCTGCACCGAACCTTCGCCGCCGGGATAGGAGGCCGAGGCGAGCGCCTCGATACTGTCGCCAGTCGTGAGCGCCAGCTTAGAAACCGTGCGAACAAAGTCCTGGAACTGTTCGTTCTTGGCGACGAAATCCGTTTCCGAATTGACCTCGACCGCGGCGCCCTTCTTGCCTTCGACGGCAACGCCGACGAGACCTTCAGCGGCCGTGCGGCCCGATTTCTTGGCAGCGGTGGCGAGGCCTTTGGTACGCAGCCAATCGATGGCAGCTTCCATGTCGCCGCCATTTTCGGTCAGCGCCTTCTTGCAATCCATCATGCCGGCACCCGAGCGCTCGCGCAGGTCCTTCACGGCAGCAGCGGTAATCTCCGCCATTGTTCTGATCCTTTCAAAATGCAGAAATGTGCCCCCGCCGAAGCGGAGGCACGTTCGGCCCGTTCACATCCGCCACACGGGCGGATGCACCGGAAATGTTACGCCAGCGCTTCTTCGGCCGGCGGAGCTTCGGCCGCACCGAAATCCTCACCGGAGGAGAGGCGGCCCTGCGTGTTGCCGCGGGTCGCCGCTTCGGCGATCGCATCGCAATAGAGGCGAATGGCGCGCGAAGCGTCGTCATTGGCCGGGATCGGGAAAGCGATGCCGTCGGGGCTGACATTGGAGTCGAGGATCGCGACGACCGGAATGCCGAGCGTATTGGCTTCCTTGATCGCCAGCTCTTCCTTGTTGGCGTCGATCACGAACATCACGTCCGGAATGCCGCCCATGTCGCGGATGCCGCCGAGCGATTGCTCGAGCTTGTCGCGCTCGCGGGTGAGCTGCAGCACTTCCTTCTTGGTAAGGCCGTGCGTATCGCCCGAAAGCTGCTCCTCAAGGCTCTTGAAGCGCTTGATCGAACCCGAAATGGTCTTCCAGTTGGTGAGCATGCCGCCCAGCCAGCGATGGTTGACGAAATGCTGGCCCGACTGACGCGCCGCGTCCGCGATCGGATCCTGCGCCTGGCGCTTGGTGCCGACGAACAGCACCTTGCCGCCCGCGGCGACGGTCGAGCTAATGAAGTCAAGCGCGCGCGCGAACAGCGGCACGGTCTGCGACAGGTCGATGATGTGAACGCCGTTGCGATCGCCAAAGATGTAAGGCTTCATCTTCGGATTCCAGCGATGCGTCTGGTGACCGAAATGTGCACCTGCGTCGAGCAGCTGCTGCATGGTAACGGCACGTGCCGCCATGGTAATTCTCCTAACCCGGTTGAACCTCTGTGGAGCAGGAACCGTGGATGACTCCGCGGCACCGGTATGGATGCTCCACATGTGGAATGGGCGGGCACTTAGGAGTGGCGGCCGGAAAAAGCAAGTCTTGCCAGCCCGTCCGAAGCGGCGGTGCGCCGCGGCGGCAGGACGGCATCCCCAGTCGTAAAATAAAAAAACACCGGAAACGAACTTGATAATCGGGCAGGTGCGGCCGCCCGACGTGCGCGTGGCGAATGTGAGGACAATGATGACGGCATCACCTCGCCAAGGAAGTCAAACCTGAGAAAGAGCCGAAAGCCGCATGGGCGCGGCGAAGGCGACGGCGTACGCTAACTACGTACGAATGTCAATGTTGGGGCTTGTTCGATAGCTGTGAACAGGCGCGAACCTTGACCGCCCTCCACTTACGCCTTCCACCGCTTTCGCGACACCAAGGCAGGCATTGACATACGAACAAACCAAGAACATAGGGAACGGGTTCGTGAATGCCTTGTTTCCGCACCATCGCTTGGGACGGTCGGAACCCAGCCGGAGATTGTTCGATGCTTCAAAGTGTTGCGACCTTGATCTCACTATTCATCGCCGCAGGCATGATCGCGGTAATCGCTGGCGTGCTGGCTGATGACTGGGTGAAGATCATGCATGCATTGGGCTTGCATGCCCCTATCGAGAGTGCCTCGCCGGTTCGTGCGCGCCCCCCGGGAGATCGCCGGGCGCGCGTCGTGCGGGTCAGGTCGCAGTCCGCTCCGCTGCGCGCCGCCGCTTAACCCGAGCGTAGCTTCGCACCGCAAACGGGATAGCCACTGCGTAGAGGATGACCGCTATGGCCAAAGTCGCCCACGGCGCGGTCAGCATGGCGGCCCCGATCAGACCGATCAAAAGCAGGGCCGGCAGGCGGAACTCGCGCCGCAAGCGGAATGAGCTCCAGCCGTAGGTCGCGAAATCCGAGATCATCAGGAAGGCCACGAACAAGGTCCACGGCGCGACCACATAGCTGCGCGCGAATATGTCCTGGAGGCGCGGCAGATCGGCATCGCCGAGCGCCAGCCACAATATCACCGGCAGCAGCGCCATCGCCGCCCCCGCCGGTGCCGGGGCACCGGTCAGGAAGCCTGCGGATTTGTGGGGCTGCCATTCGCTATCGATCTGCGAATTGAACCGCGCCAGCCGCAATGCGCAGCAGACCGCATGGGCGAGCGCGACCACCCAGCCATATTTGGGAATATATTGCAGCGCCCACAGATAGAGGATGACCGCCGGCGAGACACCAAAGGCGATCACGTCGGACAGCGAATCGAGCTCCGCCCCGAACCGGCTTTCCGCCTTGAGCAAGCGCGCGACCCGCCCATCGAGGCCGTCCAATACACCTGCGATCACGATCGCGCCGACGGCCTTCTCCCATTCCCCGGCGATTGCGAAGCGCACGCCCGTCAGGCCGAAGCACAAGGCGAGCGCGGTAACGGCATTGGGCATGACCGCACGCAGCGGGATGCCGCGCCGTGTTCCACGAGGACGGATCAAGTGCCGTCGCTCACTGGGCGACGCCGGTGACGCGCTCGGTGTCGCCGATGCGGGCAAGGATGGTCTCGCCAGCGATCGATCGCTGGCCGAGCGTTACCTTCGGCGCGGTTCCGGCCGGCAGATAGACATCGACGCGGCTGCCGAACCGAATCAGCCCGACGCGCTGGCCGGCCGCGACCATGTCGCCGGATTTGACGAAGGGCACGATGCGTCGCGCGACCAGCCCGGCAATCTGGGTGAAGCCGATCAGCGTGCCGTCTGAACTGCTCATCAAGAAATGCTGGCGCTCATTCTCCTCACTGGCCTTGTCGAGGCTGGCGTTGAGGAATTTGCCGGCGATGTAGACGACCCGCGCGATCGTGCCGGATATCGGCGCACGATTGATGTGCACGTCGAACACACTCATGAAGATCGATACGCGCATGCACGGACCGGGCGGCAGACCGCCTTCCCCACCCAATTCAAACGGGGGTTCGACCTCCTGGATCATGGTCACGAGTCCATCGGCCGGCGCGACGATCAGGCCCAGCCCCTGCGGCACGCTGCGAATGGGATCGCGGAAGAAGGCGGCAACCCAAATTGTCACGCCGACCATCAGCCAGGCAAGCAGCGGCACGTGCAGCAGGAACAGGCCCGCCGTGATCACGCCCGCTATCACCGCGAACTTGCGGCCTTCGGGATGGACGGAGGGCCAACGCCACTGGGCGCTTGGCGTCGTATCGGGCCGGGTTTCAAGGGAGCTCATAAGGTCGCTTTCTAGGCGCCCCCTTTCGCCCTGACAATCTTGTGCACGCCCCGCCCCCGCCCTAGGAGGCGCGCAAACCTCCATTACGGGAATTGCGATATGGCGAAGATCAAGGTGAAGACGCCCGTCGTCGAAATCGACGGCGACGAGATGACGCGGATCATCTGGGAATGGATTCGCGAACGCCTGATCAAGCCGTATCTCGACATCGACCTGGAATATTACGACCTGAGCATCGAGCATCGCGATGCGACCAACGACCAGGTTACCGTCGACAGCGCGCATGCCATTCAAAAATATGGCGTCGGCGTGAAGTGCGCGACGATCACTCCCGACGAGCAGCGCGTCGAGGAATTCGGGCTCAAGAAGATGTGGAAGTCGCCCAACGGCACGATCCGCAACATCCTTGGCGGCGTCGTTTTCCGCGAGCCGATCGTGATCCAGAACGTTCCGCGCCTGATCCCGGGCTGGACCAAGCCGATCGTGGTCGGCCGTCACGCTTTCGGCGATCAATATAAGGCAACCGACTTCCTCGTCCCCGGCAAGGGCAAGCTCACCATGAAGTGGCAGGGTGAGGATGGCCAGGTGATCGAGGAAGAGGTGTTCAACTTCCCCGGCGCCGGCGTGGCGATGGGTATGTACAATCTCGACGAGTCGATTCGCGACTTCGCGCGCGCCAGCCTGAATTATGGCCTGGGCCGTAAGTGGCCGGTCTATCTCTCGACCAAGAACACGATCCTCAAGGCCTATGACGGTCGGTTCAAGGATATCTTTGCTGACGTTTTCGAGAGCGAATTCAAGGATTCGTTCAAGGATGCTGGCATCGTATACGAACACCGCCTGATCGACGACATGGTCGCCAGCGCGCTCAAGTGGCATGGTGAGTTCGTCTGGGCCTGCAAGAATTACGACGGCGACGTGCAGTCCGATCAGGTCGCGCAGGGCTTCGGCTCGCTCGGCCTGATGACGTCGGTGCTGATGACGCCGGACGGCAAGACGATCGAGGCCGAGGCCGCGCACGGCACCGTCACGCGCCACTATCGCCAGCATCAGCAGGGCAAGGCGACCTCGACCAACCCGATCGCGTCGATCTTCGCGTGGACCGGCGGCCTGAAATTCCGCGGCAAGTTCGACGACACGCCCGACGTCACCCGCTTCGCGGAGGAGCTGGAGAAGGTCTGCATCGAGACTGTCGAAGGCGGCGCCATGACCAAGGATCTGGCCCTGCTGGTCGGTCCCGACCAGGCATGGATGACCACTGAGCAATTCTTCGAGGCGGTTCGCGCCAACCTGGAGCAGAAGATGGCGAGCTGGGCGTAAGCCCGACCAATCAAGCCGTCGCCCCGGACCTGTTCCGGGGTCCACAGGGGCTCGGGCGACACGTTCGGGGCTGGGTGGATGCCGGAACAAGTCCGGCATGACGGGCTGAGCGGCGAGCGCGCTACGCTTTTGGTGAACGGATATGCTCGCGTCTGATGCCCAGCCCGAGCACTCGCGCCGGAATGCGCTGGCTCAGGGGAACGGCATTGATCAGCCGCACCAGCCCGCTTGCTTTGGGTGACCGGTTACGAAAGGCGGCACCGATCACTCTTTCGTGAACCAGCCGTTGCATGCCCTGGATGACCCGCACCGCCAGCATGCGCCGGTGCTGGACGCCGGGCGTCAGCGTGTCGAGCGGCTCACCCCGCGCCATCGGCCCCGCCAGGATGTTCGCGGCTGCCACGGCGTCCTGGATGGCGAGGTTGATACCTACGCCGCCGACCGGCGACATCGCATGGGCGGCATCGCCGATCGCAAGCAGGCCGGGCGCGTGCCACCGGGTGAGGCGGTCGAGCGAAACGGTGAGCAATTTGATATCGTCGAATGATCCTAGCGCCGAGATCCGATCGCGCAGGATGGGCGCGGTCGCGATCACATCCGCCCGAAAGCGCTCTATCCCCTCCCCGCGCACAGCATCGGCACTGCCCTTGGGAATGACGCGGGCGCATTGAAAATAGTCACCACGGTCGATCGCGACCACCATCTGCCCATTGCCGATATAGCCTTGGGTGCGATTGTCGGGCGTGCGCTGCTTGGGAACGCGAAACCAGAAGACATCGATCGGGGCGCCGAGATCGTGAAGCGGCAATGCCGCGGCGCCACGCAGGACCGATCCACGCCCGTCCGCTGCGAGGACCAGCTTCGCACGAACAGCCTCGCCGGTGCGGGTGCGGACACCGACTATACGGTTACCATCATGAATCAGATCGACCGCTTCGCTATTCATGCGAAGCGTGAAGGCGGGCAACTTCCTTGCCTCGCCCGCCAGAAAGTCCAGAAATTCCCATTGCGGCATCATCGCGATGAACCGACCGCGGCCCGGCAGATGCGAGAAATCGGCAATCCGGAGCGTTTCGCCGCCGATAACCGCCCCGACATCATAGACCTTGTCGTGGGGCCGCTCGAGCAGGGCGTCGAGCAAGCCCAATTCGTCGAACAGGTCGAGCGTCGATGGATGGACCGTGTCGCCGCGGAAATCACGGAGGAAATCGCCGTGCTTCTCCAGCACGGTGGTGCGCACGCCGGCCCGCGCGAACAGATAGCCGGCCATCATTCCGGCAGGCCCGCCGCCGACGACACAAAGATCGGTTTCGTTATCGGCCATCGCGTTCCTCTCGCCCCCCTCTAGCCTTCTCGGCCGAACCGGGCAAAGGTCGGCGCATGGCGCTCCCGATCGATTCCTCCGGTTTCAGCGATGCGCTCGTCATCCTTGGCGCCGCCGGTCTCGTCATCCCCGCTTTCGCCCGCCTCAAGATCAACCCGGTTATCGGCTTCATTCTGGTCGGCATCGCGGTCGGGCCCGCCGGTCTCGGCCGGTTCGTACCGGTGGCGCCGTGGTTGTTCTATGCGACCATCACGGATCCGCATGCGATCGAGCCGTTCGCGGAGCTGGGCATCGTCATGCTGCTCTTCTCGATCGGGCTGGAATTGTCGTTCCGGCGCCTGTGGACGATGCGGCGGGAGGTGTTCGGCCTGGGGGCGGCCGAGCTGATCGGCTGCGCCCTGCTGCTGTCGCTGGGCTTCATCGCCTTCGGGGAAGGGATGGGCACTGCGTTCGGGCTGGGGATCGCCCTGGCTTTGTCCTCAACCGCGCTGGTGCTGCCAATCGCAGGCACCAGCGGCCCGGTGGGCGAACGCGCCTTCGCGATGCTGCTGTTCGAGGATCTGGCGCTGGTGCCGATCATCTTCGCGCTCGGCGCGCTGGCGCCGCACGGTGGCAGCGCCTGGCCCGAAATGGTGCGTACCCTGCTGATCGGCGGCGGGACGATCGCCGCCATGTTGCTGCTCGGCCGGATCGCCCTACCCCGCCTGTTCGCACAGGCGGCGCGTACAAAGAGCCCCGAGCTGTTCCTTGCCGCGAGCCTGCTCGTCGTCATCCTCGCCAGCGTCGCGACCGCTGCCGCCGGTCTTTCGCCGATCGTGGGAGCGCTGATCGCCGGAATCCTGATTGCCGAGACGGACTATCATGAGGAGGTCGAGGCAATGACCGCGCCCTTCAAGGGGCTCGCTCTGGGTATCTTCCTGCTCAGCGTCGGCATGTCGCTGGATTTGTCGGTCGTGGCCGCGCGCTGGGCGGAATTGCTGCTGGCGCTCGCCGGCGTGATCGCGGTCAAGGCCGTGGTCACCGGCCTCCTCCTGCGGGTCGGAGGCGCACGGCGGGGTGTCAGCCTGGAAACCGGGCTGCTGATGTCTGCGCCGGCCGAGACCACCTTGATCGTCCTTGGGACGGCAGCGGCGGGCGGCCTGATCGGGCCGGCAACGGCGACTTTCTGGGAAATCGTCACCGCGCTTGGCCTCACGATCACGCCCTTGCTGGCGCAGGTGGGAAGTGCCCTGTCCAAGCGCGTAGAACGGCGCAGCAGCGACGCGCCGTTGCCGCCGGCGGACATAAGCAAGCCGCGGGTCCTGATCATCGGCTTCGGCCGCGTCGGCCGGCTGGTCGCGCAAATGCTCGACGCGCATAAGCGCCCCTACCTGGCGATCGATGCGGACGCCGATCTTGTCAGTTCGGCCCGCGAGCGCGGCTACCACGCATCGTTCGGAGATATCGTCCGTCCGGGCATGATCGAACGGCTGGATGTCGCCAGGGCCAGCGCAATCGTACTCACGATGGACGATCCGGTGCAGGTCGTGCGCCTGACCAAGGTGTTACGCACGCAGTTTCCGGAACTCACGATTGTCGCCCGCGCGCGTGATCCCAATCATGCCGCGCAGCTCTACCGGGCCGGCGCGACCGATGCGGTGCCGGAGACGGTCGAATCGTCGCTGCAGCTGTCGGAGGCGGTGCTGGTCGATCTGGGATTGGCGATGGGGCCGGTCATCGCGTCGATCCACGACAAAAGGGCACAATTGCGCGCCAAGATCATGGAGATGGCGGAATTGTCCCGCGAGCCGCCGCTCAGACGGCGGCAGCTCGGGGACGAGACCTAGTCCTAGACGCGGGTGGCGTGCACCGTCGCCGCAGCGGTCATCACCGAACCGATGCGCGCCGCCGCCTGAATGACGTCGGCGGCAACGCCATGGCTCTTGAGAACCTTTTCGTGGCTGTCGATGCACATGCCGCAGCCATTCTGCGCCGAGACGGCCAGGCTGAACAGTTCGAAGTCCGCCTTGTCGATGCCGGGATTGCCGATCACGTTCATGCGCAGCTTGGCCGGGAGCGTTGCATATTCCTTGTTCGAGGCAAGGTGGGTGAAGCGGTAATAGACGTTGTTCATCGCCATGATCGCGGCTGCTGCGCGGGCCGCATTGGCCGCTTCGGGCGAGAGCTTGGGCGCGCATTCGGCTTCGGCTGCTTCGACGAGGGGCTTGTAGGCCGAGCCGTGGGCGGTGGTGAGCAGCAGGCCATATTTGCGCTGGTCGCCGAGCGTCTGATCGCCGGCGAGGGAATTCAGGTTGAGGCGGATGTCCTTGGCATAATCGGGCAAGGCTTCCGCAAATTCACGAAGCGACATGGTTTCTCCTGTTACAGGCGTGAAAAGGGCGCGAGCGGCGGTTGCCACCCGCGCCCCTTCGATATTGGTCGTGTTTAAGCGGCGGGCTTCAGAACCTCTTCACCCTGCTGCCAATTGCACGGGCAGAGCTCATCCGTCTGAAGCGCATCGAGCACGCGGATCGCCTCGGCCGGGTTGCGACCCTGGTTGAGACCATTGACGGTCACGTGCTGGATCACATTGTGCGGATCGACGATGAAGGTCGCACGATAGGCGACGCCCTCTTCCGGAGCGACGATCCCGAGTGCGTTGGCCAATTCCTTCTTGTTGTCCGCAATCCACGGGAAGTCGCAATTGGCCAGACGCTCGTCCGACTTGCGCCAGGCGAAATGCACGAAATCGGTGTCGGTCGAGGCACCGATCAGCAGTGCGTCGCGATCAGCGAAATCATTCTTGAGCTCGCCATAACCGATGATCTCGGTCGGGCAGATGAAGGTGAAATCCTTCGGCCAGAAAAAGACGACCTTCCACTTGCCGCCGGTCTCGCCGGTATCGATCGTCTCGCCGTTGGGCAAAGCGGAGACGCCCTCCTGAACGGGCAGTTTGAGCGCAGGAAATTTGTCGCCGACAGTCAGCATGTTGTTCTCCGATTTGGGGAAGGAAACTCCGAGGCCTTCATCTGGGGTACTGGCCATCGCGAAGCAAATTGATTATTTAGGCGCTATTGATCGATTGGAACGATAATGGCGGTCTACCTCCCGACGTTGAAGCAGCTGCAATATCTCGTGGCGCTGCGCGACACGGGGCATTTCGGGCGCGCGGCCGAGATTTGCTTCGTCACCCAGTCGACGCTGTCGGCGGGTTTGCGCGAGCTCGAATCCTTGCTCGGTGTGATGCTGGTCGAGCGGACACGGCGCGTCGTGCGCTTCACGCCGCTGGGTCTGCGCATCGCCGACAAGGGCGCGCGGGTGCTGCGCGAGGCGGAGGAACTGGCCGCACTGGCGCGCTCGGCAAGCAAGCCGCTGGCCGGTGAATTGCGCATGGGCGTGATCCCGACGATCGCTCCGTTCCTGCTGCCGCGCATCATGGGGAAGCTGCGCGACCAGTGGCCCGAGCTGAAGCTCTATTTGCGCGAGGAGCCATCCGCCGCAGCCTGCGAATCGCTGCATCGTGGCCATGTGGACTGCGTATTGCTCGCTCTGCCTTATTCGTGCGGCGATATCGATCATGCCGATCTGTTCGAAGATCGCCTGTTCGTCGCCTTCCCGGCTGCCGAAGCGAAGGACCTCCCCGATATATTGCGTGCCGACGCGATCGACGAGACCCGCCTGTTGTTGCTGGAGGACGGTCACTGCCTCAAGGATCATGCGCTCGCCGCCTGCAATCGTCCGGAGTTGCGCGCCGGGGCGGCGATGATGGGTACGTCGCTCCACACATTGGTGCAGATGGTCGATAACGGTCTGGGTGTGACGATGCTGCCTGAGATGGCGCTCGACGCCGGCATTCTCGATCACACCCACGTAATCGCGCGGCCGCTCGATGCCGATCATCCCTCGCGCCGCATCGCGTTGGTCTGGCGCAAGGGATCGCCGCGCGAAAAAGAGTTCCGCATGTTCGCACAGGCGCTGCAGGAGGCGCATCAGGCGGCGTGAGGATGTTAAGCGATATGTTCTTGCTGCGCGGGACGCGCTAGGCCGCGCGCGATGCAGGGCCGCACCACAGCGTTGATCGTCGCGGCCGGGACCGGCACGCGAGCCGGTCCGGAGTTGCCGAAGCAATATCTGCCGATCGCCGGCAAGGCCGTGCTCGCCCATGCGATCGACCGCCTCTCCGCTCATCCTGCCATCAGCGAGATCAGGGTGGTGATCGGCGCAGGACAAGAGAGCCTCTACCGTAGCGCGGTGGGCGACCGGATCGTCGGCGCGCCGATCATCGGTGGCGCGACCCGGCGCGAATCGGTCGCGAACGGCCTCGCTGCCGCTACGGGCGAACATATCCTGATCCACGACGCCGCGCGCCCCTTCCTTCCCGGGGCGGTGATCGACCGGTTGCTCGGGGCATTGGAGCATAGCCCCGGCGCGGTGCCGGTTCTGCCGGTCGCGGATACGCTTGCCCACATTGGTGCAACCTTGGGCGCGACGGTGTCGCGCGAAAGGCTGGCGCGTGTGCAGACGCCGCAGGCCTTCCATACCCATGCGATCCGCGCCGCGCATGCTGCCTGGGACGCGGCGATGGAGGCGACGGACGACGCACAGATTGCGCGCGCCGCCGGATTGGCGGTGGCGACGGTCGAGGGGTCGGCGGCGCTGGACAAGCTTACTTACCCTGCCGATTTCGAGGCCGCGGAACGCCGGCTGGCGACAGATATGGTGTCGCGCACCGCGCTCGGCTTCGATGTCCACGGCTTCGTCGCTGGCGACGGACTATGGCTCGGCGGGATCCGCATTCCCCATGACCGCGCACTCGCCGGCCATTCCGATGCCGATGTCGCGCTGCACGCGCTGACCGACGCCTTGTTGGGCACCATCGGCGACGGCGATATCGGCACGCATTTCCCACCGAGCGATCCGCAATGGCGTGGCGCGTCTTCGGATCGCTTCCTGATCCACGCCCGCAATCTCGTCGCGCAGCAAGGCGGACGGATCGATCATGTCGACTTAACCATTATCTGCGAGGAGCCGAAGGTCGGCCCGCACCGCGCCGCGATTCGGACGCGGGTGGCCGAGTTGCTTGGGCTGCAGGAGGCGAAGATCAGTATCAAGGCCACCACCACCGAACGCCTGGGTTTCACCGGCCGCCGCGAAGGCATCGCCGCCCAGGCCGCCGCCACCGTGCGCCTGCCGGAGATTGAAGCATGAATTTTGTTGGAAAGCGTATCGGGCTGGCCGTGATGTTGGCGGCAATGCCCTCCGTCGCGCTGGCGCAGGCGCCGGACTGCCTGCCGCAGCCGCAGGCGGCCGCACTGGTGACCTTCGCCCTGCCCACCCTCGTCCAGAAGCTCGGCAATCGTTGCAGCGAGGTGCTCGCACCCAATGCCTATATCGTGGCCAACGCGGTGGACCTGGCCGATCGTTACCGCCCGGACAGCGCGGCGGCCTGGCCGCAGGCGCGGCGCGCGATCGGCGTGATCTTCCAGAAGTTCCTCGGCCAGCCGATGCCGCCGGATATGAATTCCGACGCGATCCGGATGCTGGCGGAGCCGGCGCTCGGCGGGCTGCTCGCCAAGCAGATCAACCGCGACGATTGCTTCATCGCGAACGAAGCGATCCAGGGCGCGCGCGCCGTGTCCGGCACCGATCTCGGTCGGTTGGCGGTGCTGGCGCTCACGGTCGCGGAGCGCAAGGGCAAGGGGCTCACCGAAATGCTCAAGATCTGCAAGCTGGAGCCGCGCGGCCAGTGAACGAAAACCTCCTCCCGCCCGAGCTGGTCGCGCTCGCGCGGCGCGTCATCGACGAAAATCGGGCGGCCGGACGCCGCCTGTCCGTGGCCGAAAGCTGCACCGGCGGCCTCGTCAGCGCCGCGCTGACCGAAATCCCCGGCTCGTCCGACGTATTCGATGCCGGTTTCGTGACCTATTCCGACGCGGCCAAGACGCGTCTGCTGGGCGTGGCGAGCGACGTGATCGAGACGTTCGGCGCCGTCAGCCTCGCCACCGCCTGGGCCATGGCCCACGGCGCCGTCGCCAAATCGGGCAGCGACATTGCGGTCGCCATCACGGGCATCGCCGGCCCGAGCGGCGGAACCGACCGCAAGCCGGTCGGCACGGTGGTGTTCGCGCTATCGAGAGCCGGCGACGATCCGGAGGATGCCGTCACCGATCAGAAGGATTTCGGCGACCAGGGCCGCGGCGGGATCCGCCTTCAGGCGGCGCTGTGCGCGCTGGAATTGCTGCTACCGACCGGATCGCCCGAGCCGTAAAGCTTCGCGGCGCGCGCCTCGAACGCGCCTACCATCTTGCGGAACGCCACGCCGAACATCTGCCCCGCCAGCGCTTCGAAGATGCGGCTGCGGAACTCGAAGTCGACGCAGAAGCCGACCAACGTACCGCCCTCTCCGTCCGGCTCGAACGTCCAATGATTGGTCAGATATTTGAGCGGGCCGTCGAGATAATCGACGTGGATCTTGCGCGGCCGCTGTTTCGAGACGCGCGATGTGAAACGCTCCTTGAGCGCCCGAAAACCGACGATCAGGTCGGCGACCATTTCCTCCGGACTATCGGAACGTACCCGCACCGCGGCCACCCATGGCAGGAATTCGCCATAACGGCCGACATCGGCCACGAGGTCGAACATCTGCTCCGGCGTGTAGGGAAGCCGGCGCGTCTCTTTATGCCGGGGCACGGTTCGCCTGGAGCTGCGCCTCGCGCGCGGCCCGCATCCGCTGGAAATCGTCGCCGGCATGGTAGCTCGACCGCGTCAGCGGCGTCGCGGCCACCTGCAGGAAGCCCTTGGCACGCGCGATCGACCCATAAGCGGCGAATGCCTGCGGCGTGACGAACTCGGCGACCTTGGCATGTTTCGGCGTCGGCTGAAGATATTGGCCCATCGTCAGGAAATCGATCTGGGCGGAGCGCATATCATCCATCACCTGATGGACCTCCAGCCGCTCCTCGCCGAGACCGACCATCACGCCGGACTTGGTGAAGATGGACGGATCGAGCCGCTTGACCTGCTCCAGCAGGCGCAGCGAGGCGTAATAACGCGCGCCCGGGCGAATCGTCGGGTAGAGCCGCGGCACGGTTTCGAGATTGTGATTATAGACGTCGGGCCGTGCGGCGACGATCGCCTCGACCGCGCTATCCGCCTTGTTGCGGAAGTCGGGCGTCAGGATCTCGATCGTGGTGCTGGGCGTGGTCCGCCGCAAAGCCTCGATCACCTTGACGAACTGACTGGCGCCGCCATCCTTAAGATCGTCGCGATCGACCGAAGTCACCACGATGTGGGTGAGCCCCAGCTCGGCCGCGGCATCGGCCACATGCTGGGGCTCGAGCAGGTCGACCGCGCGCGGCATACCGGTCTTGACGTTGCAGAAGGCGCAGGCGCGCGTGCACACGTCGCCCAGGATCATCACGGTCGCGTGTTTCTTGGTCCAGCACTCGCCGATGTTCGGGCAGGCAGCCTCTTCGCACACGGTCGCGAGGTTGAGGCGGCGCATCAGCTGGCGTGTCTCGTTGAAGCCGTGGCTGGTGGGCGCGCGAACGCGGATCCAGTCGGGCTTTCGTTCACGCAGCGGGCGGATCGGCAGCGGCTCGTTCATGCCCGCCAGATAGCGTCGCACGGGCCGACTTGCCACCCCCAAGCAGGCCGCTAAGGGGAATCCATGGACGAATTCGAGCAACTTCTTGCCGGCTATCGCCGCTTTCGGGACGAGGATTGGTCGCAGCAGCGCGCGCGTTGGGCCCAACTGGCCGAAGGGCAGCAGCCCAAGACGATGGTGATCGCCTGCTCCGACAGCAGGGTCGACCCGACGCGCATCTTCGACTCATCGCCCGGAACGCTGTTCGTGGTGCGCAACATCGCCAATCTCGTGCCCCCGTTCGAGACCACCAAGGGCCATCACGGCGTGTCGGCCGCACTCGAATTCGCGGTCACACAGCTGAACGTCGCCGAGATCGTGGTGCTCGGCCATGGCGCCTGCGGCGGCGTGGCGGCGTCGCTCAACCACGCCTTCGCCGGCGAACCGCCGGGGCGTGGCGGCTTCATCGCCGATTGGGTATCGCTGCTGGACGGGCCGCGCGATCGCATCGTCGCCGAGCTGGGCCAGGGGCCGGAGGCGGTGCACGCACTCGAACTCGAATGCGTCAAGGTCAGCCTCGCCAACCTGCGCACCTTTCCTTGCATTCCGGAGCGGGAGCAGGCCGGAACGCTGCGCCTGCGCGGCGCTTATTTCGCCATTGCCGAGGGCATTTTGCATTTGCTCGACGAGCGAAGCGGCACCTTCGCCCCTGCCCGCTCTTAACTCAAATTAAGGCCAAACCGGAACGCCGGGGCAGGCATGGCGTTCAAGGCCGCATGCGCAATCAAGGAGAGCGACATGTTGGCTAAACCTCTTTTCGGGCTGTTGCTCGCCGCGACGGCGATCGCGCCCGCCCTCGCCCAGACCACCGACAATACCGGCCGCCCGCCAGCCGAGGAGTATCAGCGCGGCTATGCCGCCACGCCGATGCCCAATCAGGAGGCGATCAATGCGGCCGGCGCCCCGGCGACAGCCGCGCTCAACAATCAGGTCGCGGCCACCAGCCAGGCAAATAGCGACGCCAACGCCACCGATGCTGCTGCCAATCAGGCGCAATATGAGGCCGATCGCGCGGCTTATATGGACGCGCTTGTCCAGCACGATCGCGCCGTCAACCGCACGGATGCCCGTTACGTCCGTCAGCAGAATGCCTATGCCGACGCGATGCGGGTGTGGCGCGCGCAGGTCTATGCCTGCAAGCATGGCCATCCCAGCGCCTGCAAGGCGCCGACGCCCAATCCCGCCGATTTCTACTGACTTGGAGGGGAGCGGTTCGCCGCTCCCCTTCTAACTACGGTCGCCTTCGGGCAGCGCCGCCAGGATCATCCGTTCCCACACAGCCGGATCGCCCGCGGCCGCCATGCGTGCATCGGGCTCCCGCAAGGTCCGCAGCACGGCCATCGCATCGTCGACATGGTCGGTCCAGGCCGCATCGACCGCGCTACCGGCCGACTTGCTGCTGCCTTCGGCATTGGCGCTGAGCCGCTGACCGGCAAGCACGCGCGCAATCCGCTCGACCACGCTCCCCTTTGAAACATTCATCCGGCATGCCTCCTTTTCGCGGTCAACCGACGAAACGAGTGCCGGTTTCAGCGCGTCGCGTCCATCGTTCAGATCGGCCGGCTGAACGCGGCCGCCAATTCCACATGGGTCGACCAGCGGAACTGGCCGACCGGCTGAACCCACTCCAAGCGCCATCCCCCGTTGATCAGCGTGCGCGCGTCGCGCGCGAAAGTCGCGGGATTGCAGGAGACGTAAGCGAGACGGCCCGCCTCCGTCCGCGCGAGGTCGGGCGCCTGTTCCTTGGCTCCGGCACGGGGCGGATCGAGCACGATCGCCTCGAACCGCCCCAGCTCCTGCGCCGAAAGCGGCCGGCGAAACAGATCACGATGCTCCACTGCCAGCTGGCGGCCGGAATGGTTGCCGGCCATCTGCAAGGCCAGCGCGGGATCGCGCGCGCCCTCCACTGCCAGGACACGGGCGCCTCGCGAGAGCGGCACCGCGAACGTACCTACGCCTGCGAAGAGATCGGCAATGGCCGATGCTTGGCCGACCGCCTCCTGCACGGCACGCGTCAGCGCGGCGCTGCCGTCGGCGGTAGCCTGCAGAAACGGCTTTATCGGCAGGCCGACCGCCACTCCATCGAGCGTTACGGTGACCGGCTCCGGCTCCCACCGCGGCTCGCTGCCATAGCCCTCGTCGACCGCCAGGCGGGCGAGCTTGTACGTCTGGGCGAAATCGGTCAGCGCCTCATGCGCGGCCAGCCCCTCGACCGTCACGTCATCCAGCGCGACGTCGACCCCCTGGTCGGTCATCGCCAGGAAGACGGTTGCGCGTTTACGAGGGGCCAGCAATGTGCCCAGCAAGACGCGCAAGGGCTCGACCATGGCGAACAGCTCGGGCAGCAGGATATGGCATTCGCGCATGTCGACGATGTGGTGGCTGACCTCCTCGTTGAAGCCGAGCACGATGCGCCTTCCGATCCGTTCGGCGCTGAGCGATGCGCGCCGGCGGGTGCGCGGTGGCGAAAGGTGCGGCGGCCTGATGTCCGGGATCGCCACCTTCTGGGCGGCAAGCGCCGCACTCACGCGATCGACCAGATAGTCCGCATATGCTCGATCGTCGACATGCTGGAGCTGGCAGCCGCCGCACCGCGGAAAATGGCGGCATGGCGGATCGACATGATGCGGCCCCGGGATGATATCGGCGGCGTTCGTGACCATGTCGCCGGGCGCCGTCAGCGCCACGGTGCGGCCGTCGGCGGTGACGCCATCGCCGCGTGCCGCCAGACGGATCACCTCGGACAGGATCACAGGCAAGCCTCCACCGCGCGTGGCAAACAGGTGATCAGGTCGTCCGCGACGAGCATCGGACCCGCCAGCCGCGCCGCCTCCGCATGAAGCCACAGACCGTCCTGTGCCGCTTCGAACCCGCCGCGCCCACCAGCAAGCAGGCCGCCGATGATGCCGGCCAGCACGTCGCCCGTACCGGCACTGGCAAGCCAGGTCGGCGCCAGCGGCGCGATCGCCACCCGGCCGTCCGGGCAGGCGACGATACTGTCCGCGCCCTTCAGCAGGACGACAGCGCCCGAAGCGATGGCGGCCGCGCGCGCCTGGCTCAGCCGATCGCGTTCGCTGTCGCCGAACAGCCGCACGAATTCTCCCCAATGCGGCGTCAACACGTGGCCGGCCAGCCGTTCATGGCGCATTTTGCCGATCAGCGTCAGCGCATCAGCGTCGAGCAACAGCGGCTTGCCCGAGGCCAGCGCCGCCTCGAGCCGGTCGCGCGCGGTGCGGTTCAGGCCCAGCCCCGGGCCGATCACGATCGCGCCGATACGCTCATCGTGCAGCGCCTTTTCACTCCAGGCGCGGCGCACCAGGGAATGCGGCGGAGCGTCGTCTGCCGCGCTGAGCAGTTCGACATAGCCCGCTCCGGCCCTTTGCCCGGCGAGCGCCGCCAACCTGCCCGCCCCCGCCATCGCTCCGGCGAGTATGACCAGTTTTCCCCGGCTATATTTGTTCGCACCATGGCCCGGCGGCGTCAGCGCAGGGCGCGCCACCTCATGCATGCCGACATTTTCGATCGTTCCAAGGCCGATATCCGCGACGGCTATCTGGCCACAGAGACCTGCCGATGGCAGCAACCGATGCGCCGGCTTGAGCGCGCCCAGCGCTACCGTGAGATCGAAGACAGGCACCGACCCCAGCACCGCGCCGTCGTCGGTGGCCACACCGCTCGGCAGATCGACCGCAATGCGCCGTTGAGCGCCGGCGCACAGTCGCCCGAATGGTTCCCCAACCGCGTCATCCAGCGGGCGGGACAGACCTGTTCCAAACAAAGCGTCGATCACGACCGGCGCACGCTTCGCTTCATGCAGCGGCTCGACCGGGCCCTGCCAGCGGGCGGCTGCTTGACGCGCAGCCTCGCTGGCCGAAGCGGCGCTGGCGGCGACCCGTACGGTTACGCCTCGCTCCTGCAGCCGCCGCGCCGCGACATAGCCGTCGCCGCCATTGTTGCCGGGGCCGCACAGGATCAAGATTTCGGCAGGCCCGCTCGTTCGCCACGCTGCCTCAGCGACAGCCGCGCCGGCGCGCTCCATGAGTGCTTCGACCGAGGCGCCCGCATCAAGTGCGGTCTGCTCGGCAGCGCGCATTTCCGCGGCGTTCAGGATTGGTCGTGCCAGGGTCATAGCAACTGTCGATGCACGGCAGCGATCATCGGGGCGAGCCGGGCACACCAGCGCGTCACGCCGGACGGATCGGCGACCAAGTCCTGCCGCACCTCGATCCCCAGATAGGGGATGGCATTCGCTTCGCCGTGGCGGTTCATGGTCGCGTTGAGCATCTTGCCCGAATAGGGGAGATTGTCGCCCGCGACGATCCCAGCCTCTTGCAGCAACGACAGCGCGATCCGCGCGGCGCGCTCGTCCCGGTTGTAGAGGATACCGATTTGCCACGGCCGTTCGACGTCGCTCGTGGCGAGGCGAGGTGTGAAGCTATGTAACGAAATCAGTAGCTTTGGACGATCTCCCGCTATTCGTCGTGAAATACGATCGTGATAGGAACGCCAATAGCGTTCGATCCGATGCTTCCTCTGCTCCCCTGTCAGAGCGGCATTGCCTGGGATATCCCGTCCATCGCTGCTGGCCGGGATCAGGCCGGGCGCGTCCTCTTCGCGGTTGAGATCGATTACCAAGCGCGAAACCGCGCCGAGGACTGCAGGGCAATTCAGTGCCGCGCAAAGCGATTCAGCCAGCGGCGCGACCCCGAGGTCGATCGCGACATGTTCCTGCATCATCGCCTGCGGCACGCCCAGATCTAGCCCATCCGGCACATGGTTCGAGGCATGATCCGCGATGAGCAACATGCCCGTCGCAGGATCGCCGGCGATTTCGATCCAGCTCTGGCTCATCGCAGCCTGCTCGCAAGCAGCCACCAAGCCGGTTGCGCTCTTCTGATCGCGCTTGCCACTTGGTCGCGTGCCGTGTCGTCCTCGAACAAGGCGAAGCAGGTTGCTCCCGATCCGGACATCCGCACCAATGTCGTACCCGCCTGCGCGCGCAGCAGGCCAAGCACATCGCCGATGACCGGCAGTAGCGAAATCGCGGGTGTCTCAAGATCGTTGCGGCCCGAAAGCGCTGCATCCATCGCGTCGCCGGCGTTCAGGGCGCCACGATCAAGTCCGTCCCATGCGGTGAAAACGGGGCCGGTGGCGAGCGGCAGTCCCGGATTGACCAGCAACAGCGGCTGGCCGGGGGAGATTCCTCCGATCGGCGCTAGCCGATCGCCGCGTCCTTCGCCGCGCATCGGCCGCGACACCAGGCACGCCGGGACATCGGCTCCCAGCGAAGCTGCCAACCGGGCTATCAGCGGATCGGCAATGTCGAGCCCATGGCGGATGCATAACAGGCGCAGTGCGGCCGCCGCATCGGCCGATCCGCCGCCGATGCCGGCCGCGACGGGCAGACGTTTGTCGAGCAGGAAGCCGACGTCACCGCCCTGCCCCGTGAGATCCGCGAAGCCGCGGGCGGCCCGAAGAACGAGATTGTCTCCGCGATCAAGCGCAATGGCAAACGCGCCGGTCACGGCCAGTCCCGGCTCTTCGGTCAGGCGCAGCACATCGCCATCCTCCGCGAAGGCAAACAGGGTTTCAATCGCATGATAGCCGTCCGCATCCCGCCGGCGGACGTGCAGCGCGAGATTGATCTTGGCGAACGCCGTTTCGCTAGCGATCACGGCGCCGCTGTCGCCCGGTCCGGTCCGGTATCGATCTTGCGGTTGATCCGCACCCGGTCTGTATCGGAAGCGGTGACGAGTGCAGCCCGCCAGGCATAACGCGCCTCATATTGACGGCCGAGCGTCCAATAGACGTCGCCCAAATGCTCGTTGATCGTGGGCTCGCCGGGGCTGTTAGTCGCCGCGCGCTCCAGCAAAGGTACGGCCTCCGCCGCCTTGCCGCGCAAGAACAGCGCCCAACCGAGCGAATCCGTAATCGCGGCGTCGTCGGGCCGGAGTTTGCTCGCCTGCTCGATCATGGCGCTGGCGCGATCGAGATTTTCACCATGCTCGATCTGCGAATAGCCGAGCTGGTTCAGCACGATCGCCTGGTCGGGCGCGATCGCATAAGCGCGCTCGAGCGCCTCTTTGGCACGCCGCCCGTCTCCCGCCTGATCGAGCGCACCGCCAAGCTGCAGCAGCAAGGGCCACGTCTGATCGGGGGAGAACTTGGCGTCGCCCGCCGCAGTCACCGCCTTGCTATAGGCCTCCGCAGCATCGTTGGGGCGGTCCATCGCCATGTGGAGATCGCCGACGCGCGCCCAATTTTCCGCTCCGCCGGTGCGGCGGGCAGCATTCAGCGCCTCGGCCAGCGCGGCGTCGTTCCGGCCGCTATCACTGAGCAGCCCAACGCGCATCGCCTGGGCACTGCTTGCGAGCGGATCGCCTTGACCGATATGGGTCAGAGCTTCGAGCGCGAGATCGGCGCGATGCACCGTGCGCAGCAATTCGGCCAGCAACAGCCATGCGGTGGAAAATTGTGGTGCGGAATAGGTGGCCAGCCGCGCCATCACTAGACCGAGTGGAGCGAGGCGCTGCCGGCCGAAATCGGCAGACACATGCGCCATCAGCAAAGCGACGCCCTCGCTCGCTCCCTTGACGCTATCGGGCAGGCGTATGGCCGGCTGCCCCGCATTTTCCTTTCTGGCCTCGTCGGCACGCCCCATGGCAATCAGCAAGAAGGCGCGCTGCTCTGCGTGATAAGGGGCAGCCATCGGCAAAGCGCGCCCGCCATCCGCCAGCGCAAGAGGATCGCCGCTCCCAGAATCGAGGGCGATCCACGCCCTGAAATAGGGAGCGAGAAAGCCAAAAACGCGATCCTGGCCGAGCCGCTCGGTTGCCGCGCGCGCCTTGACCCAATCCCGGCCGCGAATCTGCTCGATCGCCAGCAGCGCGTGGGCGTCGGGCGGCAGCGCCGCCTTGGTCTCCAGCGCATGCGCGGCCCGCAGCGCCAGTGCGATGTCTCCCGCCGCAATCGCCTGACGATAGGCGCGCGCCGCGATCGCCATATTGCCAGGATCTTGCGCCATCAGCGCGGCGAAGCCCGCGTTAGCGGTACGGCTGTCGCCCGCTACCTCGGCGGCACGGGCGCGGACATACAGGCTGGCAAGCGACGCACGCGGCACGATCGCCGGTGCAGATGCCGCGGCGAGAAGCACTATCGCGGTTCCGAAAATCGAGGGCAGGTACCGCACGCGCATCACTCACATATTAGGGTAATTGGGACCACCGCCGCCCTCGGGCACGACCCAGTTGATGTTCTGCGTCGGGTCCTTGATGTCGCAGCTTTTGCAGTGGACGCAATTCTGCGCGTTGATCTGCAGCCGCGGCCCTTCCACGATCTCATAGACGCCGGCCGGGCAATAACGCTGCTCGGGGCTGTCGTAGAGCGCGAGATTGACGGTGATCGGAACGTCCGGATCCTTGAGCGTAAGGTGGATCGGCTGATCCTCCTCATGATTGGTGTTCGACAGGAACACCGAGGAAAGCCGATCGAAGCTGATCACGCCATCGGGCTTGGGATAATCGATCGGCCCGACCATGTCCTTGCGCCACAGCGTCTTGCTGTCGCGGTGGTGGCCGAAGCTGTAGGGTAGCCCGATCCGGAGCTGACGCATCCACATGTCGGCGCCCGCCCACAATGTGCCCACCACCGGCCCGAACTTGGCGATGGCAGGCTCGGCATTGCGAACCTTCTTGAGCTCGGTCGCGATCCAGCTCCCCTCGACCGCGGACTGATAGGCTTCGAGCGTGTCACTACCCCGTCCCTGCGCGATCGCCGCGGCCGCCGCCTCCGCCGCCAGCATCGCGGATTTCATCGCAGTATGGGTGCCCTTGATGCGCGGCACATTCACGAACCCGGCCGAGCAGCCGATCAAAGCGCCGCCGGGAAAAGCGAGCTTCGGCACGGACTGCCAGCCGCCCTCGTTGATCGCCCGCGCGCCATAGCTGACGCGCCGCCCACCCTCCAGGATCGCGCGGATCGCAGGATGCTGTTTCCAGCGCTGGAATTCATGGAAGGGCGACAGATGCGGATTGCTGTAGCCCAGTCCCACTACCAGACCGAGCGCGACCTGATTGTTGGCCTGGTGATAGAGGAAGCCGCCGCCCACCTCGCCGGTAAGCGGCCAACCCTGCGTGTGAATAACCCGGCCGGGCACATGCTTGGCCGGATCGATATCCCAAAGCTCTTTGATGCCCAGCCCGTAGACTTGCGGCTGGCAATCGCGTTCGAGGTCGAACAGCCGTTTGGCCTCCTTGGTGAGGCTGCCGCGGGCGCCCTCGGCGAAGAAGGTGTAGCGGGCATGCAGCTCGATGCCAGGCTGGTAATCGGGCTTGTGCGTGCCGTCGCGGGCCACGCCCATATCGCCGGTGGCGACGCCCTGGACGGAGCCATCATCATTGAACAGGATCTCAGCCGCGGCGAAACCGGGGAAGATCTCGACGCCGAGTTCCTCCGCCTGCCCCGCCAGCCAGCGGCAGAGATTACCGAGCGAGCCGGTATAGGTGCCCTTGTTGCTCATGAAGGGCGGCATCAGCCAATGCGGCAGCGACGACCTGCCGGTGGCACTGAGGAACCAGTGATGGTTTTCGGTCACAGCCACTTCGAGGGGGCAGCCCTTATCGCGCCAGTCGGGGATGAGTTCGTCAAGCGCGATCGGATCGATGACCGCGCCGGAAAGGATGTGCGCGCCGATCTCCGATCCCTTTTCCAGCACGCACACCGCGAGCTCGGGATTGATCTGCTTGAGGCGGATCGCGGCCGAGAGCCCAGCTGGGCCCCCGCCGACGATCACGACATCGTAATTCATGCTCTCGCGGTCGGACATCGTGCCTCTATGCGTCTTCGGTAAGTCCGGTCATCGTATCGCCCGAACGCCTCGTCATAAAGCCGGTGCGCGCAGATTGACCCCCTCGTCAACCATCCCTCTAGAGGAAGTTGCGGGTAGCGGGGATGCTTTAATGGTCGATGGCGTCGCATATAGCGCGCTTGATTGGTGGGCGGAGGCGGGCGTCGATACGCTCGCTGATGATCTGCCCCACAACTGGCTGGCGCAGGCAGCGCCTGCCGCACCTGCTGTTGTCACCGAGGCAAAGCCCGCCGCACCCGCCCTTCCCGGCACGATCCAGGCTTTTCGCGCCTGGATGCTGACCGACGCATCGGTGCCGGGCGCCGTTCGCGGCCGCATCGACGCGATGGGCGATCATGCGACCGGCGCGATCATCGTCGTCGATATGCCGGAAGCCGAGGACCGCACGTCCGGTACGCTCCTGTCTGGCGAGGTCGGCGCCTTGTTCAATCGGATGCTGGCCGCGATCAAGCTCAGCCGGGCCGATATCTATCTGCTCCCCTTCTCGCCCGCCCGTTCGACCACGGGCCGCGTCGGCGACGCGGATCTCGCCGCCCTCTCGCCGTTGCTGCTTCATCATCTGGCGCTTGCCCAGCCCAAGCGGCTGCTGCTGCTGGGCGATGCGCCGGTGCAGGCGGTGCTGCGCATGCCGGCCGCCAAGGCGCGCGAAATTGTGCACCAGGTGGAGATTGGCGGCCGCCAGATTCCCACCGTCGCGTCGATTCACCCCCGGCTGGTCCATCTCAAGCGCGATTACCGGCCGCTGGTATGGGACGATCTTCAACGGTTTGCGGCTTTATGATCCATAAACTCGCCCTCTCCGCTCTGGCGCTGGCGCTTGCCGCACCGGCAGCGGCGGATGTGCCGGCGATGCTTTCGGCGCCCGTCCAGGCGGACACTCTGCGCCAGCTGAACGATGCCGATCGCCTGGCTTATCGCCAATATTTTCAACTCCTGCGCGACCGTAATTTCGCCGCCGCCGGGACATTGCTGGACGCGCAGCCGAGCGGCCCGCTGACGGCGGTCGCGCGTGCCGACTTGTTCATTGCCAATCCTTCCGGTCGCGATCCGGCGGCCGTATTGGCCCTGCTGGGAGCAGCCCCCGAATTGCCGCAGGCGCCCGTGCTGGCAAGAGCGGCAGGAGCGCAGGTCGCCCTTCCCGTTCAGCGTGCGCTGATCCGCCCGGCGGGCCCAAGCAAGCGCGCGCCAACGCGGCCCAGCCGGGATTGCGCCGCGTTGGCGGCACGGGTCCAACCTCTGCTCAGGGCAGGCGACCCGGTCTCTGCCGAACCGATCGTCGAGGCGGCCGCCGCGACGCTCACACCGGAGGCGGTGACCGAGTGGCGCCAGAAAGTCGCCTGGGCCTATTTCCAGAGCGGGGATGCCGCCTCCGCCCGTCGTATTGCCGCTTTGGCGCAGGCCGGCGCCGGCGACTGGGCAGTGGACGCAGCCTGGGTGAACGGCCTCGCCTCGTGGCGCACCGGCGATTATCCGGCGGCAGCCGACGCCTTCCAGCGGGTGGCGTCGAACGCCAGCGACGACGAGACCCGTGCCGCCGGCCTGTTCTGGTCGGCGCGCAGCAGCAAAGCTGCCGGCGACGCAGCCACGGCCGAGCTGCGGCTAAGGTCCGCCAGCCGCCTCAGCGAGAGCTTTTACGGCATGCTCGCCAATGCCTCCCTCGGCCTTCCGCTATCGCCCGCTGGGCTCGCGGAGGCCGGCGATACCAACCGCTTGCTCGGCCATTCCAATTTGCGGGCCGCGGCGGCCCTGGTCGAGATTGGCGAAACCGCGCTGGCCGATCAGTTGATCCGTTATCAGGCGCGGATCGGCGCGCCGGCCGAACATGCCGCGCTGATCGCGTTCGCCGCCAAGTTGCGCCTGCCTGCGACGCAGATCTGGCTCACGCAGAATGCGCCGACCGGCACGCGCACCAGCTTCGCAGCGCGCTTCCCGATGCCGGCCTGGTCGCCCGCGCAGGGCTGGCGCGTCGATCCGGCGCTGATCTACGCCCATGCCCTGCAGGAATCGGAATTCCGCACCGACGCCGTAAGCAGCGCCGGCGCACGCGGGCTGATGCAGCTCATGCCGGCGACGGCATCTTTGATTGCGCGCCACAAGGGCGACAGCGTCGGGTCGCTCAATGATCCGTCGGTCAGCTTCGAATATGGCCAGTCCTATCTGGAGGAGCTGGCGAGTGCCGGCGGCACGGGTGGGCTGCTGCCGAAGGTGATCGCCGCCTATAATGCCGGCCCGAACAATGTCGCGCGGTGGACGGCTGGCGGCGACGATCCCTTGCTGTTCATCGAATCGATCCCGTTCCTGCAGACGCGCGCCTATGTCGCGATCGTGCTGCGCAATTACTGGATCTATCAGCGCGAAACCGGTGCGGCGACGCCGAGCCTGACGGCAATGGCGCAGGGCCGCTGGCCCTTATTCCCGACCCGTATGGTCCAGACCGCCAGCGCCGCCGCGGCGACCCACGCGCCCAACTGATGGGAATCGACCAGCACGCTTTGTTCGTGCCGGTGCGGATCGCCATTCTCACCGTCTCCGACAGCCGCACGATCGCCGACGATCGCTCGGGCGCGTTGCTGGTGGAGCGGCTGACCAAGGCCGGCCACATCCTGGCCGATCGGGCAATCGTGGTGGACGATCGCGATGCTATCGCCGCCAGGCTCGAAGCGTGGATCGACGATCCGCAGGTGGATTGCGTGATCTCGACCGGCGGCACCGGCCTGACCGGACGCGACGTGACGCCGGAGGCGTTCGCGCGCGTGTGCGAGAAGCAGATCGAAGGCTTTGGCGAGCTATTCCGCTGGCTGAGCTACGCCAAGATCGGCACGTCGACCATCCAGTCGCGCGCGACCGCCGGCGTCGCGCGCGGCACCTATCTGTTCGCGCTGCCGGGATCGACCGGCGCAGTGCAGGACGGCTGGGACGGGATACTCGCGACCCAGTTGGACAGCCGCCACCGCCCCTGCAACTTCGTCGAGCTGATGCCGCGCCTGCGCGAGCGATAACCCGCTCTTCGCGAATGTTCTTGCTCTGTTCTCAGCAGAGCGTAAGCTTCTGCCATGGAGTCGCCGCCTCCCCTGCCCCCGCGCGCCGGACGCGGCGCGACGCTCAACGAGACGCCGCAGCGCTTCAACCTGAAGGCGCGGGCGGACGATGGCGACTGGCTCGATGCGCGGGAGGATCTGGACGGAGGCGCGGCGCCGCTGCGTACGACGGTGACGGTCGAGCGGCCGCGCACGATCATCACCCGCAACCAGTCACCCGATGTCGGTTTCGATCGATCGATCAACGGCTATCGCGGCTGCGAGCATGGCTGCATCTATTGCTTCGCCCGTCCGAGCCACGCTTTTCACGATCTTTCGCCAGGCCTCGATTTCGAGACGCGCCTGTTCGCCAAGCCGGACGCGCCCAAGCTGTTGCGTGTCGAGCTCGCCGCCAAGGGCTATGTGCCGCGCCCGATCGCCTTCGGCACCAATACCGATCCCTATCAGCCGATCGAGGGCGAGTGGCGCATCACCCGCGCGTGCCTGGAGGTGCTGGTCGAGACGCGCCACCCGTTCACCATCACCACCAAGTCAGACCGGGTAGTGCGCGACATGGATCTGATCGCGCCGATGGCGGCGAAAGGACTGGCTGCGGTGGTGATCTCGATCCCGACGATCGATCCGGCCACGGCGCGGACGCTTGAACCGCGCTGCCCGCGACCGGCCAAACGGCTGGCGGCGGTCAAGACCTTGATCGAGGCCGGCGTCCCCACCCATGTCAGCCTCGCGCCGGTGGTGCCGCAGATCACCGATCACGAGATGGAGCATATCCTGGAGGCGGCGGCCGCCGCCGGGGCGCGCGGCGCCTTTTTCCTGCCGGTGCGGCTGCCGCACGAGGTGGCGCCTTTGTTCCGCGCCTGGCTGGACGTGCATCATCCCGATCGCGCGGCGAAGGTGATGGCGACGATCCAGTCGATCCGCGGCGGCAAGGACAATGATCCCAATTTCTTTACGCGCATGCAGGGGCAAGGCCCGTGGGCGGAGCTGCTGCGCACGCGCTTCAAGATCGCGTGCAACCGGCTGGGGCTGAACAAGGAGAGATTGGCGCTGCGGACCGATTTGTTCCGGCCGCCGGAGGGCGATCAGATGCGCTTGTTTTAGGCCGTCCTCTCAAACCGTCATTGCGAGCGCAGCGAAGCAATCAGGAGGGGTCGATCCAGCCGCAGACGCCGTGGTTCCAATCGCGGGGCGCGCCTCGCCGAACGATGGATCCCGGCTTCGCCGGAATGATCGCGAGTAAGGGCCTTAGCTGACCAGCGCCAGGCGGGGTGATTCGAGCGGTTCGAGCTGGACGCTGACGATACCCGGCATGCGTTCGATGGCTTCAACCAATTCGCCGTCGAGGCGATAATCGCGGCCGATGCGCAAGCGGGTCTGGGCGGTGCCGGCGGGGACGATCAGATGCACCTCGCCACGCCCGCCCTTGGCCTCACCCAAAGATGCGGCGAGCGTCGCGAGCGCGGTTTCGTCGGCGATCTCGATCTCCATGCGCAGGCGCGCATTGGAGGACAAACCGTCGAGCGGGCGCGCGGCGCGGACGGTGACGCGCGGGGTTTCCTCGCCGGGACGTTTGTCGACCTCGACCGACAGCAAGAGGCAGGCGCCGGCGCGCGCGGCGCTCTCCATCGCGGTGGCCGCTTCCTCGTCGAAAGCGCTGGCGATGAACTGGCCCGAAGCGTCGGAACAGGTCGCCAGCAGATAGCGGTTGCCGCGCGCGGACGTCCGCCAGCGCGCTTCCTCGACCAAAGCCGCCATGCGCAAGGTCGCACGCGGCACCGGCCGGCCACGTTCGTCGCGATCGGGCTCGGACGGGGCGCCCATCTGGCCGAGCTGCTCGAACGTGCGCACGCCTTCGCTTCTTGCGACATGGCGGTAACGATCGGTCGGATGTGCCGAGAAATAAAAGCCGAACGCTTCTTTCTCCGCCGACATGCGCTCGGCCACCGACCAGCGCGCGTCCTTCGGCAGGCGGATCGGCGGCACGCCGGCATTGGCTTCCCCGCCGAACAGGCCACCCTGCCCGCTGATGCGCGCATCATGCGCGCTGGCGGCATGGGCGAGGATCGTCTCGGCGGCGGCGAACACGGCCGCGCGGTCGGATACGAAGGCGTCGAACGCTCCGGCGCCGGCCAGGCTTTCGAGCTGGCGGCGGTTCAACAGACGCGGATCGATGCGGTCGGCAAGGTCATCGAGGCTCTTGAACGGCCCGAACGCGCGCCGCTCCTCGACCAATTGCTCCATCGCCTTTTCGCCGACGCCCTTGAGCGCCCCCAGCGCATAGCGGACGGCGCCATCCTCCACGCTGAACTCGGCCTGCGACCGATTCGCGTCCGGGGGCAGCAATGTGACCGCCGAGCGCCGCATGTCATCGGCCCAGATGGCGAGCTTGTCGGTCAGGCTGAGGTCGTAGCACATCGACGCCGCGAAGAATTCGGGCTTGTGGTGTGCCTTGAGCCACGCCGTCTGATAGGCGAGCAAAGCGTAAGCGGCGGCGTGGCTCTTGTTGAAGCCATAGCCCGCAAATTTGTCGATCAAGTCGAACAGCTCGTTCGCCTTGGGCGGCGCGATATTGTTGGCAGCGCAGCCATCGATGAAGCGCTGGCGCTGCGCGTCCATTTCCGCCTGGATCTTCTTGCCCATCGCACGCCGCAGCAGATCGGCCTCGCCCAGGCTGTAGCCGGCGAGGATCTGCGCCGCCTGCATCACCTGTTCCTGATAGACGAAAATGCCGTAGGTTTCGGCGAGGATCGTCTCGAGCAGGGGATGCGGATATTCGATCTTCGCGCGCCCATTCTTGCGGTCGCCGAACATCGGAATATTGTCCATCGGGCCCGGCCGGTAGAGTGAGACGAGCGCGATAATGTCGCCGAAACTGGTCGGGCGGACAGCGGAGAGCGTGCGGCGCATGCCTTCCGATTCCAGCTGGAACACGCCGACCGTGTCGCCCTTCTGGAGCAAGGCATAGACCGCCGGATCATCAAGCTCGAGCGCGAGCAGATCGAGGGCGACGCCCTTGTCCGCCAGCATCTCGACCGCTTTCTGCAGCACTGACAGGGTCTTGAGCCCGAGAAAGTCGAACTTCACCAGGCCCGCGCTTTCGACATATTTCATGTCGAACTGCGTTACCGGGAATTCGGAGCGGGGATCGCGGTAGAGCGGGACAAGCTGGTCGAGCGGACGATCGCCGATCACGACGCCGGCCGCATGGGTCGAGCTGTGGCGCGGTAGACCCTCCAGCTTCATCGCAAGGTCGATCAGCCGCTTGACCTGCTTGTCGGCCTTATATTCGGCGTGGAATTCGGAAACGCCGTTGAGCGCACGCTCCAGCGTCCAGGGATCGGTCGGATGGTTGGGAATGAGTTTTGCCAGGCGATCGACCTGGCCGTAGCTCATCTGCAGGACACGGCCGGTATCCTTGAGCACGGCGCGCGCCTTCAGCCGGCCGAAGGTGATGATCTGCGCGACATGGTCGCTGCCATATTTCTGCTGGACGTAGCTGATCACTTCGCCGCGCCGGGTTTCGCAGAAATCGATGTCGAAGTCGGGCATCGACACGCGCTCGGGGTTGAGAAAGCGTTCGAACAGCAACCCCAATTGCAGCGGATCGAGATCGGTGATGGTCAGCGCCCAGGCGACGACCGAGCCGGCGCCCGATCCGCGGCCCGGCCCGACCGGTATGCCCTGCTCCTTGGCCCATTTGATGAAATCGGCGACGATCAGGAAATAGCCCGGAAACCCCATCTGGATGATGACGTCGAGCTCGAACGTCAGCCGCTCGCGATAGGGCGCGCGGTCGGCGGTGGCGGTTGCAAGCTTGTCGAGCCGTGCCTCCAGCCCCGCCGCCGCGTCCCGGCGCAGCAATTCCGCCTCGGCAGCGGGATCGCCGGCAAGGCTCGGCAGGATCGGCTTGCGCTCCGGCGCCGCGATCGCACAGCGTTGCGCGACCACCAACGTATTTGCGATGGCTTCGGGCAGATCGGCGAACAATTCCGCCATGACGTCGGCCGGCTTGATCCACGCCTCCGGCGAGGAGCGGGTGCGATCGTCCACCTCCAGATAGGAGGAGCTGGCGATGCACAACATGACGTCATGGGCGGCGTGGAAATCGGGCTCGGCAAAGCAGGCGGGATTGGTCGCGACCAGCGGCAGATCTCGCGCATAAGCGAGATCGATCAGCCCAGCCTCGGCCGCCTCCTCGATCGGATCGTCGCGGCGCGCCAGTTCGATATAGAGGCGGCCCGGGAACAGCGTCTCCAGCCGATCGAGATAGCGTTCGGCCTTGTCCTGCTGCCCTTCGGCGATCAGGCGGGCGAGCGCGCCCTCTGCGCTGCCGGTCAGCGCGATCAGGCCTTCGTTGCGCGCCGCCAGCGCCTCCAGCCCGACATGCGGATCCTCATGCTGCGGCCGGTCGAGATGAGCGGCGGAGACGAGCGCGCACAGATTGTCGTAGCCGGTCTGGTCCTGCGCATAGAGCGGCAGCCAGTCGATCTGCGGCGTCTTGCCCTCCGCCCCGCCCGGCCGGGCGACGCCGAGCAAGGCACCCACGATCGGCTGGACACCGGCCTTCTTGGCGGCATCGCCGAACGCCATCGTGCCATAGAGACCGTTACGATCCGTGATCGCGGCGGCCGGAAAGCCGAGCTTGCGCGCACGGGCGGCAATCGCCTTGGGATCAATCGCGCCTTCGAGCATGGTGAAGGCCGAAAAGATGCGCAGCGGCACGAAGCGGGAAGCGGCCATACCCCTATCTATGCAGCCGGTGCGACGAGGGAAAGCACCACAAGGCTTCTATCCACAGTTAAGATCGGGTTGCTAACCGACACCGGTATTGGCGCCTTCCTCGGCCTGGAAGCGCAGCCCGTCCACGAGCAGCACCACCATGCGCCGCGCTTGGGCCGCGTCGCCGTCACTTGCAGGAGCGGCAAGCCGCAACGTCGCCAGCAGCAATTCGCCGGCATCGACGCCGGGGCGAATCGCGCCGGCCGAGGCGGCGGCGTCGAGCAAATGGGCCAAGGCGGGGGTGAGCTGGCCCAATACATAGTCCGGAAGTGCCTGATAGGCCGGGTCCCCGGAATGGAGCGCAGCGCCCAGGCCTCGCTTGGTCGCGACGAAATCCACCAGACGCTGCACCCAGGACGCCAGTGCGTCTGCCGGCTTCTGTGAGGCAGCCAGCGTCGTTGCCGCCGCCACGCATGCATCGACCTCGCGCTGGATGATCGCTTTGATGAGATCCGATCGCTGCGGGAAGTGCCGATATATGGTCCCGACGCCGACGCCCGCCTCCCTGGCGATGGTCCGCATCGGCGCGTCCACGCCGGCCCCGGCGAAGACCGTCATCGCCGCGCGCAGAAGCGCGTCGACGTTGCGACGGGCGTCGGCCCGCACGGGGCGCTCGTGTCCGCTCGCAGCCTCCGGCAGGTGAATCTCGCGCGTGCCCACTCAACGCCCCTTGATAAACGGAACAATGTTCCGTATAAACGGACAGCAGTTCCGTTTCGGCTGGTAAGCCACTTTTCGGACGTGCGCCAGACTATTTCCAGGAGATTGATATGCAATACCGCCCGCTCGGCCGAACCGGCATCAAGGTCAGCCCCTACTGCCTGGGCGCGATGATGTTCGGAAAGCTCGCCAATCCCGATCACGAGGAGTGCGTCCGCATCATCCACAAGGCGCTCGATGCCGGCATCAACTTCCTCGACACGGCCGATATGTATAGCCAGGGCGAGTCAGAGGAGATCGTCGGCAAGGCGTTGAAGGGGCGGCGCGACGGGGTGGTGCTCGCCACCAAGGCTTTCCACCCGATGAGCGAGGACCCGAACGCACGCGGCACGTCACGGCGCTGGCTGACACGCGCGGTGGAGGATTCTTTGCGCCGGCTCGGGACCGACTATATCGACCTCTACCAGGTTCATCGTCCGACGCCGGACACCGACGTCGAGGAGACGTTGTCGGTGCTCACCGACCTCATGCGCGAGGGCAAGGTCCGTGCGATCGGCGCGTCGACCTATCCCGCGTCGGACATCGTGGAGGCACAATGGGTCGCAGAACGCCGCGGTCTCGCGCGCTTCCGCACCGAACAACCGCCATATTCAATCCTCAACCGGTCGATCGAGCGCGAGGTGCTTCCTACCTGCCAGCGCTATGGCATGGGCGTGATGGCGTGGAGCCCACTCGCCAAGGGCATGCTTACCGGCAAATATCGTAAAGGCGCGCCCCTGCCGGACACATTGCGCGCGCGATACATGCCCAAGGCGATGGCGGACGAAGGGAGTCTCGACAAAGTCGAGCAGCTGATCCCGCTGGCGCAGGAGGCCGGCCTTTCGCTCATACATATGGCGCTCGCCTTCGTGATCGCGCACCCCGCGCTGACCTCGGCAATTATCGGACCGCGCACGATGGAGCAGCTGGACGGTCTGCTCTCCGGAGTCGACGTCGCGTTGAGCGACGAGCTCCTCGATCGGATCGACGAGATCGTGCCGCCCGGCCGGGACATCGCGCCGCTGGAAGGCGCCGCCTATCTGCCACCATCCCTCACGCAGCCGACGCTGCGTCGGCGGCCGATCACGGAGCGGGCTGCCGCCTGAGACGTCGCTGCCGGGCTGGGCCGGACTGCCGTGAACGCACCGCCCCAACGCGGACCACTCCGTTTTTGCCACCCGGCCTCGACCCGGGGTCGCGCTTATCGGGGCGGAGCGTTTACAGTCGCGATGGAGATCTCCCGGACGAGGTCACCCAGTTGATTAGAACCAGATTTGCGGCCCCATCCAGCTGCTACCCATATCGCAGCAAGTCTTTATAAGAGGTGAGGAATGCGCGATCTCGTAAGGATCGCGGCGAAGGAGAGCGGGCACAAATATGCTGATGTCGCCCGATAGGAAGAATGGCCCTCTCCCTCCACATCGGCGCGGACCCGCCAATCGTCGCGTATTGTCCGAACTGGGGCCGCTGGTACCGTGGATGATCGGTACGATAGCGGCATGTTGGCTCTACTTCGGCCGCACTGTCCTGATCCCGCTTACGCTCGCCATATTGCTGTCTTTCCTGCTCGCGCCGATCGTTGGCGGCTTTCGCCGGTTGCGCCTGCCCCGCACCCTCTCCGTCCTGCTGGCGGTGGCGCTGGCGCTGGGAGGCATGGGCGTCACGGGCGCGGTGATCGTCAGCCAGGCGTCCACGCTCAGCGAAGACGCACCAGCCTATGCGGAGCGGATCTCCGGGAAGGTGGCGAGCGCGCGTGCGAATATCGAGCGCAGGCTCAGTTTCCTCACGCGTGAAAGCGGCAAGGGAGGAAGCGGACATCGCAAGGCGCAGCGTGCGCGCGAGCAGGGCGTGCAGCAATTATCCGGCCGGCCAGCCGGCAATGCGATCCCGGTCGAGGTCCACGATCCGCCACCCACAGCGATCGCCGAAATCCGCAACGTCGTCCTGCCTGCGCTCGCCCCCGTGGAGACTGCACTGATCGTCATGGTGGTGACGATCTTCATCCTGTTTCAAAAAGAGGATCTACGCGATCGCCTGATCCGCCTCATGGGGTCGGCCGATCTGCATCGATCCACTGTCGCGCTGACCGATGGAGCGCAACGCCTGAGCCGTTATTTCCTGTCGCAGTTCGTCGTTAATTGCGGGTTCGGCGCGATCATCTGGGGCGGATTGTTCGCGCTCGGTGTGCCATCGCCCGGCCTGTGGGGGATTTTGGCGGGGCTGCTGCGCTTCGTGCCCTATGTTGGCAGTCTCGTCGCCGCGATCGGCCCGCTTGGTTTGGCGGCGGCGATCGATCCAGGTTGGAGCCTGATCATCTGGGTCGCCTTGCTGTTCCTGATCGTGGAGCCGATCATCGGCTACGCCATCGAACCCCTGCTCTATGGCCATTCAACGGGGCTATCGCCGGTGTCGGTGGTCGTCGCGGCCTTATTCTGGACGTGGATCTGGGGACCGATCGGGCTAGTCCTGTCCATGCCGCTCACGCTCATGCTGGTCGTGCTTGGCCGTCATGTCCCGGCATTCGAATTTTTCGACATCATGCTGGGGGACAGGCCGGCGCTCTCCCCCGCAGAGACCTTTTATCAGCGCGCACTGGCCGGCCACGCGGAGGACGCGCTGGAGCAGGCGGAAGATCTGCTCGACAGCATGCCACTCGCCACCTTTTATGACGAGGTTGTGCTCGCCGGATTGCGGCTGGCAGCGGCCGATGTCGATCGGGGGGCGGTCCTGCGCTCAGCAATGCCCGCGATCTGTGAGGCCACGATCGACATGATCACCACGCTGGCCGATCATGAGGATGTGGCCGGGGACACATCCTCAGACAGCATCCCCACAAACTGGGCCGAGCTCCGTGGCCGCCGCGTAATCTGCGTGCCGGGCTCGGGCCCGCTCGATGCGGCCGTGGCGATGATGGCCGCGCAGTTGCTGCGCCGCGCCGGCTGCGAAGTGGCAGAGCAATCGCGCGATGAGTTGCGCCGCGTCGCCGGCGCGCCGGAACCCGTCGAGGCGGAGATCATCTGCCTACTCGGCCTGTTCGATGCGCGCGGATCAGCCCGAATGAAGCGGATCGCGGGTTCCATCGAAGAGCGGTTCGCGTCGGTTAAAGTCGTAATCGGGGTCCAGCGGGCGGTCGAGCGGATACCCCCGGTCGATCATCCCGAAGACGTGCTGCCCTTCTCGCTGACGGAATTGGCACCGCTGCTCCAGGCCGCGATGCTGGAACAGCCGCCGCGCCCCAACGCTTCGGTGTAGGGTTGCGGCAACCGACACATTTTCAAACGAGTTTGCGCGCCACCACCGGCGGGATTGACATAAGCGGAACCCCGGTTTGAGGCCGGGGTCCCGGACGGGTGATGGCTAGGCGAGCCCGCCCGCGTGTAAGCGCACGACGCGATCCATGCGCTGGCGAGGTCCTTGTGGACCCGACGATGCGGATACCGCCGTCGCCATTGCGCCCAATTGGCGCAGGGGCCATCACGGGAGGATGGCATGGATAGCGAAGCCGGGTTCCGCTGAGGACAAGTTCAATCGTTGGTCCGAGCGCGTCGGGCCGACGCGCATCCTGCTATGGCTATCGACGCTGTTTAGCATTGTTATCGCATGGAGCGTATTCGAGATCGTCATCCCCAAGTGGCGTATTCTCGCCATTATACCGCTGTTCTATGCGGCGGGCGCCCTAGCTACCGCCCGGTATTTCAGGAGGGTGGACAAACCAGGCTGGTTGGCACGCGCCGTGTCGATCTTTTTCCTAATGCCGATCATACTTCACATCGCCAAAAGCGTTGGCGTCACCGACATCGTCGCGTCAATCTTGCAGCGCTTCTGAGCGCTCGGCGGCTTCTTCCCCCTTGTTGGGGTGTGCCACTCTTCTTCGCTGCTGCGTCATTCGGCAGGACACCAAGAAAGCGCCCCCCGCTCGAGTTCGCGCTAGCTAGGAAGGCAGCTAATCGCCGCGTAGCGGCGGTGCAGTTCCCCGCCGCCTCAGGCGAGCACGCCCTCGTGCAAGCGCAGGACACGGTCCATGCGGGCGGCGAGCCGTTCGTTGTGGGTGGCGACGAGCGCGGCGGCGCCTTCCTCGCGTACCAGCCGCAGGAATTCGCCGAGGACGCGATCGGCGGTAGCTTCGTCGAGATTGCCGGTCGGCTCGTCGGCCAGCACCAAGGCCGGCCGGTTGGCGAGCGCGCGGGCGACGGCGACCCGCTGCTGTTCGCCCCCCGAAAGCTGCGACGGGCGGTGATCGAGCCGTTCCGCCAAGCCCAGCGCACTCAACAGGCTCTTCGCGCGCCCCCCTGCCCCATCGGGTGCGGCACCGCGGATGAGCTGGGGGAGGACCACATTCTCCTCGGCCGTAAAATCGGGAAGCAGGTGATGGAATTGATAGACGAAACCGATCGCATCGCGGCGCAGGCGGGTGCGGCCATTGTCGTCGAGCTGACTCGCCTCCTCGCCCCCAATGCGGATCGAGCCGGAGAAGCCGCCTTCGAGCAATCCAACCGCCTGCAATAGCGTCGACTTGCCCGAGCCCGAGGGGCCGAGCAGCGCAACGATCTCGCCTTGGGCGAGCGCCAGATCGACGCCGCGCAGCACTTCGATCGTGCGGTCGCCTTGCACGAAGGCACGGCTCAGCCCTGCGACGACGAGCGGATCACTCATAACGCAGGACCTGGACGGGATCGGTGCGCGCGGCACGCAGCGCCGGATAGAGGGTGAACAGGAAAGCCAGGATCAAAGTCATGATGATGACCATGGCAACCTCGAACGGATCGGTGCGTGACGGCAGCTCGGTCAAGAAGCGGATCGAAGGATCCCACAAATTCTGACCGGTGATACGCTGAACGACGTTCACCACACCTTGGCGATAGTACAGGAATATCGCCGCAAGCAGCAGCCCGAGCCCGGTGCCGAGCACGCCGATGGTGACGCCGATCGTCACGAAAATCCGGATCATCGCGCCGCGGGTCGCACCCATCGTGCGCAGGATGGCGATATCGCGCGTCTTGGCGCGCACCAGCATGATCAACGACGACAGGATATTGAAGGCGGCAACGACGATGATGATCGACAGGATGATGAACATCATCACGCGCTCGATCTCGATCGTCTCGAACAAGGACGAATTCATCTGCTTCCAGTCCTGGATCTGGCCGACCCGGTGCACCTTGGGCGCGAGCGGCGCGAGGATCCGATCGACGCGATCGGCGTCCCGTGTCTGGATGCGGATCAGCCCGACGCTGTCGCCCAGCATCAGCAGGGTCTGCGCATCCTGCATCGGCATGACGACATAGCTGTTATCATATTCGTAGACGCCGACCTCGAAGACGGCGGCGACACGGTAGGCGACGATGCGTGGCACGGTGCCGAATGGGGTAGTCTGTCCGGTCGGGCTGATCAGGCTGATCTGGCCGCCGACATTGACGCCGAGGGCCTCGGCGAGCCGCGCACCGATCGCGACATTGCCCGATCCGGGCGTCACGTCCCTGATCCGGCCGACCACGACCTTGCCGGCGATGCTCGGCCCCTGGATATCCTGCTCGGTCATACCGCGCGCGAGAACCGCCTCGACGCGGCCTGCGGTGGAACCCATCAAAGGCTGCTCGATCAGCGGCGTCGCCTGGGTGACGCCGGGCGTGGCGCGCGTTTCGGCGAGCACCTGCCGCCAATCATCGAGGCGCCCGTCATAGCCCTGAACGACGGCATGGCCATTCAAGGCGGTTATCTTGTCGAACAGCTCGGCGCGGAAGCCGTTCATCACGCTGGTGACGATCACGAGCGCGGCGACGCCGAGCGTGACGCCCAGCAGAGAAAAGCTGGCGACGACGGCGATGATGCCCTCGCCCTTGCCGGGCCATAGATAGCGCCGCGCGATGGTGCGTTCGTAGCGGGTGATCATGATTCGTAAGCCCTGCCGTCACCCTGAACTTGTTTCAGCGTCCATTGTCCCACGGGCGTAATCGTTTGTGGCTTGATGGATGCTGAAACAAGTTCAGCATGACAAAGGGCGATCACCCTTTCACTCTCGCAATCGCATCCGCGGGAGCAAGCTCCTCGCGCTCGCCGGTCGCACGTCGCTTGAGTTCGACGATGCCGTTGGCGAGGCCCTTGGGGCCGATGACGATCTGCCAGGGCAGGCCGATCAGGTCCATGGTTGCGAACTTGGCGCCGCCGCGTTCGTCGCGATCGTCATAGAGAACGTCCACGCCGGCGGCCTGCAACTGGGCATAAAGCTCGTCCGCAGCCTTGGCGCAGGCCTCGTCGTCGGCGCGCATGTTGATCAGGCCAACCGCATAAGGCGCGACCGCGTCGGGCCAGATGATGCCCTTGTCGTCATGGCCGGCTTCGATGATCGCGGCCATCAGCCGCGAGACGCCGATGCCGTAACTGCCCATTTGCGGCACGATCTCGGACCCGTCCTGGCCCTGAATCTTGAGGCCCATCGCGGCCGAATATTTGGTGCCGAAATAGAAGATATGACCGACCTCGACCCCGCGCGACTGGCGCAGCGCCTCGCCGGCTTCGGCCTCGCGCGCCGGATCGCGCTTCTCGTCGGTCGCGGCATAATCGGCGGTATAGCCACCGACGATCCCCTGCAGACCGCCGACATCGTCGAAATCAACGTTCGACAGTTCGGCCGGCTTCTCCCAGTTCGAATGATAGAAGACCTCGCTCTCGCCGGTCGGGGCGAGCACGATGAATTCGTGGCTGAGATCGCCGCCGATCGGGCCGGTATCGGCCTGCATCGGGATGGCGCGCAGCCCCATCCGCGCGAACGTGTTGAGATAGGCCACGAACATGCGGTTGTAGCTGTGGCGGGCACCCGCCTCGTCGAGATCGAAACTATAGGCGTCCTTCATCAGGAATTCGCGCCCGCGCATCACGCCGAAGCGCGGGCGAACCTCATCGCGGAACTTCCATTGGATGTGGTAAAGCGTGCGCGGCAGATCACGATAGGAACGCGCGGCATCGCGGAAGATGGCGGTGATCATCTCTTCGTTGGTGGGACCGTACAGCATGTCGCGATCGTGACGATCCCTGATCCGCAGCATCTCCGCGCCATAATCGTCATAGCGTCCCGACTGGCGCCACAGGTCCGCCGACTGTAGCGTCGGCATGAGCAGTTCGATCGCGCCGGCGCGATCCTGTTCCTCGCGCACGATCTGCTCGATCCGCTGGAGTACGCGCAGCCCCAGCGGCAGCCAAGCGTAGATGCCGGCGGCGGTCTGGCGCACCAGCCCCGCGCGCAGCATCAGCTTATGGCTGACGATCTGTGCGTCGGCGGGCGATTCCTTCATCACGGGCAGGAAATAACGGGAAAGGCGCATCGGGCTCCGCTCAGGCAATTCGAGGCGAGCCTGGCGATCAGGCTCTGGGCGGGCGGTGCTTAGGCGGCTGCGCTCGCTAGGGCAATGTGGGGCCGCTGCCACCGGCCGCAATCGCGCGCACATCGGCAATCAGCCGCGTGACCGCCGGCTCCCAATTTCCGTCCGTTTCGCTGCGATAGAGGCGATGGCGCGGATACCAGGGGGAATCGTCACGATCGAACATCCAGCGCCAATCTGGCGAGAAGCCGGAGACGAGCAGCAGGCAGGGCTTGCCGAGCGCGCCCGCAAGGTGGGCGACGGCCGTGTCGACCGAGACCACCAGATCGAGCGACGCGATGATCGCCGCGGTCTCTTCAAAGTCGCGGGCGCCGCTCCTGGCGGGATCGAGATCGACGATCGTACCCGGCAAGGCCTGCCGCAGGTATTGCGCCATCGCGTCGGGAAGCGAGCGGAAGCGATCGTCGATATGGTCGGGATTGCCGGTCTCGCGCAGGCCGACCCGGAAACCGTCAGCCGCAGCGGGCGCCGCCGCCGGCGCCGTGAGATAAGGCGCGGCCGGCACATCATCCAGGCCGACCCGGAGCATGGCCGGAAGATCGTACATGGTTGCCCAATAATCGGGATCGGGGAATTCGGTATTGCCCTCTGCCGGCACGACATGCAGCCCCGGAAAGTTCCGTTCGAACAGCGCAACTAGCGGAGGCCTGGTGAGCAATGTCACCTGCCCGGCGCGCGCGATCATCTGCGGCAGGAAGCGCGCGAGTTGAATCTGATCGCCAAAGCCCTGTTCCGGGAAAATCGCGATATGCTTGCGGCTAAGGACCTCGCCCTGCCAGTGCGGAAACGGGAAGTTTCGCGGAAAACCGTTATTGAGTTCGGGCAGCTGCGCGCGTGCGGCGTGGAGCGGCCATGCTTCGGTCAAGCGGCCCTGCGCCAGCAGGTTATGCGCCAATGTATTGGCAAGGATCGGCGCATCGGGCGCAAGCGCGAGGGCGCGACGGGCGACCGCCTCCCCCTCCTCCAAGCGACCGAATTTGGTCAGCAGCACCGCGAGATTGTGCAGGATCCCCGGATTGTCCGGGTCCGCCTGCGCGGCCGCGAAGTCCGCGTTCAATGCCTCGGACCAGCGGCCCTGATCCCGCAGCAGCTGCGCCTGCACGGCCAGTTCGCGCGCCGGTTGCGCAGTCGGCGGATCATTCACTGTGTTGCGGCACTCTTCTTAGGCCCGCTTTTCTTAGCGGGGCTCTTCTTCGCGGCCACCTTGCGGACGGGCTTGCGCTTGCCCTTGGCGGGGCCCTTGGCCGCGCGCTCGGCCAGCAGCGTCAGCGCCTGCTCGGCGGTAAGCGTCGCCGGATCGGTACCCTTTGGCAGCGTCGCGTTGGTGGTGCCGTCGGTGACATAGGGGCCGAAGCGCCCCTCCATCACCTTGACCGGCTTGCCGGTGACGGGGCTTTCCTCGAACGTCGCGATCGGTTCGCGCGATGCGCCCCCGCTGCGTCCGCCGCCGTTGGCCGCGTCGGCGAGCTTGGCGACGGCGGCATTCATGCCGGTCTCGAACACCTCGGCGGTGGACTGCAATTTCGCATATTTGCCGTCATGCGCCAGATAGGGACCGTAGCGGCCGATGCTGGCCGTGATCGGCTTGCCCGATTCGGGATGCGCGCCGATCTCGCGCGGAAGCGCCAGCAGCTTGAGCGCCATCGGCAGATCGAGCTCAGGCACATCCTTGGGGATAGATGAACGCTTGGCCTCCTTGCCCTCACCCAGCTGGATATAGGGGCCGAACCGTCCCGCGCGGCGCGTGACCATCTCGCCGGTCTCGGGATCGGGGCCGAGCTCGGACGGGCCAGTATCGTTGGCGGCATCCTCCACTCCGCCCTGGGCGAAACGGCGGGTATATTTGCAGTCGGGATAGTTGGAGCAGGCGACGAACGCGCCATATTTGCCGCCACGCAGCGCCAGCCGGCCGGTGCCGCAATTGGGGCATAAACGCGGATCGCTGCCGTCGCCTTTGTCCGGAAACAGATAAGGCGCGAGGAATTCATCGAGCGCGGCGGTGACCTCGCTCGGCTTCTGCTCCATCACCTCGGCGGTCTTCGGCTTGAAGTCGCGCCAGAAGGCGTCGAGCACCGACTGCCAATTGGCGCGGCCGCCGGACACGTCGTCCAGCTCCTCCTCCAGCCCGGCGGTGAAATCGTAGCTGACATATTTCTCGAAGAAGCGTTCAAGGAAGCTGGTCAGCAGGCGGCCGCTCTCCTGGGGGATGAAGCGGTTCTTCTCGAGCGTGACGTAATCGCGATCCTTCAGCGTCTGCAACGTCGCGGCATAGGTCGACGGGCGGCCGATGCCGACCTCCTCCATCTTCTTGACCAGCGACGCTTCCGAATAACGCGGCGGCGGCTGGGTGAAATGCTGCTCGGCAATGACGTTCTTCTTGGCGGGCGCATCGCCCTCGCTCATCCGCGGCAGACGCTTGCTGTCCTCATCCTCGCTGTCGTCGCGACCTTCCTCATAGAGGGCGAGATAGCCGGGGAAGAGCACGACCTGGCCGGTGGCGCGCAGGCTGTGCTGGCCGGTGCCGTCGCTGAGCTCGACGGTCGTGCGCTCGAGCCGTGCACTCGCCATCTGGCTCGCCAAAGCGCGCTTCCAGACCAGATCGTACAGGCGCGCATGATCGCCCGAACCGGCATGGTCGCGGGTGAAATCGGTCGGGCGGATCGCCTCGTGCGCTTCCTGCGCATTCTTGGCCTTGGTCGTATAAAGGCGCGGCTGTTCGGGAATGTAACCGCCATCATAGCGATCGACGATCGCCGCGCGCGCGGCCGAGATGGCGCTGTGGTCCATCTGGACGCCGTCGGTCCGCATGTAGGTGATCGCGCCCTGCTCGTAGAGATCCTGTGCGACCCGCATCGTGTGGCTGGCGGAGAAGCCGAGCTTGCGCGCCGCCTCTTGCTGCAACGTGGAGGTCGTGAAAGGCGGCGGCGGGCTGCGCGTGAGCGGCTTGGTCTCGACGCTGGTGACCGTGAAGCGGCCCGCCTCGACATCGGCCTTGGCGGCATTGGCGTCGCCACCATTGCCGATCGTCAGCCGATCGATCTTCTGGCCTTTCCAGCGTACCAGACGGGCCAGAAACGGAACACCGTCCTGCTCCATGCCGGCGGCGACCGACCAATATTCCTGCGCGCGGAACAGCTCGATCTCGCGCTCGCGATCGACCACCAGCCGCAGCGCGACCGATTGGACCCGGCCCGCTGATTTCGCGCCGGGCAGCTTGCGCCACAATACCGGCGACAGCGTGAAGCCGACCAGATAATCGAGCGCGCGGCGCGCCCGGTAGGCGTCGATCAGATCCTCGTCCAACGCGCGCGGATGCGCCATCGCATCGAGCACGGCCGCCTTGGTGATCGCGTTGAAAGTGACGCGCTGTACGTTCTTGGGCAGCGCCTTGCGCTTGCGCAGCACCTCCTGGACATGCCACGAAATCGCTTCACCTTCGCGATCGGGATCGGTCGCCAGTATCAACGTATCGGCGGTCTTCGCCTCATCAGAGATCGCCTTGAGCTGCTTGGCCTTGTCGGCATAGGGCTCCCATTCCATCGCGAAGCCGTTATCGGGATCGACCGAGCCGTCCTTGGGCGGCAGATCGCGGACATGGCCATAGGAAGCCAGCACCCGGTGCCCCGGGCCCAGATACTTCTCGATGGTTTTTGCCTTGGCGGGGGATTCGACGACGACGAGCTTCATGAGGCTGGATTGTATCCTTACGTGTACGCGCGAGGGTGGAGAGCCGCGACGATACGCGTCAAGAGGCCATGTAGGGGGTGGCGGCGCCGCAGGGAAGCCTGCCGCGGCGTGCCCGCCTCGGCCGCCCCCGCATCAGGCAAGGCTAACCCGACCGCCGGCATGCCGCTCGAGCCGTCCCGCAAGTTCCAGTTCGAGCAGCACCATCTGGACGCTGGCGGGGGCGATGCCGGACTGCCGGATCAGCTCGTCCACCGCGACGGGGCTCGGGCTGAGCAACGCCGTGATCGCGCGCCGGTCAGCCTCATTGGCATCGTCGGGTTGGGGCGCCGTTGCGTAAACGCTGGCGGGTGCGGCCACATGGTTGCGGCCGAACGGCTGGAGAGCTTCCGCTATATCCGCGGCGGATTGCACCAGCGTCGCGCCATCACGGATGAGCTGGTTACACCCCTGTGCCCGCGGATCGAGCGGCGAGCCGGGCACCGCCATCACGTCGCGCCCATAATCCGCCGCCAGCCGCGCGGTAATAAGCGAGCCCGATTTTGGCGCCGCTTCCACCACCACCGTGCCTTGGGCGAGGCCGGCAATAACCCGGTTACGCGATGGGAAGTGGCGCGCGTGCGGCTCAGTCCCTGGCGGCTGTTCCGACACGATCAACCCACGCGTCCCGATCTCGCGCTGAAGCGCTTCGTTTTCAGGCGGATAGAAGATGTCGAGGCCACTGGCGATCACACCGATCGTGCCGCCGGCGAGCGATCCCATATGCGCGGCGGTATCGATCCCCCGCGCAAGGCCGGACACTATGACGATGCCCCGCTCCGCCAGATCATGGGCCAGCTGGCGGGCGAAGCGGATCGCGGCGGCAGATGCGTTGCGGGCGCCGACCATGGCTACCGTAGGCCGGGCCGGCAGCGTGTCGTTGCCGATCACGATCAGCGCCGGCGGGGCGGTTTCGGTCTCCGCCAGCAGCGCCGGATAGTGATCCCGGCCGAACAGCAGGTAATGGCCACCTTTAGCCGCCACGGCGGCCATTTCCCGCTCAATCTCCCCCATTCGCGGCACGGAGGGCGGCGGTCCGCCGCCGCGCCGGGCGAGGTCCGGCAGTGCTTCCAGCGCCGCTTGGGCCGATCCGAACCGCCGGAGCAGCTGAAAATAGGTGATTGGGCCGACCGCGCGCGTGCGGATCAGCCGCAGCGAGGCGATCCCGTCGGCATCGAGCGTCAGATCAGCCCCCGCCACGCTCGTTGATACGCGGCTCGGAGCCATCGACCAGCCGTTCGATGTTGCCGCGATGCCGCCACAACACCACCAGGGACAAAGCGAGGAACATCAGCGTCAAATCCGCCTTGAAGAAATAGGCCGACGCGACTGGCGTGACGATCGCTGCGGCCATTCCACCAACGGATGACCGGCGCGACAACAGCATCGCCAGAACCCAGACGATCAGCGCCACCAGCCCGGTGGGCCAATGCACCGCCAATGTAATTCCCAGCAGTGTCGCGACCCCCTTCCCGCCTTTGAAGCGGAGCCAGATCGGGAAGATATGGCCGAAGAAGACGCCTACTGCGGCGAGTGGGCCGGTGCCCGGTGCCAGTGCTTCCGCCGCCAGCACGGCAGCCGCGCCCTTTCCGCCGTCCAACAGCAACGTCAGCGCTGCCAGTCCCTTGCGCCCGGTGCGCAATACATTGGTCGCGCCGATATTCCCGGAGCCGACAGTGCGCGGATCGGTGGCGCCAGCCAGCCGCGTCACGATCACGCCGAACGGGATCGAGCCGACCAGATAGCTGCACATCAGGATCAATGCGGGCAGAGCCCAGCCGTCCACCGAAGTCCCCCCTCAATCAAACAATTGCGCAATCGCCGCGGGGGCGCAACTGATCTCGATCAATGGCCTCGGCGGACCTGACCGAATTGGATATTTGCGACCAATGATCGCGAGCAACCTTCCAGCAGATGACAATCAGAATTTGGCGTAAACCTCGTTGCCCACGATACCCATCCTCGCGACGTGGGCGCGCTTGGTCACCGCCAGCACATTGTCGACCGTCTCGAAACGCGCATTCGCGGCAGGCCGCACATGGAGCTCGGGGATGGGGTCCATCATCTGGGTCTGATCGAGATATTGGCGGAGCACCACCAGGTCAACCGGAGCCCCGTTCCAGCTGACCTTATCGCGATTGTCGATCTCGACCTCGTTCTTGGTAAGTTGCAGAAACCGCCCAGGTTTTGATGGCGTATCCAACTTGACGGCGTGCGTCTGCATGGGGATCGTGATGATGAACATCATGAGCAGCACCAGCATGACGTCGATCAATGGGGTGGTGTTGATGTCCATCATTGGCGCACCATCGGTGCCGGCGGAGTTCATAGCCATTTCAACTACTCCTCGCGATCACGGAGCATGTCCGGTGCGAGTAGTCTACGCCTTCCCGATCTTGGCGCAACTGGCGTTAACGGCGGTCGGCAAGCCAGATGGTATGGCAGAGGCCGGAACCGCACAAAAAAGGGGCGAGCCACCGGCCCGCCCCCTCATTGATCGGTTACGGGATCGATCAGAAGTTGGCGTATGCCTCGTTCCCGACGAAACCCATCTTGGTGACGTTGGCGTGCTTGGTCACGGCGAGGACGTTATCCACGACCTCGTAACGCGCATCCGCAGCGGGACGGAGATGCAGTTCTGGGATGGGGTTAAGCGTCTGCGACTGATCGAGATATTGGCGCAGCACCGTCAGATCGACAGGCGTGCCGTTCCACATGATCGTGTTGCGGCTGTCGATCTCGACCTCGTTCTTGACCGGGTCGATCGGCGGTGGGGTCGCGCTATTATTCTGGGGCAGATCCAGCTTCACGGCATGGGTCTGCACCGGAATGGTGATGATGAACATGATGAGCAGCACCAGCATGACGTCGATAAGCGGCGTCGTGTTGATGTCCATCATCGGCTCGCCTTCGGCGCCGCCGGAGCTCATGGCCATTTCAATATACTCCTAAAACCGGCGCTTATTCGACCGCGGCATGATATTGGCCGGGATCGGGCTGCGAGATGAAACCGACGCGGGTGAAGCCAGCGCGAGCCACGTTTGTCATCGCGCCGCCGACACACCGCCAGGGCGTGTCAATATCGCTGCGGATATGCACTTCCGGCAACGAATCGGGCGTGATGTTGGCGGGACCACCGAGCTTGTCGATCTCAAGCTTGAGCTTGGCGACCGAGCGATCGAGCAATTCCTGCGCCGTGATCTTGGTCTGACCCCAGTAAACCTCGCAGTCACCGCCCTTACCGGCCTTCACCGACAGAACGACGTTCTCGGGCTTGCTCGTGGTCGGCTCGTAAGCGACCTTGGGCAGGCGCACGGGCACCGTCTGAATGACGACCGGCACGGTGATCAGGAAGATGATGAGGAGCACCAACATGACGTCGACGAGCGGCGTCGTGTTGATGTCCGACATTGGGGAGTCGTCTTCGGCGGGGCCGACACTCATCGCCATGGAACGATTTTCCTATTCTTGTCGCGGATGCGCAATGCAGTCCGGATCACGGCAGCGGGCGAGGTGAAACCCCGCCCGCGCCATGCGTTACGCCTTGGGGTTGATCGCAGCCGAACCCGTCTTGAGCGGCGGGGTCGGAGCAGTCTTCACCGAAGCGAGCTGAGGCCGAAGCGCGCCGTTCGAGACCATGTAACCGTGCAGGTTCGTCGCGAAGGTGCCGAGCTGTTCGGCGATGACCTTGTTGCGGCGGATCAGCCAGTTGTAGCCCATAACGGCAGGCACGGCGACGATCAGACCGAGTGCGGTCATGATGAGCGCCTCACCGACCGGGCCGGCGACTGCGTCGATCGAAGCCTGACCGGCAGCGCCGATCTTCACCAGAGCGCGATAGATGCCGATAACGGTGCCGAGCAGACCGACGAACGGTGCGGTCGAGCCCACCGTAGCGAGCAGTGCCAGACCGGTGCCGAGCTTTGAGTTGATCGCGGCAGTGCTGCGGTTCAGCGAGCCGCTGAGCCATTCATGCTGATCGACCGGATCGGTGAGCAGATTGTGCTGGTCCTGAGCGAGCAGGCCGTCTTCGACGATCTGGCGATAGGCCGAGTTGCGCTCGAGCTTGCTCGAGCCGTCCTTGATCGTGGGAGTGCCCCAGAAGCTGGTACGGACCCGCTTCGCCTGATTCAGGATCTTCTGCTGCTCGAACAGCTTGGTGAACATGATGTACCAGGAGGAGGCCGACATAATCACCAGAATGATGAAGATCGTCCAGGCAATCAGTCCACCCTGATGGAGCGCGCCCATCAGGCCATAGGGATTAGCGTTCGCGGCTGCGGCGCCGGCTGCGGGAGTAGTCATGGTCTCAACAATCCTTCTTCGATAAGTTGAGCGGTGCGGCACGTTTCAGCGCGCCACACCGCAACCGGCGTCAGTCGCTGGGAAGCACCCAGCGGAAGCGAATCGACGACGTCTGCTTGATCGGGTTGCCTGCCTGATCCTTTGCGGGCGCATAACGGCCGCGGCGGGTAACCAGACGGCAAGCGGTCTCATCCAGATCGGGCGAGCCGCTCGGCGACGTCACGTGGCAATTCTCGACACGACCCTGCTCGTTGATCGTCCAGGCGATACCGCTGACGCCCGACCGTTCCTCGCGCATGGCGCCAGGCGGATAATCGTCATTGGTGATCCAGGTCCGAGGATCGCCCTTGGCCGCAGCGGCCTGCGAGATCACAGGTGCAGGGGGCGCCGGCGGAGCCGAAGGCGTAATGACGGGCGGCGGCGCCGGCGGCGCAACCGGTACCGAGACCATCGGAGGAGCCATCGTCGTGGTCTGCACGAGCGGCGGCGGGCTCACCAACGGCGGCGGCGGCGTAGCCTGCTGCTGCGGCGGCGGTGGTGGTGGCTTTTGCTCAGGTGGCGGCGGCTGGTCCTTGATGTCCACCACCTTCAGATCCTGCGCTGCCTTCTTGATAACGTTGAAGGCAAGTCCGGTAATGAACGCATATCCGATGAGTAAATGGAGCAGGACCACCAGCCCGATGGCGACCGCCTTGCGCGGAGTCATTGTTGGTTGGTCAGCGTAAGCCATTAAAAAATGACACTCCCTCCGATCCGTAAGGTGGATACCGCCCTTTCCGGCATCCTGTCCGATACGCACGCGTCGGGATCTATCGTCCCAAACTCGCGACACACCGTGTTCCTATCGCGCCGATTCAACCCATGCAAACGCTTTATGGTTGCGTTAACCCCCGATGAGCCGATTGAATCTTTCGCAGCCGCCTATCAGGATCGCCTCCATGTCCGTCGCTTATCGTTCTGCCGCCATCGCATTCGCCGCATCAGCCGCCACTCTGGCGCAGGCCGCCGCTCTGCCCTTTGCCGGGCTGAGAACCGATTATAGCTATGTCGAGCTGGCAAACATGGCGCTGGCAGCACGCGTGGTCATCGCCGCGGATATCGCCGAAGCGATACCCCTGAAAGCCGATGCGGCAGCCGGTGTCGCGCCGGACGTGACGCGCTATTATGTTCAGGCCGACGTGCGGGCGCTGATCGGCGGCAGCGCGGTGCCGGCACGGGTCACCTATCTCGTCGATCTGCCTAATGACGCGAGGGGGAAGCGCCTCAAGCTCAAAGGCGTGCCAGTTCTGCTGTTCGCCACCACCGGCGCCACGCCAGGCGAGTTGCGCCTGGTCGGGCCAAGGGCGCAGGTCCCCCGCACCCCCGACAACGAAGCGCGGTTGCGTGCCATTCTCACCGAAGCAGTGAGGTCCGATGCTCCGCCGGCCATCACCGGCATTACCCGCGCCTTCCATGTCGCAGGATCGCTCCCCGGCGAAGGCGAGACGCAGATCTTCCTGCGCACGGGCGATCGCCGCCCGATCTCGCTCTCCATATTGCGCCGTCCGCATGAGCAGCCGCGCTGGGCGGTAGCCCTGTCCGAGCTGGTCGACGATAGCGCGGCCCCGCCCCGCCCCGACAGCCTGCTTTGGTACCGGCTGGCTTGCGGCTTGCCGCGCACCCTGCCCGACAGCGCGCTCGGAACAATGGGCGCGGAGGATGCCGCAATCGCCCGTGAAGATTATCAGGTCGTGCTCAAGGGCCTCGGGCCCTGCGCCGGCTGATCCTTCACTCGCGCATCAGCCGCACAAAGTCCCTGGCATAGCTTTCGAGGTTGGCACCGCCGTCGACGTAAAGGATCTGCCCCGTCGTCGCTCTGGCGCCAAGCAGATAAGCCACGGCGTCCGCGACCTCCGCCGGCGCCGAATTCTTCTGCAGCGGCATGGCCTGTGCCAGGCGGTCCCATTGGTCGGCGCTATAATCTTCCCCGGGAAGCGTCATGCCCGGCGCCACCGCATTGATTCGCACGGACGGTGCAAAGGCACGTGCCGTCACTCGCGTAACGGCGGCCAGCGCCAGCTTCGAGGCCGTATAGGCGGCCTGGTCAATCGGGGGGTTGCGCACGCGCTGGTCGAGGATATTGACCACCGCACCCGCCTGCCCCTCCGCCAGCGCACCGGCAAAGCTGCGCGTGAGCAGCATTGGCGCGACGAAGTTGACCGCAAGGTGCCGGGAGAGATCCTCCTGCGTAACGTCGCGCCAAGCCCCTTCATTGATGATCGATGCGCTGTTGACGAGCGCATCGGGTGCACCTCCGAAATAGTCCGCTACACGCCCGATGAGCGTTTCGACAGTGGATGCATCGGAGAGGTCGGCCGGGAACACCGCCCACCTGCGCCCCGTATCCGCGAGCACCTTCGCCAGAGCCGGATCGGGACTTCCCAGCCGATGTGCATGCAGGGCCAAATCATAGCCTTGCTCCGCCAGCTTCGCGGCGATCGCCGCCCCGACGCGATGGAGCCCGCCGGTGATCAGCGCCAGCATCAGCGCCGCTCGCGCACCAGTGTCATCCCGATCGATTCGCCGGCCTGCGAAAGCGCCAGCTTGACGATCTTCACCTCGACCCGGGTCACGCGTGCATCGCCGCCGAAGATCGTGTCGATGATGTGATCCGCCACCGCCTCGACCAGCGTAAAGTGCAGTTCGCGTGGCAGCCCCTCTTCTACGGCGCGACGAAGATCGAGATAATTTTTCGATGCGCTCAACGGCGTGTCGTGGGCGAATCGGCTGGGCGCGGGAATGTCCGCAGCAACCGACACCTTGAGCGGCTGCGGCATGTGCGTCTCTTCGGAATAAATGCCGGTCAGCACGTCGATGACGAGATCGCTAACTTCCAGACGTATGAAATCGCCCGGTCCGCCCGTTTCGGGAACCAGCACCAGTGGCGTCGGGTGATCGATTGCGGTCATCGGGCCTCTCAATTGCAACAGCCGCGCCTTAGAGCCTGACCGTCGTCGGTGGAAGCGCTGCGCGCGTAGGGTTCATTCGTGACCGCGGCGCCTTGCCGGCGGGTTCCCTTTCGCCAGCAGTGCGTTATGGGGCGCACCCCTTTCCCGTCCGGAGCCCGCTTTGTTGATCACGCTTGCACCTATTGCCGAAGCGAGGCTCGCCGACGTCGAGCAGCTGCTCGATGCCGCGTTTGGGACCCATCGCCGCACGCGCACCGCATACCGGATCCGCGAAGGCATGTCGGCCATTCCCGAACTCTCGCTGGCTGCATTCGAGGATGATCGGCTGGTGGGTGCGTTGCAGAGTTGGCCGATCGCGCTCCACGGGTCGGAAGGCGAGACGTCGCTGGTCCTGGTCGGGCCGGTCGCGGTGGATCCCGGTCGGCAGCAGCAGGGCATCGGCCGCCGCATGATGGAAGCGATGCTCAAGCAAGCCGGGGATTATCCGCCGCTCGTTCTGATCGGCGACGCCGAATATTATGGCCGTCATTTCGGCTTCACCGCGGACGCGACGGCCAATTGGGAACTGCCCGGGCCGTTCGAGCGGCGCCGGTTGCTGGCGCGAACCGGCGGGCGGGAGCTGCCCTACGGCGGCATGCTCGGACCACGACGCGAGACAAAGGCGGCCGCGGTCCGGTAAAATGACGAGAAACTGGTCCAGGCCACCAATGAAAGCGCACTGCGCTTCCACCGATGGCGATCAGGCTCTAACGCCCAGGCCATGCCCGAAACCGCACCGCCCCCGCCCGAGCTTGCCGGCCTGACGCTGGCGGAGATCGCGCGCGCAGCCGCCGAGCGCCGGCTGCCGCCCGTGGCGCAGTGGAACCCATCGCGTTGCGGGGACAGCCATATGCGCATCGCGCGCGACGGAACCTGGTTTCACGAAGGCGCGCCGATCCAGCGCCCGGCGATGGTGCGCCTGTTCGCCGGCCTGCTGCGGCGCGAGCCCGATGGGCGGCACGTGCTCGTCACACCTGTGGAAAAGCTCGACATCGCGGTCGAGGATGCACCGTTCGTCGCTATCGAAGTCAAGAGCGAAGGCACCGGCCGCGATCGCCGTCTTGCCTTCCGCCTCAACACCGACGAACCGATTGTCGCCGGGCCCGAGCATGATCTCGAGATCGTGGACGGGCGGCCCTACCTGAGGGTGCGCGACGGGCTCACAGCAAGCCTCGCCCGGCCGGTCTATTACGAATTGGCCGAGCTGGCCCTGGGCGAGGACAGCACTCCGCCAGGCCTTTGGTCCGACGGTGTCTTCTTTCCGCTGGACGGAACATGAGCCTGACGGAGCGGCTGCGCGCGGCGCTCGCCGGGGAAAGCTCGCACGTGCCGATCGTGGGCGACGAATATGATCGCGCCGGCGGCGTCTACGCGCCCGCTGCGGTGCTGGTGGCGATCACCGACCGGGCCGAGCCGGGCGTGCTGCTGACGCTGCGCCAGCCGCATCTGCGTCGTCACGCCGGGCAGATCGCCTTTCCCGGCGGCCGCATGGATCCGGAGGATCGCGACGCCGTTGCCGCGGCATTGCGCGAGGCCCAGGAAGAGATCGGGCTGGACCCTGGCGCGGTCGATATCGTCGGTATCAGCGATACGTATCGCGTCGGCACGGGCTTTGCCGTGACGCCGGTGATCGGCGTCATTCCGCCCGACCTCACGCTAGCGCCGCATCAGGCCGAGGTCGCGGCGGTATTCGAAACACCGCTGGCCTTCCTGCTCGAGCGCGGCAATCATGTCCTCAAGACCGTGATGTGGGAGGGGCGGGAACGACGCTTCCACGAAATCCTGTGGGAGGAGCGGCGCATTTGGGGCGCAACCGCGAACATGATCGTTAATCTGGCCCGACGGCTGGAAGCCGCCGCGACATGATCCTTCCGGATGCGGCCTGGCGGGACCAGCCCGATCTGGTGCGGCTGACCGAGGCGCTCGGCAGCGGCGACGGGCTCGTGCGCTATGTCGGCGGCGCGGTGCGGGACACCTTACTAGGCCTGCCCGTCTCCGACCTGGATCTCGCAACCTCGCTGTCACCCGAGGAAGTTTCGCGCCGCGTGCGCTCGATCGGGCTCAAAGCAGTGCCGACCGGGATCGCCCATGGCACAGTAACAGCAGTGCTGCCGCACGGGCCCGTCGAGGTAACGACGCTGAGACGGGACGTCACGACCGATGGCCGCAGGGCGACGGTCGCCTTCACCGACGATTGGCGCGAAGATGCGGCCCGCCGCGACTTCACCATCAACGCGCTGTCGGCCGATCCCGTTACCGGCGAGATCCACGATTATTTCGGGGGCGTGGCCGACGTGGCGCTTGGCCTGGTGCGCTTCATTGGCGATCCGCTCGCACGTATCGCTGAGGATCATCTGCGCATCCTGCGCTTCTTCCGCTTCCACGCGCGCTTCGGCCGTGGCGGCGTGGATCGGGCGGGGCTCATGGCCTGTGCGGCAAGGGCCAACGACCTGATGGCCTTGTCACGCGAGCGAATCGCGCAGGAATTACTCAAGTTGCTGGACGTGACCGATCCCACATCGACCGTCGCCCTAATGGTCGAACACGGGATCTTCGCGCCGGTCCTGCCCGAAGTCGATGGCGACAGCGTGGCGCGTCTGGCCAGGCTGGTCGCACGCGAAGGGGCGTCGGGCGGGGACGCCGTGCGCAGGCTTGCGGCATTGCTGCCGGCAGATCCGACGATTGCCGAGCAGGTCGCCGCGCGCCTCAAGCTCTCCAACAACCAGCGCAAGCGGCTGATGCTCGCGGCCGAGCCGGGTGAGCCCGAGCCGGCCCGCCTACTGGCCCACGCGATTGGCGTGACGGCAGCGCGCGATCGCCTGCTGCTGCGGAGCGACGATCCGACGGCCGGCCTAGCCCAGCTTTACGGCTGGACTCCCCCGCGCTTGCCGATCGGCGGCGGCGATCTGGTGAAACTCGGCCTCACCGCCGGCCCGATCGTTGCGGCAACCCTGCACGCGATTGAGCGGCGCTGGGTCGACGAGGGTTTCCCGGAGAAGGCGCGGGTCATGGCGATCGCAGACGAGGAAGTCGCACAGGTCCGACGCCGTTAACCGATCGCGTCACCGTCGCAACGGCCATGACGCGGCTAGGGCTTAACCAGCTCGGCCCTGACCACCCCCGTACCGAAACGATTGTCGCGCGGGAATCCGGTGGGCGGCATGCGCCCGGCAGCACCGCGCGCCGCCCGCCACGGCCCGAGATCGGTTTCGGTGCGATAGCGGCCACTATCGCCGCCCATCGGCCAGGACAGGCCGTCGGCGAAGCGGAAAGTGATCGCGTCGGAGAGGCCACCGTCGCGATAGCGCTGGATCTGTGCACCCTGCCCGCGCGACAATTCCGGCAATTCCGTCAGCGGAAACACGACCAATTTGCGGTTGTCGCCGATCGCCGCAACATAATCGTCGTCGCTCGGGATCCGGCGCGCCACCTTGACCGTGGATCCGGCGCGCAGATTGACGACCTGGCGTCCCTTGCGGGTTTCGCCCGTGATCTCGGCGGTCTTCGCGATAAAGCCCTTCCCGTCGCTGGCGGCGAACAGCAGCCGCTCGCCGTTCCTGGCCGGCAGCAGCGCGACGATCGCGGCTTCACCTTCCAGATCGATCATCAGGCGGACGGGCTCACCAAAGCCACGCCCGCCGGGAAGGCGGTCCGCCGGCAAGGTATAGACGCGCCCGGTCCCCGCCACGAGCAGCAGCTTGTCGGTGGTCTGGGCGTGGAAGGCGAAGGCGGGGCCGTCGCCCTCCTTGAACTTGAGCGCCTCGGCCGAGGCGAGGTCGATATGGCCCTTCATCGCCCGAACCCAGCCGCGTTGCGACAGGATCACGGAAATCGGCTCGCGTTCGATCATCGCCTCGAGCGGGATCTCGCGCGCCGGCCCCTGCTCCTCGATCAGGGTGCGGCGACGACCAAGCTCGGTCGTCTCGGCATAGCGCTCCCGTAGCTTGGCAAGGTCGCGCTTCAGCCGCGTGCGCTGCTTGGCCGGGCTCGCGACCAGCGCCTCCAGCTCCTGTGCCTCCTTGTCGAGGGCGGTGCGCTCCTTGCGCAGCTCCATTTCTTCCAGCTTGCGCAAGCTGCGCAGCCGCATGTTGAGGATCGCTTCCGCCTGGCGATCGGTCAGTTCGAACTCGGCCATCAGCATCGGCTTGGGCTCATCTTGTTCGCGGATGATCTGGATCACGCGATCAAGGTTGAGATAGGTGATCAGATAGCCGTCGAGCAGCTCGATCCGGTCCGCGATCTTGGCGAGGCGGTGGTTCGAGCGGCGGACCAGAACTTCGAACTGATGATCAATCCAGGCCGCAAGCGCCTGTTTAAGCGACATGACCCGCGGCGTGCGGTCGCGATCGAGCACGTTGAGGTTGAGGGGCACGCGGGTCTCGAGATCGGTCAGCCGGAACAGACTGTCCATGAGCGTCTGCGGGTCGACCGTGCGGCTGCGCGGTTCCAGCACGATCCGGATCTGCGCGTCGCTCTCGTCGCGCACGTCTGCCAGGATCGGCAGTTTCTTGTCGTTGATCAAAGTCGCGATCGCCTCGATCAGCTTGGCCTTGGGCACCTGATACGGCACCTCGCTGATCACCGCGACCCAGGTGCCGCGGCCCTGGTCCTCGATCGCCCAGCGCGCGCGCACGCGGAACGAACCGCGTCCGGTTGCATAAGCCTCCGCGATCGCCGCCGCATTGTCGACGAGGATGCCGCCGGTCGGGAAATCGGGCCCGGTGACGAAGCGCATCAGTTCGCGCGGATCGCCCTCCGGCTGGTCGATGATGTGCATCGCGGCGTCGATCAGTTCGGCGACATTGTGAGGCGGAATCGACGTCGCCATGCCCACTGCGATGCCGGCGGCACCGTTAGCGAGCAAATTGGGGAACAGGCCGGGGAAAACCTCGGGCTCTTCCTCCTCGCCATTATAGGTCGGGCGGAAGTCGACGGTTGCCTCGTCCAGGCCTTCCATCAGCAGGATTGCGGCCTGTGTCAGGCGCGCTTCGGTGTAGCGCATCGCCGCGGCATTATCGCCATCAACATTGCCGAAATTGCCCTGCCCGTCGACCAGCGGGTAACGCAGCGCGAAAGGCTGTGCGAGGCGCACCATCGCGTCATAGATGGAAGCGTCGCCGTGCGGGTGATATTTACCCATCACGTCGCCGACCACGCGCGCGCATTTCTTGTAGCCCGAAGCGGGATCCAGCTTGAGCAGCCGCATGCCCCACAGCAGGCGGCGATGCACCGGCTTCAGCCCGTCGCGCACATCGGGCAGAGAGCGTGCGGTGATCGTCGACAGCGCATAGACCAGATAGCGTTCCGACAGCGCGCTATCGAACGGAGCTTCTACGATCAGGTTGAAGGGGTCGGCAGGGTCGGTCATCGCAGCGGCGACTAGCGGACCCGAGCGGCTGCGCAAAGTCGCTTTGCACCCGGCCCGATCACATGTAGCGTGTTACTATGATACCACACAGGGGACTCTCATGCGCCTGTTATTCGCTTCCGCCGCAATTCTCACCCTCGCCGCCCCCGCCCTCGCGCAGCCGCCCTCCGTTCCGTTGATCGAGCGCGCCAAGCTGTTCGGCAACCCCAGCAAAACGGCCGGCCGCCTCAGCCCCGACGGCAGGTGGCTGGCCTGGATCGCGCCGCGCGACGGCGTGCTCAACATCTGGGTGGCGCCGGTGGCCGATCCGGCCGCAGCGAAGCCGCTCACCGCCGAGAAGACGCGGCCGATCCGTTCCTATTACTGGTCGCCGGATTCCAAGACGATCCTGTTCGTCAACGACAAGGGCGGTGACGAGAATTTCCTGCTCTACGGCGTCGACGTCGCCACCGCGGCGCAGAAGAGCCTGACCCCGTTCGATAAGACGCGCGTGGAAGTGATCAACATCAGCCGAGCCGTGAAGGATCGCATCCTGATCGGCATCAACAATCGCGATCCGCGCTGGCACGACGTCTATGGCCTCGATCTCGCGACCGGAAAGCTCAGCCTCGTGCTGCAGAATGACGGCGGTTATGCTGGCTTCGTCGCGGACGAACAGCTCGTCCCGCGGCTCGCCACCAAGCAGAGGCCGGATGGCGGCCAATCTTTCTATCGTGTGACCGGCGGCAAGGTCGAGCAGACGCCGTTCGCCACGATCGGCCTGGACGATTCGCTCACCACCGGGCCGTCCGGCTTCACCACCGATGGAAAGACCCTTTATTGGCTCGACTCGCGCGGCCGCGACACGGCCGCCCTGATCGCGCAGGACGTTGCCAGCGGACGGCAGACGATCGTTGCGCAGGATCCGCGCGCGGACATCGATGGCGTTCTGGCCGATCCCAAAACCGGCGTCGTCCAGGCCTGGTCGGTCAATTATCTGCGCGACGACTGGATCGCGAGCGATCCCGCGATCGGCAAAGACCTCGCCTGGCTCAAGAAAGAGCTCAAGGGCGACATCGCCGTCACCTCGCGCACCGATGCCGACAATCTGTGGACGGTCGCGGTCGACCCCGTCACCGCGCCGAGCGCAACCTATCTGTTCGATCGCCGGACGCGCTCGCTCAAGCAGCTTTATGTCGGCCGTCCGGAATTGGTCGGCGCGCCGCTTGTGCCGATGTACCCAGAGGCGATTCCGGCGCGCGACGGTATGACGCTCGTCTCCTACCTGACGCTGCCGGCGGGGAGCGATCCGGACGGCGATGGCAAGCCCAGCCATCCGGTGCCGCTGGTCCTGTTCGTCCATGGCGGCCCATGGGCGCGCGATGCCTTCGGCTATAATAGCTGGCACCAATGGCTGGCGAACCGCGGCTATGCGGTGTTGTCGGTCAATTATCGTGGCTCGACCGGCTTCGGTAAGAAATTCATCTCCGCCGGCGACCTGCAATGGGGCCGCAAGATGCATGACGATCTGCTCGACGCGGTCGGCTGGGCGGTCAGGCAGGGCGTCACCACATCCGACAAGGTGGCGATCGCGGGCGGCTCTTATGGCGGCTATGCGACGCTGGCCGGCGTCGCCTTCACACCCGATGCCTTCCGCTGCGGCGTCGACATTGTCGGGCCGTCCAACCTGTTCACCCTGCTACAGACGATCCCACCTTATTGGGAGGCGGGTAAGCAGCAATTCTACAAGCGTATGGGCGATCCCACGACCGATGTAGGCAAGGCGCTGCTGCGCGAACGTTCCCCCCTATTCATGGCCGACAAGATCAAGGTACCGCTGCTAATTGGCCAGGGCCAAAACGATCCGCGGGTCAATGTCCGCGAAAGCCAGCAGATCGTCGACGCGATGAAGGCCAAGAACATACCGGTAACCTATGTCGTCTTCCCCGACGAAGGCCACGGCTTCGCTCGACCGGTCAACAATATCGCCTTCAATGCCATTACCGAGAATTTCCTCGCGGCTTGCCTCGGCGGCCGAGCGGAACCGATCGGGGACGCGCTCAAGCCGTCGAGCGCGCAGGTGAAAGAAGGTGCGGATCAGGTGCATGGCCTCGCGGCTGCGGTCGCCGCTCCTTAGACTTTCGTAGGATCAGGGAGCGGCACGAAGCGGATCGTGCCGCTCCTCCTCGATCTCGTTGAGCAACCATTCGCGGAAGCGCCGGATCTTGGCGACCGACCGCCGCTCCTCCGGATAGACAAGCCAGTAGCCATAGCCGCGCGTTGAAAGCTGATCCGAAAGGCGCACCAGCCTGCCCTGAGCGATGTCGTTGCGCCAGAGGAAGGGCGTCAGCATCGCAACGCCCTGGCCGGCCATCGCGGCATGCCCCTCATGCGCCTGAACGTCGAGCCGCACGCCCGGGCGAATCTCGTTCTCGTCGAGCTCCACGCCCGCCTCGCGCAGCCAATGGGGCCACCAGGGATCGTTGGGGCTGATCATCGGCAATCTCACGATCTCTTCCGCCGTGATGCTGCCGCCGTGCCGGGCAAGGAATTCCGGGCTGCACATCGGGGTGAAGTCGACCTGGAACAGCAGATGCCGCTCGAGCCCGGGCCAGGGCCCGCGGCCGGCGCGAATGGCGACGTCGACCTCGTCGCGCGCGAAGTCAGTGATGTCGTCGGTCGCGATCAGGCGCACCGCCATGCCGGGATTGCCCATCTGAAAGCCCCCGAGCCGCCACGCCAGCCAGGTGTTGGCGAAGGTCTGGGTCGTCGACACCGTCATCGACGATTCGTTCTCGCTGCGCAGTCGGGCAAAGGCGGCGTCGAGCGCATCGAAGCCCCGCGCCACCTGCGGCGCCGCCCGCTCGCCCGCCGGGGTAAGCTGGATGCCCCTCCCGTCACGGCGGAACAAGGCTACGCCAAGCCGCTCTTCCAATAACTTGACCTGATAGCTCACCGCCGCCTGGGTCATGCCAAGTTCCGCTGCCGCGACAGTGAAGTTAAGGTGCCGCGCGGCAGCCTCGAATACACGCACGGCGGCAAGGGGCGGCAGGCGACGCATGTCCGCCCATAAGCCCAGCTTATGGGTTGAGCGCAAGCTTCGATTGGCATTGATGTGCAAATTGGACCAGTTGGAATGGGCAGCGGCCCAGCTCTGGCCGCAGGATTGGAGGTCGTCATGTCCAATAGCAGCAAGCCTGTTCGCCCGGTCCCCAGCTTCGCGGCACGACTGCTGGAGGCGCTCGCGGTCACCGACCGCTTCGTCGATTGGTGGGGCGCGCATCGCGCCTGGCCGGCGACCGAATGCGCCCGGATCGATCGCTGCCGATAAGCAGCGCTCCCCAAACCAACCGAGAAGCCAGCACCACGCGTCGGTCGCGTTGCGGTGCGGGACATCCTGGGCTATATCCCCGGCTCGTCGCCCCGCCCGCGCCTTTAGGCTGCGTCGGGGCGCTTCTCGTTTCGGTCCTTTGGGAGACTGCTTTGTCCCGCCGCCGTCAGATTTACGAAGGCAAGGCCAAGATCCTCTACGAGGGTCCGGAGCCCGGCACGCTCATCCAATATTTCAAGGATGACGCGACCGCGTTCAACGCGCAGAAGAAGGGCACCATCAGCGGCAAGGGCGTGCTCAACAACCGCATCTCCGAGCATGTCTTCACCTTGCTCGCCAATATCGGCGTGCCCACGCACTTCATCCGCCGGCTCAACATGCGCGAGCAATTGATCCGTCAGGTCGAGATCATCCCGATCGAGGTGGTGATCCGCAACGTCGCCGCCGGAAGCCTCGCCAAGCGCCTTGGCATCGAGGAAGGCACGCAGTTGCCGCGCACGATCATCGAATATTATTACAAGGATGATGCGCTCGGCGATCCGCTGGTCTCGGAAGAGCATATCGCCTGCTTCGGCTGGGCGAGCCAGGATGAGATGCACGACATTTCCGACATGGCGATCCGCGTGAACGACTTCATGACCGGGCTGTTTGCGGGCGTGAACATCCGCCTGGTCGACTTCAAGCTGGAATTCGGGCGGCTGTGGGAGAATGACTATGCCCGCGTGATCCTCGCCGACGAGATCAGCCCCGATGGTTGCCGCCTGTGGGACATGACGTCGGGCGAAAAGCTCGACAAGGATCGTTTCCGCCAGGATCTTGGTGGAGAAGCCGAAGCCTATCAGGAAATTGCGCGGCGGCTGGGCTTGTTGCCGGATGGCGACACGATCGTGCTCGACATGGCGGAGCATCGCAAAAACCGGGGAAAATAACGCGCGCTGGGGAGTTTAGCAGGCATGGTTAAGATCGTCGCGACCGCTTTCCTGTTTGCCTCCCTTGCCGCCCCGCTCACCGCGCGACCGGCACCGGCCAAGGCGCCATCGCTCGGTGTCGCCCAGGCCGATTGCGATGCACTCTCGACCGAGCAGCGCTTCGATCCGGCGACTTTGCGCGATCTGGGCCCGGCCCACTCGCTCGAGGCTGCTGCGGCAGTGTTGGCGAAACACGGCATCAAGTTCGTCCGCTCGCAAGGCTATCTATCACTCGACGGCCTCTCGCCGCGCGAGCTGCGCGATATCGCGACGCTGCCCCAGGGGGAGCCGATTATCTTGCCCAATGCCGAGGGCAGCGCGATCTGCGTGCTGCGTCCATCGGCGGATTCGATCTGACCGAGATCTTCGTCAGCTGTTAACGGACAGGACCAGCTTTGGGTCGGGAATATCGTCCGCTTCATGGCCCTCGATCGGCAGCACGGCCGTGCCGATCGCGAAAAACTCGATGACATGGCTCGACCAATTATGGCTGCCTTCGTGAAGGTCGGCACCGACGACGCCCTCGGCGCCCGCCTTGCTCGCTTCCAGCTGCATCCGCTCCATAGCGATCTCGCGTGCTTCGTAGAGCGCGAGGCTGAAATTGCCGAGTTCGACATTCTGCCCGACCGAGCCGAGCGTTGCCAACGGCCCGCGCCGCGCGACGTGATAGACGCAGCTGCCCATCACCATCTCTAGCGGGCGATAGCCGGCCGAGAGCAAGGTCCAGAAATCCTGCCCGGATAGCGCCGAGGTGAACGGCTGGCCGTTCGGACCCTTGAAGCCTTGATGCCCCTTGGCGTGGACGATGCCGGTTCCGATCGCGACGAATTCCAGGATTTTGCTGTCCCATTCGAGCCGCTTGACCGTCAGCCGCACGCCGACGATCCCGTCGGCGCCCATGTTGGCGGCCTCCAGCCGCATCCGTTCCATCGCCAACGCGCGCGCCTCATACATGGCGAGGCTGAGCTGCTCGAGCTCGACGTTCGAGCCCCATCCGGCGAACTGAAAGCCGAGATGATAGATACATGAGCCGACGCATAGGCCGACCGGCTCGAACCCCGCCTTGCGCACCAGCAGGAACTCGTTGACCGAAAAGTCTGACGTGAACACCCCGTCGGGATGCCCTTGGCTGCGCAAGCCCTGAAGCCGAGCCAACGCATGCTGCGGGATGCTTTGTTCTTCGGCCATCAGATCGGCCCCTCCCCTTCACTCAGATTGTCGGAATAAATCGTATGGCGGTGGCCTGCAGCCCGGCTCAGCACGTCGCTGTCGCGCATATCGACAACCGGCTCGATGCCGTGCGGCACCGGCGCTCCGAACGGTGTGTCGACCACGGTGCCGACGACGATATGGCGACCGAGATAGGCGGGCGGCTGCTTGTCGCGCTCCTGGCGGATGATCTGGCCGAAATTGGTGTGGGCCAGAACGCCATTGCCCATCGCTGCGGCATGGGCGCGCAGATCGGCATGGGCGTCGCGCCTGATGCTCTCCCAGAAGCGGCCGAGCTCGGTCAGCGGCTGGTTGCCAGCGAAAAAGTTCGTCTGCATTTGCGTGGTGACGCCACTGCCAGTCCAACTGCCACTGGCGAAGCCGCCCCAGCGTTCTCCGCCTCGCCAATTGCCTAGCCATTCGTAGCGTGCGCCGACGGCAATCCCGGTCGGCACAATCCCCATTTCGAGGAGCCGTACGAATTCAAGCGCCGGGACAGTCGCTATGACGGGGTCCGAGCTCGGCGGCAGCCCATCGACGCGGATGGCCGTGCCCAGCAAGGTGAAATCCATACTCTGACCAAAGCGATGGCGGATCGTGCGCATCTGCACGTCCACCACTGCATTGGCCCCTGCGGCATAGGCCTCCCGCCGGATCCGGTCGAGCGCGCTTGCCCAGCCCGCGGCATGACCCTCCGTCCAGCTATAGCCGAAATTATACCAGCAGGTGCCGGACACGGTCGCGATCGGGCGGCAGCCATGGCTGCGCGCGGTCAGCAATTCGGCGGGCGTCATCGTCGCGACCCATGGCGTCCGCCCGGCGCGGGCATCCGCCAGCCGTTCGAGCACCGGCTGCGGCAACGTGCCCTGCTCGAACGCCGTTTCCCAATCGCGGTCGCGTTGCTTCGCCTGCACGCTCTGCTGCGGTGCGCCGGGATTCCACCACGCCATATGCGCCGCCCCTCAATCCTATCCGTCCCCGCTCATGCTGAGGAGAGGCTGAGCGAAGCCGAAGCCTCGTCGCGAAGCAGCGTCCTTCGATCCGCCACTTCGACGAGTTCAGTGGCTACTCAGGACGAGCGGTCTTTGTCGAGAGCGCGCCGATCATCTCATGCAGCGCACCCAGGCAATCCTCGCCCATCTGCATCGAACGCTCAGCGGACCAGCCAAAGTCCGCATCCGGCAGCGCATCATTGTCCTTGAACGGCATTTCCAGCGTCATCGCGACCGCGCCAAAGCGGTTGGCGAGCTGGTTGGTCGACATGGTGAGATTGGCTGAGCCCGGGCCGGCTGTGGCATAGCCATGCTCGACCTGGAAATCGGGGGAGCGCCGCGCGAGCGTCTCGCGGAAGCGCGCATAAAGCTCGCCCTGACGATCCGACCAATTGGGGATGCCCTCGAAGCCGGCAAGGAAGACATAGGGGATCGCCTCGTCGCCATGGACGTCCATCGCGAAATCAACCCCGGTTTCGTCCATCTTGTTGCGCACGCACAGCACTTCGGGACTGCGCTCGAGCGTCGGCTCATGCCATTCGCGGTTGAGATTCACGCCCACCGCATTGGTGCGCAGGTGCCCGCGCCGTGACCCATCCGGATTCATGTTGGGCACGATGTGGAAGGTTGCCTCGCGCCGCAGCACGCGCGCAACCGGATCAGCCGGATCGGTCAAGCGCCCGAGCGCGCCTTCCATCCACCATTCGGCCATGCTTTCACCGGGGTGCTGGCGCGCATAGAGCCACACCTGGATCCTGCCTTCGCCGATGCGCAGATAATCCATTTCCTGGCCGTCGAGCGTCTGGCCGAGCGATCCATAGGTTACACCCGGCATTCCGGCGATCGTCGCCACCAGATCATGATGCCGCTCCATCGAATAAGGCGCGAAATAGGCGAACCACACGCTATCGCTCTCGCAGCGATGGCGGATGGTGAGCACATTGCCGGCATAGTCCGTTTCCGCCAGCCGCCAGTCCTCGCGATCCTCCGACCAGCGCGCCCGGTAGCCCGGCCAGCCGAGCGGATAGGCCGAGGTGCCGGCATTGACGATCCGCAGCTCCACGGTCCGCCCCTTCGCGCCCAGCAGGCGGAAGTGAAACCATTGGTAGAAGTCCGACTGATGGTCCTGGACGATTTCCAGGTCGAACGTGTCGCCATCCTGGCGGACGACACGAATATTGCCGCTGTCGAATGCGGCGGAGATGTGGGCTGTCATTTCACGGTGATAGTACGGCCGGAAACCCCGGGGAAGTCCTGGAACATCGCTGCGGCGAGACGCTGCACGGTATCGGCGGGCTGCGATTCCGGCGTGCCGAAGCGCGCGCTGGTCTCCGCCCTGCCCTCCCACACCGTCGTGCTGTCGGACCGGCGTTTGATCTGGACGATCAACCGCGTCGACACGTTCTGGCTGGGCTTGCCGGCGATCGGCACGCTCACGCCGCCGCCGACGCCGCTATGCCGCCCGAACGTTGCCCCGCCGATGCCGATCGAGAAGGAGGAACGCGGCGGCCCGTCGAAGAAGGCGCGATCGACCTGCACGACCGCCACCTGCTCGGATTGGGCCAGGCCCGGCGCTTCGTTGAAGCCGAGCCGCGCCAGCTGCGCGCCGACGATATTGGCATAGGTCTGAAATTCGGGGCTGTTGCGATCCGCCGGCAGCAATGGCTCGACGCTGAGCTGGCCACGGGCGATCGGCTGGTTGAGGTGAAACCGCGTGACCTGCGTCGCCGGGCCGGTCGCGCAGCCCGCCAGGGTGAATGTGCCCAGCATGGCGGCGATCATCAGCTTGCGCATGGTAACTCTCCTGAAATCTACGATCGCAACGCCACAGCAACGATTTCGCTGCATGGTCGTAAAACGACTCCGCAGTTGACTTAGACCCTCCTGCCCCATAGGGAACCGCCAACTTTCCGCAGCTCAAACTAGATAGGCAGGGTTAGCCCCGTGAAGATCCGCAATTCGTTGAAGTCGCTCAAGGACCGCCATCGCGATAACCGCGTGATTCGTCGCCGCGGCCGTACCTACGTCATCAACAAGACCAACCGCCGCTTCAAGGCGCGCCAGGGCTAAACCCTTCCCCGAGCGGGGTTCGAGACGGCCGCGCGCAAGCGCGGCCGTTTTTCTTTGCGCGGCGCCGGCGGATCGCCCCTCATCCCCCAAGTTGTGCGGCCTGGGGCGGGTTAAAGAAAAAAAACACCAGAAACGAACTAGAAGATCGCCAAACAGGCGGACCGCGGGCGACACGATTGTGTACCCATTTTGTTCCGTTTTGTCAATCCCAATGGCGGCTCAGTCGTCGTGCCCGTCAAGCTCCTTGCCGGTCAGGCGCTGGATGTGGAGCATATTAGTCGATCCCGGCGTGCCGAACGGGACGCCGGCCATGATGATGATCTTGTCGCCCGCCTTGGCGAGACCGTTGCGCAGCGCCATCCGCTTCGACTTGGCCACCATCTCCTCGAAATTCGAGACGTCCTTGGTCACGACCGAATGGGCGCCCCACAACAGCCCCAGGCGGCGCGCCGTGTCGCGATTCGGCGTCAGCACCAGCATCGGCACGGATGGCCGGTCGCGCGCGATCCGGCGCGCCGAGGCACCCGAATTGGTGAAGCAGATGATCGCCGCGGCAGAGATAGTCTCGGCGATTTCCTTGGCCGCTTCCGACAAGGCATCGGCCGTGGTCGGATCCGGCAAAGTCTCCGTGAAATGGAGCCGCGCCTTGTAGCCGGGATCATTTTCGACCGCGATCGCGATGCGATCCATCATCGAAACCGACAGTTCCGGCCAGGCACCGGCCGCGCTCTCCGCCGACAGCATGACCGCATCGGCGCCATCATAGATTGCGGTGGCGACGTCGGACACTTCCGCCCGGGTCGGGCTCGGCGAGACGATCATCGATTCCAGCATCTGCGTCGCGACCACGACCGGGCGACCCATACGACGGGCAGTCTCGACGATCCGCTTCTGGACGAGCGGCACCTGCTGCGGGGGAAGTTCCACACCCAGATCGCCGCGCGCGACCATCACCGCATCGGCCAGTTCGAGAATCTCCTCCAGCCGCTCGACCGCGGCCGGCTTCTCGATCTTTGCGAGCAACAATGCCTTGCCGCCGATCAGGCGGCGCGCTTCGGCCACATCCTCGGGCCGCTGAACGAACGACAGCGCGATCCAGTCCGCCCCCTGCTCGACCGCAAAGGTCAGGTCGGCACGATCCTTTACCGTCAGCGCCGCCATCGGCACCACGACGTCGGGCACGTTAAGGCCCTTCGAGTTCGACAAGGGGCCGCCGACTTCAACGATCGTCTCGATCCGGTCGGGTTGTATCGCAGATACGCGCAGCACGAGCTTGCCGTCGTCCAGCAGCAGCCGCGCACCCACTTCGAGTGCGGCGAATATCTCCTTGTGCGGCAGTTCGACCCGATCCGCATCGCCCGGGGTAGAATCGCGATCGAGCACGAACAGCTGACCGGTTTCCAATACTACCTTGCCGTCGGCAAACTTGCCGACGCGAAGCTTGGGCCCTTGCAGATCGAACAGGATGGTGGACGGGCGTCCAAGCTCCCTTTCCATCGCGCGGATGGCGTCGACCAGCGGAACCTTATCGGCATGCGCGCCGTGACTCATGTTGATGCGGAACGCGTCCGCCCCCGCCACGAACAGCTTGCGGATCATTTCCGGTGAGCTGGACGCGGGTCCGAGCGTCGCGAGGACGCGAACCTTCCGGCTGCGCGGCGCAAACTGGGTCGACACGAATACCTCTCGCTTCTTCGGGCTCACCGGTTCCTAGTCACGGCCGTTCCGCAAAGTCGAGCCATGATCTCGCCAGATGGACGCTTTACGCCTTCAGACGCATGTCCAGATAATCGTCCACCGACTTCATCAGTTCGGTCATCTCATGCTCGAAGAAGTGGTTCGCGCCGGGGATGGTGTCGTGATGGATCGTGATGTGGCGCTGCGTCCGCAGCTTGTCGACCAGCTTCTGGGTCGCACCGGGGGTGGCGACCTCGTCATTCTCGCCCTGAATGATGATGCCCGACGACGGGCATGGCGCGAGGAAGGTGAAGTCGTAAAGATTGGCCGGCGGGGCGACCGAGATGAACCCTTTGATCTCGGGGCGACGCATCAGCAGTTGCATGCCGATCCATGCGCCGAAGCTGACGCCCGCGATCCAGGTCGTCTGCGCCTCCGGGTGGATCGACTGCACCCAATCGAGCGCCGAGGCGGCATCGGACAGCTCGCCTATCCCATTGTCGAACACGCCCTGGCTCTTGCCGACGCCGCGGAAGTTGAAGCGCAAGGTCGCGAAACCGCGGCGGACGAAGGTTTGATACATCGCCTGGACGATGCGGTTGTTCATCGTGCCGCCGGCCTGGGGATGCGGATGCAGGATCATCGCGACTGGCGCGCGCGGACGCGGCCCTGGGTTGAAACGACCTTCGAGGCGGCCTTCGGGGCCGGGGAAAATGACGTCTGGCATCGCTCTCGCTTGACTGAAATGGGGGGCGCTTGGGTACGCGCGTATACCGGGCCTATATAGAAAGCGGCCGAGGTGGCGCAATCGTGGAGAATATGTCGTCTTGAGTGCCCGCATCTATCTCGACCATGCCGCCTCCACGCCGGTGGTGCCGGCGGCGCGCGCGGCGATGGCGGAGGCGATGGCGCGCTGGGCAAACCCATCTTCGCCGCATGCGGAAGGCCGCGCGGCGCGGGCTGCGCTGGAAGACGCGCGGGGCCGAATCAAGCGGGCCCTGGGGTGGGCGCACGAGCTCATCTTCACCAGCGGTGCCAGCGAAGCCGCGCTCCTCGCACTGTCTCACGCCACGTTGCGCAATCAGGCGGTGTCGGCGGTCGAACATGATGCGATCCGCCGGGCCGCCCACCAGCCGGCTGTAATCGGGGTAGACGCGGCCGGGCTGGTCGACCTCGATCACCTGCCCGAGGCCGCCCTCGTCGCCGTCCAGACTGTCAACAGCGAGACGGGCGTGATCCAGCCTGTCGAGGCGATCGCATCGGCAATAGGCGACCGCCGTGGCCTTTGGCTTGCGGACGCTGCCCAATCCGCCGGCAAATTGCCCCTGCCGGATGCCGACATGATCATCATATCGTCGCACAAGCTCGGCGGGCCTCCCGGCATCGGCGCCTTGCTTATCAAGGATTTATCCGTGCTTGTTCCCGATGGCGGGCAAGAGAAAGGGTATCGCGGCGGCACCGAGAATTTGCCGGCCGCGATGGGCTTCGCCGCGGCGATCGAGGGCCGTGGGCAGCGCGATCGGCTCGCGTCGCTGCGTGCGCGGTTGGACGATGGCGTCAGCAGCTCGGGCGGCATCGTGGTAGCGGCGGCAAGTGCCCGCCTGCCCGAGATCGCCTCCTACCGCCTGCCCGGCGTTGCCGCGGCGGCACAATTGATCACGCTCGACCTGGCCGGAATCGCCGTCTCCGCCGGCAGCGCCTGTTCCTCCGGCACGTTAAAGGCCAGCCCGGTCTTGCTGGCGATGGGATGGGACGAAGTGGCCGCGCGCGAGGTTATCCGCGTCAGCCTCGCTCCGGAAACCACTGAGGCAGAGGTGGAGCGTTTCCTGGAGGTGTTCGCCACGATCGCCGAACGGCGGCGGGCCGCATGATCTATCTCGATTATCAGGCCACTACCCCACTCGCGCCTGAGGCGCGCGCGGCGATGCTCCCATGGCTCGACAGCTTTGGTAACCCGCACTCACCCCACCGCCTCGGCCGCGAGGCCGCTGCGGCAGTCGAGCTGGCGGCCGCTCAGGTCGGATCGGCGCTGGGGGACATGTCGGCTGCGGGAAAATTGATCTTCACCTCGGGCGCGACCGAGGCGGCCAATTGGGCGCTGCAGGGCGCCGTGGCCGAAGGAATCCGGCGCAAGATCGTGACGATCGCGACGGAGCATGCCTGTGTGCTCGATACCGCGCGCTGGCTTGAACGGTCGCAGGTCGAGCTGGTCGTGCTGCCCGTCGATGCCAATGGTCTCGTCGATCTCGATGCCGCCGCCGCGGCGATTGATGACCGCACGGCCCTCGTCGCCGCAATGCTCGTCAATAACGAAATCGGGGTGATCCAGCCGATCCAGGCGCTGGCGGATCTGGCGCACGCAGCGGGTGCCCTGTTCTTTTGCGATGCCGTGCAGGGCTTTGCGCGGGTCGATTTGCCGCTTGCTGCCTGCGATCTCGTCGCAATCTCCGCGCACAAACTTCACGGGCCCAAGGGCATCGGCGCGCTTTGGCTGCGGCAGGACCTTCGCTGGCCTGCGTTGCTCCATGGCGGCGGCCAGCAGCACGGCCTGCGATCGGGGACGCTGAGCCCGATGCTGTGCGCCGGATTTGGTATTGCCGCACAAATTGGCGACCAGCGTCGCCAAGAAGATAATCGACATCTCAACGTTTTGGCCTCCCTACTCGAGGCCTCGTTCGAGGAGTGGACGATCAACGGCGATCGCCAGGCACGGTATCGCGGCAACCTCAACCTGCGCCGTGCCGGGGTCGACGCCGGCCGGTTGATTTCGGAGGTGCGCGACGTCGCGTTTTCGGCGGGTTCGGCGTGCGCGAGCGGGTCGGGAAGGCCGAGCCATGTGCTGCGCGCGATCGGGTTGAGCGATGCAGAAGCACGCTCCTCGATCCGCCTGGGTTTCGGGCGCTATACGACGATGGAAGAGATTATTGCCGCCGCCGGCGCGATCAAGGCGGCGGCGGCACGCCAGCTGGAGTGGGCATGAAGATCAGGTTCGTTGCGGCCGACGGGGACAGTGTGCGTGAAGTGGAGGCAGCCGCGGGCGAGCGGTTGCTCGATATCGCGCAAGCCGATGGCCAACCGCTCGAAGGGACGTGCGAAGGCCAGATGGCGTGCTCCACCTGCCATGTCATCGTCTCCGAAGAGGATTTCGGCAAACTGCCCGTTGCCAGCGCCGACGAGGACGATCTGCTCGATCTCGCCGCTCATGTGACGCGCACCAGCCGCCTCGCCTGCCAGATCTGGCTGGAGGAGGAATGGGGTAGCCTGACCGTGCGCATCCCGTCCGAAGCGCGCGATATGCAGGGCCGCTAAGCGGACCGGCACGCAAAGCTTCAGGCGGCCGCGGGTTGTCTTTCGCTGCTCCGCTCGGCGGTCTCGGGCTCGCCGCCCGCCGCCTCCAGCAGCAGCCGCTCCATCGTGCGCAGCCGCCCCGGCGTCTCGATCTTGTCGCCGATCAGGTCGGTCACGTAGAAAACGTCGATCGCCCGTTCACCATAAGTGGCGATATGCGCCGAGTGGATCGTCACCTTGGCCTGGAAAAGCGCGCGGGCGAGTGCGTATAGCAGCGCCGGCCGGTCGCCGGCATTGACCTCCACCACCGTGTAGCGGTTGGACGCATTGTTATCGACCAGCACGTTGGGCACGGTCTCGAAGGCATGGGCGCGCGTGCGCGGCGCGGGCTTGGCCGCAAGCTTGGTCGCCATCTGGTTGCGCGCCGCCAGTGCATCCTCGATCCCGCGGGCGAGCCGGTCGAGCCGATGCGGATCGTCAAACGCCTGGCCGAACGGATCCTGCACCAGGAAATTGTCGATCGCCATGCCATCACGGGTGGTGTGGATGCGGGCATCGATAATGTTGCCGCCGGCGAGATGGATCGCGCCGGCGATGCGATAGAACAAGCCGGGATGATCGCCGGCATAGATGCTCACCAGGGTTGCCCCGCGCTGCGGGTCGGCCTGCGCGACGATCGACAGCGGATTGCCCGCGGCGTCGGCTGCCGCGATCTGGCCGGCATTGCGCTCGAGTATATCGATGCCCTCGGCGACCCAATAGCTCTCGGGAAAACGCCTGGCGAAGGCCTCGAAACGGTCGCGCGGCCAGCCGAGATGGCTTTCCAGCTCCGCTCGCTTGGCGGCGACGCGTTCGCCGCGGCCGCGCTGCTTGTGACCCAGCCGGAGCACCTCTTCGGCCGCGTCATAGAGGTCGGTGAGCAGCTGGCGCTTCCAGCCGTTCCACACGCCCGGGCCGACCGCGCGGATGTCGACGATCGTCAGTGCCAGCAGCAGCCGCAGCCGCTCGGGGCTTTGTACGATCGCGGTGAAATCCAGGATCGTCTTGAAATCGGACAAATCCCGCTTGAACGCGGTCGCCGACATCAACAAATGGTAGCGCACCAGCCAGGCGACCGTCTCGGTCTCGGCAGCGCTCATACCGAGGCGGGGGCAGAGCTTCTCGGCGACCTGAGCACCGAGGATCGAATGGTCCCCGCCCCGCCCTTTGGCGATGTCATGCAGCAGCACCGACACGTATAATGCGCGGCGCGACACGATCTGTTTGAAGATTTTCGACATGAGCGGATGGTCTCCGCTCAATTCTCCCTTTTCGATGCGCGAGAGCAGGCCGATCGCGCGCAGCGAATGTTCGTCGACCGTATAATGATGATACATGTCGAACTGCATCTGCGCGACGACGCGGCCGAAGTCCGGCATGAACCGCCCGAACACCCCCGCCTCGTTCATCCAGCGCAACACGCGCTCGGGGCTGCGGGGCGAGGTCAGGACGTCGAGGAACAGCGCGTTGGCCTTCGCGTCCTGCCGTAAATTGCCATCGATCAGGCGAGCGTCGCGCCCGGCCTGGCGCATGGTGAGGGGGTGGATCTCCAACCCATGGCGATCGGCGAGCGCGAACAGGTTGATCAACTGCTTAGGGTCGGCGGCGAAGAAGCCGTCATTCGGCGCCCGTAGCCGCCCGCGATCGAGCAGGAAACCGTCCAGCTTGCGCGGCCGCCGCTGCAAATGCGGCAGCCCGAAGCGGCGCCCGCGGCCGGCGAACTCCTCGTCGAGATGCGCCAGGAACACCGCGGTCAGATCGCCGACCTCCTTCGCGGTCAGGAAATAATGGCGCATGAAGCGTTCGACCGCGCTGCGCCCGGGCCGATCGGCATAATGCATCCGGGCAGCAATCTCCGCCTGGACGTCGAATGTCAGCCGGTCCTCGGCGCGCCGCGCGAGGATGTGGAGATGACATCGCACGGCCCACAGGAAATTCTCGGCACGGCGGAAGCGGCGCAGTTCGTCGGCAGTGAACAGCCCCTTGTCGACCAGTTCGGCGACGTTGCGCACCTTGTAGACATATTTGCCGATCCAGAAGAGCGTGTGCAGGTCGCGCAACCCCCCCTTGCCCTCCTTGAGGTTGGGCTCGACCACATAGCGGCTGTCCCCCATCCGCTCATGCCGTGCGGTGCGTTCCAGAAGCTTGTTCGTGACGAAGGTGCGGGCGGTGCCGGCCTGCACCTCGCGGTCGAAGCGCGCGGCGCCCTCATCGTAAAGTTGCTGGTCGCCCCACACATAGCGCCCCTCCAGCAGGGCGGTGCAGATGGTGAGGTCGCTCTTTGCCATGCGCACCATGTCGTCGAGCGATCGGCTCGAATGCCCGACCTTCAGGCCGAGATCCCACAACATGTAGAGCATCGATTCAATGATCTGTTCCGCCCAGCCGGTCTGCTTCCACGGCGTCAGGAAGGCGATGTCGATATCGGAATGGAGCGCCATCTCGCCGCGCCCGTAGCCGCCGACCGCCACCAGCGTCAGGCGCTCGCCCTTGGTCGGGTGATTGTTGGGATAGAGCCGCTGCACCGTGAAATCGAAGCACAGCCGCAAGAGCTGATCGGTGAGAAAGGCATAGGAAGCCGCAATTTCCGCGCCACGGCTAGGATGTTCGGCCAGGCGGCGCGCGATTTCGGTGCGGCCTTTTTCGAGCGCATCCCGCAACAGGGGGGTGGCAGCGGCGCGCAAAACGGCCGGCCCCTCGCCTCCCAGGGCCGCCAGCGCGTCCGCAAGTGCGCGCCGATCGATGATCGCGCGGCGCTGCGGCAGGGCTTCGAAACGTGTGGCCATGGCCTGCAGATAAGGATTGTTGCCGCCCGCGTCACCCGGATCGGAAAATCGGCGGGGCGCGGTCGCGGCAAGGCGCTCAACGGTTGGTGATCGCCAGCACCAGAATCGAGCCGATCAGCGCGCCGAGCCCGAGCAGGAAGATGCGGTCGGCCCATTTTTCGGTGACGGCGGCGCGCCGTTCGTGGCGCAGCGCCAAGTAAGACAGGAGGCAACTGGTCGCGAGGCAGATCGCCGCCAGCCACGCAATCTCGTCGGCGAAGTTCTTGTCGGCGACGTGGCTGACATTGAGGCCGGCAATGATGACCAGCGCGATCCCCAGCAGGTTGGACGCTGCGTTCAGAATATGGCTAGGGCGCTGCATGAGCGGGGCCTTGGCCAAGGGCGGATTGCCGCGTCATGAACCGCCGTCGGCGAGCAGCGCCTTGAGACGATATAGCAGATCGAGCGCCTCGCGCGGGGTCAGCGCGTCGGCGTCGATCCCTGCCACCGCTTCGCGCAACGGATCGGACCGCGCCTCTTCGACCGCCGCAGCCGCGGCAAACAATGGCAAGTCGTCCAGCCCCGCGGCCAGCCCGCCGGTGGCCGCCCTCCCTGCCTCCAAGCGCTTCAAGACGTCCTTGGCGCGCGCGACCACCGCCGGCGACAGGCCGGCGAGGCGCGCAACCGCAAGGCCGTAGCTTCGATCGGCGGGACCGGAGGCGACTTCATGCAACAGCACGAGCTCGCCCTTCCATTCGCGGGCGCGAACATGGTGCAGGCTCAGCGCGTCGAGCCGTTCGGCCAGCCGCGTCAGTTCGTGATAATGGGTGGCGAACAGGCAGCGGCACTTGTTGATGTCGTGCACCGCTTCCACCACCGCCCAGGCGATGGCGAGGCCGTCATAGGTGGAGGTGCCGCGCCCGACCTCATCCAGAATGACGAAGCTGCGCTCGGTTGCCTGGGCAAGGATGGCCGCCGTCTCGACCATCTCGACCATGAAGGTCGAGCGGCCGCGCGCGAGATTGTCGGACGCGCCGACGCGGCTGAACAGGCGGTCGCACAGGCCCAGCGTCGCCGTGGCGGCGGGGACGAAGCTGCCCGCCTGCGCGAGGATGAGGATCGCTGCATTCTGGCGCAGGAAGGTCGACTTGCCGCCCATATTGGGGCCGGTGACGAGCCATAGCCGGTCATGCTGGCCGAGCCGGCAATCGTTGGCGACGAACCGTCCGCCCGACAAAGCCACGGCATTCTCGACGACGGGGTGCCGCCCTTCGGTCACCTCCAGGCAGGGATGGTCGACCAATGCCGGCCGGCACCACCCCCCTTCGGCGGCACGTTCGGCCAGACCTGCGGCGACATCGAGGCGCGCCAGCGCATCGGCGGTGACGGCGATTTCCCGCGCATGGCCCAGCGTGAGCGCGGTCAGCTCCTCGAGATGAGCGGCCTCCGCCGCCAGCGCGTGGCTGCCCGCCTGCCCTACTTCGCTGGCATGGTCGTGCAATTCGGGTGCATTGAAGCGGACGACTCCGGCCAGGGTCTGCCGGTGGGTGAAACCCGAGTCCGCGCGCATCAGCGGATCGGCGACCTTGGCCGGCACCTCGACATGGAAACCCAGCACATTGTTGTGGCGGATCTTGAGCTGGGAAATGCCGGTCGACGCGCGATAGCGCGCTTCCAATGCGGCGATCGCGCGCCGCCCCTCTCCGCCGCGTGCGCGCAGGGCGTCGAGCGCGGCATCATAGCCCTCGGCGATATAGCCGCCCTGGGCAGTATCGATCGGCGGCGCCGGCACCAGTGCGCGCTGGAGACGGTCCACCAGTTCGCCATGCCCGAGGAAGGCGGGCAGCAGCCGGGTCAGCAGCGCCGGGCGGGGTGCGACGCTCAGCATCTCGTGCAGCCGGTAGCCCTGATCGAGGCCGTCGCGCAGCTGACCGAGATCGCGCGGGCTGCCGCGCCCGGCGGCGAGCCGGCCGAGCGCCCGGCCGATGTCCGGCAGCGCCCGCAGCGTCGCCCGCAACCGCGCGCGCAGATCGCCATCGTCATGGAGGAAGCCGACCAGATCGAGCCGTTCGTCGATCGTGGCGCGATCCGTCAGCGGCGCGGCCAGATCGCCGCCGAGCAGGCGCGCGCCGCCGCCGGTGACCGTCCGGTCGATCGCGTCGAGCAGGCTGCCCTTGCGGCTGCCATTGGTCGCGCAGACGATTTCCAGGCTCTCGCGCGTCGCGGCGTCGATCATCATGTGATCGGCGGCGGCACGGCGCACGGGCGGTTGGAGGAAGGGCAAGGCGCCCTGCCCCGCCCGCTCAAGATAAGCGAGCAGGCCGCCGGCGGCGCACAATTCGGCACGGCTGAACGCGCCCCAACCATCGAGCGTCGCGACATTGAACAGAGATTTGAGCCGACGCTCGGCAGCATTGCTGTCGAATCCACCGGCGATGGTGAGCGCGTGATCCGTCGCCAGATCGAAATTTTCCGGCACGACCACTTCGGCCGGGCCGAGCCGGGCGAGCTCGGCGTCGAGCGTGGTCGCGCCGAGGCTGGCGATCTCGAAGCGGCCGGTCGAAATATCCGCGGCGGCGAGCCCCAGTGCGCCGCCGGCCTGCGCGACCGCGACCAGCCAATTGGCGGCGCGCGCATCGAGCAGCACCTCCTCGGTCAGCGTGCCAGGGGTGACGATGCGCACGATCGCACGGCTGACCAGCGCCTTGCCGCCGCGCTTGCGCGCCTGCTCGGGGCTCTCCGTCTGCTCGGCGATAGCGACGCGGTGGCCGCCTTTGATCAGCCGGGCGAGATAGGCTTCGTGGCTGTGGACAGGCACGCCGCACATCGGGATCGGTGCCCCGTCATGTTCGCCACGCGCGGTCAACGCAATGTCGAGCGTGGCGGCGGCGAGCCGGGCATCCTCGAAAAACAATTCGAAAAAGTCGCCCATCCGGTAGAAGAGCAGGCAATCGGGCGCCTCGGCCTTGAGCGCGAGATATTGCGCCATCATCGGGGTTGGTTCGCCGCTCACCGGCGCAGGCTTAGCGGCTGCGGGCCGGCGAACGGAAGGGAGATTCGCTTGACCGGCCGGCAGCGAGCGGCCAGCTTGCGGATATGTCAGGCCCAGCATCCGAAACGACGGTCACGGTGGTTTTCACCGCCGAACAGATGGCGGCGATCGACGCATGGATATCCCGCCATGACGATCCGAAACCGGATCGCGAGGAAGCGGTTCGCCAGCTTATCGCGGGACGCCTTGGCGCGGACGAAGAGCATCATTCGACGATCCTGCCGAATTTCACGACCGGACGCGATATCGTCTGACGATCAGGCGGGATTGCGCTTGAGGCTTTCTTCCATGCGCTGAAGCTGCTCGGCGCTGGCCGGCTGCTGGTGCTGTGCCTTCCATTGGGCATAAGGCATGCCGTAGACATGCTCCCGCCCTTCGGCACTGGTCAGCGTTCCATGGGACGCTTCCGACAGCCAGTCGCCCAGGCAATTGCGGCAGAAGCCCGCCAGCCCCATCAGATCGACATTCTGCGCGTCGGTGCGGTGCTGAAGATGTGCCACCAGGCGGCGGAAGGCGGCGGCGGCAGTGGCATCGTCGATTTCTGGCATTTCTGACTTCTATCCGTTTCCCGCCGAACGGGAAACTCACCCTACGGCTTTGGGACCGGCCATGCCCAGATCAGCACGTTTGCGAGGAGGACCAAGGCCGCCACCAGCATCAGCACGCCCTGGCGCTTTTCGGCTCGATTGACCACGATCCAGCCGCCGCCCAGCGCGAGCGCGAAGACGGCCAACATCGAAATGGAAAGAAGCGCCGGGTCAGTCACGGCCGGCGCTTCGGATCAATGCTTCTTGCCGCGCCAGATGTTGCGGTAGGCGCCATAAGCGAAAGCGGTGGCGAGCAGCAGGTAACCCAGCACGACCAGGCCCCAGCGATGCCGGTTCTCCAGCTTCGGCTCGGCCGCCCACATCAGGAAGGCCGAGGCGTCCTGCGCCATCTGATCGACCGACGCCTTGGTGCCGTCGGCATAGGTCACCTGACCATCGGCGACGAGCGGCGGCGGCATCGCGATGTTGAGGTTCGCGAAATAGGGATTGTAATACAGGCCCGGCGGCGTCTTGGCGTCGGGGAATTTCTTGAGGAGCTCCGCCGGCTGCGGCTGATAGCCGACCAGGATGGAGTGGATATAGTGGGCGCCACCCTCGCGGGCCTTGGCCAGCAGCGACATGTCGGGCGGAAGCGCATTGTTGTTCGCCGCGCGCGCCGCCGTTTCGTTGGCGTAGGGCGACGGGAAATAGTCGCTCGGGATCGCCTTGCGGGTGGTCGCCTCGCCGGTGTCGGGATTGATCGAGGGAACCTCGGTCTTCCACTGCTTGGCGAGCGCCTTCACCTCCGGCTTGCTGAAACCGATCTCTTCGAGATCGCGGAAGGCGACCAGCTTCATCGAATGGCAGGCGGAGCAGACTTCCTGATAGACCTGGAAGCCGCGCTGGAGCTGCTGACGGTCATATTTGCCGACCGGACCATCGAAGGAGAAGCTGACCGGCTTCGGCTCACGATGGAATTCGTGGGCGGCCGATCCTGCCTCCGCCTCACGCGGCGTGGAAATGAACCCCCAGGCGAGCGCGAGCAGGAAGCCGAGCCCGACCAACGGAGCGAGTAACGGGGCGAAAAAGCGGAGCATCGTTTGTTTCCCCCGGCTCAAGCTGTCTGCGAACCGAAAGGCGCGCTCTCGGCTTCTTCGCCGTGCAGCACCGATTCCGAGATCGAGTTAGGCAGGGGCAACGGCTTCTCCAGATGCGAGACGATCGGCAAAATGATCAGGAAGTGCGCGAAATAATAAGCGGCGCAAAGCTGGCTCAGCATGACCACGCCCGCCGAGGGCTCGGCCTGGCCAAGATAGCCGAGCGCGATCACGTCGAGCACCAGCACCCAGAAGAACCAGCGATAGGTCGGCCGGTAATTGGCCGAACGTACCGGCGAGCGGTCGATCCACGGCAGGAAGAACAGCAGCAGGATCGAGCCGAACATAGCCACCACGCCCCACAGCTTGGCGGGAACCCACAGGAAGTTGCCGGTGAAGGCCTTGAGGATCGCGTAGAAGGGCAGGAAATACCATTCGGGAACGATGTGGGCGGGCGTGGAGAGCGGGTTGGCCTGGATATAATTGTCCGGGTGACCCAGCAGGTTCGGCCAGAAGAACAGCAGGCTTGCGAACACGATCAGGAACACGCCGACGCCGAAGCCGTCCTTGGCGGTATAATAAGGATGGAAGGGCACCGTATCCTGCGGCCCCTTCACCTCGACGCCGGTCGGGTTGTTCGAACCCGGAATATGCAGCGCCCAGATGTGGAGGATGATCACGCCGGCGATGACGAACGGCAACAGATAATGGAGCGAGAAGAAGCGGTTGAGCGCGGCATTGTCCGGTGCGAACCCGCCGAGCAGCCAGGTGTGGATGGGATCGCCGATGATCGGGATCGCGGAGAAGAAGCCGGTGATGACCTGCGCGCCCCAGAAGCTCATCTGGCCCCACGGCAGCACATAACCCATGAAGGCAGTGGCCATCATCAGCAGGAAGATGACCACGCCGAGCAGCCATACCATCTCGCGCGGTGCCTTGTACGAACCGTAATACAGGCCGCGGAAAATGTGGATGTAGACGACGATGAAGAACATGCTCGCGCCGTTCATGTGCATATAGCGCAGGAGCCAGCCGGAATTGACGTCGCGCATGATGCCTTCGACCGAGTTGAAGGCCATGTCAGCATTCGACGCATAATGCATCGCCAGCACGATGCCGGAGATGATCTGGATGGTGAGCGCGAGGCCCGCCAGCACGCCGAAATTCCAGAAATAATTGAGGTTGCGCGGCACCGGATAACCGGCGCCGACGGCGTTGTAGACGAGGCGCGGCAGCGGCAGCTTCGCGTCGATCCACTTGGTAAAACCGTGCTTCGGTTCGTAATTTTCAGCCCAGGGGAAGCTCATTCGTCTCTACCTCAACCGATCTGGACGATGGATGCCGACTTGAAGGCATATTCGGGGACCTGCAGGTTCTTCGGCGCCGGGCCCTTCCGGATGCGGCCGGCCGTGTCATATTGCGAGCCGTGGCAGGGGCAGAAATAGCCGCCGAAATCACCACGATTCTCGCCCGGCGTCACACCCAGCGGGACGCAACCGAGGTGCGTGCAGACCGCCATCGTGATCAGCCAATTTTCCTTGCCCGGCTTGGTACGCTGGGCGAGCGTTTCCGGGTCACGCAGCGTCGACGCCGGCACCGCGTTTGCTTCGCCGACTTCCTTGGCGGTGAGGCGGCGGACGAAGACCGGCTGCTTGCGCCAGGCGACCTTGATGCCCGAGCCTTCGGCGATCTTGGAAATGTCGACTTCGATCGAGGCGAGCGCGAGCACGTCCGCCGAGGGATTCATCTGCGTGACCAGCGGTACGACGACCGCGGCCGCGCCGATGCCGGCAAAACTTACGGCAGCGATATTGAGGAAGTCGCGGCGGCGCGGGCCGGCGCCTGCCTCTTCCTCTGCCCCGATTACCGGGGGGCGCTGATTGGGATCGCCAACATAATCGGACGCCACCATTCGCGAGAAACCCTTTGCTCTGAACCCTATTCGCCGCGCGAGGACGTGGCGACGCCGGCCTGAAGTGCGGCGATTGCGGCGCTGATAGACGCGCATCGCGGCCTTTGCCAAGCGTCGTTTGCGGATCGGCATGTCGGCTTGTCATAACAAGCGCGCGCGGGCATCGGCTGGCACCATGACAAGACAGCCGGAAATCACGCTCGATGGCGAGCAGCGGCAGGCCCGCGACTGGTTCGAAACCTTGCGCACCCGCATCTGCGCGGCATTCGAAAGTATCGAGCGAGAAGCGGGCAGCGACGCGGCCTTCATCTTCACGCCGTGGGACCGGGAAGGCGGCGGCGGCGGCGTGCGCGGCGTGATCAAGGGACGCGTTTTCGAGAAAGCCGGGGTCAATGTCTCGACCGTCGCGGGCGAGTTCGCGCCGGAATTTTCCCGCACGATCCACGGTGCCGACGAAGATCCGCGCTTTTTCGCGACGGGCATCAGCCTGGTCGCGCATATGGCCAATCCGCATGTGCCGGCCGTACACATGAACTGCCGCTTCCTCGCCACCACCAAGCGCTGGTTCGGCGGCGGCGCCGATCTCAACCCGCCTTTGCCGCAGCAGCAAGACACCGACGATTTTCACGCGGCGTTCCGGGCGGCATGTGATGCCCACCCCGGCCCCGGCGACTATCCGCGCTATGCCAAATGGGCGGAGGATTATTTCTATATCCCGCACCGCAAGGTTCATCGCGGCGTCGGCGGCATCTTCTTCGATCATCTCGAAGGCGACTTCACTACGAACTTCGCCTTCGTTCGCGCCGTCGGCGAGACGTTCCTCGACATCTTCCCGCGAATCGCCCGACGCCGGATGGGTGCGGCGTGGAGCGAGGCGGACCGTGCCGCGATGCTCGCCTTTCGAGGCCGCTATGCCGAATTCAACCTGGTCTATGACCGCGGAACCTTATTCGGGCTCAAGACCGGCGGCGATGTCGATGCCATATTGATGAGCCTGCCGCCCGTGGCGACGTGGAGCTGATCCCGTGCTGACGCCAGTCCTACCTGGCGAGCTTGCGGCGGTAGTTACATCGCTCGAGATGCGCGAGCGTCCCCGCCCGCGCCCCCTCCCCGCCTCCCCGCTCCGCCTCGCGCGCTGGAAGGAGCCCGGCGCAGACGCCTATCGCACCTTGTTCCGACGCGTCGGCGCACGGTGGCTGTGGTTCTCGCGGCTGCTGCTCGATGATGACGCGCTGTTGGCAATCATTCGCGATCCGCAAGTGGAGGTCAGCGCGGTGCTCGACCGCGCCGGCGTCGAGATCGGCCTGCTCGAGCTCGATTTCCGCGTTGCCGGCGCATGCGAGATCGCCTTTTTCGGACTTGTCCCAGAGCTTGCCGGCAAAGGCCATGGCCGATGGCTGATGGCGCAGGCGCTGGCGATGGGCTGGAGCAGGCCGATCGCGCGGATGTGGGTTCACACCTGCACGCTCGACCATCCCTCGGCGCTCAATTTCTATCGTGCCCAAGGCTTCCAACCGTTCGCGCGAGCGGTGGAAACGTTCGCCGATCCCCGTCTGCTGGGGATATTACCGCGCGAGGCGGCGCCTCAGCTGCCCTTGATCGCGCCGTCGAGCTGACGAAATATCCCGACCCCGAGCAGGTTCAGACCCAGCGTCGCCACTGCCACCAGCGCTCGGACGAAGACCGCATTAAGAGCGACACCTAATTCGGACGCGCCGATCGCCTTGCCGAGCAATAGGAGCACCGAACCGACCGCGCTCGAGAGCGCCAGCATCACGATGAATGCGCCCAGCAAATAGAAAATGATCGTCGCGAAAAGACGCCAAAACGTGCCGGCGGTCATGATCCAGCTTTCCCGTATCGCTGAGATCGGGCCGATGTGGCGGTGGACAATCATCGGCATCAGCAACACCAGCCGCACGCCGACGAAGATGCTGAGGCCGATCACCAGGCCAAACAGGAAGGCCTGAACGCCGAGCGGGGCGAGCCGCGACATGCCCAATAATATCGCGACCGCCATTGCGGCGGCGATCAACAACAGCTGGCTGCCGACCAGTACGGCCAGACGGCGTAACGCCAGCAACAATGCTTCCTGCACGCTGATCCCGGGCGCAAGCGCCAGCGCCGTGATCGTCAACCCGCCGATGCTGCCGAGCAGATAGAAGATCAGCATCAGCGGCAAAAGCCAGCGTATCACACTCAGCGCCAGCACCGCGTTGTTGGTTTGCACGGCCGCGGACAACGTGGCCGAGGCGGAGGCCGGAACCAGGAAGTCGAACAGCAAAGGAGGAAAGGCGATGAACGCGAATGCGACCGGCAGCAAAAGCCGCCATTCGCGCGCAAAGAAACGTTGCGCCCAGAGATAGGCCTCCTCGATCGAAAACGACTTCACCAGCTCACTCCTGTTCGCGGGCGGCTTATCGTCGGCGAATCCGGCAAAGGCAATCGAGGCCTTGCTTGCACCCGAGGCAAAGCCTCGCCACATGCTCGGACGGATGACTGCCCTCCCTGACCAGATCGAATGGCGGGTTTCGCCGGGACTGACTGACTACGCCGACGCGCTGGCGGAGATGGAGACGCGAGCGGCTGCGATTCGCGCCGGGACGGCTTCAGAACTGGTCTGGCTGCTCGAACACCCGCCGTTGATCACCAAAGGCACCAGCGCGGCGACAGACGAGTTGCTGGAACCGGGCCGCTTCCCAGTCCACGATGCAGGACGTGGCGGCCGCTATACCTATCACGGACCAGGTCAGCGGGTGGGCTATGTGCTGCTCGACCTCGAAGCGCGCGGCCGCGATGTTCGCTGCTATGTCGCGAGCCTGGAGAAATGGCTCATCGAAACGCTCGCGCGGCTGGACGTGGAAGCGCGCAAGGCGCCTGGCCGGATCGGCATCTGGGTTGACGATCTGGACGGTCGCGAAGCGAAGATCGGCGCGATCGGGGTGCGGGTGAAACGGTGGGTAACGCTCCACGGCTTCGCGCTCAACATCGATCCCGACCTGTCGCATTTCTCAGCGATAGTCCCCTGCGGAATCGCCGAATTCCCCGTCACCAGTCTCGCCGCATTGCAGCGCAATGGCACCCGCAATGACCTCGACGCCGCGTTACGCCAAGGATTCCCTGAATTTCTTCAATCGCTTGAGCGACCCCTCATTCGGCCTTGAGGCCTCGTCACATTGTGGTAAGGTCGCGCCTGATTTGGGGTAATGGTCAACAAACCCGGTCCAAATCGATATTCTAGGGAGTCTGACATGCGAGACATCATCAAGAAGACCACTGCTGTTGCGATGGTCGCTGCGGCCGCTTTGGCCCTTTCGGCCTGCAAGAGCGAGACCACCAACACCACCGAGAACGTGTCGATGACCGACATGAACGCTGAGGGCAGCATGAACGACATGGCTGCTACCGACATGAATAGCGGCATGAGCGCCGACACGAACAGCGGCGCTATGTCCGACAACAGCATGATGGGCGACAACACCTCCAACATGGAGTGATCGCCCGGCCACTGGCCAGGAGAAAGGGCCGCCCGGCAACGGGCGGCCCTTTTTTATTGGGCTGATGAGATCGGCAGGTTCAGTTGGACGCCATTTGGACCGGCTTACCGTCCAGCCCGGCAAGCACCCGACGGTCGTAACCGTACGGATCGCTGTAGGTCGTGATCCCGCCGGCCTCGTCCGCATCGGCCGTGAAGTAAACGATATAGACCGGCCATGTTTTCGGCAGACGCAGGGTGGCGGTCTGCGAACGGGCAAGCGCCTGGTCAAGCTGAGCTTCGTCGCCACCATTGCTCATCAGCTCAGCGGCCAGCCGGTCGATATCCTTGACCCGAACGCAGCCGTGGCTGAGCGCGCGTTCCTCACGCGTGAAGGCTGCCTTGGCATTGGTGTCGTGCAGGTAAATCGCCTGGTCGTTGGCCAGGTTGAACTTGATGCGGCCAAGGGCATTGCGCGGCCCCGGCGGCTGGATCACCGAATAGCCGCCTGCGCTTGCCTTGAAGATGAAGCCGCCGCGGCCCGGCCGTAGATTCGACTTCCTGATGATGCTCTGCGGCACATACCAGGACGGATTTACAACCAGCGAGCCCGTCGGGCTTACCATTTGCGGCGTCGGCGTATCGCGCGCCCCGACCACCACGTCGTAGGACGACAGTTGCACATTATCGTCGATCACCTTCAGGCGGTAGCTCGGCACGTTGACGTAGAGATAGGTCGTGGCGATCGTGCGCGGCATCCAGCGCCAGCGCTCCATGTTGACGCGCAACCGGTCGCGTTCGGCGCCGGTGGGCGTGTCGGCAAGCGCCGTCCTCAGCGCCTGATAACGCTGATCCGACGGCAGCAGAGCCTGGAGGAATTCTCCAACCTTGCCCGTCTCGATCGCCGCGTCGAGGCGCGCGGGAAGCTGGGCTTCCTCATCGGCCGAGCGGCGGATCATCCACTGCATGTCGGCGCGATCGGCGACCCGGCCGAAATAATAATCATGCGCCAGCGCCAGCGCGGACGAGGTTGCCAGCGCGTCGAGCGCAGGGCCCTGCCCCCCCTGCGCGGCGCGGCGCAAGGCCGCGAGGCCGTAGTCGGCGGGATTGAGCCCCTCAGCGCGAGACGCTTCGATCGCCTCGATCAATTGACCGGCCGTAGCGCTGCTCCACCGGCCGGCGACAGGGGCCTGCTCGACGGCAACACTGCCGGGCTGCGCTTCAGCCGCGCCAGGCGCGGCGCCGGTCAACGGCACAAGCAGCGCTGCTGCTGCGGCGGCGGCAAGCCAGCCTGGAACAAGGTATGATCTCGGCGGATTATTACGCATCGCTACACTCCCTGACTATGGCGGGGGTAACGCACGATTGAATTACGCGATCCGTACTTTTGTTACTTGTCAATAACAGACATTAAAAAAACCGGCGGTGTCGCCACCGCCGGTCGCAGAATAACATCGGTTCGTCGACGAAACGATCGTCAGAGCGAGGCTTCCAGCCAGCCCTTCAACTGACTCTTCGGCGCGGCACCGACCTTGGTCGCGGCCGGGGCCCCGCCCTTGAACAGGATCATCGTCGGGATGCCGCGCACGCCGTAACGGCCGGGTGCGTCCGGATTTTCGTCGATGTTGAGCTTAACGATGGTGACTTTCTCACCAAGCTCGTCCGACAATTCTTCCAGCGCCGGCCCGATCATCCGGCACGGGCCGCACCACTCGGCCCAGAAATCGACCAGCACCGGCCCTTCGGCCTTGAGCACGTCGTTTTCCCAGGATGTGTCGGTGATCTTCTTGGTCGCCATCGCGCAATCTCCATGAAACTCGTTGGATCAGGATGTAGGCAGGAGCGCCGCCCCACTCAACCATTGGGGATAAGCATTTGCTCCGCGCCACCAAAGCCGGGCTTGTGCGCCGCCAGCAGCGAGGGCGACAATGCGATCAGGCTCGGCCCCGATGTATAGAGCAAGGCCGCCTCGATCATATGATCGGGAAAGATGGTCGCGAGTGCGGCGGCATAGGCCGCCATCTGTCGGAGATGATGCTCCGGTACCGCCGCCTCACCCGCCGGGACGCGCTGGCCGGTCTTGAAATCGACCAGCAGGACGCGCCCGTTCGCCACCAGGAGCCGGTCGACCGTGCCGCTCACCACAATCCCGTCGGGCAGCACCGCCGCGATCGGCGCTTCGGCCAGCGCCTGTGGATCGAACAGCCCGGCATAAGCCGGGTCCGCGATGATGCCGCACACGTCGCGCAGCAGCGCCTGCCGTTGCGCCGCATCGGCCACACCGGCAGAGCGCTCGAGCCAGCGCTCGCCGGCAGCGACGCGGTCGCCGGCGGGAAGCGCCGGCAGGCGCTCGAACAAGGCGTGCAGCAACCGGCCGCGCGCGGCGGCCTCGATCAAGGCCGGTCCCGGCGGCGGATCGGCGACGCGATCCTCCCCCAAGGAGGAGGGCGCGAGCGGACGCGGCGGGCGGCTCTCCTGCGGGGCAGCACGACGCAGCCAGTCGGGAAGGACGATGTCGGCGGCCGCCCGTTGCATGCCGACACGCGCAGCGCCCCTTCGCTCCCCACCGGCAAAGCAGCGTGCGGCGCCCCAACGCGGGTCCGCCTGATCGAGCGCGCCGAGCGTGTCGAGTGCGCGCTCGAGTTCGGCATACCAGCTTTCGGGCGGGGCCTGGCCGCGCGCCCGCGAACCGAGCGCGCCGCCGATCACAAGCATTTCCTCGGCCCGCGTCACCGCGACATATAGCAGCCGCCAATGCTCTTCGCGCTCGCGCTTCTCGGCCGCGCCGAGCGCTTCGGCGAGCGAACCGGCGAGCTCAGCCTTGCGCGGGCGGAACACGGGCAGTTTTTCGGCACCCTCGGTCAGCGGCCAATGGATCGAGCCCGCGCGGGACGCATCGGGATCGCCCGCAGCATCAGCCAGCACAACCAGCGGCGCCTGCAGCCCCTTGGCGCCGTGCACCGTCATCACCCGCACCGCATCGAGCGGTGCCGACGGATCGCGCGTCACCTCGACCTCGTCGCGATCGAACCAGTCGAGAAAGCGTTGCAGGGTCGGTGTCGCCTCGCTCTCGAAACTGAGCGCGGCATTGAGCAATTCCTCGATCGGATCGCGCGCCTCATTGCCCAGCCGCCGCATCAGCCTGCGTCGCCCGTCGAGCGGGCCTGAGAGAATGTTCTCCAGAAATTGGTAAGGGGTGGTGAGATCGGCGCGGGCCAGCAGATGGCGCAGGCCAGAAGCCGCACCATGGTCGGCCATTGCACTCCACAAACTGCCGCCGCGGCCGAACGCGGCGGCATAGAGGTCGTCCTGGCTAAGGCCGAACAATGGCGAAACCAGCAGGTTGGCGAGATTGAGATCGTCCTCCGGCTGAAGCACGAAACGGATCGCCGCCATCAGATCCCTAACGGCCAGCGGAGCGTCGAGCCGCAAGCGATCCACGCCGGCGACGGGCACGCCCTCGGCGTGGAGCCGCGCCACGATCAGCGAGGCAAGATCGCCGCGCTTGCGCACCAGGATGAGCACGTCCTCCGGCCGCAACGCCCTTCCCCGCCCGGCGAGCCACAACGGCTGATCGAGCCATTCGCGCACCTGCCCGGCCAGCCGCGTCGCGAAATCGCGTGCGGCATCGTCGATCCAGCCCTCTTCGCCATCATCCTCGGCTTCGGTCCCAGCGGCGAGCGAGACCGGCTTCCACAAGGTGACGGTGCCCGGAAGATCAGCGCGGGCACTGCGGTGCGGTTCGGCCTTGTCGAGCAAGCCCAGCCGCTCGGTGCCGAGCTGATCGACCAGCTGATCCACCACCGCCAAAATGGGTGGTGTCGAACGGAAGGAGCGATCGAGCGACAGCCGCTCGAGATTGCGTCGCCCCTCTTCGGCGGCGCGCGCGAAATGTTCGCGCGCGGCCGCGAAAGCCATCGGGTCGGTGCCCTGGAAGCCGAAGATCGCCTGCTTGAAATCGCCGACCGAAAAGATCGTCCGGACCGCCTGCGCATCCGGTTCTTCGGTGAAGAACTCCTCCGCCAGCGCGCGCACGATCCGCCACTGCGCGACATTGGTGTCCTGCCCTTCGTCGACCAGGATATGATCGGTGCCGCGGTCGAGCTTGTAGCGGATCCATGGGCCGACGCCCGGCTGCTCCAGCAACTTCGTGGTCAAGCGGATAAGGTCGTCGAAATCGACGGCGCCCTGCGCGCGCTTGGCGGCCACGTAAGCCTGCGAATAGGCCTGCCCGGCGCGCAAGCCGGCAGCGAGCATGGCGGACAGCTCGGCACGCGCACGCAGGCCGATGAGCAGGTCGATCGCTTCCGCAAGCTGCGCGCAATTGCCGTCATGGTCGGGATCGCAGCCGAGCAGCTTAGCACTGAACGAGCGTGGGTCGCCCGATTTGGTGCGGGCGATGCCGATCAATATGTCGAGCAGGCCCGCGCGTGCCGCCGGATCGGCAGCGAGGAAAGCGGCGGCGATGTCGGCATGTTCGAGCCCTGTCTTGGTTCCCCAGGCGCGATTGGCATCGATGATCCGGCGCAAGGTTGCGCAATCGAACTTGTCCTCTGCACAGGCTTGCTCGATCGCGGCCTCGACATCGCCCAACGGCACATCCAGCGCCATCCGCACGCGCGCTTCGATGCCCTCGCGCGGTCCGAGCGCCGCCAGGGCGTCGGGCGCGCGGGCGCAGAGCGAGAGATAGCGTTCCGCTTTCTCCTCCCCCAGACGACGGCTTAGTTTCTGGATGTCGCCGATCAGCCCGAGATCGCCGCCGCGCTCGGCGGCAACGAGCAGGGCGCCCAAAGTCGCGCGCGCCAAAGCCGCTTCGGCGCGGCCCTCGAGCGGCTTGAAGCCGGGTGTCAGCCCCGCCTCGGTCGGGAAGCCGGCGAGCAAGGTCTGGCAGAAGGCATGAATCGTCTGAATGCGCAGTCCACCGCCCGGCGCGTCGAGGACACGCGCGAACAGGCGGCGCGCCTTGCGGATCGCCTCGCCATCATAAGGCTCTGCCAAGGCGTAGAGCTCCCGGCCGAGATCCTGGTCCGACATCCGCACCCAGGCGGCGAGCCGCCCCTGGATCCGCTCGGCCATTTCGGCGGCGCCGGCCTTGGTGAAGGTCAGGCACAAGATGGTCTCGGGCGAGGCGCCGTTGAGCAGCAGCCGCAGCACCCGCGCGGTCAGCACATGCGTCTTACCGGTGCCGGCCGAGGCCGACAGCCACACCTGGCTTCCCGGCCGCGAGGCTGCCTTCTGCGCACCCTCCAGCGGCTTCAGCGGGGCTAGCCGATTGCTCATGCCGCCTCGCCGGCCGGCCCGCGGCCATACCATTCGTCGAGCCGCATCAGCTGATCGTAATCGCCATAAGGCGCATATTCGGGGTGGAGCCGGGCGATGAAGGGTGCATCGGCCTTCAGATATTGCTCGACCGCCCCCGTCAGCACGCGCGCCGCCCGGCTGGTGAAATCGGCGGAGTCGATCCCATCGCCCTGCTTGTTCAGGCCGACCGGGCTGGTCACGTAGCCGAGCGTGCGGTCCTTGCCCGCGGCGAGCGACCAATATTCGAAGGCCGTGGGAACGCCGCTCAGCCCCTCGAACCCGCCCTGTTCGGCGATCAGGCCGAGCAGGCCGAGCTGCATCGAATAGCCTTCGGCCACGGCGCGTTTGGAAGGCGGCTTGCCGGTCTTCCAGTCGACGATCGCGAGCGTGCCGTCCGCCAGCCGATCGATCCGATCCACCGTGCCTTCCAGCCGGATGCCTGCCACGTCGATTACGCCCTTGCGCTCGGCCGCAATCGGGCGCCGCCCTGCGGCCAGCCCGTCGCGAACTTCGCCGGCGACCCAGTCAATCGCTTCCAGCAGGCGCGGTGCCCATAAGGCGCGCAGCACCGGATGGGCGGCGGTCTCCCGCAGCAGCTGCTCGGCGCGCGGGCGCAGGCGATCGGGGTCGCAATCGTCCTGCTTGATCCACGCTTCGAACACGGCGTGCACCGCGCTGCCGCGCCAAGCCGCGCTCGGATCGGCGTCGACGCTGTCCCAGGCGCGCAGGCGCAGCATCGTATCGGCATAAAAAGCGTAAGGATCCGCCTTCAGCCGATCGAGCTTCGTGACGGCGAGCCGCGACGGCCGATCGGCGACCGGGGGGCGCGGCGCCGGCCGCGCAGCCGGAGCGAAATCAGGGGGACGATCCAGCCCAGCGGCCCAGCGCTCCAATGTCCGGTGCGGTGCGACCCCGCCCGTCATCGCCACCAGCCGCAACCAGAAACGCGATGCCACCGCCGGTGCCCGCGCGTCACGGCGCGCGCGGGTCAGCAATACTTCCGGGCCGCCGAGCCCTGCCGCGAATTGCTGCGCCTCCAGCCCAATGCGCCGCTCCAGTCCCGGTAGCCCGAGCGTCGCCCGGATGGCGGGCGCGAGCCACGGATCGGGCGCAGGCAAGGAGGGCCACACGCCCTCGTTCAGCCCGCCGAGCACGACCAGGTCCGTCTGCTGCAGACGCGCCTCGATCAGGCCCCAGATGAACACGCGCGGATGGCCGCCCTGCGGCGGGCGGACGGCAACGGCATCGGCCAAGGCCTGAAGGAAGGCCGGCAAGGCGCGTGCCTCGATCGCGCGTGGGCCATCCTCGGCGCTGGCCTGAAGCCCGGCGATCAGCTCGGCGGCAGCACGGCCGGCGGGGCGGCTCCATGCCTCGTCACCGGCGAGTGCGGTCGACGCGGTAACAATTGCATCGAGCAGATCACCTAACCGCGGCGCCGACACCGCAAAGGCGGCTTCCAGGGGCTGTAGTAACGGAAGAATGTCGCGCCACCTTTCGAGCGCCGCCTCGCGCGGCCGGCGCGTGCGATCATCGCCCTCCTCCAAAAACCGGGTGATCTCGACCAGGCCGGGGCCTGGGCGAGGACCGCGCAGCGCCCGATCGAGCAGGCGGACGCCATCCAGCCATTCGAGCCTGTGCTCGCCCGCCCGCACCAGCGGATGCTTGAGCAAGGCCAGCAAGGCCACCGGCGCGAATGCCTCCGCCGCGGCATCGGCGATCGCGCTCAGTAAGGTGCCTGGCGGCGTACGCGACAGCGGCCGGCCGGCGGAATCATCGGCTTCGATTCCCCATCGCCGCAGGTGCGCGGCGACACGGCCGGCGAGCGCGCGATCCGGCGTGACCAAGGCGGCGGTGCGTCCCGGCATTTCGACGCTCTCGCGCAGCGCGATCGCGATGGCCTGCGCTTCCGCTGCGGGATTGGGCAGCTCGATCGCGCGCACCCCCGACAAGCGCCGCGCGCGCGCGGGCAGGCTCTGCCATTTGTCGGTGAATGCGGCCGGCGTCATCGCATTGCCTGCTGCGCGCGCGCGATCGGGCGAGGCGCCGTCGCGCCCCGCGCGCCATGGCCGCACCTCGGATCGGGCCACACCCATGCGGTCGAGTAATTGCTTGAGAGCATATTGGGGATGCGTCTCGACCGGTCGTTGGCCCTCCGCGCCACCTAGCGCTTCCCATTCAGCCTCGGGCATCGCGCGGTCGAGCCCCGCCAGCACGACCCGCCCTTGCGGAAGGCGCGCGATCCGCCGCAGCAGGCGCGCAACCGCAGGGGCGGCGACGGTGATGCCGGCGGCGACGATCAGTCCTTCGGGCGGCTGCTCGCTCCAGCGCCGCTCGGTCAAGGTCAACAGCCGGTTGCGGCGATCGGCCAGGTCGATGCGGTTGCGCCGCGCCAGCTCTTCGGGCCAGCGACGCAACACGATCTGCAGGATCTCGAGCGACGCCTGCCAATGCTCGGACAGCTCGCCCGGCACCGCATCGGCCAGCCGCGCCGGCGGCACGCCCTCGACAATCATCTGGTCGAGCGTGCCGGCGAGGTCGGCGGCGAGCCGCACCGCCTCGACCGGTTCGATCGGATCCGCCTTGCGCGCCTCGCCGATCAGGCGAGCAAGGATCAGCTGGCGTGCAAGCGGATCGATTGCGGGAGGAATGGCGTCGTCGCCGGCGGGATCGAACAGCGGCCCGATGCGATCGTCGAGTTCGGGATCCCCGATCGAGACCAGCCGTGGCAACAGCAGCCCGCCCTCGGCCCGGCGGACGAACGCATCCGTGATCGCGCGCTGCGCACGGTTATTGGGGAGCAGGACGATCGCGCGCGCCAATGCCAGTCGATCGCCCCTGGCACGTGCCAGCAAGCCCGCCGCCAGTGCATCGGCAAAGCCGCGATTGATCGGGATGGTATAGACCGAGGGATGCGGCGCGGCGGGCACAGAGGCCGGTCTAGCAGAAGATGCGCTCAGGTCAGCCCCAGGATCGCTTCGGTCCTGGCTATGGCCGGCGGGGTTCCGACATCGAACCATAAGCCTTCATGGACGAGGCCGTAGACACGCCCTTCGGCGATCGCCCGGTTCCATAGCAGGTTCATCGAGAAGGCGCCGTCAGGCGCATTGGCGAACAGCCGCCGCGAGACGATCTGAACACCGGTATAGACGAAAGGCGCGGGTTTGCCGGGCGCGCGGCGCGTCAGGCGGCCCTGCGGGTCCATCCGGAAATCCCCTGCCCCGCCGTGGCAGTGCGCCTGCGCCAGCGGCACGACCAGCAGGAGCGCATCCATCGCCGCCTCGTCCCAGCGATGGGCGAGCAAGCGGATGGCGTCGATCGGTCCATCGACCCAGAGATTGTCGCTGTTGACGATCAGGAAGGTCTCGTCCTCGATCAGCGGCAGCGCGCGGGTCACGCCGCCGCCCGTTTCCAGCAAATGTCCGCGCTCATCCGAAATCAGGATATCCAGGTCGGGACATCGGTCGCGCAGGTGCGCTTCGACCGCATCCGGCAGATAATGGACATTGACGACCGCCCGCTGGATGCCGGCGGCACGCAGCCGATCGAGCACGTGATCCAGCAAAGGCTTGCCCGCCACCTCGACCAGCGGCTTGGGCCGCGTGACCGTCAGCGGCCGCATTCGCGTACCGAGCCCGGCTGCCAGCACCATTGCGGTACGGATTGGGCTGACCGTGCCCGCTCCGGGCCGAAGCGGGCGATAGGTCATGCGCGCGGCTCGGCCCAGAATGCGGCGCGTGCTTCGACGGGGACGTGCGCGTCGAACCACGCCTTGACCGGCGCCAGGGCTGGATGGGCCAGGTCGCGCTCGAGATAGCGCCACATGCGCGGCTGGAATGCGAGGTAGCGTGGCTTCCCGTCGCGCTTCCACAAGCGGGTGAAGATACCGAGGATCTTCGCGTTCCGCTGCGCGCCCAGCAAAGCGTAAGCGGCATCGTCGACATGGCCGTACCGCGCGAGCATCGCCGCTTCCAGCTCGGGCGACACGTCGCGGCGCGCGTCCTGGAGCAACGACACGAGATCATAGGCCGGATGACCGGCCAAGGCGTCCTGGAAATCGAGCAGGCCGAGGCTGCCGTCGGGCAGGAGCATGATATTCTCGGCATGATAGTCGCGGAGCACCGTGGTCGACTGATGGCTCGCGATCGGGGCCAGCGCCTCGTTCCACGCCTGCTCATAGCCGCCCGGCAGATCCAGGCCCACCGCGGGCATATACCATTCCGCGAACAGGCCCGCCTCGCGCTGGTAAACCGCCATGTCGTAAGGCGCGAGTTCGTGGCCGGCAGGATGGCGATGCAGTTCACGCAGCAGGTCGATCGCCTGGCTGTAGATCTGCTGTTCGCGCGCGGGCTCGGCATCCAGCATCTCGCGCATGCGCGCGTCGCCGAAATCCTCAAGCAGGATCAGCCCCTGATCGACGTCGCGCGCCAGCACCCTGGGCGCCGCAAAGCCAAGCCGATGCAGATGATCGGCGACGGCGAGGAAGGGCCGGACATCCTCTTCCGGCGGCGGCGCGTCCATCAAGACGGCGGTGCCACCATTGCCGAGAACACGGAAATAGCGCCGGAACGAGGCATCGCCGGCCAGCGGCACGATCTGCGCGCCGCTCCAGCCTGCCTGGTTGAGGAAGTGCGGCGCGGTCGCCGGAGGGATCATGATCGGAGCGGCGGCCATCGGCCTTCCCATGCCGCCGGTGCGGCCCAAGTCAAGCGCCGCCCGCCACTCGGTTCGGGTTCCAGGGTCAATCGCAGCGCATCCGGCCAGAGAGCGACGCCCATCCGCTCCGGCCACTCGATCAGCAACGCCGTGTCGCCGCGCGCGTCGTCCAGGCCGAGCTCGGCGAGCTCGCCGGGCTCGTCGATCCGGTAGAGATCGACATGCCAGACGGGTGTCAGCACGTCCGGCGGCGCATAGGCGATCACCAGGCTGAAGCTTGGACTGGGGGCTTCCTCGCCAAGGCCGAGCGCGGCCAGCACGCCGCGCGCGAGACTGGTCTTGCCCGCGCCCAAAGGGCCTGACAGCGCAACCACGTCGCCCGGTTGCAGCACGCCGGCCAACGCCGCGCCAAGTGCATCGGTCTCGGCCGCGTTCGCCAGTGAGATGGTACCGCTCCGCATCAGCGCTTCGCCCTCGCCCCAACGAAAACGGGGGTGATGCTGAACATCACCCCCGCAAAGTCCGCACGCTTGATAGCGCGAGGAAGTGCCGATCAGTAGCGGTAATGATCGGGCTTGAACGGGCCCTGCTGCGACACGCCGATATAAGCGGCCTGCTTGTCGGTGAGCGTGGTCAGCTTGACGCCGAGCTTCTCGAGGTGGAGGCGCGCGACCTTCTCGTCGAGATGCTTGGGCAGGACATAGACCTGGTTCTGATACTGACCGGGGTTGGTGTAGAGCTCGATCTGCGCCAGCACCTGATTGGTGAAGCTGGACGACATCACGAACGACGGGTGGCCGGTGGCGCAGCCGAGGTTCACGAGGCGGCCCTTAGCGAGGACGATGATCTGCTTGCCGTCGGGGAATTCGACCAGGTCGACCTGCGGCTTGATCTCGTTCCACTTGTAGTTCGACAGAGCTGCGATCTGAATCTCGCTGTCGAAGTGACCGATGTTGCAGACGATCGACATCGGCTTCATCGCCTTCATGTGATCGGCGGTGATGACGTCGGCATTGCCGGTCGCGGTCACGAAGATGTCCGAGCGGGTGACCGCCTCTTCCATCGTCACGACCTCGAAGCCCTCCATCGCCGCCTGCAGTGCGCAGATCGGATCGACTTCGGTGACGAGCACCCGCGCGCCGCCGTTGCGGAGCGACTGGGCCGAGCCCTTGCCGACATCGCCGAAGCCGGCGACGGTCGCGACCTTGCCCGCGAGCATGACGTCGGTGGCGCGGCGGATCGCGTCGACCAAAGATTCCTTACAGCCGTAGAGGTTGTCGAACTTCGACTTGGTCACGCTGTCATTGACGTTGATCGCGGGGAAAGGCAGCTCGCCCTTCTTGGCGATCTCGTACAGGCGGTGGACGCCGGTGGTAGTCTCTTCGGAGACGCCCTTGATCGCCTTGACGGTCTGGGTGAGGTAGCCGGGCTTGGCGGCGACGAACGCCTTCAATGCGCGGTGGAATTCGACTTCCTCGTCATTCTCCGGCTCGGCGAGCGTACCGCCCGCTTCGAGCTTGGCGCCGAGCAGGGCGAACATGGTGGCGTCGCCGCCATCGTCGAGGATCATGTTGCAGGGCTCATCGCCCCAGTCGAAGATGTTGCCGACATAATCCCAATATTCGGCCAGCGTCTCGCCCTTGACGGCGAACACGGGGATACCGGCAGCGGCGATCGCGGCGGCGGCATGATCCTGCGTCGAATAGATGTTGCACGACGCCCAGCGCACTTCCGCACCGAGCGCGGTCAGCGTCTCGATCAGCACCGCGGTCTGAATCGTCATGTGGAGCGAGCCGGTGATGCGCGCGCCCTTCAAGGGCTTCGACACGCCATATTCCTCGCGCAGCGCCATCAGGCCCGGCATTTCGGTCTCGGCGATCTGGATCTCCTTGCGGCCCCAGCCGGCGAGCGCGATGTCATGGACCAGATAGTCGTTAAAGCTTTCGACAGCGGCGGTGGCCACGAGGTATTCTCCTAGGGATAGAAAGTGCGCCGCTCGCAAGCGGCCTTCGGCGCGCCCTAGCGATTGTGGCGGCCGGAAGCAATATAAAGAAAGCTTTATATCCGCTCCGGGACATCACGCGAAGAGGTCGACCACCTCCGCATCGGCCGCCACCGAACGCAGCAAAAGCGTGCGGTGGCATCCGCCCGGCTCGCGTTCGAAACATAAAAGGGCCGATGGCTTCTCCTCGGCCAGTTCCAGCATCTGTGCCGCCTGGACCATCGCCTCCGGCAATTCCAGCTGACCCGCATAGACGCGCTCGAGCACGTCATGCCTGCCCTTGCGCGCGGCCTCCCGCCCCTCGGGCGGCGTACCCAGCGCGCGCAAATGGACATAATCGATCCCCTGCTCGGCGAGCCCGCGGGCGAGGATATTCTTGGAGAAACCGGGGCGGCGCGACAGCGGCACCGCGCGCACATCGATCAACCGCTGGACGCCGGCGGCCTGGAGCGCGGCGATCAATTCCGGCTGGGTCGCCTTCTCATAACCGATCGTGAAGATCTTCATGCCGATGCGAACGTGACCGCCTCGATATTGTTGCCATCCGGATCGTGGACGAACGCGGCATAATAATCGGGACGGTAATGCGGGCGCAGGCCGGGCGCGCCATTGTCCCTGCCGCCGGCCGCCAGCGCCGCGGCGTGGAAGGCATCGACCTCGCCGCGCGTGCGGGCGGCCAGCGCGACATGTGTGCCCTCGCCCACTTTCTCATTGTCGCCGACCCAGAGAAACGGCTTGCCGTCGCTGCCGAAGCCATGGGCGGTACCGCCCGCTTCGGTCTGCTCGGGCGTTGCGCTCATCACCAGGGTGATGCCCAGCGGCGCGAGCGCCGCCGCGTAGAAAAGGCGCGACCGTTCCGCGTCGCGCACCGCAAAGCCGATATGATCGATCATCCACTTTCCTCCATGAATGCGGATCGATTATCCGCCTGACGCCTATCCGTTGCCGACGGCCGCACAAGGTCGATCGCGCTTAAGTCTCTCGCTCCTTCAGCATTCGGTGCCGAGGAATCCAAGGATGGTCGCCCTGGCGCCGACGGGCAAAAAGAAAAAAACACCAGAAACGAACTTGATGATTTGTGCGGCGCAGCACAGCCGATCAGCTTGGCGTCCGCGAGAGCCTCTGCGGATGAGACGCGCCCTGCCCGGATGCGCATCAGCCTTATTATTCTCACACCGAGAAAAAGCCAGCGCGCGCGCCAAAGGAGCTCATCGGGCCGCCTTATCGTATGCACTATGCGTACAGATGTCAACCGGCGGCAGAAAATCATCGCATCCGCGCGCAAGCGCCGAGCCCCTCAACTTCGGAAAAGCCGGCCCGGGCGCCAGAAGTCCGCACACAGCATAGGGATCGCGCGGACGTCGTCGTTTAGCTGACGCTAATCGCTGCCGACATTGGTGGCGAGCTCCCGGCTTTTGCCCCAGGTTCCACCCATGTGCGTGAACATCGCCTTGTCGTCGAAGAGCGTCGCGAGGGAGTCGACCTTCTTGTCCGCCATCCAGTCCCATTTGGACTTCGCCAGATCGATCAGCGCTTGCTCCGTGGCGCTATGCGTGGCGGCGGTCTTGATCGTCTCCGTCGGAGGCGCGGGCGGTTGCTGTGCGGAAGCGGGCTGTGCTGCTAACGATGCAAGGATCAGACTGATAGCCAAGGTTCTCATGTCACCCTTCTTCTAGGATATGGACGTACGCAGAGCTTGGTCGGTCGTGGCTTCGATTTCTTTTGACGCGCGCGGTGGCGCCTCGACGCCCGACAAAGACGGGACCGCCGCGGCAACCACGCGCCCTTCACCCTCGATCGCACGCGCGGCCCCGTTCACCTTCGATCCCACGTTTCGTCGGCCGACGCCGCGGTTGCCGGCGCATGCCACCGCTTTAATGGAAAGCGTTTCCGAAGATTAGCCAGGATAAATTACTCGGGCCTATGACTCCCTGTCATGAACCTACTGCCCGACATGCGGCGTGGGGAGCTCGGCCGCTTGGCGATCTTCATGGCGAGAGGAGTGCAGCTTCAACAAGCTGCGGCGAAGCTGGGCGTCGCCTCGGCCTCGCTTCCGATCGCGCGCCATCGAGCCAGCCGATGCGCTCGTTCTTACTGCGTGGCGCGAAGTATGACGTCGACCGTTTCCTCCGGCATGTCCCACATTGGAAAGTGGCCACTGGACTCAAACCAGTGGAGTTGTGCGGACGGGAACGCAGCCTTCGCACGGGCGGCCTGTCTCGGCAGGCATAGCCTGTCATATTTGCCCCAGCCGATCACGATGCGGCCGGTGCTATCGGCAGCAGGCCCGGTCTGCTCGGGTCCGGTCGCAAGGTTATCGACCAATGCGTCGAATGTCAGCGTTGTACTAAAACCGATCAGCTCGGTCGCGACGAGCTGCGGTTCAAGCGCCCACGGACGCGCGGAGAATTGCGCCAGCAGTGCAGTGCGCGACGCCGCGTTACGGCTCAACATCGGGAGACCGGGTCGAATTGCCCGCAACAAGCGGCCCGAGACACCAATCGTGGTCTTGAAGAAGGTGCGCTCCCAACCACGCCAGAACCCGCCCGGGTCAAGCGCGACCACGTTTCCGACAGCGCCGCGTCGCGCAAGTTCGAGCGCCATCCGCGCCCCCATCGAACTGCCGACGATATCGATCCCGCTTAGCCCGTTTTCCACGATGTAGCGCTGGACGCTGCCGACCAGGCCGTCAAAGGTCCCGCTGTCGTGTTGCGCCGGGGTCGCGCCATGTCCGGGCAGGTCGATCGCGATCACCGTCCGACTGACGCTGAGCGAGTCCAGAATGGGGCTCCAGGAGCGCCAGCTTCCGCCCAGGCCGTGGACAAGCAGCAATTTGCGACCGGCGCCGCGATTGATCTGATGCATCTTTTACCGTTCTTGTCGCCGAGAACGGCTCAACGGCCACGGTCCGTGTATGGCGCCAATGGATCTGCGACCCATGCCGATCCAGCCACGAATGCGCATCGGTGCGACATGGGCAGTCGCAATGAGTGCAGAGGACGGCTTCATTCCACTCTTTATTGCCGAGGCTGCAGATTGCGTTCGCTTCAAGGACCCGGCGGGGCAGCCCTGAATGACCGATTGTCGGAGACAGCCACCCATAGCGTACGTTCACACACTGCGGGTCGCCGCCTATTTCTCGGCGAGCTTCTTCGCAGCCTGCAGCAATTCCACCGGCATCATCGTGATGATCGTCGAATTATGCTCGCCGCCGATCTCCGCGAGCGTCTGCAGCCGCCGCAATTCCAGCGCGCCTTCGGTGCCGCCGATGATGCCGGCGGCTTCGGCCAGCTTCTGCGCCGCCTCCTGCTCGCCCTCGGCCTTGATGATGCGCGCGCGTTTCTCGCGGACCGCTTCGGCCTCGCGGCCGATCGCGCGCTGCATCTGTTCGGGGATATCGAGATCCTTCATCTCGATCGAATCGACCACCACGCCCCAATGATCGCAGGCGCGGGCGAGCATATCCTGCAGCCGCTGGTTGATCAGCAGCCGCTCCTTGAGCATCTGATCGAGATCGCTCTGGCCGATCGCGTCGCGCATCGCCGTTTCGGCCGCCTGGATCACCGCGCCCTGCCAGTTCTGCACGGTGGTGACGACCTGGGTCGCATCCTTCGCCCGGAACCACAGGACGGCGTTGACCTTCACCGGCACGCCGTCGCGCGTCACCGTCTCCTGCGTTTCCAGCACGCTGGTGATCGTGCGCAGATCCACCCGCACGGCGCGATCGATCCATGGGATCAGCCAATACCAGCCGGGGCCCTTGGGCTCGCCCAGCCGACCGAGCCGGAACAGGACGGCGCGTTCATATTCCTGATTGACGCCGAACGACTTGAAGATGGTCGGCAGCAGGATGGCCAGCAGCGCGATCACGGCAACCAGCCCGGCGGTAATCATCATCTTGTCTCTCCCACCGGCCCACGAACCGGCAGGAACATCCTAGGCGCTTGGCCGGTGACGCACCAGATTCCCAATGTCGGGGGCGGGCCCGCCGGTTTCCGTCCAGCGCACGCGCGGCCCTGTTTTTTTCCAGATATTTATGGCAGCTTCGCCGCGCATGAGGCAGCTCACCATGGCCCCCCTGCCCGCTCGCGCGGCATTATGCTGGATGCTTGCCCTGGCAGTGGCGGGGTGCGGGCGATCGTCCGACGATTCGCAGGCGACGAGCGATCGCAGCGCCGCCCCCGGATGGTTTGCGCAGTCGCCCCAGGCGGCAGCGCGGGCCTATGTCGCGCAATTCACGAAAAAGGATCCCGACGCCTGTTTCAAGCAGGACGTGGCGCTGAGGCATCCGCAGCTCAGGGCGCGCGCCGGCGGGCTCGGTCCGCGCGTTCCGCCCATCCGCGTGATCGTGATGATCGACGGCTCTGGCTCGATGGCCGGGCGCATGGGCGGGAAGACGAAGCTTGAGCTGGCGCGCGAGGCGGCGGCGAGTTTCATCGACGGCCTGCCGGCGTCGGTGCAGACGTCGCTGCTGGTCTTCGGGCAGCAAGGGAATAACCAGGCGGCGGGCAAGGCCAAATCCTGTTCCGCGATCGACGTGATCGCGCCGATGTCGCCGGATCGAGCGGGGTTTCGCGCGGCCCTGGGACAGGTACGGGCGGTCGGCTGGACGCCGCTCGCCGCCGGGCTGGATCGGGCCGAGGCGCTGCTGTCCGCCTCCGCCACGCCGGGGGAACAGATCATCTATGTGGTGTCCGACGGCGAAGAGACGTGCGGCGGCGACCCGGTGGCTGCGGCCAAAAGGATCAACGCCGGGCGCACCCGGGCGATCGTCAACGTGATCGGCTTCAACCTGCCGTCCGGTGAGGCGGCAAAGCTGTCCGCGGTCGCGCGCGGCGGCGGCGGTCGTTTCGTCAACGTGGCGAACGAGGCGGAGCTGGCGCGATACGATGCCGAAGTGCGCGAAAGTATCCGGCGGACGGACAATGAGGTGGCAACCAGCATCGCCACGACCGACAATGACGTTGCGACCAGCATCGCCGTCACCGATGCCGATACGTGCACCAGCATTCTCGTCACGGACGAGGACACGGCGATGTCGATCGACCTCACCGATCGCGAAGTCGCGGGCAAGCCCGTCGCCTTCCGCAAGGATGCAGAGGCGCTGCTGAAGGCCCGTCACGCAGCGATACGGGCGCGGTTCGAAGCCTATCGCGCCCGGCTTACCGGTGCGGAGGCGGCGGCGAAGAAGGGCATCGACAGCGCGGCCCAGGCCGTGCGCTGACGCGCCGGACCACACGATCGTCTGAACAACGCGCTCATGATGCCGAAATAGGGTCTGCCCATTGCAGAGGGCCGGCCGCGCGATTCCCGACGGTTCACGCGCGGCGCAATCTGCCCTAGGCGCTTGGCGCATGACGCATCAGATTCACATTATCGGCGGCGGCCTGGCCGGGTCGGAAGCGGCCTGGCAGCTCGCCGAGGCGGGCTTCAAGGTTCGCCTGTCGGAAATGCGCGGGGTCGAGCCGACCCCTGCCCACCACACGGATCAACTGGCTGAACTCGTCTGCTCCAACAGCTTCCGATCGGACGATGCCGAGCATAATGCGGTCGGCCTGCTGCATGCCGAGATGCGCGCGCTGGGATCGCTGATCCTGACCCAGGCGGACAAGCATCGCGTGCCCGCCGGATCCGCGCTGGCGGTCGATCGGGAGGGCTTCGCCGAGGGTGTGACGCAGGCGATTGCCGGGCATGCCAATATCGAACTGGTCCGCGAACGCGTCGATAGCCTGCCGGACGGACCGGCGATCGTGGCGACGGGACCGCTGACCGGAGCGATGCTGGCCGAGGCGGTACGGGCCGAGACGGGTGAGGATGCGCTCGCTTTCTTCGACGCGATCGCGCCGATCGTGCACCGCGATTCGATCGACATGACAATCGCCTGGTTCCAGTCCCGCTGGGACAAGGGGGACGGCCACGATTATATCAACTGCCCAATGAACAAGGACGAATATCTCGCTTTTCACGCGGCGCTGCTCGCCGGCGAGAAAGGCGAGTTCCGCGAGTGGGAAAAGGACACGCCCTATTTCGAGGGCTGCATGCCGATCGAGGTCGCGGCCGAGCGTGGCGTCGATACGTTGCGCTATGGGCCGATGAAGCCGGTCGGGCTGGACGATCCGCGCACCGGGCGCTGGCCCTATGCGGTCGTGCAATTGCGTCAGGACAATGCGCTCGGCACGCTGTGGAATATCGTCGGCTTCCAGACCAAGCTCAAACATGCCGAACAGGTGCGCGTGTTTCGCATGATTCCGGGCCTGCAGAATGCCGAATTCGCACGGCTGGGCGGCCTGCACCGCAACACCTTCATCCAGAGCCCGAAGCTGCTGGACGGCAGCCTGCGCCTCAAATCGCGCCCCAACATCCGTTTCGCCGGCCAGATTACGGGTTGTGAGGGCTATGTCGAAAGCGCCGCGATCGGCCTGCTCGCCGGCCGCTTTGCCGCGGCCGAACTTGGCGGCACTTCGCTGACCGCCCCGCCCCAGGAGACGGCTTTGGGCGCACTGCTCGGTCATATTACCGGCGGCGCGCAGGCGGAGACCTATCAGCCGATGAACGTCAATTTCGGCCTGTTCCCGCCGCTCGAGGTCAAGAGCAAGAAGGCCGATCGCAAGGGCCTGATGGCGGCGCGCGCGCGCGCGGCGCTGCAGGATTGGCAGGTGGCCGCCCATGGCTGATCCCGCGCCAGCGCTGCGCCAGGTGCTGCATGTCGGGTGCGGAACCGCCACGATCGCCAACATGCCGGCCGGTTTCCAGGACGGCAGCTGGAAGGAAGTCCGCTTCGACATCAATCCCGACGTCGCGCCCGACATCATCGGCACGATCACCGACATGGACGCGGTCGACAGCGACAGCGTCGATGCGGTCTATTCCTCGCACAATATCGAGCATGTCTTCCCGCACGAGGTGGATGGCGTGCTTGCCGAGTTCCGGCGCGTCATCAAGCCCGACGGGTTCGTGGTGGTGACCTGCCCCGATCTTGAGGAAGTGGCGAAGCACATCGCCGCGGGCCGGCTGGAAGACCCGCTCTACACCTCGCCGTCCGGGCCGATCGCGCCGCTCGACATACTCTACGGTCATGGTGCAGCGATCGCGCGCGGCGAAGTCTATATGGCGCACCGTACCGGCTTCACGGTCAAGACGCTCGGCGCGCATGCGCAGGCAGCCGGCTTTGCCGGGTTCGGCCTGCGCCGCCGTCCGCAAAATTTCGACCTGTGGCTGATCGCGACCAAATTGCCGGTGGCCAACGATCATGTCGCCGACCTGCTAAGGCGGTTCGCGCGCGCCTGATCAGGGCGACAGGAAGACGTCGCCGGCGCGCACGATCGTGATCCGGCCGTCGGCGCGACGCAGCAACAAAGCGCCATCCTTGTCGAGCCCCTCGAACAAGCCCTCGGCGGCGCTGCTGGTAAGCGCGCTGCCGATGGGATGCGCCCGCTGCAGCCAGCGCGCACGCACCGCCGCCAGCCCCTCGCCGCGCCAGCGCGCGAGCCAGCGCGCAAAGGCCTCGGCAAGGTCGGCGAGAAAAACCGCGGGATCGGGAGCCCCGGCCGTCAATGCGGCGATGCTGGTGGTGGGCCGCTCGAGATTTTCGGGATGGTATGCGAGGTTGACGCCGAAGCCGATCACGACGGCGTCGTCCGCCCGCTCCAGCAGGATGCCGGCGAGTTTGGCCGGCCCCGCCATCAGATCGTTGGGCCATTTGAGCTGAAGTTTACCCGGCGCATAGGCCGACGCGACCTCCTCCAGCGCAACCGCCGCCACCAGCGCCAGCGTGGCCGCTTCGGGCTCGCCCGGATGCAGGCGCACGATCGTGCTCGCATAAAGATTGCCGACGGGCGACAGCCAAGCACGGCCGACACGGCCGCGGCCGCTGGTCTGGCGTTCCGCCCGCAGCCACAGCCCTTCCGATGCCCCCGTGCGGGCGGCATCCAACAGGTCGGCATTGGTCGATCCGGTCTCGGCGACCGTGCGGATCGTGGGTGTCAGAACAGCGCCCTGGCCGCGGCCATGCTGGTCGCCGTCAGGAACGGAATGGCCAGATAGCCGAGCGGCGAGATGAACAGCGCGCTGGCGACCATCAGCCCGCCTTCGACCTTGCTATCGCGCGGCGCGAACGCCGACACTGGCTCGTCGATATACAACGTCTTGACGATCTTGAGATAATAGAAGGCGCTGATCACGGACGCCGCGATGCCCAACGCCGCGAGCGGCCACCAGCCGATATTCACCAGCGCCTGGAATACGACGACCTTCGGCCACAGGCCGAGCAGCGGCGGGATGCCGGCGAGGCTGAACATGAACATCGTCAATGCGAGCGCCAGGCCCGGACGGGTGCGGGACAGACCGGACAAAGCGGAGATGTCTTCGATCGGATTGCCGTCGGCATCGCGCATCTGCAGCACGCACACGAAGCTTCCCACCGTCATGACGATATAGACCGCCATGTAGAACAAGACCGACGCGGCGCCCGCCTGGTTACCGGGGATCACCCCGAGCACGGCGAAGCCGACATTGTTGATCGAGGAATAAGCCAGCAGGCGCTTGATATTGGTCTGGACGATGGCGGCAAGCCCGCCCCACACGATCGAGGCGATGCCGACCACGGCGATGATCTGCCGCCAGGCTTCCGTCACCGGGCCGAGCGCCTCGATCGCGACGCGCACCAGCAACACCACCGCCGCCACCTTGGGCGCCGAGGCGAAGAAGGCGGTGACCGGCGTCGGCGCGCCTTCGTAGACGTCGGGCGTCCACATGTGGAACGGTACGATCGACGCCTTGAAGAAGATTCCCGACAGCACGAAGATCAGGCCCATCAGGCGGCCAATCTCGACATCGTGCGCCGCCGCCGTGCGGAAGACGGTGGCGATCCTGTCGAACGTCGTCGTGCCGGTGAAGCCGTAGAGCAAAGAGATGCCGTAAAGCAGGATGCCGCTCGCGAGCGCGCCGAGGATGAAATATTTGAGGCCCGCCTCGGCCGAGCGCTGATCGCGCCGCATGAAGCTGGCCAGCACATAGGCGGCGAGGCTCTGCAGCTCCAGCCCGACGTAAAGCGTGAGCAGATCGCTCGCCGAAACCATCATGCCCATGCCGGCCGTGGAGAGCAGGATCAGGACCGGATATTCGGCGCGCAGCGGACCGCCGCGGGCGAACCAATTGGGCGCGATCACGATCGCGACGGCGGAACCGATATAAATCAAGACCTTGGCAAAGGCGGCAAAGGCATCGGCGCGGTACAGCCCGCCGAAGGCGGCGCCCGCATGACCGGCCGGCCCGAGCAGCGACAAGCCCGCCAGGAGCAACAGCACAACCGAGGCCCAGCCGATGCCGCGTGTGGCACCGTCACCGCGCCAGGCGGCGACGAGCAACAGCAGCATCGCACCCACCGACAGGATAAGTTCGGGCAAGGTGGCGAGGAAATAAGTGGAGGACATCAATGTGCCTCCGCCGCGGCGACCGCGACCGGGCGGTTGCCCCTGGCCAGTTTGGAGTCACCCCCGTGCCAGGCGGGATCGACCCGCGCCAGCACCACGCCGACATCCTTGCGCATCGGCGCCATGAAACTCTCCGGATAAACGCCCATCCACAACACGACGAGCGCGATCGGTACGAGCAGGACGAACTCGCGCGGCGACAGATCGGACATGGCCGCGACGTCGGGTTTGTCGAGCGGGCCCTGCGCCACCCGGCGATACAGATAGAGCATATAAGCCGCGCCGAGGATGATGCCGGTTGTCGCGACGAACGCCGCCCAGGTGGAGGCGCCGTAAATTCCCATCATGCTCAGGAATTCGCCGACGAAGCCGGACGTGCCCGGCAAGCCGACCGACGCCATGGTGAAGAGCAGGAACAACGCGGCGTAATAAGGCATGTTGGTCGAGACGCCGCCGTAGCGCGAAATCTCGCGCGTATGCAGACGATCATAGACCACTCCAACGCACAGGAAGAGCGCGCCGGAGACGAGGCCGTGGCTGAGCATCACCAGCAGCGCCCCTTCCAGGCCCTGCCGATTGAACGCGAACAGGCCGAAAGTGACGAACGCCATGTGGGCGACCGACGAATAAGCGATGAGCTTCTTCATGTCCTGCTGCACCAGCGCCACCAGCGAGGTGTAGACGATGGCGATGCCGCTGAGCGTCGCGATCAGCCAGAACAATTGCGCACTAGCGATCGGGAACATCGGCAGCGAGAAGCGGATGAAGCCGTACCCGCCCATCTTCAGCAAGACGCCGGCGAGGATGACCGAGCCCGCGGTCGGCGCCTGGACGTGGGCATCGGGCAGCCAGGTATGGACCGGCCACATCGGCATCTTGACCGCGAACGAGGCGAAGAAGGCCAGGAACAGCCAGGTCTGCGCGTGCGGTGGGAAATTGGTGTTCATCAGCACCGGGATGCTCGTGGAATGAGCGAAATTGGCCATCCACAGCATCGCGATCAGCATCAGTACCGAGCCGAGCAGCGTATAAAGGAAGAATTTATAGGAGGCATAGATGCGGTCCTGTCCGCCCCAGATGCCGATCAGCAGGTACATCGGGATCAGGCCTGCTTCGAAGAAGATGTAGAACAGGAACATGTCCTGCGCGGCGAACACGCCGAGCATCAGCGCCTCGGTCGCCAGCAGGGCGGCCATATATTCCGGCACCCGCTTCTCGATCGAAACCCAGCTGGCGAGGATGCAGATCGGCATCAGGAATACCGACAATTCGATCAGCATCAGTGCGATGCCGTCAATGCCGAGCGCCCAGCCGAAGCTGCCAAACAGGGGCGCACTCTCGGTAAACTGCCACTGCGCGCCGCCGGTCTGGTAGGTCGCCCACAACAGGATGCCGATCGCGAAATCGATCAGCGTTACGACCAGCGCGATCCAGCGCGCCGCCTTCGCGTCGGCGAACAGGCACGCAATCGCGGCGAAGATCGGCAGGCCGATCAGCAGGCTGAGAATGGGAAAGCCGAGCTGGTTCATGTCAGGCCGCCATCGCCCAGGTTGCCGCGGCGGCAAGGCCGAGCAGCATCACCAGCGCATAGGTATAGACGTAGCCCGACTGGAGCCGGCGGCTGACCACCGCGCCCGCCTGCACCACCCAGGCGGCGCCATCGGGGCCAAAGCGGTCGATCGTCTTCTGATCGCCGCGTTTCCAGAAAAGACGGCCGAGCGCGAAAGCGGGGCGGACGAACAGGAAATCGTACAATTCGTCGAAATACCATTTGTTGAGCAGGAAAGCGTAAAGCCCCTGGAAGGTGGCGGTGAAGCGCGCCGGCACGGTCTTGTCCGCGACATAGGCGTAATAAGCGAGGACGAAGCCGATGATCATGACGATCGTCGCCGACAGCTTCACGAACATCGGCACGCGCTCGACCGACTCCATGAACTCGGTGTTGAACCACAGGCTGCCCTGCCAGAAAGCATGGCCATGCTCGCCGATGAAGGGGCCGGCAAAGACATATCCTGCGAAGATCGCACCGATGCTGAGCACCACCAACGGCACGAGCATCGTCCACGGGCTTTCGTGCGGATGATAGCCCGCGGTGCCGTGGGCGACATCCTGCGCGCCCGGGGAATGGACGTTCGGTTCCGACCCCGCGCCCTCGTCGGGCGCCTCGTGATCGGCGTCGGCACGATGTTGCTCGACATGCTGACCATGCGCCGCCGCATGATGCTCGTCACCGTGGTGACCGTGGCCATGCGCATCGTGCATCGCATGCTGGATATGCTCGGACGCCGCCCAGCGCGGCTCGCCGAAGAAAGTCAGGAAGATCAGCCGCCACGAATAGAAGCTGGTGAGCAGGGCCGCGCTCACGCCGACGAAGAAGGCGATGCCGCCGGCGGTGGTGCCGCGCGCATAGGCCGCCTCGATGATCGCGTCCTTCGAATAGAAGCCGGCGAAGCCGAACACTTCCTCGATGCCCAGGCCGGTAATCGCGAGCGTGCCCGCCAGCATCGCCCAGAAGGTGATCGGGATATGCTTCCGCAGGCCACCATAGAAACGCATGTCCTGTTCGTGGTGCATGGCGTGGATGACCGAGCCGGCACCGAGGAACAGCAAGGCCTTGAAGAAGGCGTGCGTGAACAGGTGGAACATCGCCCCGCCGAAGGCGCCGACGCCGGCCGCGAAGAACATGTAGCCGAGCTGGGAGCAGGTCGAATAAGCGATAACGCGCTTGATGTCGGTCTGAACGGTGCCGACCGTCGCCGCGAACAAGGCAGTCGCGGCGCCGACATAGGTCACGACCGTCAACGCGGTCTGGCTGGTTTCGAACAAGGGCGACAGGCGGCACACCATGAACACGCCGGCGGTAACCATCGTGGCGGCATGGATCAGTGCCGACACCGGCGTCGGGCCCTCCATCGCGTCCGGCAGCCAGACGTGGAGGCCAAGCTGCGCGGACTTGCCCATCGCGCCGACGAACAGCAGCAGGCACAGCAAGGTCATCGTATCGACCCGGCCGCCGAGGAAGCCGATGGTCGAGCCGGCCATGCCCGGCGCCGCGGCCAGGATCGCGGGGATCGAGACGGTACCGAACACGAGGAACACGCCGAAGATGCCCAGGCTGAAACCGAAGTCTCCGACGCGGTTGACGACGAACGCCTTGATCGCCGCCGCCTGCGCCGACGGCTTTTCATACCAGAAGCCGATCAGCAGGTAGGAGGCGAGACCAACACCTTCCCAGCCGAAGAACATCTGGATGAGATTGTCGGCGGTCACCAGCATCAGCATCGCGAAGGTGAAGAGCGACAGATAAGCGAAGAAGCGCGGCTGCGACGGATCCTCCGCCATATAGCCCCAGCTATAGAGATGGACGAGGCTTGAGACCGTCGTCACCACGACCAGCATCACCGCCGTCAGCGTATCGACCCGCAACGACCAGTCGACCTGCAGATCGCCCGAGCTGATGAAGCTCAGCACCTTGACCACGTGCGCGGTATCGGTGCCGTTGAGGAAGCCGAGGAAGATCGGCCAGGCGAGCGCGCACGACCCGAACAAAGCCACGGTCGTGACCAGCTTGGCCGGCACGTTGCCGATGGCGCGATTGCCGAGGCCTGCGACGATCGCGGCCAGCAGCGGCAGGAAGACGAGGGCAATAATCACGCCGGTATCAGCCCTTCATCCGATTGACGTCGTCGACCGAGATCGTGCCGCGGCCGCGGAAATAGATGACGAGGATGGCAAGGCCGATCGCGGCCTCGCCCGCCGCCACGGTCAGCACGAACATCGCGAACACCTGCCCGACCAGATCGTGGAGATAGGCCGAGAAAGCGACGAGGTTGATGTTCACGCTCAGCAGGATCAGCTCGATCGCCATCAGGATGATGATGATGTTCTTGCGGTTGAGGAAGATGCCGAACACGCCGGTCACGAACAGGATCGCCGAGACGGCGAGATAATGGGTCAATCCGATCACAGCTCGACCCCCTGCCCGACGACGGGTTGCGTGTTGCGCGTCGCGTCTTCGGGGCGGCGCATATTCTGGCGTGAAATATTCTGGGTGCGCACGTCGCCGCGCTTGCGGTGGGTCAACACGATCGCGCCGATCAATGCCACCAGCAGCACCAGCCCCGCGCCTTCGAAGATATAGAGGTAACGCGTGTAGATCAGGATACCGAGCGCCTGGATGTTGGGGATGCCGGCCGCATCCGGCGTCGGCGCGACCCGCGACAATTCAAGGCCGCCCGCGCTCCACGCGCTTTCCGCGAAGATGATCTCGCCCGCGAGCAAGGCCACCAGGCCGATGCCAAGCGGCAGGTATCGCGCAAAGCCCGAGCGCAATTCGGCGAAGTCGATGTCGAGCATCATCACGACGAACAGGAACAACACCGCGACCGCGCCGACATAAACAATGATCAGCAGCATCGCGATGAACTCGGCACCGACCAGCACCATCAGGCCAGCGGCGTTGAAGAAGGCGAGGATCAGCCACAGCACGCTGTGCACCGGGTTGCGCGCGGTCACGCACAGCACGCCCGACAGCACGGTCACGACCGCGAACAGGTAAAAGGCGATGATCTGGATCACGGCTGCTCGGAGGCCCCTTGCGAGTTGCGGCGCGGCTTAACGGTAGGGTGCATCGGCGGCAAGGTTCTGCGCGAGGATCGGCTCCCACCGGTCTCCGTTCGCGATCAGCTTGGCCTTGTCGTAGATGAGCTCTTCGCGCGTCTCGGTCGAATATTCGAAATTCGGCCCCTCGACGATCGCATCGACCGGGCAGGCTTCCTGGCAGAAGCCGCAGAAGATGCACTTGGTCATGTCGATGTCGTAACGCGTGGTGCGGCGGCTGCCGTCCTCGCGCGGTTCGGCCTCGATCGTGATCGCCTGCGCCGGGCAGACAGCTTCGCACAATTTGCACGCGATGCAGCGTTCCTCGCCATTGGGATAGCGACGCAACGCATGCTCGCCGCGGAAGCGTGGGCTCAGCGGGTTCTTCTCATGCGGATAGTTGATCGTCGCCTTCGCCTTGAAGAAGTAGCGCAGCGTCTTGGCGTGCGCCTTCACGAACTCCCACAGGGTGAAGGATTTGATGAGATAGGCGACGTTCATGGGTGCATTCCGTAGCGGGTGACCATCAGATAGCCGGAGACCAGGAACACCCAGAACAGCGACAGCGGCAGGAACACCTTCCAGCCGAGGCGCATGAGCTGATCGTAACGGTAGCGCGGCACCGTCGCCTTCACCCACGAGAAGACGAAGAAGAAGAACAGGATCTTGCCGAACAGCCAGACGATACCGGGCACGGCGTAGAGGATGGGAATGTCCAACGGCGGCAGCCATCCGCCCCAGAACAGGGTGGCGTTGAGCGCGCACATCAGCAGCACATTGCCATATTCGCCGAGCCAGAAGAGCGCGAAGCTCATCGACGAATATTCGGTCTGGTAGCCGGCGACGATCTCGCTTTCGGCCTCGGTCAGGTCGAACGGCGCGCGCGCCGTCTCCGCCATCGAGGAGATGAGGAACATCACCGCCATCGGGAACAGCAGGGGATTGAAGCCATAGGCGTTGACGAAGCCAAAGATATGGCCGCGTTGCGCGGTGACGATGGCGTTGAGGTTGAAGCTGCCCGTCCACAGCACGACCGAGATCACGATGAAGCCGATCGAGACCTCATAGCTTACCATCTGCGCAGCGGCGCGGATCGCCGAATAGAAGGGATATTTGGAGTTGGACGCCCAGCCCGACAGGATCACGCCGTAGACGCCGATCGAGCTCACCGCGAGCAGGTAGAGCAGACCGACATTGATGTTGGCGAGCACCGCGCGTGGCCCGAACGGGATCACCGCCCACGCCGCCAGCGCGACCGTGAAGGTGATGATCGGCGCGATCAGGAACAGGCCGCGATTGGCCGCCGACGGAATGATCGTTTCCTGCAGGAAGACCTTGAGCCCGTCCGCGAACGACTGGAGGAGACCGAACGGGCCGACGACGTTCGGCCCGCGCCGCAACGCCATCGCCGCCCAGATCTTGCGATCGGCGTAGATGATCATCGCCACCGCCAGCATCAGCGGCAGCGCGATGACGAGAATGTCGATCAAGGTGGCGAGGAACCACGCGCCTTCATAGGGCAGGAAGCCGGTGAACCAGCGGGTCATGCGCGGTGCTCCCGCCAGTGATCCAGCCGGTCGATCAACAGGGCTCCAAGGAAAGGCAGTACAGCGGAACTAAGCGCATTCGCAGCAGCGGCGACGATCAGCCAAAGACGATCGCGAGCTTGGCCAGCGTCAAGCGCGCCAAGCGCAACCGGAAGGAAGCTAAGGAGGGCTACAAAGATCGCGACCGCAAACAGAAGTTTGGCGCCGTTATGCATTGCCCAGGCGAAACCCGTCGTCATTCGGCCGCCTCCGCGTAAGTCTGGCCGTGGAGGATTTCGGCCGAGCAGCGCTGCATCGTGTCGCTGGCGCGCGCGATGGCGTTGGTCAGGTAGAAGTCCTGGATCGGATAGGCGATCGCGCCCGAAGCCTCGGCCGCGAGCTTCGGCACCGACCATGCATAGCTGGCGAGCCCGGGCTGCGCCAAAGCGGGCACCTCGGCGGCCATCTGGGCGCGCAGCGCGTCGAGCGTGTCGAACGGCAAGGTCATGCCGAGCACGTCGGACAGCGCCCGGAAGATTGCCCAATCCTCGCGCGCGTCGCCGGGCGGGAAGACCGCGCGGTCGCCACGCTGCACGCGGCCTTCGAGATTAACGTAGGTGCCGCTCTTCTCGGCATAGCTGGCCGCCGGCAGGATCACATCGGCGATGGCTGCGCCATGATCGCCATGATGGCCGACATAGACCTTGAAGCTGCTGCCCAGCGCCGTTTCCGGAACTTCGTCGGCGCCGAGCAGGAAGGTGAGCTTCGGCGCCGCCTTCGTCACGTCGGCGATGCCGCCCTGCTGCGCGTAGCCCAGCATCAACCCGCCCATGCGCGAGGCCGCCATGTGCAGGACGTTATAGCCGTTCCAGCCGTCCTTGATCAGGCCGAGGCTGTCGATCAGGCCGAGGCTTGCGCCCTGCCCCGCCTTCAACCCCGCGCCCCCGACGATCACGGCCGGACGCTGCGCCTTGCCGAAAAAGTCGGTCACATCCGAACCGAGCGCGCCGAGCAGGCCGAGATCGTTGCCGAGCCACGTCACCGGATAGGTCAGATCGACTTCAGGCCCGATCGCGAACACCTTGGCGCCGCGCTTGACCGCCTTGCGGATGCGCGTGTTGACCAGAGGCGCTTCCCAGCGGACGTTCGAACCGACGATCAGGATCGCGTCCGCCGTCTCGATACCGGCGATGGTCGAATTGAAGTTGACCGCCGCGATGCTGGACGTGTCGTAGGCAAGCCCGGTCTGGCGCCCTTCCAAGAGGGTCGAGCCCATCCGGCCGAGCAATGCCTTGGCGGCATACATCGTTTCGCAATCGACCAAATCGCCGGCGATCGCGGCGACGCTCGATCCGGCGTTTACCGCCTTGATAGCCGCGAATGCCTCGGCCCAGGTCGCGGGCTGCAGCTTGCCGTCGCGGCGCACATAGGGCTTGTCGAGGCGACGACGGACGAGACCGTCGACATGGTGGCGCGTCTTGTCCGACGCCCATTCCTCGTTGACGTCCTCATTGACGCGCGGCAGCGCGCGCAGGACCTGACGGCCGCGGCTGTCGAGGCGGATGTTGGTGCCGAGCGCATCCATCACGTCGATCGCGAAGGTCTTCTTGAGCTCCCACGGCCGCGCCTCAAACGCGTATGGCTTGGAGGTCAGCGCGCCCACCGGGCACAGATCGACGACATTGCCCGACAGCTCGGACGAGATTGCGTGCTCCAGATAGGAGGTGATCTGCATATTCTCGCCGCGATAGAGCGCGCCGATCTCCTCGACGCCGGCGACTTCCTCGGCGAAACGTACGCAGCGCGTGCACTGGATGCAGCGGGTCATGACCGTCTTGACGATCGGCCCCATATATTTCTCGGTAACCGCGCGCTTATTCTCGTGAAAACGCGTGAAGCCACGGCCGTAGGCCAGGCTCTGGTCTTGGAGGTCGCATTCGCCGCCCTGGTCGCAGATCGGGCAATCGAGCGGGTGGTTGATGAGCAGGAACTCCATCACCCCTTCGCGCGCCTTCTTGACCATCGCGCTGTCGGTGCGGATTTCCTGATTGTCGGCGGCGGGCAGCGCACAGGAAGCCTGCGGCTTGGGCGGCCCAGGCTTCACCTCGACCAGGCACATGCGGCAATTGCCGGCGATCGACAGCCGTTCGTGATAACAGAAACGCGGGATTTCCTTGCCGGCGGCTTCGCACGCCTGAAGCACGGTCGCGCCGTTCGGCACTTCGACTTCGATTCCGTCGACGGTCAGTTTGGGCATATCGGTTACTCTGCCGCCACGGCGAAGATCTCGCCGCGACGCTCATTGATGCGCCGCTCGATCTCCGGGCGGAAATGGCGGATCAGGCCCTGGATCGGCCATGCCGCGGCGTCGCCGAGGGCGCAGATGGTGTGGCCCTCGACCTGCTTCGTGACTTCCTGGAGCAGATCGATTTCGTGCAGATCGGCCTCGCCGGTGCGCAGCCGTTCCATCACGCGCCACATCCAGCCGGTGCCCTCGCGGCACGGCGTGCACTGGCCGCAGCTCTCATGCTTGTAGAAGTAAGATATGCGGCTGATCGCGCGGACGATGTCGGTCGACTTGTCCATCACGATCACCGCCGCCGTGCCGAGGCCCGAGCCGAGCTCGCGCAGCCCGTCGAAATCCATCGGCGCGTCCATGATCTGCGCGGCCGGCACCAACGGCACCGACGATCCGCCGGGGATCACGGCGAGCAGATTGTCCCAGCCGCCGCGGATGCCGCCGGCATGCTTCTCGATCAGTTCGCGGAAGCTGATGCCCATCGCTTCCTCGACGACCGTCGGCGTGTTCACGTGGCCGCTGATCTGGAAGAGCTTGGTGCCCTGATTCTTATCGCGGCCGATGCCGGCGAACCAGGCCGGCCCGCGCCGCAGGATCGTCGGCACGACCGCGATCGATTCAACATTGTTGACGGTGGTCGGGCAGCCATAGAGGCCGACGCCCGCCGGGAAGGGCGGCTTGAGGCGCGGCTGGCCCTTCTTGCCTTCAAGGCTTTCTATCTGCGCGGTTTCCTCACCGCAGATATAGGCGCCGGCACCACGATGGACGAACACGTCGAAATCATAGCCGGAGCCCGCCGCGTTCTTCCCGAGCAGGCCCTTGTCATAGGCTTGAGCGACGGCGGCGAAGAGGTTCTCCGCCTCGCGGATGAACTCGCCACGGATGTAGATATAGGCGGCACGCGCGCGCATCGCGAAGCCGGCGATCAGCGCGCCTTCGAGCAATTTATGCGGGTCGTGGCGCAGGATTTCGCGATCCTTGCACGAACCGGGCTCGGATTCGTCGGCGTTGATCAGCAGGAAGCTGGGGCGGCCGGGCTTCGGTTCCTTGGGCATGAAGCTCCACTTCATGCCGGTCGGGAAGCCTGCCCCGCCGCGGCCGCGCAGGCCCGACGCCTTCACATCCTCGATGATCTGGTCCTGGCCGCGGACCATCAGGTCCTTGGTATTGTCCCAGTCACCACGCTTCAGCGCGCCTTCGAGCCCCCAATCCTGGAAGCCGTAAATATTGGTGAAGATGCGATCTGCGTCAGCGAGCATGGGAGCCTCTCGCCTTCGTAAAAGCGCGGGTCACAAGGCCCCAGAGCAGGCCAGCGGGGATGGCGAGGGCGACCAGTTTGGGGATATCATGCAGCGGGGTCGGTTCTCCCCGCAGCCAGTTCAGCACCAACAAAGTCGGCACGAACAAGGCGGCCCACAGCAGCCCGGCGAGCAGCGGATGCTTGTTAAGGTTCACCCCAAGAAAATGAGTCCTGCTCATCGCCCCTGCCCCACCAGTTTCTCCGCCGCGAAATAGACGATCACCGCCAGCGCCAGCCCGAGCCCGAGCGCCACCAGGCCGATGACGAGCTTGAGCAGCAGCACGAACAGCACGACGCCGACAATAAGGGCGAGGATGAGCGGCATCAGGAGGTATACTCCTTCAACACGGTCGGACCGCCGACCGGCGCCGCCAGGAAGCGATCGACCTGCGGACCCGGCTTGGGCGTTTCGCCGCGTGCCAGCGCCTCGAGGATCGCCGTCGTCGTCTCGAACGTCAGATCCTCGTAATTGTCGTCGTTGATCTGCACCATCGGCGCATTGACGCAGGCACCAAGGCATTCGACCTCGGTCAGCGTGAACAGGCCGTCGGGCGTGGTGTGGCCCTTCTTGAGGCCCTTCTTGTAACAGGCGTCGAGCACATCGTCCGATCCGCGCAGCATGCATGGCGTCGTGCCGCACACCTGGACATGATAGCGGCCGACCGGCGCCATATTGTACATCGTGTAGAAGCTGACGACCTCGAGCGCGCGAATGTAGGGCATGCCTGCCTGCTTGGCGACATATTCGATCACCGGCACGGGCAGCCAGCCCTGGGTATTGGTCTCGGCGCCGACCTGACGCTGGGCGAGATCGAGCAAAGGCATGATGGCCGAATGCTCGCGCCCCTTGGGGTAGCGACCCATGACCACCTTGACCTGCTCGGCATTCTCGGCCGTCCAGGTGAAATTGCCCCAGCGTGCGCGGGTCTCGGTTTCGTCGGGGATTTGGGCTGCGTCAGCCATGCTTCATCCCCTTCCGATGCCGCCAGAGTTCCACGACGCCGAAGCCGATTGCGATCGAAACAATCGTGATCGCAGCCCGCAAAAAGTCAAAGGGCTCCTTCGCGACAGTTGAGCGCAACGCATTCCCCATGACGGCAACAAGCGCACCCGCCCCAATTCCAGCCAATAGATTAGAGAACCGGATCACCGGTCGCACTCCCCGAACACGATGTCGATCGCGGACAGGACGGCGGTGGTGTCGGCCAGCATGTGGCCGCGCATCATGAAGTCCATCGCCTGCAGGTGGCTGAAGGCCGTCGGGCGGATCTTGCAGCGATAGGGCTTGTTGCTGCCGTCGGAGATCAGGAACACGCCGAACTCACCCTTGGGGCTTTCGGTCGCGACATAGACTTCGCCGGCGGGCACGTGGAAGCCCTCGGTATAGAGCTTGAAGTGATGGATGAGCGCTTCCATCGACTGCTTCATCTCGCCGCGCTTCGGCGGCACAACCTTGCGGTCGAGGCTGGCAATCTCGCCTTCCGGCATTTCGGCCAGGCACTGCTTCATGATCCGCATCGACTGGCGGACCTCTTCGACCCGCACCATGAAGCGGTCATAGCAATCGCCGCGCGTGCCGACCGGCACGTCGAAATCCATGCGATCATAGACGTCGTACGGCTGCGACTTGCGGATATCCCAGGGGATGCCCGCGGCCCGGATCATCGGGCCGGAAAAGCCCCAGGCGATCGCGTCGTCGCGGCTGACCAGCCCGATATCGACATTGCGCTGCTTGAAGATGCGGTTGTCGGCAACGAGGCTGATCGCGTCTTCGAACAATCGCGGCATACGCTCGTCGAGCCACGTGCCGATATCGGTCAGCAGCTTGAGCGGCACGTCCTGATGGACGCCGCCGGGGCGGAACCAGGCTGCGTGCATGCGCGCGCCGGAGGCACGCTCGAAGAAGTTCATGCAATCTTCGCGGATCTCGAACAGCCACAGATTGGGCGTCATCGCGCCGACATCCATGATGTGCGAACCGAGATTGAGCATGTGGTTGCTGATGCGGCTCAGCTCCGCGAAGAAAACGCGCAGATATTGCGCGCGCAGCGGCACCTCGATCCCCAGCAGCTTCTCGATGGCGAGCACATAGCTGTGCTCCATGTTGAGCGGCGAGCAATAATCCAGCCGGTCGAAATAAGGCAGCGCCTGGAGGTAGGTCTTATATTCGATCAGCTTCTCGGTGCCGCGATGGAGCAGGCCGACATGCGGATCGACGCGCTCGACGATCTCGCCATCCAGCTCCAGCACGAGGCGCAGCACGCCGTGGGCGGCAGGATGCTGCGGCCCGAAATTGATCGTGTAATTCTGGATCGCGACTTCGCCCGACGCCGGATCCATCGTCACGCCCTGGCTCGGCGGCACAGTCGTGCCGGCCTCGGCGACCGACGGCATATCGGCATCGGCGACGCCGATGGTGACGGTGCGACGGCTCACTTCTTCACCTCGTCCGCCTTGAGCGGGGTCGGCGCGCCCGGCGCTTCCGGCGCCTTGGCCTTTTCATCGCCGGGAAGGATATATTCGGCACCCTCCCACGGGCTCATGAAGTCGAAATTGCGGAAGTCCTGCGCCAGCTTGACCGGCTCATAGACGACGCGCTTCTCTTCTTCCGAGTAACGCAGTTCGACATAGCCGGTCAGCGGGAAATCCTTGCGCTGGGGATGCCCCTTGAAGCCGTAATCCGTGAGGATGCGGCGCAGATCGGGATTACCCTCGAACAGCACGCCGTACATGTCATAGACTTCACGTTCGAGCCACCCTGCGACCGGCCACAACCCCGTCACCGACGGCACCGGATTGGTCTCGTCGGTCGCGACATGGACGCGGATGCGGTGATTCTTGGTCAGGCTGAGCAGGCAATAGACGACCTCGAACCGCTCCGGGCGGTCCGGATAGTCGACGCCGGCAATCTCCATGAGTTGCTGATAGGCGAGATCGTCGCGCAGGATCCGCAAGGCATCCACCACCTGCCCGCGCTTCACGTCGAGCCGGATTTCACCGACGCTCTCCGCCGCATGGATCAATGCATCGCCGAGCGCGGCGGTCGCCGCGTCGATCACGCCGTCATTGCTGGCATATTTCGGGAAGCTCACCGCTCGATCGTCCCCACGCGGCGGATCTTCCGCTGCAACTGCATCACGCCATAGAGCAGGGCCTCGGCGGTCGGCGGGCAGCCGGGCACATAGATATCGACCGGCACGATCCGGTCGCAGCCACGCACGACGCTGTAGCTATAATGATAATAGCCGCCGCCATTGGCGCACGAGCCCATCGAGATGACATATTTCGGCTCGGACATCTGATCGTAAACGCGGCGCAAGGCCGGGGCCATTTTGTTGCAGAGCGTGCCGGCGACGATCATCACGTCCGACTGGCGCGGTGATGCGCGGGGCGCGACGCCAAATCTTTCAAGATCATAGCGCGGCATGTTCACATGGATCATCTCGACCGCACAGCAAGCGAGGCCGAACGTCATCCACCACAGCGAGCCGGTCCTGGCCCATTGGAACAATTCCTCGGTCGAGGTGACGAGGAAGCCCTTGTCCTGAACCTCGGAGTTCAGCCCGGTGAAGAAATCGGGGTCGGGAAGCCGGCTCTCCTGCGGATGCGGATCGAGCGGCTGCGGCAGCGTCACTCCCATTCGAGAGCTCCCTTCTTCCAGGCATAGGCAAAACCGACCGCCAATTCGATCAGGAAGATCATCATCGCGGCCCAGCCGGCAAAGCCAATCCCACCCAGCGCGACCGCCCACGGATAGAGGAAGGCAGCTTCCAGATCGAACACGATGAACAGGATCGCGACGAGGTAGAAGCGCACGTCGAATTGCGCGCGGCTATCCTCGAAGGCGGGGAAGCCGCACTCATATTCGGCCAGCTTCTCGGGCGTCGGCTTCGACGATCCCGTAAAGCGCGACGCGAGCATCGGCAGCACCACGAAGGCGGTCGACAAGGTCACCGCGACGGTAAGAAACATCAGGATCGGCAGGTAGCCTGCAGCGACGCTTTCCATCGATCCGAAACACTCCGAGGGGGAGGCGTTAGCAGGAGCCTCCAAAGTCGCGATTTCCCTAAGCGCGCCGCACCTGCGAAGCAAGCGCCCGAGCAGTGAGAATGACTCGCAATTAGAAGCGGATGCCTACTTTCGCAGCGCACCGGCGAGCAGCTTGTGCAGCTTGGAATGGAGGCTGTCGTTCGCAGCCAGGAATTCGCGGCGCTGCATCGCCTGGTCGCCGCCGCGAAAATCGGTCACGAACCCACCGGCTTCCTTGACCAGCAACATGCCCGCGGCCACGTCCCACGGCTGCAGATCACTCTCCCAATAACCGTCGAAACGGCCAGCGGCGACCCAGGCGAGATCGAGCGCCGCCGAGCCGAACCGCCGGATGCCGGCAATTTCCGGTCCGATAGCATTGTAGATCTTGGCCCATTGCGCAGAGTCGCCGTGTCCCAGGAAAGGCGTGCCGGTGGCGATGACCGCGTCCGGAAGTTCGCGTCTTGCGGAAACGCGCAGGCGGCGATCGAACAGCCAGCTGCCGCGGCCCTTCTCCGCCCAGAAGCTCTCATCGGTGACCGGCTGATAGACCAGGGCCTGGGTGATCTCGCCCTGCCCGTTAGGCTTGGGCTCTTCGACCGCGATCGAGATCGCAAAGTGGGGAATGCCATGCAGGAAGTTGGTCGTGCCGTCGAGCGGATCGACGATCCAGCGCGGCTTGGTCGGGTCCCCCTCGCGCGCGCCGCCTTCTTCGCCAAGGAAACCCCAGTCGGGGCGTGCCCGCTTCAACTCCTCATAGAGTGTCTGCTCGGCGCGCTGATCGGCCTGGCTGACGAAATCGGCGGGGCCCTTACGCGAAACCTGGAGCTGCTGAACCTCACCGAAATCGCGGCGCAGGCGCGGCGCCGCCTTGCGCGCGGCGCGCTCCATCACGGTAATCAGGCCTGAATGGGCTACCATAAATTACTCCCCCCTCCCGCTTGCGGGAGGGGTCGGGGTGGGCTCGCACTACTGCGAGCGATCTGGTTTGAGGTGAGCGTTGCCCACCCCTCCATCCTCTCCCGCAAGGGGGAGAGAGAAAGGCTCAGTCCGCGCGGCGGACATATTCCTGGTTGTAGACGTCGACGACGATCTTCGTGCCCGCGCCGATATGCGGCGGCACCATCACGCGCACGCCATTGTCCAATACCGCCGGCTTGTACGAGGAGGAAGCGGTCTGCCCCTTCACCACCGCGTCGGCCTCGACGATCATCGCCTCGATCGTGTCAGGCAGCTGCACGGAGATCGGCCGCTCGTCATATAATTCCATCACGACGTCCATGCCGTCCTGCAGGAAGGCGGCGGCGTCACCCAGCAGGTCGCGCGGCAGCGTGATCTGTTCGTAGGTCGCCTTGTCCATGAAAGTCAGCTGATCGCCGTCGGCGAACAGGAACTGGAAATCGGTGGTGTCGAGGCGGACGCGCTCGACCGTCTCGGCCGAACGGAAGCGGACATTGTTCTTGCGGCCGTCGATGAGATTTTTCATCTCGACCTGCATGTAGGCGCCACCCTTCCCGGGCTGGGTATGCTGAATCTTGACGGCCTTCCAGATGCCGCCTTCATATTCGATGATATTGCCGGGACGAATGTCCACGCCGCTGATCTTCATGTGGGTCTCGCGATAGGAAAGAGCAGGCGCGAGCCTCTAGCGGCCAGCCGCCCGCGCGGCAAGCGCGGGCGCTAAACGCCACACCCGCGCGTCACCCGCGCAGGATCGGATAGGGGTTCAGCTCCGTTCCGGCCGACCAATTGTCGCCCGGCGCCATTCGATGGATTTCGTAATGAAGATGCGGCCCGTCGGGGCTCGCATCGCCGGTCGAGCCGACGGTGCCGATCTGCTGGCCCTGCTTGATCTCAATGCCTTCGCGCAGATCGGCCGCGTAACTGTCGAGATGGGCGTAATAATCCTGCCAGCTCGTATCGGCGCGGCGAATGTAGACGGTGTGGCCGCCATTGGCGCTTTCGAAGATCTTCTCGACCGTGCCGGCGGCGGCCGCGAGCACCGGCGTCCCACGCGGGGCCATGATGTCGATGGCATGGTGCTGGCGGGTGCCGTCACCGCGAGCATCGCCCCATGTGTCCGTCAGTTGTTCGCGGTTCACGCCGGCCACGGGAATCACAAGGCCGCCGCCGCCAGCGTTGGCGTCAAGCTCTCCGACCGGTGAAGAGGTGGCGGGCGAGGAGGAGCCGGTGAAGCGGCCGCCTTTGTTCACGATCAGCGCGAAACCGCCGATTACGAGCAGGAAGAACAGCAGCAGGAACCAGCCGAGCCTGGTCATTGCTGGAACACCGCCGGCGTTCCCGGCCTGACCATCAGCGACAGCCGCGCCGCATCCCAATTGGAAAGGCGGATACAGCCATGGCTTTCCGTACGGCCGATCGTCTCCGGCGTGGACGTTCCATGGATGCCGTAATGGGGCTTGTTGAGATCCATCCACACCACTCCAACGGGGCCATTCGGGCCGGGCTTCAGTGTCTGCTTCTCATCGCCCGGTTTGGCATCCCAGAACAAGGCCGGATTGTAATGGAAAGGCGGCAGCGGCGATACGCCCTGAATCTTCCAGCGGCCGATCGGCAACGGATCATGCTGGCTGCCCATCGTCGCCGGGAATTGGGCAATCAATTTGCCCTGGTCATCATAGGCGCGCAGCACCTTATCCGATTTATCAACGACCAGCTTCGCCGCCTTAGGTTGATCCGAGGAGACGCTCAGCCCCGCCAGCGTCGTACGCCATTCGGTTTTGAGCGAACCCGGGTAGCTGGTCGCGGCCGGACGGACATTGGGGACCTTGATCTTCGTGCCGGGCGCCAGCTTGGTCGTCGGACTGTTGAGCGCGATCAGCGTCGCCTTGGTGGTGTGATAGCGCTCGGTCAGCGCCTCCATCGCGTCGGCATATCCCATGACCGGCAATTTCGCCTGCTCCTCCGGATCATGCGGGATCGGACCGACGAACGGCCCCTTGAGATCGGCCGGCGTCAGCGCGACTTCGATCACGCCCGGAGTCTTACCGTAAGCTGTCAGCGCCTTGATGGTCGCGGGATCCAGCTTACCGGTCTTGGATAGACCGCGTGCTTCCTGAAAGCCTTTGAGCGCATTGGTCAGCGACATGCCCGAATGGCCGTCAATCACCCCGGGGCCGAAGCCCAGGCGGTCCAGCAACACTTGGGCAGTAAGGATCTTTTGATCGAGCGCCGGAGCTTTGGAGGCCGCGCCGGCGGCAGATACGGGACAAACCGTTGCCAAGATGAGGTAAACGCCTGCAACCTTTAGTGTTTTCACTGAGACAATCCCTTATCTTGCGCTTGGGCAGAATGGGAACGCCGCCGAGCGGCTTTCTTTCCAATGAGCGGGATAATCTATGTTGGACATGCAGATCGGCCGTCGTGGCCTGTTGGGTGGCGCGATTTTGGCGGGCGCCAGCACGATGATCGGCAGCAGGGCTTTCGCGGCAATGCCGGAACGGCGCCTCGCCTTCCGTAACATTCATACCAACGAGACGTTCGACGCGCGCTTCTTCGGCGCCCAGGGCTGGGATCAGCAGGGTCTTGCCGAACTCAATCATGGCCTGCGCGACTGGCGCAACAACGAGTCCACGCAGATGGACCCGAAGCTGATGCTGCTGCTCAGCCAGATCCGCGACAAGCTCGATCTGCCGCCGCAGACCAAGCTGGAAATGATCTCCGGCTATCGCTCGCCGCAGACCAACGGCGCACTGCGGGCGCGCGGCGGTGCGCATACCGGCGTCGCGTCCAAGAGCCAGCACATGCTGGGCAAGGCGACCGACATTCACATGCCGGGCGTGCCGCTCGATCGCCTGCACCTCGTCGCCATGTCGATGCAGGCAGGCGGCGTCGGCTATTATCCCAAGGACGGCTTCGTCCACGTCGATACGGGCCGCGTCCGCACCTGGTAAGATTGGTCAGCGCCCTTTCGGGGCGCCGCCGATATCGTAACGTACGATCACCGGCTTCTGCCAGCCGCCCTCGCTCCTCAACACACCCAGCACCAGGTTCGCGTTCGGAAGCTCGTTCAGCTTCCTGGCGCGAGCCGACGGGCGGGCGGCGGCCATTTCAACCCTGTCATTCTGGCACATCGGCGCGGATGCTGCTGCCGGCTCCGGGACCGGCGAATTGGCCGCGATGGCCGCGGCGGCGAACATTATCATGCTCAGCATGGCAATCCTCCTGCCCTGTAATTTACCCCTGTTGGAAGGTCAGGAACAGAAGGCTCGTTAGCTTTGCGACGGCTGCAAATCCAGTAATTTGGCGAAGGCGCGCACCGCGGCCGCCTCCCCTTCGGCTGCATTCCACACCGCACTGCAGACCGCGATGAAATCGGCACCCGCGGCGATCAGGGGTGCAGCGTTATCGGGCGTGATGCCGCCGATGGCGACGCACGGCAATTCGAACAGGGTCGTCCACCAGCCGAGGATCGAGGGGTCCGGACGATGGCGCACCTCCTTGGTGGTGGTGGGGTAGAAAGCGCCGAACGCCACGTAATCGGCACCCGCCTCCCCCGCCTCCATCGCGAGGTGACGGCTGTCATGACAGGTCACGCCGATTTGCGCCGAGGGGCCAAGCAAAGCGCGCGCCTCGCGCGGGTCGCCATCGTCCTGGCCCAGGTGAACGCCATCGGCGCCCAGCCGCTTGGCCAGGCCCATGCTGTCGTTGACGATGAAGGCGACATCCCGGTCGGCGCAGACGCGCTGCAGCGGTTCGGCCATGCGCGCGATGGCATGCTCGTCTATTCCCTTGAGGCGTAGCTGGAATGCGCCGACCGGCCCGGCGTCGATCGCCGCCGCCAGGCGATCCGCAAAGCCGTCGTCAATCGAGGGCGGAGAGATCAGATAGAGCTGGCAGGCCGGCCTGAACTGGCGCTCGAACTGCTCGGCGAAGCCGGGGTCGAGATCGACCTCGTCATTCGGAATGTCTTCGCCTTGGCCGAACTGCTGCATTCCATTCTCCTCCCGCGCGAATTCCATCGCGCCCGTGCGGGGTCAAGTCGTCAATAGTGAAGAATATACTTGACCTTCCGTTTAGCGACTACAATAGTGAAGTTTCTGCTTGAGTAAGGAGCTCGCAATGACCGAGTCGCCCGCCATCCACGGTACATTCGTGATCGATCGCCATTATCCTGCGCCGGTGGCGCGCGTGTTTGCGGCCTTTGCCGATCCGCAGCGCAAGAAAAGCTGGTTCGCGGCCAGCGACACGCACGAGATTGTCGCCTTCGAAAGCGACCTTCGCGTCGGCGGCATCGAACGCCTGCATTATAGGTTTGGTCCTGACACCCCCTTTCCCGGCGCAATCCTGACCAATGAGGGCCAATATCATGATGTCATACCCGAACGCCGCATCGTCACCGCGTCGCGCATGGCGATCGAGGGGAAGCCGATCTCAGTCGCGCTGGTCACCATCGAGCTGTCGCCCGCGAATGGCGGCACTGACGTGACCTTGATCTTTCAGGGTGTGTTCTTCGAGGGTGCCGACGGCCCTGACATGCGCAAGGGCGGATGGGAGGTTGTGCTGGACCGACTGGGTGAAAGCTTGGCTGCCTAGTCAATGGCCCGGCCCGAAAGCCGCCCTCGCGTCAATATCGACCAGCTGTTTCATGCGCTGGGCGATCCTACGCGTCGGCGCATCGTGGAAGCATTGAGCGCGCGCCCCTACGCCTTGTCGGCGCTCGCCGAGCCCTTCGGCATGACGCTGACGGCGGTCTCCCAACATCTCCGGATCCTGGAGAATGCAGGGCTCGTCCGGACCGAAAAGGTTGGGCGGGTGCGCAGCTGCCGGATCGAACCGCAGGGCCTTGCCGTTCTACAGCAGTGGATTGCCGACCGGCGGTCGCTCTGGGAGCGGCGGCTGGACCAGCTTGGCGAGATGCTTAGCGAGCCGGGATGACTAGGTGAGGATTGATGCCGCAAGGGACAGAGGATGGTGACGGCGCCTCCATCCGTATCGGCTGTTCCGGCTGGAATTACCGCCATTGGCGCGGACCATTCTACCCCGAGAAGCTTCCGGTCAAACGCTGGTTCGAATTTTACGCCGAGCAATTCGACACGGTCGAGATCAACAACAGCTTCTATCGCCTGCCGCCGGCCGAGACGTTCGACAAATGGCGCGAACAGGCGCCGCCCGGCTTCGCCTATGCGGTCAAGGCGAACCGCTATCTGACCCAGGCCAAGAAGCTCAAGGATTGCGCCGAGCCGGTGGCGCGCATGATGGCGCCGGTGCGGCATCTGGGCGCGACACTAGGCCCGATCCTCTATCAGCTACCGCCGACGCTGCAGCTCAATCTGGCGCGGCTGGAGGAGTTTCTGACGCTCCTGCCGAAAGACCTGATCCACGTCTTCGAGTTCCGGCATCCCAGTTGGTATGTGCCGGAAACCTCCGAGTTGCTGGCTGCCAAGGGCGCCTCCTTCTGCTGCCACGATATGGCGGGATCGGTCAGCCCGCGATGGGCGGTCGGCCCGATCGTCTATGTTCGTTTCCACGGCGGTGTCGGCAAATATTGGGGCCGCTACGAGCGCGCGCTTCTGGCAGATTGGGCCGATTGGATGCAGGAAAAGAAAGCTCACGGCCGGACGGTCTGGGCCTATTTCAACAATGACATCTTCGCCCATGCCATCGCCGACGCACTGGAGCTCAAGCGTCTGACCGCAAATCCATGATCGCCGCCCGGAACGCGCTCGGGTCATCCAGCTTGTGCGCGACCCGACTTATCCGGCGCCGTCCGCTGACAACCGGCGGAGACAGGTCGACGAAGACGTTCGGCCACGTCGCCAGGGCAAGATTGACGACGCCCTTCTGCTTGAGCGCCGCGGCGTCCCACGATGAGCGTAGCCCGGAAATCTGAGCATAGGGGATCGGCACGACGACAAGTTTCCCGATGCGCATGACCAGCACATCATCGGCCATCGTTACGGGGTGGCGCCGGATCGCGCGCAGCAACCACAATAAGGATGCGATGAGAGACAGATCGATGACGCCAAGCACCAGCGCAACCTTCCAGCCCCATAGCGCCATCACCACGATATGGATGACGATTGTCTCGACGATGGCGAGGCCGAGCAGCACGCCAAGCGTCGGCGAAATGCTGCGATGATAGGGAATTCGCGCATTTCCTTCCCCAACCTTGTCACACCTTGGCGGTGGAAGCCTCGTAGATCTCATCGATAGCGGCGCTCAGCGTGGCATCGAATTCGGCATCGCTCATCCCGTGCTGCAGGTCCGACACCAATGCGCGCGAGAAGCTGGCGATCATGCCGTGATTCTCGGCGAGCAGCCGGCATGCCTCCGAACGGGAAAAGCCGCCCGACAAGGCAACGACCCGCACCACCTTCGGATGCGCGACCAGCGGCGCGTAAAGATCCGGCTTAACCGGAATGGAAAGCTTGAGCATCACCTTCTTGTCGCCGTCGAGCGCATCCAGATGGCGGAGGATGGCGGCCAGCAGCAATTCCTCCGCCGCCTCGCGCTCGGCGCTCTTAATGAGGACCTCGGGCTCAAGGATCGGCATCAGGCCGTGACCAAGGATTTGTTCCGCTAGCTCGAACTGCTGCGCGACGATCGCTTCAATACCGCTGGGCGAGGCAAGATTGACGACCGACCGCTCCTTCGTGCCGAAAATGCCGAGCTTTGCCGCGCGTGCCAGCAAATCATCGAGGCCTGGAATGGGCTTCATCAACTGGACGCCGTCGGCCTCCGGCTCCAACCCCTTGTCGACCTTGAGGAACGGTACGATCCCCCGCTCCTGCCACAAATAGGTCGGCACGGGCTGGCCAAGCGCCTGTCCGTCCATCGTCTGCTCGAACAGGATCGCCGCCAGCACCTTCTCGCCGGTGAAAGACGGTGCGGTCATGATCCGCACCCGCATCGCATGCATCGCTGCGAACATCTCGGCGTCACCGGAATAAGCGCTGTCCGGAATGCCATAGGCCCGCAACGCGCCCGGCGTCGATCCGCCGCTCTGATCGAGCGCGGCGATGAAACCGGCTCCATTCGACATTTGCGCCATCATTTTCGCGTCGTGCATCGTTCGTCCTCGGTCGTAAGCTTGGGGAAGCGCGATCAGCCGTGCATCAGCGCGGCAACGCCCGGCAATGTCTTGCCCTCCATCCATTCCAGGAAGGCGCCACCGGCGGTGGAGACGAAGGTGAAGCGGTCCGCGACACCAGCCTGATTCAGCGCCGCGACGGTGTCCCCGCCGCCGGCGACCGAGACCAGCCCGCCCGATTGGGTCAGCGCCGCCGCCGTCTGGGCGAGCGCCACCGTCGCCATATCGAACGGCGGCGTCTCGAACGCACCGAGCGGCCCGTTCCATACCAAGGTGCGGCAGGTCTTGAGCGCATCGCCCAGCGCCTCGACCGCCGCCGGGCCGACGTCGAGTATCATCTCATCCGGTGCGACATCATGCACGTTGACCGTACGGGTCGGCGGATTGGCGCGGAATTCCTTGGCCACCACCACGTCGTACGGCAGGTGGACGATGCAATCGGCGCGGTCGGCCGCGTCCAGGATCTCAAGCGCGGTGCCGGTCAGGTCATGCTCGCAGAGCGACTTGCCGACATCGACGCCGCGCGCAGCGAGGAAGGTGTTCGCCATGCCGCCGCCGATGATCAGATGATCGACCTTGGCGACGAGATGCTTGAGCACGTCGAGCTTGGTGGAGACCTTGGCCCCGCCCACCACCGCCGCGACCGGATGCTCGGGATTGCCGAGCGCCTTTTCCAGCGCGTCGAGTTCCGCCTGCATCGAACGGCCGGCATAAGCGGGCAGAATGTGCGCCAGTGCTTCGGTCGAGGCATGAGCACGATGCGCCGCCGAGAAGGCGTCGTTGACATAGAGATCGCCGAGCCGAGCCATCGCCTGCGCCAGTGCCGGGTCGTTCTGCTCCTCCCCGGCATGGAAGCGCGTATTCTCCAGTACCGCAATGTCGCCCGAACGCAGATCGGCTACCGCCGCCTCGGCGCCCGCCCCGGCGCAATCGTCGATGAAACGCACTTCGCGCCCGAGCACGTCGGATAGAGGTTTGGTGACCAGCGCCAGGCTCATGTCCGGATTGCGCGCACCCTTTGGCCGGCCGAAATGGGCAAGAACGAGCACGATCGCGCCCTTATCCGACAGCTCGGCGATGGTGGGGGCGGCCGCGCGCAGACGCATGTCGTCCGTCACCCTCGCGCCATCCATCGGTACGTTGAGATCCTCCCGCACCAGCACGCGCTTGCCGGTCACATCGCCTATATCGTCCAGCGTCCTGAAGCTGCTCACCGTTCGATCCTTACTTGATCGCCAATCTGGATTGGCCCGCCTTCAATCACCCGCGAAATGATTCCGCCGCGCCAGTTCGGGCGCAATGCCGCATCAAGGCCAACCGCGACATCTTCCATGCGCCGGCATGGATCGCATTCGCCAGTTATTTCCAGGATAAGACCCGACGAAAAAATCATTCTCGCGTCGGTGGTATGTTCCAACGCCAGTCCTTCGACCATCAGGTTGACGCGGCGCTCCTCCCAGGGGACGTCGACGCCAAGTTCTGCGAGCGCTTCGCGCCAGGCTTCGACCGCCATCACCGTCACCTGCCGCCGGTTACGGCTGTTCGGCTTCAGCATGCCTCGGAAATCGCCCGGCACGCCCATCGCGACCGTCACCTCGGCATGGTCGAGCGTCTCCATCGGGCCGCGCGGCCTTGCGTGGCGCGCGATACCGAGCAGCCGCCCCACGCCCCCGACTTAAAGGAACTTGCCCATCGCGCCGGCGGTATCCACCATCCGGTTCGAAAAGCCCCATTCATTGTCGTACCAGCTGAGCACGCGCACCAATTTGCCCTCGAGCACGGCGGTCTCGAGGCTGTCGACCGACGACGAATGCTGGTCGCCATTGAAGTCGATCGAAACCAGCGGCTCGGTGACATATTGCAGGATGCCCTTGAGCGGCCCGCTTTCGGACGCGGCCTTGAGCGCGCCGTTCACTTCCTCGACACTGGTGTCGCGCTTCGGCTGGAAGGTGAGATCCACTACCGAGACGTTGGGAGTCGGCACGCGGATTGCCGAGCCGTCGAGGCGACCCTTCAGCTCGGGGAGCACCTCGCCGACAGCGCGCGCGGCGCCGGTGGTGGTCGGGATCATCGACATGGCGGCGGCACGTGCGCGGCGCATATCCTTGTGGATCTGGTCGAGGATCTTCTGATCGTTAGTGTAACTGTGCACGGTCGTCATCAGGCCGCGCTCGATTCCGACCGTGTCGTTCAACACCTTGGCGATCGGCGCAAGGCAATTGGTGGTGCACGATGCGTTGGAGACGAGGTTGTGCTCGGCCGTCAGCTTGTCGTGATTGACGCCGTAAACGACGGTCAGGTCGACGCCCTTGGCCGGGGCCGAGATCAGCACCTTGCGCGCACCCGCGTCGAAATGCTTGCCCGCGGTTTCGCGGTCGGCGAAAAAGCCGGTGCATTCCAGTGCGATATCGATGCCGTCGGCCTTGTGCGGCAGCTTGGCCGGATCGCGCTCGGCAGTCACCTTGATGCGCTTGCCGTCGATGATCAGGTCGTTACCGTCGGCCCGAACCTCGCCCGGCCAGCTGCCATGAACGCTGTCGCGCTTGAACAGCAGGGCGTTCGACGGAGCGTCGGCAAGGTCGTTGATCGCGACCAGTTCAAGGCCGCAATCGGGACGCGAGAGAATCGCGCGGGCGACCAGGCGGCCAATCCGTCCAAAGCCGTTGATCGCAACCCGTACCGCCATGTCCAAAGCTCCTTCAGAACGGACCGCCAAACGTGCCAAGCCCGCGCGCGCTTCCTTTGTCGAGTGAGGCCGTCAGCGTCAACCGCGGTACGACATGGGCTGTGCGCACGGCAGGCGGAGCCATCACGACCGTTGCCAGTCCTGGGGACCCGCCCTAATGCTCAGACTATGTCGGAAGAGGCCCTGAATTCTGCAACCACCAGGCTGGAGCGCGCGGTCGCCCGGATCGAACGCGCGAATAGTCAGCGCCAGGCCGCCGGAAGCGGCATGGCCGAGGCGCTTGCTTCGCTCGAGGCACGCCATGGTACCCTGCGCGAGCGGGTGCAGGCGACAATCGAACAATTGGACGTGCTGATCGCCACCGAGGGATCGCGCTGATGGCACAGGTTAAGCTGAACGTCGGCGGACGCAGCTACGATCTGGCCTGTCGTGACGGCGAGGAGCCGCATCTGGAGATGCTCGCCGGCATGCTGGATGCAAAGGCACGCGATGCCGGCCAGTTGGTCGGCACCACCAACGAGACGCGCCAGCTGCTGCTGGCTGGCCTGCTGTTAGCCGATGAATTGAGCGACGTACGCGCCGGGGCGCCCGATCCGGGCAAGGCCGCGCTCGCCCGCACGCTGGATCAACTTGCCGCGCGTATAGAAACATTGGCCGAGCATCTTGAGGATGGGCACGCGAACGCCTAAATAAGATCCTGGTGGGAACTGCCCGGTACGATCTTAGCGAAAATCCCTGAGGCGATTCATCTTTCCTAGGGAGCTGTCCCTGGCCGGACCCTGGTCCGAACCACATGGCCCCCACCTGACGTTTACGGCGTCAGAGGATATTCCGGAAAACGGCCATGGCGGTCCCACCACCTTCCCCTGATCCGCTGGCCCCCGATCCAGCCAAGATCGCGTTGCGCGAGCATTTGCGCGCGCGGCGTTCGGCGCATGTCGAGGCTATCGGCGCCGACGGCGCGCAGTCCGCGGCTGAAGCTGCCGCACGGCATATCCTGCCTCATATTCCGCGCGGCGCGACCGTATCGCTCTATCTGGCGCTGAAAGACGAACTCGATCCCGGGCCGCTCATCGCCCAGTTGCACGCGCGCGGGCATGAACTCGCGCTTCCTGCCCTGTTCGACGGTTCGAGCATGCGCTTCCTGGCGTGGGCGCCGGGCGATCCGATCGAGCGCGGCCCGATGCGGTTGCGCCAGCCTTTATCCTCGGCGCCGGAGCGCGCGCCCGACCTGATCGTGACGCCTCTGCTGGGGTTCGATCGGGCCGGTCGACGGATCGGCTATGGCGCCGGCCATTATGATCGCGCCTTTCAGCGCTTTCCGGGGGCGCATCGCATTGGCCTGACCTGGGCCGGGCAGGAGGTCGCGCGGATCCCCCATGACCCGTGGGACGTCCCCTTGCATGCCATCACCACCGAGCAGGAGTTCATCATCCCATGAAGCCGACCTGGCGCAAACCGGCGGGTATGGGCCTCATCCTGCTGCTGATCCTGTTCTGGGCGGGGTTGGTCGGCAGTCAGGCGCAGCACATTGCGCTGCTGCCCTGGCCGCTCCAGGCGATTGTCTATTGCATCGCGGGCATCATCTGGATCGCGCCGCTCAAGCCTTTATTGTTCTGGATGGAGCATGGCCGCTGGCGGTAAGTCGCGGCTCCCGCGCTCAATCGCGGTTCGATTCCCATCTGAAAATAATGCGCCGAGCATATCCGCCAGGCGCGCGCCGGCCTGCCCGATTCGTTGCTCCCCTGCCCGTCTTGCCGCGGTGACATAGTCCTGGGTCAGGACCGGGGCATCGGCCGGACGCGGAGATTCTGCCAGTGCAACGCCCTGATAGGCGATCGTCGCGGCCAATATTTCGCTCTCTTTGACTGCCAGACGATATGTTGCGGTTGGGTCCTGCTCCAGTGTGACGGACACGGTTTCCGCTGCCGCCTCGGCCGCACGTGCGATGGAATTCGCACCCGCCGCTTCATCCCCCTCGCGATCCGCTGCCTGATCCCAGAAATGATGCAGCGTCTCTGGGGCCGCGTCCGGCCCCCGCCGCACCCAGCCGAGCGTGCCCGCGCGATCGGTCAGCGGAAATCGGCCGCCGATGCGATGGCCTGCATGAAGCGGTTGATGCATGTCGCCGAGGACGTGAAATAGCCAGCAGAGCGCGATCGCGCGCCGGCCTGGATCGGCCTTATCGTCGCTGACAATCTTGAGATTGCGGGAAAAGGCATGATCCGCCTCGCCCAGTCGAACGAATTTGAACGCGGTCGTACCGACCACGACGCGGAGCTGGTGGTGCCAGTGGGTGTGATTGTACGCGGTCTTGCGAATATCGTCGGGCCAGCGCGCGATCAGCTCAAACAAGGCCCGATCACGCGGCGCGCCGGTTAGATTGCCGAGGGCAAGCTCGAAACGCGATCGGTCCGGATGCTGCGCGACAAGCGCTGTAATCGACGCCACCGCTGCGGGATCGCGGCTTGCAAGCAGGTCATATGCGATCGCGCCGGTCGCCATATGCCCCTGGTTACTCCAAGCGGAGGCCGGTTCGCCGGGGATCAGGAAACACGCCGCCAGATAGGAGGCAAACCGGGCCATGCTCCATCCAAGGGGATGGCGCGAGTGACGGGGCTCGAACCCGCGACCTCCGGCGTGACAGGCCGGCGCTCTAACCAACTGAGCTACACCCGCATGTGGCATTCCCTGCGGAGACGCGCCGACTAGAGAGCAGGGCCGAAGCTGTCAACCGCTGCGCGTCGGCTCGGGCGGTAAAGGTGCCGATGCCTCCGGAACCGGGCTGGTGAGCGTGCCTTCTTCGAACAGGAATCCGGCAATGTCGGGTTTGCCCGCGGCATCGAGCACGGTTTTCATGATGATCAGGATCGGTACCGCCAGCAGCGCGCCGACGGGGCCCCACACCCAACCCCAGAAGCTGAGCGACACCAGGATCAACAGCGGATTGATCGTCAGCCTGCGGCCGACCAGCGAGGGCGTCACCAAGTTCGATTCGATCAGATGGCACCCGATGAAGGTGGCCACCGGAAGTGCTGCATACCAGGCATCGCGAAACACCATCAGACCGCCGAGCGCGAGCAGCAGGGACGCCATGATCGGGCCGAGATAAGGCATGTAATTGAACAGCGCGACGATCCCGCCCCACATCAAGGGATCGGGCAGGCCGATCAGCCAGAAGGCTCCGGCGACAAGCAGGCCGAGGCTCACGTTGATGATCGTGATCGTCGAAAGATAGGCCGAGGTTGCGTCGACCATGTCCTGGATCACGCGCGCAGTCGTAAGCGCGCTGCTGAAGCTGCCGCGGTTGGTGATCGTCTGGCGCCGCATCCGCGTCCAGCCCGCCAGGAAGAAGTAGACGACCAGGATCGCGAAGAACATCTGCAGGATAGCGACCGGTGCAGAGCTAGCCACCACATCCAGCAGGGAGGTCGGCTTTCCCAGGGTGACCACGGTATGGCGCCCGGTCTTGCCGATGAAGGTCGCCTGCGTGTTGTTCACGAACCGATCGAGGCTGGTATACACCTCCAGCAACGGGCGCAGATTGTGGCGGATGCGCACCACGCGTTCCGGAAGCAGCGCGAACCACCCCGACGCCGGCACGATGATCGCCGCCACCGCCGCATTGGCCAGGCTCAAGAAGATCGCGATCGAGAGGAAGGCCGCGAGCGGAGACGGCACGCGCCGCCGCTCGAACCATTCCAGCATCGGCACCAACGCGATGGCAATCACCAGCGCGGCGGTTACCGGCAGGAAGAAGGCTGCGCCGGCCTGCAAGGCGAAGGGCAGCGCGATCGCGATGCCGATCCCACCGAACAGCGCGATCGCCGCGAGCAGCCGATCGCGACGCAATGCTTCGGCCGCCCGACCGGACATCAACCCCTGCAAGAAAGACGCGCTTGGCCGCTCTTCCACCACTGCCCTCCCCGAATCGCGTGGCGCGATCGGCCTGGTGGATGTCATGCCCGAAAGCGCGCGCGAACGGGAGAGAATCGCACGAAATCGTGACAAATGTGATCTGGCGATCCAGCCGGATCCCTACAGAAACCACCATTTCGGCTCGAACTGTCCCGCCCGGACAACGTTCTGTCGTGGATTCATTGACGCACCGCGGCAAAGTCCCGAAGTGGCCGCAGCACATGGTCGCAGGGGCCGCGTACCCCAGTCCTGCAGACAAGACGTAAAACTAGCAGTCGTCGCTTAGTATTCGCGACGATCGAGCGGTTTCGCGCATGTTTAAGAGTTCTGAATGTTCATCAAGCGTCCTTCTACGCTTGCTACCGGCGCAGCTGTTTTGCTCGCCATTTCCGGCATCGTTATTCCCGCGTCCGTGAGTTACGCGGCGGAGTTGGTTCAGACACCGCTCCTTCCTTATGATCTCGCCGCCACCGCGCCTTCGGCCCCGGTCGTTGCGGTACAACCAGAATCCCCATCGATTACACCGCCCGCTGCAGCTGAAACGGCTGCTCCAGCCGCGATCGCCTCCGCCGAGGCGGCCCCGCCCGCAGTTCCGGTTTCCGCCGATGCGGATTCGGTCGAATGCATGGCCAAGGTGGTATTGCACGAGGCCGGCAATCAGCCTCGCGCCGGCAAGATCGCCGTGGCGCAGACGCTGGTTAACCGGCTCAAGGCCGGTCGCTTCGGTGGTACGATCTGCCAGGTCGTCAATCAGCGCGGCCAGTTCTTCCAGATCGCCAGCTTCCACCCCCGCCGTGACACGGACGGCTGGCAGGATGCGGTCGAGGTCGCTCATGAAGTGCTGGCGGGCCAGGCCGAGCCGGTCGCTCCCGGCGCTATGTTCTTCCGCGCTTCTTACGCGCCGGCGAACAATTTCTTCCGCACGCGCCAGCGCGTGACCACGGTCGGCGGCCACATCTTTTACCGCTGAGGGGCCGGCGCTGCCGCCTTTTCTTCCGACGGATCGATAGCGTGGAAGCGTGCCTCCTCGGCACGCTTCCATTGCGTGTGCATGGCTTCGCGCGGAATGGCTATGCCGACGGCTTCGGTAAAGTCGACCCATTGATCGGCCAGTGCGGCAGCGCGCGCCTGCAGCGGCCCCGGCGGCTGATCGTCGATCCAGTCGCGCAGCGATACGCCGTTGGTGGCGAGCAGGAACAGGCTCGCGATGATGATCACGGCGAAGGTCCAGACGAGCCCGCCTTCCTCCATTTCGCGCTCCGGCAAATCGATCGGCGATGGTGTTCCGCTGTCCATATCGCCTCCTAGAATTGGTAATAGATGAACGGCGCGACGCCTTCGAACCGCATCGCGTCGACGACCAGGATCACGACGCCCGTCAGAAGCCCCAGCGCCGGCGCGGGCCAGGCCCGCAACCTCAGCGCCAGCCGCTGGCCCAGATCCGCCGGCGTGAAATGGATCGCCATTCCGAGCACGATCAGGACGCACGCCAATGGCGTAAGCACGGCGCTTGCAACATTGCTGGTGCCGATCCCCTGCAAATAAGCGATCGCCGTATCGAAGCTCTCGGCGCGGAAGAATATCCAGCCGAGGACGACGATGTGGAATGTCAGGACGATCGCCAGGAACTTCGGCAGGCGCGGTAGCCAGCCCGGACGACTCCGCTCCCAGATGCGCTCCACACCGAGAATCGCACCGTGGAGGCCGCCCCAGATGACGAACGTCCACTTGGCGCCGTGCCACAGGCCGCCGAGCAGCATCGTCACCAGCATGTTGAGGCATTGCCGCGCGAAGCCCTTCCGGTTTCCGCCAAGCGCGCCGATGTAGAGATAGTCCCGGAGCCAGCTCGACAAGCTGATATGCCAGCGCCGCCAGAAATCCTGCAGCGAGGCGGCACGATAAGGCTGGTTGAAATTGCGCGGAAAGCGATAGCCGAGCAGCGCCGCGATCCCGATCGCCATGTCGCTATAGGCGGAAAAGTCGCAATAGATCTGGACTGCATAACCATAGGCGGCCGCGATCAGATCGAGCCGCGAATGCGCCGACGGATCGAAGAAGACCGGGTCGACCAGCCCTGTAGAAAGCTCGGATGCGACGACCGCCTTCTTGAACAGCCCCCACACGATCAGGATCAGGCCCATGCTCGCCATATCCCGCGTCAGGCGCGGCGATTGCTCAAATTGCGGCAGCAGATCCGATCCGCGCACGATCGGGCCCGCAACCAGATGCGGGAAGAATGACATCAGCAAGGTGACGTCGAGCAGCCGCGCCGGCGCCAGCCGCTGGGCATGGACGTCGGCCAGGTAGGACATGCCCTGGAAGGTGAAGAAGGAAATGCCGACCGGCAGCACCACCTGCATCAGCGGAAGATCGCGTGCGAAGCCGACGCTGCTGAGCAATTCACCCAATTGCTCGACGAAGAAGCCGTAATATTTGAAGAAGCCGAGCACGAGCAGATTGCCGACGATGCCCGCGACCAGGATCGCCTTGCGCCGACGCGTCGCCCATTCCGGCTGGAGCGAGATCGCGCGTGCCGCGCCCCAGTTGAGGAAGGCCGATCCGATCAGCAGCGCGACGAACCGCCAGTCCCATGCACCGTAGAAGATCCAGCTGGCGATCAGCAGCAGGATCTTGCGCCATTCATTGGAGCCGCTCGCGGCCCAGACGATCGAGAACACGACGAGGAAGAACAGCCCGAAGGTTAGCGTCGGGAAGAGCATCAGCCGATGCCCCGTTCATACGTGCTCACCGCGCCGCGGCCTTGTCGAGGTCATCTTGCAGCCGTTGCGCGATCTCACGCCCGCCCGCGCTCGTATAATGGACATAGTCCGTCCGCATCAGCGGCGGATTGGCGTGAACCCAGCGATCCGCGGTGCAACGCCCGCCCATGCGCCCTTCCCAATCCCAAAACGCAACGTTGAGCGACGAGGCGACGCTGCGCTGCGAGGCACGGACTGCGGCCAGTGCCGCCGGCGGGAACAGCGAGCCTCGGCTGGTGCCGCTCGCAACCGAGACTGGCGGCGGCGGCGGGGACGACGGCGGGGGTTCGCTCGGTGTCATGCCGATGCTGTTGCGCAACCGGTCCATGATCGTTCCGATCACGCTTTCGCGTGCGACCGGCTGCGCACTGGCGACGGGCGCGCCGCAATCCAGCGCCTGCTCGCCGGGCGCGTTGCTGCGCATCTCCGGCCGGCGGCTCAGTGCGTCGGGTGCGCCGAGCAGCAGGATCGGAACATTGCCCGCCAGCCGGCGGATGCGGCCGATCTGGGTGCGCAGGGTCACCTCATATTCGAAACTGTTGAAGCGCGGCGCGAAGCCTTCGTTCGTGCCGAAAGCGAGCACGATCAGGTCGGGACGATAGGTGCCGAGTTCCTCGGCCAGCACGGCATCATCGGTCCTTGCCCAATGCATCAGTTGCGAGCTCACGACGCCGAGGTTGGACAGCGTCACCCCGCTTTTCCCGCGGAACGTCGCCCATGACGTAAGTGTCGCGGGGCCGCCGCTGACGGTCAGGTCGGCAGTGGTCGCAGTCTGGGTGAGCTGCAGCGTGCGACATTCCGGGCGCTCGGTGACCGAAGCCAAGTTGAAGGTGACGCTGTCGACGCCGGCGCGAAGCGTGAGGCTGCCGGCACCCGGGCGCACGATCGCACAGACGGTGAAGCGATCGAAGGCCTCGGTTGGATCGGCCGTCAACGCCATCGTCGCCCCTTCGCTCGTGCTGGTGAGCGTAAAGGCGCTCAGGCCCAGTGGGGGCGATGGCTGCGACCAGGCCGAACCGAAATCGCTCGCGATCCTCCATCCGGGCGACATCGTCGCGGTAATACCGTGCGTAAGATAGCCGTTATAGGGCCGCCCTGGCGGCAGCACACCACGCCCCGCCGACCCATATTTCTGTTGCAGCAGGTCACGCCAGGCGCCGGTGATCGCGTCGCCCGCAGTATGGCTGTCCCCAATCTGCAGGATATGAACCGGCCGCGCCGCCGCATGTGTCAGCTTCGTGAAAAACGGCCGAAGCTCTTCGGCGTTGCACAGACCCCCGACACAATTGCCGGAGAAGGACAGCGCGGCGGCGGCGGCAAAGCCGATCATGACGGCTCGGCATCGCTCGGGCTGCGGGCGGCAGCGACGCTCGCAGCGATCCGCGCCGCAAGCCCCTTGGTAACGTGGATATAGCCGTTCATCGACATATGGATGCCGTCGCCGGCACGCAGCAGCTTGGGGCTGCCGTCCTGATCCGCATAATAAGCCTGGTAGCGCCCCTGCCCGTCCACCGTCAGCGGGCGGATGTCGATATAAGGGACGTTGAGGCGCTGCATCAGCCCGCGATAAAATTCGTCCATGGCGCGCGCGTCGGCATCGAAGGCAGCGTCGCGCATGACCGGCAGGCCGACCCAATAGACGACCGCGCCATGCCGACGCAGCATTGCGACGTAAGATTCGACGCGGCGGCCGATCACTTCTTGCCAGAAGCTGCCCATCAGCGTGCCACAATGGCCGCCATCGCACACGCCTTGCGCATCGTTAGCGCCGAAGGCGATGACGGCGATGTCGAGCGGCTTGCCGTCTATCTGTGCGTCATCATGGCTTTCGAGATCGAGGCGGCGGTAGCGGGTGAATCCGGTCGAGGCCTGGGAATATTTCTCGACCCGATAGCCCGCCTTGGCGGGCAGCAGCCGGTAGAGGCCGCTCCACACGCCGTCGCCGAAACTGTCGCCGAAAATGCCGACGTGGATCGGATCGCCGTTGCGGACCGTCTGGAGCAATTGCGCCGAAGGCGGATCGGCCGGGAGCGGACCCGCGATGGGCTCGGCGCCCGTGGCCGGCGCAGCCGTCGTTCCGCCCGGGCTGGGCGCTACATGGGATGCGGCCCCGGTTGGCGGCGGCGGAGCGATCTCACGCGATGCGACGACCGGAGCAGCCTCCGGTGCGAGACCGACCGCCTGCTTCGTCTCATTGCCGGTGCCGAACGCATAGCCGATTGCGACCCCGGCCGCGACGCCGAGGAACAGGACGGCTGTACGGTCGAGGAGAAAACGAAGCCACTTCATCGGATAGGCATGGGATAGAGGCGCCTTCGCGCTTGGCAAGAGTGTGGCCGCACGGATGCGACGATCCGAATCCTGCGGCCGATTATCCGCGCGGACGGGCCTGCGGATAGGTGCCGAGCACGCGCAGCCATTTAGTGTGGAAAGCCAGCTCCTCCAGCGCCCGCGCCAAATTGGCATCTTCCGGCCCGCCTTCTACATCGCAATAGAATTGCGTCGCCGCGAAGCTCGCGCCGCGCTGGTAACTTTCGAGCTTGGTCATGTTGACGCCGTTGGTCGCGAAACCGCCGAGTGCCTTATACAGCGCGGCCGGCGTATTCCTGACCTCGAACACGAAGCTGGTCATCCGCGCCCCCGAAATCGGCCCGGTCGCGGCGCGCGGTGCGAGAGCGACGAAGCGCGTCGTGTTGTCGTCGCTATCCTCCAGCCGATCGGCGAACAATGTCAGCCCATAGAGGTCGGCCGCCAGGCGCGGTGCGATCGCGCCGATCGCGGGGTCGCCGATCTCCGCCACCATCGCCGCCGCGCCGGCAGTGTCGGAATAGGGCACCGGCTTCAGTCCGCGCGCGCGCAGCCAGTGCCGGCATTGGCCGAGTGCCTGAGGGTGGCTCATCGCCTCGCCGATCGAGCCGCCCGCCAATCCCATCAGCCAATAGCGGATCGGCATGAAATGTTCGGCAGTGATCGAAAGGCCGGATTCGGGAAGCAGGAAATGAATATCGGCGACGCGGCCGTGGAGGCTGTTCTCGATCGGGATCAGCGCGCGCCCGGCCTTGCCGTCCTTTACCGCATCCAGGGCATCCTCGAAGCTGAAGCAGGGGAGCGGCAGCGCGTCGGGAAAAGCTTCGAGCGCCGCGATATGCGAATTGCAGCCGGGGGCGCCCTGGATCGCGACCGCGCGTTCGGGTGCCGCGGCCGCAGCCTCGGTCATGGCGGCGACGAGCGCACGCGCAGGGGCAGGATAGGTCTCCATGATGGCGGCGCGGATAGAGTGTGCCGGCGCGACCCGCAACCTTGCTCGGGCGCTTGCGGCGTTCGTCAACCGACACTAAGGACCGGCAATTCCCGAAACGGGCGGCTTTTTTCTACCTAGGGTCAGGCAGGGCATGGACGATCGCGCGAACACGATTGCTGGATGGGTTTTGTTCGCCGGCATTGTCGGCCTGGGCCTGACGATCGTCACTGGCGAACATTTCGCGGGCGAGCGCCCCGAGAAGATGGGCTACGAGGTTCAGGGCGTCGAGCAGGAAGGCGGCGCGGCCGCTGCCGCCGAGAAGCCTTTCGCTTTCTACATGAGCCAGGGCGATCCCGCCAAGGGCGCGGACGTCTTCAAGAAGTGCGCCGCCTGCCACAATGCCGACAAGGGCGGCGCCAATGCGCTCGGCCCGAATATCTACGGGGTGGTCGGCGACGCGATCGCTTCCGGCCGCGGCGGCTTCGCTTTCTCCGACGCGCTCAAGTCCAAGGGCGGCAAGTGGGACTTCGACTCGCTCAATGCGTGGTTGACCAGTCCCAAGGCGTTCGCACCCGGCACCAAGATGACCTTTGCCGGCCTGTCCAATCCGCAGGACCGCGCCAACGTCATCGCCTACCTCAACCAGCAGGGCGAGCATCCGCAGCCCCTGCCCGCGGCGCCGCCCGAAGGCGCCGCCAGCCCGGACAAGGCTGCGGCCGAGGCGACTGGTACGGACGCGACGAAGGCCAAGAATGTGCCGGTTCAAACCGAGGCACAGGCCGCCAAGCAGCCGTTCGGGAACATCAAGGGCGAAGCCGCCCCCGCCACCTCGGGCACTGCGGACAAGCAGCAAGACAAGAAATAGCATCTCCGTCCCCGGCCGCGGGGACGGAAATTGTGATGTCCGATCCGACCACCATCCGCCGCCTGTACGGCCGCCGCACCGGGCATAAGTTGCGCATCGGTCAGGCTGCGCTGACGGAGCGGCTGCTGCCGGAAATCGCCGTCCCGCGCGACGGTCCGCTCGACGCCCCTGCCCTGTTCGGCGACGATCGCCCGCTTGAGCTCGAGATCGGATTCGGCCGCGGCGAGCATCTTGCAGGGCAGGCCCGGATGCGGCCCGACCACGGCTTCATCGGCTGCGAGCCGTTCCTCGATGGCGTAGTCGGCCTGTTGGTCCATGTGGAGGAACAGGGGCTGACCAATGTGCGCGTCCATATGGACGATGCACTTGAGGTGATCGAGCGGCTGCCCGACGCCAGCTTGTCGCGCGCTTATCTGCTCCACCCCGATCCCTGGCCGAAGACGCGGCACGCCAAGCGCCGCTTCATGAACAAGGGCCCGATCGACCTTATCGCCAGCAAGCTGAAACCCGGCGCCGAATTCCGGTTTGGCACCGATCACCCGGTCTATTGCCGGTGGGCGATGATGGTGATGGGCCAAAGCCCGGACTTCGAATGGCTGGCGCAAGGCCCGCAGGATTTCCTGGTGCGGCCCGACGACTGGCCTGAGACGCGCTACGAAGCCAAAGCGCGCAGGCTGGGCCATGAAGTCTGGTATTTCAGGTACCGCCGGGCCTAGCGCCAAGCACCATGCGGAGGTTGAGAGCAACTACGCCGGCTTGAGCCCCTGCGCGTGGGCGAGCGCGGCCAGCGCCTCGCGCTCGAGTGCGCGCAGCTCCTCGATCGTCTCGTCGAGCGCGGCCTTGCGTTGCTCCAGCTCGTCCAGCCGTTCGCGCACCCGCAGCGTGAAGCGGCGGCGCTGCTCCACATGCTCCGGATCGGCATCGTAAAGGTCGAGGAATTCCTTGATCTCGCGCACCGAGAAACCCAGCCGGCGGCCGCGTAAAACCAGCTTGATGCGCGCCACTTCGCGACGGCCGTAGATGCGGGTGGTGCCGACCCGTTGTGGCCCGATCAGGCCCTTATCCTCATAAAAGCGCAACGCCCGCATCGTGATGCCGACTTCCTTGGCGACCTCCTGAATGCCCTTCAGGCCGGAATCGTGATGGTCGTCGAGCTTACGGCGCGATGATGCCGTCATGCCCGGCCGGCCGCTTCTTCGTCCGCAAGCGCCTTCTTGGACAATTTACCGATCAGCGTCTTGGGCAGGCTCTCGCGGATTTCGATCTTCGACGGCATCTCGATCTTGCTGATGCGCTCCTTGAGGAAGGCGCTCAAAGCCGCTTCATCTGCCGCCATACCCGGCTTGAGCGACACGAAGGCCTTGGGCGACTGCCCGCGATAGCTGTCCGGCACTCCGATCACGACCGCCTCCGCCACGGCAGGATGCTCGTAGAGAGCATCCTCAATCACGCGTGGATATACATTATAGCCCCCGCACAGGATCAAATCCTTAATGCGGTCGACCAGGAAGAGATAGCCATCCTCGTCGAGATAGCCGACGTCGCCGGTTCGCAACGCGCCATCGACGAAGGCCGCGGCACTTTCGTCCGGCTTGTTCCAATAGCCTTGCATGACTTGCGGACCCCGCGCGCACACTTCGCCACGCTCGCCCATCGGCATCAGCCGCTGCGGATTTTCCAGGTCGCGTATTTCGAGGATCGTCTCGGGAAAAGCGGGGCCGCAACTGTTATTCTTGACCAGCCCTTCCAGCGGATTGCAGGCAATGATCGGCGAGGCCTCGGACAGGCCATAGCCCTCCACGATGCGGCAACCCGTGCGCCGCTCGAACAATTCGCGCACCTCCAGCGGCAACGGCGCACCGCCGGAGATACAGACGCGGATCGTCGACAGGTCCGGCAATTGCCTCTCGTCCAGCCGGTTCACCGCCGAATAGAGGGTCGGCACGCCGAAGAATTGCGTCGGCCGGGTGCGGCGGATCGTCTTGACGAACTGCTTCATCTCGAAGCGCGGCAGCAGTACCATCTCGGCTGCGGTATCGATCGAATAATTGAGCACCGTCGTCAGCGCGAAGACGTGGAACAGCGGCAGCACGCCCAGAGTGCGCTCCTGTTTTTCCGGCAAATGGCCGACATGCGCGATCATCTGCGCGCTGTTGGCGGCGAGATTGGCATGGCTCAGTCGCGCCCCCTTGGGCACGCCCGTGGTACCGCCCGTATATTGCAGCACCGCCAGGTCATCGGGTGAACTGACTATTGGATCCGGATCGACATTGTCGGCGGTGAGCTCCGCGAACCAGAGATGGCGCGCATCATCGGGGACACGTGCATGATCTTTGCGCTTCAGCAAACGGAAGCCGAGCCGCAGCGGCCACGGCATCACGTCGCCCATCGGGCAGACGACGATATGCTCAAGCCCGGTTTCGGCCGCGAGGCCGGCGACCTTGTCGTGGATCATGCGCAGATCGGGCACGATCATCACGGTGGTACCGGAATCGACGATCTGATGGCGCAACTCGCGCTCGACATAGAGCGGATTGAAATTCACCACGACGCCGCCTGCGCGCAGGATCGCGAAATAGCAGATCACGAAATAAGGCGTGTTGGGAAGGCACAAGCCGACGCGCGTGCCCGAGCGAACGCCGATATCTTGTAGGCCACGCGTCGCACGCCGGACGAGTTCGCCCAGTTCGGCATAGGTCCAACCGCGTCCGAGAAAGTCGATCGCCGGCCAGTCGCCATGTTCGGCGACCGCCCGGTCTAGCAGATCAGTCAGCAGCCGCGGCGCAATCGGCGGCACAGCCCCCGGCGGCGGTATGGCCGCCGGAGAATCGTGTCGATCGAAATGCGCCGCGTTCTGCATCAGAAGCTGAACCGCCCGCCGATCGCGAGGACCAGCGCGTGGGCATTGTCGAGACGCCCGTTGACCAGGATCGGCGTCTGCACGGCGGTGCCGGCATAAGCCGCGGTCGTGCGGTTGATCGCGACATCCTTGAACTTGATGTAGGATACCGCTCCGTCGATCGTGAACGACTTGCTCAGCGCGAAGCTGGTGCCGGTGGAGAAGTTCCAGCGGTTGCTGTCGGGCACGCGCGCGTCACGTTCCAGATTCTCGGTCGGCGTTTCGTCATATTGAACGCCGGCGCGCAGCGTCCAGGCCGGGGTCACGGCATAATCGACACCGCCGGCATAGCTCCACGTGTTGCGATAGCCTTCGGGGATCGCCGTGTTGAGCGGCGCCCCCAGCGTGATGGCGTCGAACTTGCCCCAGCCGAAGCGGACGATCTGGCCGTTCAGGGTCAGCTTGTCCGTCGCCTTGAAACGCAGGCCGGCGGTAAGCTGCCACGGGGTGCGGAAATCGGCCATGGCGTCGATCGAGCGGTTCTGCGCGGCGAGCGGGCCGAGCAGGCCTTCGATCGTCACCGAACCATCGAGCTTATGCTTGATGCTCGATTTATAGCTGACGCCAAGCGAGACCGGGCCGCCGCGATATTGCGCGCCGAGTGTGTAGCCGACATCCCAGCCGCTGCCTTCCAGCGTCTGGTGGCCATCGGCCAGCAGCGGCGAGAGGTTGGGCAGGTAATTGCTCAGCGTCGCCTTCGAATGCTCGACATTGACGGCACCGCCGATGACGAAGTTCGGGGTTAGCGCGAACGCGACCGACGGCTGCAGATCGATCGTGCGCAGCTTGGTCTTGTCGGCGGTGTACCGCGCCCAGCTGGTGGCGTCATAATTGGTCGTGAAGCTGAACGGCGACGTCACGGCGAGGCCTACCGAGAGCTGCGGGGTAAGCGCATAGGCGACCGCGCCCGAAGGGAGCGTGCCGTTGTCGATCGGATTGTTCGAACGCTGGTCACCGCCGACCGGAGCAGGCTGCTGACCGGGGCGGCGGATGAGCGTGCCCACATTGTCGACATTGCCGCGCGGCATGATCTGGCTGACGCCAAGCACCGCCTCGCCGCCGGTCATTCCGCCGATCGCAGCCGGATTCCACCAGAGCGATGCGGCACCCTGGTCCGCCGTCTCGCCCGAGAAGGCGCGGCCCGCACCGCGGATCGACTGTTCCTGCAGGTAGAAAGCGGCCGCATTCGCGGACGAACCGATGGCTGCCGCCATGACGGACGCGGTGGCGGCCAGAAGGGCGCGCTGGGTAACCTTATTCATCCTAAACTCCCATAGTGTGTTCGTGATCATTGGGGCACGCATCAACGGATGCGCGTCCAGGTCTGGGTCTTGCACAACGGCCACATGATGCAGCCGCGAACCTTCAGATGGTCGGCATCGACCGGGGTGACCGTCGCCTTGTAGGTGCCGCCGTCGTCGCCATTGTAGATGGTGCCGCCGGTCCACTGGCCGTCGCCGCGGGTAAAGCCGCTCAAAATCTGAAGGCCCATCAATTTGCGGCCGCGCAGCGCCGCATTCTTGTTGTTGGCGTCGAGCAAATTTGGATTGGTGCGCAAACCGTCCGAGCCGACGAGCGTGCCGCAGATCGAAGCGCCGCAGCGTTCGACCTGGACGATGCCGTTGCGGGTTTCCGTACGCCACCGCCCCAGCGCGGCATCGGGACTGACGGCAGCGGATGCGAGCGCCGCGAGCATGGTGAAGCCGATCATACCTATTCCTTCATCTCTCTCAGGCCCCCGCTCTTTGGCAGGTGGCGCAATGCCGGCTGAACGTCCGGCGCGAATCCCTTGTGACTCAAAAATTGCTTGACGTATAGGGAAAGTATCGCACCTTTAGAGGCGACATGGCACGCAACGGTAAAAGACCGTCAAGTCCATCCGGAGAGTGATAAATGCGCAACGTCGTGATTGCGGGTTATGCCCGCTCCCCCTTCCATCTCGCCAACAAGGGAGAGCTCGCGCGCGTCCGCCCGGACGATCTCGCCGCACAGGTTATCCGCGGGCTGATCGAGCGGACCAAGGTCGATGCTGCCGATATCGAGGACATCATCCTCGGCTGTGCCTTCCCGGAAGCCGAGCAGGGCCTCAACGTCGCGCGCCTGATCGGGCTGCTCGCCGATCTGCCGCTGTCGGTCGGCGGTATGACGGTCAACCGCTTCTGCGGGTCGTCGATGAGCGCGATCCACATCGCCATGGGCCAGATCCAGATCGGCGCGGGGGAAGTGTTCGTCTGCGCGGGCGTCGAGTCGATGAGCCGTGTGCCGATGATGGGTTATAACCCCCTCCCCAACCCAACCCTGGCCGCCAAGAGCGCCGCTTATATGGGCATGGGCGACACCGCCGAGAATGTCGCGACCCGCTATCAGCTCACGCGCGGCGAGCAGGAAGCCTTCGCCGTCGACAGCCAGAAGAAGGCGGCGGAAGCGCGCACGGGCGGGAAGCTTGCCGATGAGATCGTACCGATCCAAACCAAGACGGGTGTTGTCAGCGAAGACGGCACGCTCCGCCCTGAGACTACTGCCGAAGGCCTTGCCGGGCTCAAGCCTGCCTTCGACGCCAACGGTTCGGTCACCGCCGGCACCTCCTCCCCGCTCACCGACGGCGCGAGCGCGGTGCTGGTGACGAGCGAGGATTATGCCCGCGCCCACGGCCTGGAAATCCTCGCGCGGATCAAGGCGGTCGGCATCGCCGGCTGCGCGCCCGAGATCATGGGCATCGGCCCGGTCGGGGCATCGACCAAGGCATTGGAGCGAGCCGGCATCGCTGTCGGCGATCTTAGCGTCGTCGAGCTGAACGAAGCCTTTGCCAGTCAGGCGCTGGCCTGCATCCGCGACCTTGGTCTCAAACCCGAAACCGTGAATATCGACGGCGGCGCCATCGCCATCGGCCACCCACTCGGCGCGACCGGCGCGCGCATCGTCGGCAAGGCGGCGTCCCTGCTCAAGCGGCAGGGCGGCCATTATGCCCTCGCCACTCAATGCATCGGCGGCGGCCAGGGCATTGCCACCGTGCTGGAGGCAGCCGAGTGAGCGATACGATCCCAAAGGTTTGCGTGATCGGCGCCGGCGTAATGGGCGCCGGTATCGCCGCCCAGGTCGCCAATGCCGGCGTGCCCGTGCTGCTGCTCGATATCGTGCGCGACCCGGCCGACCGCAACGCAGTGGCGAACGGCGCGGTTGCCAAAATGCTCAAGACCGATCCGGCGCCGTTCATGTCGACGCGTGCGGCCAAGCTGATCGAGACCGGCAATATCGAGGACGACCTCGCCAAGGTCGCCGCGTGCGACTGGATCATCGAAGCGGTGATCGAGCGGCTCGACATCAAGCATGATCTCTATGCCAAGCTGGAGGCGGTGCGCCGTGCCGGCACCGCAATCTCCTCCAACACGTCGACCATTCCGCTCGACACGCTGATCGAGGGCCGTTCGGACGCGTTCAAGCGCGACTTCCTAATCACCCATTTCTTCAACCCGCCACGTTACATGCGATTGCTGGAGATCGTCACCGGTCCGGCAACCGATCCCACGCTTGCGGCCCGGGTCGAGGCATTTGCCGACCGGGCGATGGGCAAGACCATCGTCCACGCCAAGGATACGCCCGGCTTCATCGCCAATCGCATCGGCACCTACTGGATCCAGCTCGGCCTCAACGCGGCGTTCGACCTGGGGCTTACGGTCGAGGAAGCGGACGCGGTCGCGGGCCGCCCGATGGGCGTGCCCAAGACCGGTATCTTCGGGCTCGTCGATCTGGTCGGCATCGATCTGATGCCGCACCTGCAGAAGAGCCTGACCGAGACTTTGCCCAAGGACGATCCCTATCAGGCGATCGCCCGCAGCCACCCGCTGATCGAGAAGATGATCGCCGACGGCTTTACCGGCCGCAAGGGCAAGGGCGGTTTCTATCGCGTCAATCGCGAGATGGGGAAGCGCAAGGAAACGATCGACCTCGCCACCGGCGAATATCGCCTGCCGATAGCGGCCGGCGGGCTGCCCGCGGCTGCGGCCAAGGGCGACCTCACCGCGCTGATCGGGCTCACGGGCAAGATGGGCGATTATGCCTGGGCCGTCCTCGGCGGCACGCTCGCTTATGCCGCCGGGCTGGTGCCGCAGGCGGCGGACAGCATCGTCGCCGTCGATGACGCGATGAAGCTTGGCTATAATTGGAAGTTCGGCCCGTTCGAGCTGATCGACAAGCTTGGCGCCGCGCAGCTGGCCCAGCGGCTCGAAGCCGAGGGCAAGCCGGTGCCCGAGCTGCTCAAGCTGGCCGGCGATCGCAACTTCTATCGCGTCGAGAACGGCAAGCGCCAATATCTTGGAATCGATGGCGAATATCGCGACATCGTCCGCCCCGAGGGCGTGCTGCGGCTGGAAGATATCAAACTTGCCGCCGCGCCGTTGCTCAAGAATTCGTCGACGGCTTTGTGGGATGTCGGCGACGGCATCGCCTGTCTCGAATTCACCGGCAAGATGAATGCGCTCGACGGCGAGGTCATGAAGCTGATCGGCCTGGCCATCCCGCTGGTGCAAAAGAGCTTCAAGGCCTTGGTCGTCTATAACGACGGCAGCAACTTTTCGGCCGGCGCCAATCTCGGCCTTGCCTTGTTCGCGCTCAATATCGCGGCCTGGGGCGAGGTCGACAAGCTCGTCGCCGGTGGCCAGAAGGCCTATAAGGCGCTCAAATATGCCCCCTTCCCCGTTGTCGGCGCGCCGGCCGGCATGGCATTGGGCGGGGGTTGCGAGATATTGCTCCATTGCGACGCGATCCAGGCGCATGCCGAGCTGTATATGGGCCTTGTCGAATGCGGCGTCGGCCTGATCCCCGGCTGGGGCGGCTGCGGCGAGATGCTTCAGCGCTGGCGCGACGCGCCCGCCATGCCCAAGGGGCCGATGCCGGCGGTGGCCAAGGTGTTCGAGACGGTCAGCACGGCGACGGTTTCCAAGTCCGCCGCCCAGGCGAAGGAGCTCATGTTCCTGCGGCCCGATGACGCCATCACCATGAACCGCGACCGGCTGCTGAGCGATGCCAAGGCCAAGGCGCTCGCTTTGGTCGAGGGCTATCAGCCGCCCAAGCCGCCCGAATTCCGGCTGCCGGGCGAGAGCGGCCATGTCGGGCTCAACATGGCGGCCGAGGGCTTCCGCAAGCGCGGTCTCGCGACCGATTACGACATGGTCGTGTCCGATGCGCTGGCAGGCGTATTGACCGGCGGGACGGCCGATCTGGTGGACACGGTCACGGAAGCGGACCTGCTCAAGCTGGAACGCGAGGCGTTCGCCATGCGCGTCCGCGACGTGCGCACGATCGCCCGGATCGAGCATATGCTGGAGACGGGCAAGCCGCTGCGGAATTAGGAAACCCCGCTCATCTTGAGGAGCCATTGAGCTTGTCGAAATGGCGTCTCGAAGGCCCCTTCGACGAGCTCAGGGCCCTCCTCAGGGTGAGCGGTAATAGGAAAAGGCCAAGACAATGCAGGTCTATGAAGCGCCGCTGCGCGACATGAAATTCGTGCTCCACGAGCTCCATCAGGATGATGGATTTGGTGGATTGGAAGCTCTCAGCGAGTTCACGCCCGATCTGGTCGATGCGATCCTAGAGGAAGCCGGCCGCGTCGCGCGCGACGTGCTGCTGCCGCTCAACCGCTCCGGCGACGAGGAAGGCTGCCATCTCGAAAACGGCGTGGTGCGAACGCCCAAGGGCTTCAAGGAAGCCTATGACCAGTTCCGCGAAGGCGGCTGGTGCGCGCTCGCGTCCGATCCGAAATGGGGCGGCCAGGGCCTACCGGAGACGGTCAACAAGATGACCGAGGAGATGATCTGCGCGACCAACGTGTCGTTCAGCCTCTATCCCGGCCTGACGCATGGCGCTACCACCGCGATCGAGGGTTTCGCCGCCGAGGAACTGCAGAACCTCTACATGCCCAAATTGGTCGAGGGCAGCTGGTCGGGAACGATGTGCCTGACCGAGGCGCATTGCGGCACCGATCTCGGTATGCTGCGCACCAAGGCCGTGCCGCAGGGCGACGACAGCTACAGGGTCAGCGGTTCCAAGATCTTCATCTCAGCCGGCGACCATGATCTTACCGAAAACGTGATCCACCTCGTGCTGGCGCGCCTCCCCGACGCGCCCGCCGGCGTGAAGGGCATCAGCCTGTTCCTGGTACCGAAATATCTGCCCAAGGAGGACGGCTCGGTCGGTCCGTCCAACGGCGTTTCGGTCGCGGCGATCGAACATAAGATGGGTCTGAAGGCGTCCGCGACCTGCCAGCTCAATTTCGACGAATCGATCGGTTGGCTGGTCGGCAATCCCCACAAAGGGATGGAAGCCATGTTCAAGATGATGAACACCGAGCGCGTCTCGGTCGGTGTCCAGGGCTTGGGCCTCGGCGAGGCGGCGTATCAGGCTGCGGTTTATTACGCCAAGGACCGCATTCAGGGCCGGTCGCTGTCCGGTGTGAAGGCACCGGACAAGGCAGCCGATCCGATCATCGTTCACCCCGACGTGCGCCGCATGCTGATGACGATGCGCGCCTATAATGAGGGCTGTCGCGCGGTCTGCGGCTGGGTCAGCCGCGCGCTGGATGCCGAGAAACATTCGAGCGATCCCGAGGTGCGCCAGCGGGCGGGCGATTTCATCGCGCTGATGACGCCAGTGGTGAAGGCACTGTTCACCGACATGGGCTTCGAATCCGCCAATCTCGCGGTGCAAGTCTATGGCGGTCACGGCTACATCCGCGAGAGCGGGGTCGAGCAATATGTGCGCGATGCCCGCATCGCCATGATCTACGAGGGCACCAACGGTATCCAGGCGCTCGATCTCGTCGGGCGCAAACTCGGCATGCATATGGGCCGCTATCTGCGCTCCTTCTTCCATCCAGTCTCGACCTTCCTGGAAGACAATGCCGAGGACGAGGCGCTCGCCGGGATCATCCCCGGGCTGGCGCAGGCGTTCGGCGCGCTGCAGCTTTCGACCGGCACGATCGCGCAGAAAGGCCTGAAGGATCCCGAGGAAGCCGGTGCCGCGGCGACCGATTACCTGCGCCTGCTCGGCCTGGTCGCGATGGGCTACACCTTTGCCCGCGCAGTGAAAATCGCTCAGGCGAAGATAGCCGCCGGCGACAGCGAGGCCAATTTCTACAAGGCCAAGATTGCGACCGCGACCTTCTTCTTCGATCGCATATTGCCGCAGGCGACCGCATGCTTCCTCGCGATCAAATCGGGCAAGCAATCCATGATGGCGCTGAGCGAAGACGCTTTCTGATCATGAGCATCCCGCCACAGCTCGCCGGCCGGCTCGCCATGCCGGCGATCGTGGCGCCGATGTTCCTGATATCCGGGCCCGATCTGGTGGTGGAATGCTGCCGCGCCGGGCTGCTCGGCACCTTTCCTAGCCTCAACCAGCGTACGACCGACGGGTTTGTCGCCTGGCTGGACGATATCGAGGCGCGTCTGGACGACGATAGCGCGCCTTACGGCGTCAACCTGATCGTCCACCCGACCAACAAGCGGCTGCAGGACGATCTCGCCGTGATCGTCGCGCGCAAGGTGCCGCTCGTCATCACCTCATTGGGTGCCGTCAAGGACGTGGTCGACGCGGTCCATTCGTATGGCGGGCTCGTCTTCCACGACGTTATCAGCGCGCGCCATGCCGAGAAGGCGGCGAAGGCCGGCGTCGATGGCCTGATCGCGGTCGCGGCCGGCGCCGGCGGCCATGCCGGCACGATCAGCCCGTTTGCGCTGATCGCCGAGATACGCAGCTTCTTCGACGGCGCGCTGGCTTTATCGGGCGCGCTGTCGCAGGGGCGTCAGGTCGCCGCCGCCGAACTGATGGGGGCGGATTATGGTTATCTCGGCAGCCTGTTCATCGCGGCGGAGGAAAGCCTCGCCTCGCCGGAGCAGAAGGCGATGATGATCGGCGCCCGCGCCGCCGATATCGTCCACACGGACAAGGTCACCGGCATCGCCGCCAATTTCATGAAGGCCAGCCTCGCCGCCAACGGCCTGCTCGACGCACCCGGGCATGTCGGCAAGCTCGACCTGGAGGGCGAAGCGCGCGCGTGGAAGACGATTTGGTCGGCCGGCCATGGCGTTGGCGCGGTCCGTGCCGTAAGGCCCGCGCGGGCGATTTGCGAGGAACTGATCGCCGATTACCGCGGCGTCCGGCATGACTGACGCTGCCCACACGGGTGCGGTCGCGGCGCTGGCAGCGCTGCTCGACGTTGAAACGGTCGGTACCGATCTTTATCGCGGCGCACGTTACCCCGCCGGCAAGGGCCGCGTCTTCGGCGGCCAGGTGATCGCGCAGGCCTTGCTGGCCGGCATACGTTCGGTCTCAGAGCGACAGCGCCCTCACTCGCTCCATGCTTATTTCATGCGACCGGGCGATGAGGATTTGCCGATCGACTATCATGTGCTGCGCGACTTCGACGGCAGCAGTTTCAGTACGCGCCGTATTGTCGCGCTCCAAAACGAAACGCCGATCCTGAATATGTCCGCCTCGTTCCAGCGGCCCGAGGACGGGCTGGAACATAGCGTGCCGATGCCCGACGTGCCCGCCCCCGAGGCGCTGGCGATAGGCGACAAGGACGGGGGCGGATCTCCCGCGATGGCGCATTTCCTCAAGCGCTTCGCCGCCTTCGAATTTCGGCCTATCCCCCCGTTCGGCGAGCCCGCCCCCGCGCCACAGCCAGGGCTAAGCCGTTTATGGTTCCGCCTTGCCGCCCCCGCGCCCGCCGATCCCGCGTTATGCAGTGCAATGCTGGCCTATCTCAGTGATTTCGGCCTGTTGACCACCGCCGTGCTGCCCCACGGCATCCCCTTGTTCAGCGGCCGTCTTCAAGCCGCCAGCCTCGATCACGCGCTGTGGCTGCACGAGGCGCCCGCGCTCGACCGATGGCATTTGTTCACGATGGAAAGCCCCTGGGCCGGCGGCGGCCGCGGTCTGACCCGCGGCACCTTCCACTCGCAAGCCGGACGTCACATCGCCAGCGTGGCGCAGGAAGGCCTGATCCGCCCGATCGTACGCCGCGACCAACCGAGCCGCGTCGGCGCCGCGCTAAAACGCTCGCCTGAGTGAGAGCAACAGCGTCTGTCCGACGCGAAGCCGCCGGTCGTCGCGATAGGCGAGCGGACCCGCCCCCCGCAGTCCATCGTAAAAGGTAATGCCGCGCCGGTAGCGGCGTCCCGTGGCTTCGCTCATCTCCAGGTGAAAGGACAAGCCGGCACGCGGCACGTAGTCGGTGAACAAGGTCAGCAGCAGGCCGGCGCGATTGATATCGACCTCGTTGAAAAGATAATTGTGCGTGGTCCATCCGGCGTCGAATTTCGCGCCCCAGGCCGCCTTCCAGCGCGGTAGATCCTGATGGAAGCTTGCGGCGAATTCGACTGGCTTCTGATTGGAGATGCCGCGGCTCTTGCCGGTTGTCGGATCAGTCACGCGCGCATGGCGCCACGTGCCGTCCAGTTTGAGTTCCGCCTGCGGCAGGCCGAGAAAGGCGAGCGGCAATGTCAGATTGCCGACCACGTCACCTTCGCGGCCGCTGCCAATATTGCCCGGCGCGTCGAACAACACGTCCCCGCTGATGATCGGGATCCGGTCGATCACGTCGTGCAACCAGCTGTGCCGCACCGTCAGCGTCGCCGCCGCGCCGCCGCTACGCCACTCATAGGCAAGCTCCGCAATCCAGGCGTTATTCGGGCGGATCGCAGCATTGCCCGACGAGACCGATCCCCTGTCGAGGGAGGCCCCGGCGATAAAGTTGGCGAAATCGAGCTGGCCCGCCTCGCGTGCCACACGCATCCGCAGCTGCTGCCGTGCGGTCGGGGCCAGCGCGAGCCGGACGAAAGGCTTGACGAAGCTGTCGCGGCGCCGCCGGACCGTGTCGGCTATTGCGTTGATCTGCGAATACTCCAGCCGCACCCCGCCCTCGGCGTTCAGCGCGCGGCTTGGCTGCCAGGTCGCCTCGACGCCGATTTCGCCGCGCTTTTCGGTCACGTCTGCCTTGCCGTTCGGCAAAGCGACCGGAACATCGTTGAAGCTGAAGGCGCTTCGCGTGGCGAGCTTGTTATGCGCGCCCTCAACGCTCACGGCCACCGAGACGCTGTTGTTCACCGTGTAGCATAGCCGCGATCTGATCAGCGCTTCGCGCGTACGGTCATGCTCGGAAAATCGCGTGTCGGCGCCCGGCGCATCAAGCAAGGAGCGATAGCTCTTGCGGCCAAGCCGAAGCAACGCGCTGGTTTCGCTCCCGAGCGCAGCGCCGAACTTGCGATCGAGGTGCCCGCCGATCTCGGCGCCCGCCTGCCCATGCGCGAAGCCGCCAAGGTCCGCATCGATGGTGGAGACGCTGTAGCGCGGCGAATAGACACGGTCGGCCTGCTTCTCATGATAGCTTGTCCACGTAAGCGTGCTGTTGAGCCGCAGCTGCCCGCCCAAACCGGGGAGTTCGACCGTTCCTTGGGCGAAGCCGGTCGTCCCGCCTGCCCTGGCATCGACGGTGGCAAACTCGCTCGGGTCATCCGCTCCGTTCGTGCGCCGCCGGCTGCCGTCGCCGAGCTTGCGATCCGCATAGCGCGACACCGATGCGCTGACCGACACGAGGCGGCCCTGGCCGGAATTGCGCGTTCGCTCGAGCGTGAGCGCCGGGGTGGCGCGGCCGTCAGCATTGATCCCACTCGCGACTGTGATGGCGGCGCTCGCGCTCGCCGCCGCCTTGCGCACGACATTGGCCACGATTGGCTGGCCAAGCATATCGATGCCGGATGCGCCGCCACGCAGCAAAGTGATGTGGTCGACCTGGTCTGCCGGAATGCGCTGCAGGACTTGATCGAACGTGAAATTCTTGTCGGTCACCCGTTTGCCGTCAATCACCACGTTGCCCGCTGCTTCGGCCATGCCACGCAGCGTCGGATCGCCGGGCACGAAGGTGAAGCCGGGGACGCGCTGAACCATGTCGAGGGCATTATTGGGATGGAACGCGGCGAAGAAGTTCGCCGGATAGTCGAGCTGGCCCGCGCCGTCCGGCCGCGCAGCGGCCGGCGGGGTCAGCAGTATCAGCGCTAGCGCGCCGAGCGAGCCTCGATCATGCATATGGTGTCGCCTGTGTTCGTGGAACGAGGCGGCTCAACTAGAGCGCAGCGCCGTACCCGTCCCGAGGGCGACCCGATGTTTTCCTGATGTATTTGTGAGGCCGTTAGCGCACCGGCGCCAAGTCCAGCGCTCCGAGCTTGCGGAAGGCCTTCGCCGCATTGGCCTGGTCGCGACCACCCATACACCAGCTGCGAGCCATATATTTGGCGAACCGCGTCCAATCGAGCCCCGGCCATTCGAGCTTCGTCTGGCGCGATATCCGCACCGCGGCTTCATCCTGCCCCTGCTGCGCAAGCGCAGCGGCGAGCGTCATGCCCGACCAGGTTTGATGCACGATCTCGTGCGAACGGGCGGCCGCATCCGCTGCCCCGGCATAATCACCGCGCCCGAGCTGGACGTCCGCCAAGTGCGACAATGCGGTCGGCCGGACGGGATTATCGGGCGACAGGCGCGCAATGGCTTGGCGCAGCGACGTTACCGAGGCGTCGCCGCGGGGCGCGCACAGCCCCTCGACAAAGGTCAGGTCGAGCTGTGCGAGTGGATGATCGGGCTGCAGCGCAAGCACGCGGCGCAGCGTCGCAGCGGCCGCCGGACGGTCACCGATCATGCGATGGTAATTCGCCAGCTGGTACAGCACGCCCGGATCATAGGGAGCCAGCCCCCGCGCGACGCGCGCGTGGCGCGCGGCCTCCTGCCGCATCTGCGCGACCGGAGCGCCCGGCGTGAACATCGCATAATAAGCCAGAGCTTGCGCCAGCGACGCGTGGGCGGGCGCATAATTGGGATCCAGCTGCAGCGCGCGACGCTGCGGCAGGGTCGCGTCGGCCTTGTGCGGCACCAGGAATACCTCATCGCTACCGGGAACCCAGGTGGCAAGCAGGGTCAGTTCCCACGGCCGCAATGTTGCGAACGGTTTGCGCCGGATCGCCGTCTTGGCCAGGCCCAACAAGCGATTTTCCAACTCGCCCGCGATCGCACCGATCAGTTCGTCCTGCGCGGCGATGCTCAAACGCTGCGGGCGGTCGAAATTGCCTGCCCAGAGGCTCTCATGACTTTGCGGGTCGAATATCTCTATCGTGACCCGGCTGCCCGCGCCAAGCGGCTGCACGCTACCTCGCACCGCATAAGCCGGGCGCGCGCCGGACGCCTGGTCGCCACTCCGACGCACACGCAGCAAAGGCGCGCGCGAGAGCGCGACGGCAACTTGCTCGGTCACCGTCCGCGCCGCAATAGGACTGCTTGGATTGGCCGCTTCCAACGGGTGGATTGCGACGGCAATACCGTCCTGCGCGCTGGTGACGACATCCGCCGGCCGGCCGTGATACGCTATGCCCGCACCAATCGCGGCAATCAGGATCACGGCCACCAGCAACCAACGCAAGCGTCCTGGCCGCGAAGTCGAAGGTCCGGACTGGCGCGAGCGAGTTCCAGGGGCGCGAGGCGGGAAGGAAACGGATGCAACCAGACGATAGCCGCGCTTGGGGATCGTCTCGATAACCGCCGGCGGCGACCTGGAGTCGCCAAAGACTTTGCGCAATTGAGAGATGGCCCGCGTCAGGCTCTCGTCCGTGCCGAAGCTGCGCCCCCACACCGTATCGATGATCGTCTCGCGCGACAGGACTTCGCCTGGATGGTCCGCCAGCAGCTGCAGCACATCCATGATTTTGGGCTCGAGCGAAATCTCGCCCGTCGGCGTGACGACCAGGTTACGGCCGGGATCGACCCGAAATGCACCGATCGTAAAGCTGGCGCCGCCGTTCACGCCTTGCCCGCCGCACCACCGGCTTCCGTTTGTTCCCGCATGGCCTCCCCCCAAACCAGCCCCGCGCCGGTTTAGCCACACGCTGATATGGACGCACGGCCGGCACAACAGAAAACACGCAAAGTAGCGCGGACGGCGCCGGCGCGGTGCGTCAGGCGGGGAAACGGGTGAAGTCAGCAGTCCAGTTGGTCTCCCAGCTTCGTCCGCCATCGCGCGAGAAGGCCTGTTCCCAACGCTCCTGGTCTGGCGGGCGCTTGGTGCGGATGAAGCGTACCTTGATCGGCAGGTCTCCATCTGTGTCATCGCCATAAAACAGGCCGCGATTCCCGTCATAACCTCCGATCATCGGGGTGCCCATTTCGGGTTTGTTGCTGGCGATCCAATAGATAAACCATTGGCGCCGCCCCGGATTGAAAACGCGCACGGTCAGGCCGGCAAAGCCTTTGGTTGGGAAAGCTGTTTCGTCCACGCTGATAGCGCCGCCTAAATATTGAACGTAAGTCGTATCACCGGTGAACTCGTCCCAGTCGGTGCTGCCGATCCAGCGCTCGCGCAGTCGCCGCTGCACGGACGTCCAATGGCCAACATGATAGTCAAAATCATGTACGTCACCGGTTGGTGCCTGCGGTCCGGCCTCGGCCGCCCCTGCCGACGCCGCAAGGCCGCTGCCAAGTAATAAGCTCGCGGCCAGCGCCTCCCGTCGCCCTAGTAACAAGCCTTGCATACTCACCCCTTTCGCATCGCGGCGGAATTGATATGCAAAGCGTGGGAGAGGCTTGGCGCGGCCGCAAGCGGCTATTCGCGACCGGGCGAACGGGTTCGGGAACGGGCATCGATGCTGCGACCTGATGAAATTTCGCCGCGCTGGGACGACGAGCTAGGCCAGCCGGGCTGGTGGATCCGCGTCATGCTGTTCGCGACTGTGGCCGGCGGCATCGTGGGCGTTATTGGCTTCCTCGACGACACCCTGTTGATCTGCTTGTTCAACTGGACGGGGATGATTGTGGTGGGCACCACCGTCGCGGCGTCCTTGTTACCGGCGCTAATCCGGACTGCGCGCAGACTAGGGCTTCCGCTCGGAATGGCTGCGGCCGTTGCGGTGGCCGCGACGGCTGTCCCGATCTCGCTCGCAGTCGCCCTATTTAGTGCCTGGGCATGGCCGGACGAGATCAGCCGCAGATCGGCAGGCGCCTGGTATTTCAGCACTCTCACCGCCGAGACATTCATCGTCGCAGCATGGGCCGTGCTGGAATATGCGCGCCATTGTCGCGCGGTCGATGCCCCGCCGGCCGGGGCGCAGTTTGTGGCAGGCAATACGGATGTGCTCTGCTTGCAAATGGAAGATCATTATGTCCGCATCCACCGCCCCCACGGATCGACACTGGAGCTGATGCCGATGGGGGCCGCGATAGAGTCATTGGGTCGGGTCGACGGCCTCCGTGTTCATCGTAGCTGGTGGGTGGCGCGCGCTGCGATCAGCCGTGTCGAGCGGAGCGGACGCAATTGGCGGCTTGTGCTCAGCAATGGCATGGCCGTGCCAGTAGCACGCAGCAGCATCGCCACCGTGCGGCAGCTCGATCCGAACTGATTATTTGGCGGCCGGCAGCCGCAGCCGCGCCAGCAGGCCGCCCAGATCCTCGCTCTCTTCCAGCGCGACCGTTCCGCCATAGATTTCCGCAACGTCGCGCACGATCGCCAGGCCGAGTCCCGTTCCCGGCTTGCCCGTGTCGAGGCGTGCGCCGCGCTCGAACAGCGTGTCGCGTTCGGTGGCGGGGATGCCGCGCCCGTCATCCTCGATCAGCAACTCAACGAAGTCCGGGCTGGACTCGACCGTCACGAACACCCTGCCGCCGCCATATTTCGCGGCATTTTCGATGAGATTTCCGAGGAGTTCGTCGAGATCCTGACGTTCGACATGAACCCGTGCCTTGCGATCGCCCGCCAGATCGATCGTGACCTGCGGATAGAGGCGGCTGACCGCACGCTCGACCGAATCCAGACTGGGCCAGACCGGGGCTACGCTTTGCCCCGAAGCCCGGCGTCCGACCGCGCGAGCGCGGGCGAGATGGTGATCGACCTGGCGGCGCATGGTGGTGGCTTCGCGGATCACCGCCTTGCACAATTCCGGACTGTTGGCGCTCGCCTCATTCATGATGACGGTGAGCGGCGTTTTGAGCGCATGGGCGAGATTACCGGCATGGGTGCGGGCTTCCTCCGCCTGGCGTTCATTGTGGGCAAGCAGATCGTTGAGCTCCTGCACCATCGGCGCGATCTCGATCGGCAGGCGCGGGTCGACCCGGGCCGTCCGTCCGGCCCGCACCGAGGCGATCTGGCGGCGCACCTTGCGCAGCGGCCACAGCCCGAACGTCGCCTGCAGCGTCGACATGATGATCAGCCCGAAGCCGAGGATGGCGAAGGAGCGCACCAGCGTTTTGCGCAGGATCGCGATCTGCGCGTTGAGGCCGCCGCGGTCCTGCGCGACCTGGAAGCGCCAGGTAGCGGATGAACCGGGCAGGCGCACGTCGCGCTCCATCACCCGCAGCGATTCCTCGGCGCCGAATTCGCTGCTGTCGTAGATGTGATTGCTCTCGTCGCGATGATTGCCGGCGACGCTCAGCCTTCGGTCCCAAAGCGAGCGCGACGGGAAGGGTTCGTGTCCCTCGGCAGAGACTTGCCAGTAGAGGCCGGAATTGGGCTCCAGAAAGCGCTGGTCGCCGAGCGGACGATTGAAACGGATCTCGCCATCCTCATCCAGTTCGGCGGACTGGATCATCGCCGAGAGGACATATCTGAGCTGAGAATCGAAATTATTGGTAATCGCATTGTCGAGCACGCGATCGAGCGCCAAGCCGCCACCCGCCAGCAACAGCCCGATCCACAAGGCGGCGATGCCGAGCATTCGTCGCGTGAGCGAGCCGGTCGTCTGTCGGGTCGTGCGCGGCGGATCGCCCGCCTCACCGCGTATCTTCAACGGCAGGCCGAAGATCAGGCGGGTCCAGTTGACCGGGATCTCGGTCCAGCGCGCTACGGCCGGCCCGATGCCGGCGAGACGCATGTCAGGCAGGCTCTTCGAGGCTGTAGCCCAAGCCCCGGATGGTGGTGATCACATCGGCGCCGAGCTTCTTGCGAATCCTGGTAACGAACACCTCGATCGTATTGGAATCACGATCAAAATCCTGATCGTAAATATGTTCGATCAGCTCGGTGCGGCTGACCACCTTGCCCTTGTGATGCATCAGGTAGCTCAGCAATTTATATTCCTGCGCGGTCAGTTTGACCGGCTCGCCATCCTTAGTGACCTTGCCCGAGCGTGTGTCCAGGCGGATGTCGCCAGCGAGCAGCTCCGACGAGCTGTTGCCGGAGGCGCGCCGGATCAGTGCGCGCAGGCGTGCGATCAATTCCTCGGTCTGGAACGGCTTGGCGAGATAATCGTCGGCGCCCGCGTCGAGGCCGGCGACCTTATCGGACCAGCTGTCGCGCGCGGTCAGCACCAGCACCGGCATGTCCTTGCCTTCCTTGCGCCAGCGATCGAGCACAGTGAGGCCGTCGACTTCGGGCAGGCCAAGATCCAGCACCACCGCATCGTAATTCTCGGTCGAGCCGAGATAATGCCCATCCTCGCCGTCCGTCGCGAGGTCGATCGCATAGCCCGCGCCTTCCAGCGTCGCCCGCAGCTGGCGCCCGAGATTGGGCTCGTCCTCAACGATCAGCACGCGCATTCGATTCTCCATCTTCGGTCACCGCATGGGTGACGTGATCGCTTCCGTAACGAATAAGTCGCGATTTGGCGCCGCTTCAATTGCCCGAGCGGCCGACAATCTGTCCGCTACGTCCGTCGACGTCGATATAGATGACCGAACCGCCGCGCATGAACTTGAGCCGGTAGACGCCGGAGCCGGGATCGAATTCGGGCCCGAGATAGTCGCAACCGGGCATGCGCGGCACGATCCGGCTCTCGATTTCGTGAAGCGGCATGATCTGCCCCGCCTTGCGCGCGGCAAAGGCCTGGTCCTGTTCGCGCGGACGACGCGCGTCCGCGGCAGGCAAAGCTGCGATGGCGGCGATACTAGCCGCTGCAAAAATCTTCATCAGCATAGGGTGTTGCATGGGCCCGACCGCTTGAATAGGCAGTGAATGCCGCGCGGGCCACCTCGTTCCGCCGCTGCTCCCCTCCCTCGATATATCGGTCCATGGCTGCACCCATCCTCGCCTATGAAGATCTGGGCCTCGTTCAAGGCTCGGGCTGGCTGTTTCGCCACATCGACCTGCATCTCCAGCCGCGCGATCGGCTGGCGCTGATCGGGCGCAACGGTGCCGGCAAGACGACCTTGCTGCGCCTGCTGGCGGGCGCGATCGATGCCGACGAAGGCCGCCGTACGATTGTGCCGGGCACCAAAGTGGTCCTGCTGGAGCAGGATCCGCAGGTGGCCGGCTTTGCCACCCTGCGCGATTGGGCGCTGCACGGTGCCGATGCGCCTGAGCCTTACGAGGTCGAGGCGATCGCCGACCAGCTGGGCATCGACCTCACGCGCGAGGCCGCGACCGCATCGGGCGGGGAGCGCCGCCGCGCGGCCATCGCGCGTGCGCTGGCGCAGGATCCCGATGTCCTGTTTCTCGATGAGCCGACCAATCATCTCGATATTGCCGCGATCGACTGGCTTGAGGAATGGCTCAGCCGCTTTCGCGGCGCCTTCGTCGTCATCAGCCACGATCGTGCCTTTCTGACGCGCCTCACCAAAAGCACCTTGTGGCTCGATCGCGGCGGGTTGCGGCGCGCGGAGATCGGCTTTGGCGGGTTCGAGGCGTGGACCGACCAGGTCTATGAGGAGGAAGCCCGCAACGCCCAGCGGCTCGAAGCCAAGCTCAAGATCGAGGAACATTGGCTGCTGCGCGGCGTCACCGCCCGACGCGCGCGCAACGAGGGCCGTAAGGCCAAACTGATGGAGATGCGCGCCCAGCGCGCGGCAATGATCGCGCCGCAGGGCGCTGCCAGACTCGTCACCGCCAGCAACGATACGCGCACCAAGGTCGTGATCCACGCCGAGCACGTCACGAAGCGGTTCGGCGACCGCACCATCATCCGCGACTTCACCTTCCGGGTGACGCGCGGCGACCGCATCGGCGTGGTCGGCTCCAACGGCGCCGGCAAGACCAGCCTGCTCAAATTGCTCACGGGCGAGCTGGAACCCGACGAAGGAAAGGTCAGGCTCGCCAAGACGCTCGACGGCGTCATCATCGATCAGCAGCGCAAGCTGATGGAACCCGACAAGCGCGTGCGCGACATCCTCGCCGATGGTGGCGACTGGATCGAGGTGCTCGGCGTCCGCAAGCATATTGCCGGCTATCTCAAGGAGTTCCTGTTCGACCCTAACATGGTGGATGCACGCGTCGGGACTTTGTCCGGCGGCGAGCGCTCGCGGCTGTTGCTTGCCCGCGAATTCGCACGCCCATCGAATCTGCTCGTGCTCGACGAGCCGACGAACGATCTCGATCTCGAAACGCTCGACCTGCTTCAGGAGGTGATTTCCGACTATGACGGCACCGTGCTGATCGTCAGCCACGACCGCGACTTTCTCGATCGCACCGTTACCGTCACGCTCGGCATGGATAGCTCGGGCCATGTCGACATCGTCGCCGGCGGCTATGCCGATTGGGTCAAGCAGCGCGGCCCCCGACCGGAATTGCGCGGCGGATCGTCGCCTAAAATTCTACCCGCCCCCGCGCCGCCCCCGGCAAAGCCGCGCGCCAAGCTCACCTATAAGGATCAGCGCGATCTCGAGCTGCTGCCCAAGGAGATCGAGAAATATGAAGCCGCGATCGCACGCGATACCGCCGCCATGGCCGATCCCAACCTCTATATGCGCGATCCCAAGCGTTTCGATGCGCTCATGAAGGCGATCGAGAAAGCGCGCATAGATCGCGACGCAGCCGAATTGCGATGGCTGGAGCTGGCCGAAATGGCCGAGAATCTCAACGGCTGAACGCCGTCTTGAAAGCATGCGAGGCTGCGTCCATCTGCGCGGCGACCACCTGAGGAGACCCTGATCCCGCCATGACGACCACCGAAGCCGTACCCGCAACCCGTTCGTTCGAGGCCGATGTCGCCAAGCTGCTGCATCTGATGGTGCATTCGGTCTATTCCGATAAGGACGTCTTCCTGCGCGAGCTGATCTCCAACGCCGCCGATGCGTGCGAGAAATTGCGTTACGAAGGGCTGAGCAACCCGAATTTGCTAGGGGAAGACGGCCAGCCGCGCATCACGCTCACACTCGACCCCGAGGCGCGCCAGCTGATCGTCGAGGATAACGGCATCGGCATGAGCGAGGCGGAGATGTCCGAAGCGCTCGGTACCATCGCCCGCTCCGGCACCAAGGCGTTCATGGAGAAGATCGCCGGGGCCAAGGACGCGGAGGGCAGCCAGCTCATCGGACAGTTCGGCGTCGGCTTCTATTCGGCCTTCATGGTAGCCGATCGGGTCGACGCGGTCTCGCGCCGTGCGGGTGCGGATATTGCCGCCATTTGGTCGTCCGACGGTCTCGGCACCTACACCATCCAGACCGCCGACATCGCGGAAGCGCCGCCGCGTGGCACGCGGGTGCTGCTCCATCTCAAGGAGGATGCCGCCAGCTATACCCAGGGTTTCACCATCGAGCGGACGATCAAGGCGCAGTCCGGCCATGTGCCAGTGCCGATCTTCCTCCGGGACAAACCCGATGCCGAACCGAAGCAGATCGCCGACGGCGCCGCGCTCTGGACCAAGCCGAAAGCGGAGATCACGTCGGAAGAATATACCGACTTCTACCGCAGCGCAGCCGGCCAGTTCGACGACCCTGCGCTGACCCTCCATTATCGTGCCGAGGGCCTGCACGAATATACCGTCCTCGCCTTCGTTCCCGAAACCAAACCGTTCGACCTGTTCGATCCCGATCGCGCCGGGCGCATGAAGCTCTATGTGCGCCGCGTCTTCATCACCGACGAGGCGCAGATTCTGCCGCGTTACCTGCGCTTCGTGCGCGGCCTGGTCGACTCCAGCGATCTGCCGCTCAACGTCTCGCGCGAGATGATCCAGGAGAGTCCCGTCCTCGCTGCCATCCAGAAGGGCGTGGCCAACCGCATCCTGTCCGAACTCGACAAACTCTCCTCCTCGGACAGCGAGCGCTATCTCAAGATCTGGGGCAATTTCGGCGCAGTGCTGAAGGAGGGCCTATACGAGGATCTCGCCCGCCGCGAGACCTTGCTCGCCCTCGCCCGCTTCAGGACGACCGCATCCGGCGGCGACTGGCGCTCGCTCAAAGACTATGTCGCCGGCCTCAAGGAAAATCAGACCGCAATCTATTATGCGACCGGCCCCGATCTCGATCGGCTCGCCTCCTCCCCTCAGCTGGAAGGGTTCCGCGCGCGCGGCATCGAGGTGCTCCTGCTGACCGATCAGGTCGACAGCTTCTGGGTCACAGGCGTGGATTATGACGGCAAGCCGTTCAAGTCGGTCACGCAGGGGTTGGCCGACCTCAGCCTGATCCCCTTGCCCGAAGGCGAACAGCCGGCACCCGCCGCCTCCGATGCGGTCGACGGCTTCATCGCATTCGTCAAGGCAACGCTCGGCGATGCGGTGTCGGACGTGCGCGCCTCCGAGCGGCTGACCGAAAGCGCCGTCTGCCTGGTCGCGCCCGAACATGGCATGGATCGCCAGCTCGAAAAGCTGCTGGCGGGCGCAGGGCGGCTCGATGCCGCCGCCAAGCCGGTGCTGGAGATCAATCCACGCCACGCGCTGATCGCCAAACTGAGCGACGCCGGCGAAGACAATGCTGCCCTGCGCGAGGACGCCGCCCATCTGCTGTTCGACGAAGCCCGCATCGCCGACGGCGAGCTCCCGCTCGATCCGCGCGCTTTCTCCGCCCGGCTGACGCGCCTGCTCGAGCGCGGGCTGGGCTGATCATCTCCGTCAGCTGCCGGAACCGGGCTCTTTCCGGTTTGCGCTGCCCCTGAAGCGGTGGCAGTCTTCCTCCTGGCTAGGGGGGATTGCCATGAGATCAGCGTTTGCGGCTGTGCTGGTCTTTTTCATATCCGCGGTTGGCGCGCAGTCGCCGAGCGCCAAGCCAACATCCGCGGAAGAGATGGTGCGGCAGCTCAATTCGCTCGGCTGGGTGCATGGACCCGCGACCGTGCCGATAGGCGATCAGGCCAATATCCGCCTGCCCAAGGGGCTACGCTATCTCGACCCCGAAAATACCAAGAAATTCCTGACGCTGAACGGCAACCCGCCGGACGATAATGACTATACGATCGCGCCCGAGGGGATCAGCTGGTTTTCGATCCTCGAATTCCAGCCGATGGGCTATGTTAGCGACAAGGACAAGGTCGATCCCGACGCCCTGTTCAAGCAGATCAAGGCTGATGAAGGCCCCAATAATGAGCAGCGCAAGGCAATGGGCGAAAGCGGCCTTTATGTCGATCGCTGGCTCGCCGCACCCCATTATGACGCGGCATCGCACAACCTCGAATGGGGAACCGTCATGCATACCGACGGCGGCGACCGGATCATCAATTATACGAGCCGCATCCTCGGCCGCGACGGCGTGATGAAGGCGATTCTCGTCTCCGATCCCAACGCGTTCCAGGCCGACCTCTCGCAATATCGCGTGGCGCTCGCCGGGTTTGGCTACCTGCCCGATAAACGCTACGAAGCGCACAAATCGGGCGACAAGCTGGCCGAGTACGGCCTCGGCGCGCTGGTGGCGGGTGGTGCGGCGGCCGCGGTCGTCAAAACCGGCCTTTTCGCCGGCCTCCTCAAGCTGCTCCTGGCATTCGCCAAGCCGCTGATTGTCGGCGTCGTCGCCTTGGTGGCAGCCTTTCGCGCGAAGCTCGGCGCCTTGTTCGGCCGGCGTACTGACAGCCCCAAGGACCCGCCAGCATGAGCCTGCAAGATCTTGTGATCATTGTCGTTTGCGCCGCATTGGGCTTTGGCATCGTGCACAATATCAGCAGCTCGTCCAAACGTCGCGACGATTGACGCGATGTCGATGATGGTGGCGATATCCGGGAGATTTACGATGCGACGTGGTTCAGCCCTGTTCGCTCTCTTAGTGCTGGCGGCGGCCGCCCCGGCGCAAGCCCCGCGCGAAGAGCGCATAACGCCCCCCTACCGCGATGCACCGGAAATGCACGCGGCCCCCGGCGTGGCCAAGGGCACCCTCAACAGCTTCATCATGACGTCGGCCGAGAGCCGCATCTATCCCGGCATCCGCCAACTCGACAATGATGTCACCCGGCGCCGCGATGCCTATGGCAACCGCATCGCCGCGCCGTTCGACCAGGAATCCGAACCGGGCGCCTACCGCCGTGACGTCTTCGTCTATATCCCCGCCGGCTATCAGCGCGGGCGCGAAGTCCCCTTTATCGTCGTCCAGGATGGGCGCGATTATGCCGCGCGCATGGCCGCCGCGCTCGACAGCCTGATCGCCCAGAAGCGCGTGCCGATGATGGTCGCGGTGATGATCCAGTCGGGCGGCGGCGACGCGCAGGGCTCGGAGCGCGGGCTGGAATATGACACGATGTCGGGGCGCTATGCCGAGTTCGTCGAGACCGAAGTGCTGCCGCGCGCGGCGAAGCTCTACGGGATCAAGTTCACGAGCAACCCCAACGGGCGAGCCACGATGGGCGGCAGCTCAGGCGCCGCGGCAGCGTTAAGCATGGCCTGGTACCATCCCGAATGGTACCACAAGGTCCTGTCTTATTCCGGCACCTTCGTGAATCAGGCGGCGCCGGTCGATGCGGCAACGCCGCGCGGCGCATGGGACTATCATGCGCGCCTCATTCCCGAAAATCCGCGCAAGCCGATCCGCATCTGGATGGAGGTCGGCGAGAAGGATCTGCACTGGCAGGATCCGGAATCGACCTTCCACAATTGGCCGATGGCCAATGATCGCATGGCCGCCGCCCTCAAGGCGAAGGGTTATGATTACCGCTATGTCTTCGCGCAGGATGCGGTCCACGTCGACGGCAACGTTGTCGCCCAGACCCTGCCGCAGGCGCTGGAATGGCTATGGCGCGATTTCCCGCGCTAACCGCCTCGCGTAAGTAATATTGCTGGCGTCGCCCAGGTGCCGCGCGGCTAGGGTTTTGACACCAGGGCGCGCATGCTTGCACGAGCTTCCGGCGCAGGCAGATAGCGCGGTGCGCGACGCGCATGCGTTGTCTGCTCATAGGCGAAGCCGAGCGCGATCAAGCGGGCTTCCGACCACTTTGCTCCCAGGAAGGACAGGCCCACGGGCAGTCCGTGGACCTGCCCCATCGGCACCGTCAGATGCGGATAGCCCGCCACCGCTGCATAATTGCCAGCGCCACCGCCCACGAAATGATCGCCTGCGACGAGATCGCTGCGCCATGACGGGCCGCCGGTCGGAGCAACCAGCGCGTCGAGATGACCGTCGGCGAGCATGTCGTCGATCCCGTCCTTCCCTGCCAGGCGACGCCCTTCCGAGGCCGCCTGCTTGTAGCTGTCCTCCTGATACCCTTTGGAAGCCTGCGCCTGCTCGAAAAATTCCTGCCCGAACCAGGGCAGCTCGCTCGCGGCATGCGCGCGGTTGAAGGCGATCAGCGCCGCCATGTCGCGGACCCTCACATTGGGCGCGGCCGACGCGAGATAGGCGTCCAGGTCCTGCTTGAGCTCGGTGATCAGGATGGTCTGCTCATATTGCCCCATCTTCTCATGATTGGCGGGCTCCTTGACGTCGACCAGCGTCGCGCCGGCTGCCCTCAGCGCCGCCAACGCCTGCTCGAAGACGGCGGGGATGCCGGGCTCGTCGCCGATCGCGAAGCGCAGCACCCCGATGCGCGCACCGCGCAACGCATCGGGCCGGAGCGAGGCGCGATAATCCTGCTTGTGGGCGTCGGCCTCGACCGTGGCAGGATCGGCGGAATCCGAGCCGGCGAGGATCGTCAGCAAGGCGGCAGTGTCCGCGACGGTGGTCGTCATCGGTCCGGCCGTGTCCTGGCTATGGGAGATCGGTACGACATGGGCGCGCGAGACCAGTCCGACCGTAGGCTTGAGCCCGACCAGCGCACTGACCGAGGACGGGCAGGTCACCGACCCATCGGTTTCGGTACCGATACCCGCGACCGCCAAGCCCGCCGCGATGGCCGCACCCGTTCCTGACGAGGATCCGCAGGCCGAGCGGTCGAGAATATAGGGGTTGCGGGTCAGGCCGCCCTTCCCGCTCCAGCCGCTGGTGGAATGGGGCGAGCGCATATTCGCCCACTCCGAAAGGTTGGTCTTGCCGAGGATGATCGCACCGGCCGCGCGCAGCCGCGCGACCAGCGGCGCATCGCGATGCGTGACATTGTCCGCCAGCGCGAGCGAGCCGGCGGTGGTCGGCAGCGGATCGAGGCTGTCGATATTGTCCTTGATCAGGATCGGCACGCCTTCCAGCAGGCCGCGACTGCGCCGGGCGTTGCGCAGCTTGTCCGAGTAGGCCGCGTCGGCCAGCGCGCGTGGGTTGACCGCCAGCACGGCATTGAGCGTCGGCCCGGATCGGTCGATCTGCGCGATCCGCTGGAGATAATGCCGCACCAGAGCCACCGAGCTTGTCCGCCCCGCCGCGAGATCGGCTTCGGTCTGCGCGATCGACCGGTCGGGCGCGGGTGCAGCGGCGGCGAGGGCAAGAGCGAGCGGCGCGAGGATGAACTTCATGGGCGGCAGGGAAGCAGGACCGAACCTGCATCGCAAGCCGCGATTTCCAATCCCGTAATTCCCGCGAAAGCGAGAAAGACGAGAACGAGAGATCGGTCCATGCGAAATCTTTCGCCCGCGAAAGCCGCTTTGACGTTGCAAAAAGTGCGCGGGACCGCGATTTGGGGTCATGGCGCTCGACAGACGAATAGCCGCCGTCACCGACCGGGTGATCGCGCGATCCGCGGCCTCGCGCCGCGCTTACCTCACCCTCATTGAGCGCGAGCGTGAGCATGGCGTCGATCGCCCAAGCCTTTCCTGCGGCAATTTCGCGCACGGCTTTGCTGCCGCCGGCGAGGACAAGAGCGCGATTATCGCCAAGCGGGCGATGAATATCGGCATCGTCACTAGCTATAACGACATGCTCTCGGCGCATCAGCCTTATGGCCGCTACCCCGAGCAAATGAAGCTGTTCGCGCGCGAGACCGGCGCGACCGCGCAGGTCGCGGGCGGCGTGCCGGCGATGTGCGACGGCGTGACCCAGGGCCAGCCCGGCATGGAGCTGTCGCTGTTCAGCCGGGACGTGATCGCCCTGTCGACAGCGGTCGGCCTGTCGCACGGCATGTTCGAGGGCGCGGCCCTGCTCGGCATCTGCGACAAGATCGTGCCCGGCCTGCTGATTGGCGCGCTCCGCTTCGGTCACCTGCCCACGATCTTCGTGCCCGGCGGCCCGATGCCGACCGGCCTGTCCAATAAGGAGAAGCAGCGCGTTCGCCAGCTTTATGCCGAAGGCAAAGCTGGCGAAGCGCAATTGCTGGAAAGCGAAAGCGCCTCCTATCATTCGGCGGGCACCTGCACCTTCTACGGCACCGCCAATTCCAACCAGATGATGATGGAGGTGATGGGCCTGCACGTGCCGGGCGCCGCTTTCGTCAATCCCGGCACGAAGCTGCGCCAGGAGCTAACCCGCGCCGCCGTCCACCGGCTCGCAGCGATCGGCTGGGGTGGCAATGATTATCGCCCGCTCGGCCGTTGCGTCGACGAAAAGGCGATCGTCAACGCTGCGGTGGGTCTGCTCGCCACCGGCGGATCGACCAACCACGCTATCCACCTTCCCGCCATGGCGCGGGCGGCCGGCGTCATCTTCGACTGGGAGGATCTAGACGCACTCTCGGCGGCGGTGCCGCTGGTGGCGCGCGTCTATCCGAACGGATCGGGCGACGTGAACCATTTCCATGCCGCCGGGGGCATCTCGTTCGTAATCTCGACCCTGCTGGAAGCCGGGCTGCTGCACGACGACATCCTGACCATATGGGAGGGGGGCATCCGGGCGTATGCGAACGAGCCTTCTCTCCGGCATGCCGGGCCTGTTCCGGCATCCGCCGGGCAGCAAACGCGGCCGGCTAATGCTGACGGGTGGGCCCCGGAACAAGCCCGAAGTGACGATGGTACCTTAACCTGGACCCCCGTTACCCATTCCCGCGACGACTCGATGCTCCGCCCAGCCTCCGCGCCATTCCAGGCCGATGGCGGCATGCGCCTCGTCCAGGGCAATCTCGGCCGCGCGACCTTCAAGACCAGCGCGGTCGATCCGGTTCGCTGGACGATCGAGGCGCCGGCTCGCATCTTCCACGATCAGGACGACGTGCTCGCCGCCTACAAGCGCGGCGAGCTGCACCGCGATGTAGTGGTGGTGGTGCGTTTCCAGGGCCCGCGCGCTAACGGCATGCCCGAGCTCCACAAGCTCACGCCTGCGCTCGGCTCGCTACAGGACAAGGGCTTCAAGGTCGCGCTCGTCACCGACGGGCGCATGTCCGGCGCGAGCGGCAAGGTGCCCGCAGCTATCCATCTGTCGCCCGAGGCGCTCGGCGGTGGTCCCATCGGTAAGCTGCGCGACGGCGATATCGTCCGGCTCTCGGCGGACGATGGCACTTTGAACGCGCTGATGAGCGCGGCCGAGTGGGAGGCGCGCGACCAGGCGATGACGCCGCGTCCGCACATCGGCACGGGTCGCGAATTGTTCGCGTTCATGCGGCATGGCGCCAGCCCGGCCGAACAGGGCGGCTCCGCACTGCTGGCGGCGATGTGCGAGGATCTGGGCGAGGGCCTGATCGGCGACGGCATATCGCTCGACAAGAATATCGAAGACGAGGAAATCGACGCGTGAACATCGACGAAGTGATGCGGATGGCCCCGGTCATCCCGGTGCTGGTGGTCAAGGACGTGGCCCACGGCCTGCCGATCGCGCAGGCCTTGGTGACGGGCGGGCTGCCCGTGCTCGAAGTGACATTGCGCACCGAAGCCGCGCTCGACGTCATTCGCGAAATGTCGAACTGCGAAGGGTCATTCGTCGGCGCGGGAACTGTCCTCAACGAAAAGCAGCTCGATGCCGCGATCGATGCGGGGGCGAAATTCATCGTCAGCCCCGGACTGACAACACTGCTTGCCGAAGCGGCAATCGAGCGCGGCATCCCGTTCCTGCCCGGCATCGCCACTGCCGCCGACATCATGCGCGGCCTCGATCTCGGACTCGACCGCTTCAAATTCTTTCCCGCCGAAACATCGGGAGGAATCAAAGCGTTGAAGGCGCTTGCTGCGCCTTTCTATCAATGCCGCTTCTGCCCCACCGGCGGCATCACCGTCGACACCGCGCCGGACTGGCTGGCGGTGGACGCCGTTTTGTGCGTCGGCGGCTCCTGGCTGGTCCCTGCGGGCAACCCCGATCCGGCCGGCATCGAAGCGCGCGCCCGCGCGGCCTCTGCCCTGCGCACGTGAGCGCGCTCGACGGCATCCGCGAAGAGCAGCCCGCCCTCCTTCGCGCGAACGCTATCTCGCACCGGGCGGCGGCAACCGGGTTCGATTGGGACGATGCCGCCGGCGCCCGCGCCAAGGTGATCGAGGAGCTGGCCGAGGTCGATGCCGCGACGACGTTGGCCGAGCAGACCGACGAGATTGGCGACCTGCTGTTCGCCCTCGTCAACTGGGCGCGCAAGCTCGGCATCGAGCCCGAAGGCGCGCTCCATCAAGCCACATCGAAATTTGAAGGTCGCTTCCGCGCCATGGAGCAGGAAGCTGGCGCAGGCTTCCCGGCGCTCACGCTCGATCAGATGGAGCAGCTTTGGCAAGCGATAAAAGGGCGTACCCCCACGCCTATCGCCTGATGAGTCCCGTCGACCGCAACAATAGCCAAGTCACCAGTGACGACCCGATTGCCAGCACACTCGCCATCATCGTGCCGCCGGCGCCATGCTCGAACGGCATGCCGTCCGTATTCATGCCGAAGAAGCCCGTCACCAATGTCGCCGGCATGATCAAGGCCGTGATTACCGACAGCAGATAGACATTCTCATTGGTGCGCTGGCCGGCCTGCAGATCGAGCTCCTCGCGCAGCAGCCTGAGCTGGCCCTGTGCCGCCACCACATGCCGCTCGATCGGCTGCAGCCGTCGCTCGGCCCGCGCCAGCACCTCCCCGAAGGCGGCGCCGATTGACGGATCCTCGACCGCGCGCATCAAAGTGGTGTGCATCCCCCCGGCCATACGGAACAGTCGTGCCGTCAGCCGGCGCAACGACACCAAAGCGCGCGTATCGGGCGTATCCTGATCCGCCAGCAACTTATCTTCCAGCCCGACCAGCGCCGACAGCACCGCGCCGGTCCGCAAGGCGAGCGTGTCCGCCAAGCTGTTGAGGATCAGCTCCAGCGCCCCCGATGCGTCCAGCGTCTCTGCTTGTGCGGCGCGATGGCGGAAAATGTCGGGCGTGTGCAGCGGATGATAGCGCCCGGTTAGCATCAGCCCCGGACGCAATGCCACCCGCAGCGCGCCGATCCGCTCCGTCTCCTCACGATCGAACTCGCGTTCGAAGTCGGGCAGCACCAACGCCAGCGCACCATGTTGACCTAGCGCACGCGGCTGATCGTCCGAGGCAAGGAAGAGCGCCTGTACGTCTGCCGGAAGATCAGATTGTTCAGCGATCCAGCGCGCGCTGCGCTGATCCCACAGATCGAGGTGAAACCAGCGGAATGACACCTCGGAAGGCGGCGGCGCCTCCGCAAGCACGACCCGGTCCTCGCCCTGCCAGCAGGTCCAGACGAGGCCCGGCCCGATCATCGGCGGGAAGATGGAAGGTGGATCGTCGGACGTGTTGATAGCCTCGGCTGCGCGAAGCTCGGGCTAGGTGGCGGATATGAAGCTTTTGTGACGCACGGTCAGGGACGCGACTGGAAGCGGCTCCACTCGTCCGGCGACAGACGCACATCCATCGTCATCGTCTCGCCTTCCATCGCCTGCTCGAGCACCTCGCCATGCTGGTGGAGCCAGGCGATCGCCCCGCCATCGCCCGCCGGCAGCGTGATATTATGCACCAGCGCGCCGGCGAGGAGACGCTCGGCGACATCCCGGCGCAATGCGTCGATCCCCTCGCCGGTCAAGGCGGACACGGCGATGACATCCTCGTCACGGGCGGCATCGGCCAGGATGCGATCGTGCGCCTCCGGGTCGAGTGCGTCGATCTTGTTCCACACTTCGACGATCGGGACACCCTCGCCCGCTTCCGGGCCGACGCCGATCTCCTTCAGCACCGCGAGCACGTCCGCACGCTGCGCTTCGCTATCCGGATGGGCGATGTCGCGGACGTGGAGGATCAGGTCGGCGGCGGTGACCTCTTCCAGCGTGGCGCGGAACGCAGCGACCAATTGCGTCGGCAGATCGGACACGAAACCGACCGTGTCCGACAGTATTACCTTATCGATGCCCGGCAGCGACACCTGGCGCATAGTCGGATCGAGCGTCGCGAACAGCAAATTTTCCGCCATCACGTCCGCGCCGGTCAGCAGGTTGAACAGTGTCGACTTGCCGGCATTGGTATAGCCGACCAGCGCCACCACCGGCCACGGCGCGCGCTCGCGCCGCGCACGATGCAGCCCGCGCGTCTTGCGGACCTGCTCAAGCTCGCGCCGGATTTTGGCCATGCGGTCGCGGATCAAGCGGCGATCGGCCTCGATCTGGGTTTCGCCAGGGCCGCCAAGGAAGCCGAAGCCGCCGCGCTGACGTTCAAGGTGGGTCCAGGACCGGACCAGCCGGCCCGCCTGATAATCCAGATGGGCCAGCTCGACCTGCAGCCTGCCCTCAGCAGTTGCCGCGCGCTCGCCGAAGATTTCGAGGATCAGCCCGGTGCGGTCGATGACCTTGGCCTCGCACGCTTTCTCCAGATTTTGCTGTTGTACCGGCGTCAGCGCGGCATCGACGACGATCAATTCCGCGTCGTGCATCCGCGCAGCCGTGGCGATCTGCTCGACCTGACCGGACCCGAACAAGGTCGCGGGCTTGGGTTGGCGAACGCGGAAGGACAGCCGGTCGACCACCTCAAGCCCGATGGCGACGGCGAGGCCGGCAGCCTCGTCCAGACGCGCATCCGTATCGCGCAGACCATTATTGATTTCCGGCATTGCGATGACCGCCCGCGCGCCGTGACGGACTTCGTCCGCTTCTTCCCTGCTAAATCCACTCATACCGCAAAGATAGGGACTAAGCGTGGGGCTTTCACCCCTCGCTTATTCTTCCTCGTCTTCGCCTTCCTCGCCGCTCATCAGGTTGAGCGGACGCAGCGGCTGAACGGTGGAGATGGCGTGCTTGTAGACGAGCTGGCTCATCCCGTCGCGACGCAGCATCATGCAGAACAGGTCATAGGCAGCAATCTCGCCCTGCAGCATCACGCCGTTGACGAGGAACATCGTCACCGGCTCGCCGGACTTGCGTACCGCCGCAAGGAAAATTTCCTGCAGCAACGGCGACTTCTTGTCCTCGAACGCCTTATCGACTTCGGCGAGGTCGAGCGGGTGCGCGGGCATAACTGTCGAGATTGCGTGCTTGTAGATCAGCTGGCTCTGGCCATCGCGGCGCAGCAGCACCGAGAAATTGTCGAACCAGGTAATGATACCCTGCAGCTTGACGCCCTTCACGAGGAACATCGTCACCGGGGTTTTGGTTTTGCGTAAGGTGTTCAGGAAGATGTCCTGGAGATTGTTGACCTTGTCCGCCATCTGGCCGGCCTCTTTCATCTTGGCGGGTCATGGGCCCGCGCTGGCGCCGTTCAGGCGTCGTGTGTGCCCGCAGGATGCGGACAATGGAAAATAGGACTTGTTGCGCCGCAGCACAAGGCAGGTTCGATCCTTATCCCGCAATGCGGTTTGTGTCGGGCTAGCGGGGCGGCTAGCGAGAGCCCATCGGAAACATCGTGGGGCATGTTTTGCCTACCCAAGGCTATCAGATCATCGCCATCGGGCCGGCGCGCTACCTCGATCTGGCCGCGGCATGCGCCGCCTCGCTGCGCGTGTTCGACGGGTCCCGCCCGATCCAGCTTGTGACGGATCGCGACGACGCCGCGCTGCGCGACAGCGGCTACGGGCACCTGTTCGATGACTTCACCCCCGCCCCGACCGATGCACCGGCAGGGCCGATCATCAAGCTCCATGCCTATGACTGCGCGATCTACGACGAGACGATGTTCGTCGACGCGGACTGCCTGCTGCTCAAGCGCGACATCGACACCTATTGGTCGCGTCTTTCCGCCGACTATCAAGCTACCCTGCCCGGCCATTGGCGCCGCGAAGGCCAATGGTACGGCATGGACATTGCCGAGATGTGCCGGCTCGCCCGGATAGCGCGGCTCGTGCAGATGAATAGCGGGACATTCTACTTCAAGCGCGGCCTGATCGGCAAAAGCCTGTTCGACACGGCGCGAGCCTTGTTCGGGCGGCTGGGCAATTTCACACGCCACATTCACGGTGGCACCGGCGCGCCCGACGAACCCTATCTGGCGATGGCGATGGGCATGCTTGGCCTCGATCCGCACCCGATGCGGGACGAGCAGTGCAACAGCTGGATGACCGCGACGATGAACAGCCTCGAGGTGCATGTCGATGCCACCTCCGGCCGGCCGGCGCTGGTCAAGCGCCATCGCACGCTCTCTCCAAGCCTGTGCCATTTCACCAACCTGTTCCCGCGCGAGGCCTATGACCGCGTCGCACGCGAGTTGCTGGTTATGGCGCAGGCCTAGCTATTCGTCCTCGCCGCGCGGATCGGCGAGGCCCAGGCTCTTGAGCTTGCGGTGGAGCGCCGAGCGCTCCATCCCGATGAAGGTCGCGGTACGGCTGATATTCCCGGAAAAACGGCGGATCTGAACACGAAGATATTCGCGCTCGAACGTCTCGCGCGCCTCACGCAGAGGCGTACCCATGATCGAACGGCCGGCATTTCCCGGCACGATCTCGGCCTGGCCGGATAGCAATTCAGGGGGCAGCATGTCGGCATCGATCCGGCCGATGCGGTCGCCGGGCGCGAGGATGATCGTGCGCTCGATGACGTTGCGTAGCTGGCGGACATTACCGGGCCAGTCATAGGCCTGGAGCGCAGCGGCAGCCTCGGCGCTCAATTCGGGCGTCGGCACGCGCCGCTCGGCCGCGTAACGAGCCGCGAAATGCAGCGCCAGCGTCGGCACATCCTCGCGCCTTTGCTCGAGCGGCGGCAGCACGACCGGCACGACGTTGAGCCGATAATAAAGGTCCTCGCGGAAACGGCCCGCGCTGATTTCGGCGGTGAGGTCGCGTGCCGTCGCGGAAACGACACGGACGTCGACCTTGACGGTGCGCGTGCCGCCGACGCGGGAGAAGCTCTGGTCGGTCAGCACCCGCAGGATCTTGGCCTGGGCCGACATCGGCATGTCGGCAATTTCGTCGAGGAACAGGGTGCCCCCGTGCGCCTGTTCGAGCAGCCCGGTACGGACCAGCTCGCCGCCTTCCTCGGCGCCGAACAATTCCTCCTCAACCCGGTCCGGCGTCATGCGCGCGGCCGAGACGACGATGAAAGGCGCGCGCTGACGCGGCGACCAATTGTGGAGCAGCCGCGCCGCCACTTCCTTACCCGCCCCGGCAGGGCCCGCAATCAGCACCCGGCTGCCGGTCCCGGCGACGCGCTTGAGCGTAGCACGGACATGATTGATCGCCTGCGACGTACCGGTAAGCTCATCCTCCTGGCCGATCTGGGCGCGCAAGGTGGCATTCTCGCGCCGCAGCTGATCGGTTTCGGTGGCGCGCGCGACGAGGTGGAGGAGGCGCGCGCTTTCGAATGGCTTTTCGATGAAATCGACCGCGCCCTGGCGCACCGCCGCCACCGCCGTGTCGATATTACCATGGCCAGAAAACACGATTACCGGCAGCGTCGGATCGCGCCGCTTGATCTCGCTCAGCAATTGCAATCCGTCGAGGCGCGATCCCTGCAGCCACACGTCGAGCAGAACCAGGCTCGGCCGCCGCTCGGCCAGCGCAGCCAGCGTGGCGTCGGCATCGCCCGCCGTGCGCGGCCGATAGCCCTCATCCTCGAGTACGCCGGAGACGAGCTCACGAATGTCCGCTTCGTCGTCCACAACCAAAATATCGAGCGGCATGTCTTACAGGCTCCTGGCGTTCACGAGTTCGGGAGTTCGCTCGTCGAGCGTATCTTCGTCGGCAATGGCGGCGAGTGCGTGCAGGTCGAAGTCGAGATGGACGATGGTGCCGCCCCCTGGCCGATCCGCGAAGCTGAGCGTGCCGATATGCTCCTCGACGATGCGCCGCACGATCGCGAGGCCGAGGCCGGTGCCCTTGGCGCGCGTGGTCACATAAGGTTCGGTCAGGCGATCCCGCTCGGCAGGCAGACCAATACCGTCATCGGCGACTTCCAATATCAAACGTCCGCCGTCCTCGCGGATCGTCATTGCCACGGCCCCACCCTGGCCCTCACCCAGCCGCGCCTCGACCGCCTCGCAGGCATTCTTGACAATATTGGTCAAAGCCTGGCCGATCTGGCGGCGGTCGCACACCATCGTCGGGCCGGGTTCGGGGGCGTCGAGGCTGAAGCGGATCGCCGGATGCGCGACCTCCTGCAGGAACAGCGCCTGACGCGCCATATCGAGCAGGTTTTCGCGGGCAAAGCGTGGTTTGGGCATGCGCGCGAAGGACGAGAATTCGTCGATCATGCGGCGAATGTCGCCAACCTGGCGGACGATGGTTGAAACCAGCCGCTCAAAGGTGCCGGGGTCGCTGTGCACCTCATTGCCATAGCGTCGCTGGAGTCGCTCGGCGGCAAGCTGGATCGGCGTCAGCGGATTCTTGATCTCGTGCGCGATGCGCCGGGCGACGTCGGACCAGGCGGCATGACGCTGATCGGCGAGCTGTTGGGTGATATCATCGAATGTCAGAACATGGCCGTTGCCGGCGCCGACCACCGTCACTGCAAGCGTGCGCACCCCGCCCTCGCCGGTCAGCTGGACCACGGACTGGCGCTCGCCGGAATCGAGCATGCGCGCAAGCTCCGGCGCCAGCTCGTGCAGTTGTTCCCCGATGGCACTAGCATCTCCGGTCCGCAGCAGCGCCTGCGCGGAAAGGTTGATCACCGTAACCTGGCGTTCGCGATTGACGAAGATGACGCCCGCGGACACGCCGGCAAGCACCGCTTCGGTCAGCGCACGCCGGCTTTCGAGCGCGCCGGTCTGTTCCTGGAGGCGGCGGGTCATGCGATTGAACGCGGCCGCCAGCCGGCCGACCTCGTCATATTTGTTCGGAGCGGGCACGCGCGCGGCAAGATCGCCGCCAGCGACCCGCCGCGCCGCGCCGACCAGCTCCCCGATCGGACGAACGAGCCGATCGGCGACTGCAAAGGCGATCCAGATGGCGATGCCGACCGTCAACAGGGACACGAGGAAGAGGGCCGCGTTGAATTGCAGCTGCAGCGTCCGAGCGCGCGCTACGAAGGCGCGATAATCGTCCAGCGACAAAGTCGCGCGCGCCGATTGCGCGATCGCCAGCGAGTTGGCGCTCCGCGAGATCCATAGATAGGTGCGGGTGGGCCGGTCCAACGGCACCACCGTCTCCATCCGGTCGCGGAGGACGGCGACGTGCGGCCGCTCGGAATCGTAGATGGCAAGCTTCCCCGGATCGACCAGCGTTTCCAGCGGCCGGTTCTTGACGAGGCCCGCGCCCCAGATCAGTTGCTCGCTGCCATCGTGGGCTATCCTGATCACGGCCGCTTGGTTGAGCTGCCGGTTGATGACCTGAAGAAAGAAATAGCCCGCCCAGCGAGGATCGTCCGGAGCCGCCGTGGCAAGCGTGGTCAGAATATCGCCCCGCATCGCCTTCGCATTTTCCCAGAGGTTGGTGCGATGCTCGTTGATATAGGCCTGAACAACGCGGTCAGCATTTTGCAGCACGACGCTCGCACGATCGGAAAACCAGAATTTGATCCCGAACTGAAACAGCAGTGATGCGAAGATAACGACGAGCAAGGTCGGCACCGCCGCAAGCACCGAGAATAGCGCGACTAACCGGACGTGGAGGCCGCCTCGCCCGCCAAGCGGGGAACGCTCCGAGCGGCTCCGCGCACGGCGTTGCGCCGTAAGCACCATCAATGCCATCGCCGGGACGAGATTGCCGACCAGAAGAAGCGCGATAAGAAACGGGCTTAATGGCCGGTCCGCGCTGCCATGCGTCAATATCGCATAGGTAATCCCCGCGGCGGCAAGCATTACGATCAGAACCAGCGGAATGGCCACCGCCATATGCCGCGATCGGATCAGCAGGGTGAAGCGCCGCCGCCAGCGGGGCGCCCGTAGTCGCGATCCTGCGAGAGACGGCATCATCGTGACTTGGCTACCACGCAGTTGTGGCGGATGGAACACATGTGTGTCCCAGATGCGGCGAGCCGTGCGCTACTCGCTTCGACGCACCGCTGGACCGACCCCGAGATCGGTCAACTTTTTGCGCAACGTGTTCCGGTTGATGCCAAGCAGACGGGCGGCCTTCAGCTGGTTGCCCCGCACTGCCGCCAGCGTAAGGCGCAATAGCGGCCGTTCGATCTCGGCCAGAATGCGATCATACAGGCCGTCGGGCGGAAGCGTGCCTCCATAACCCGCAAAATGGCGCGTGAGATGCTGTTCGATCGCCTCTCCGAGCCCGGCTGCCTCAGCTATTGCCGGCATCGGCGGCTGCGCGCCCAGGCCCAGCTGTTGTTCGACCAGTGCCTGTGTGATCACCGCATCCCGCGTCAGTGCTGCCAGCCGGCGCATGAGATTTTCGAGCTCGCGAACATTGCCGGGCCAGCTGTGGCGTTCCAGCCGCGCTACCGCGGGCGGATCCAGTTGCTTGCGCGGCAGACCGTTGGCAGCAGCCCGATCAAGAAAATGCCGCGCGAGCTCCCCGATATCCGATCCGCGTTCGCGCAACGGCGGCAGCAGAACCGGCACCACGTTCAGGCGATAATAGAGATCCTCGCGAAATTGGCCGTCTCCGATCAGGCGCGGCAATTCCTGATGGGTCGCAGCAATGATGCGGACATCGGCGCGGATCGCCCGCGCGCTGCCGACGGGGGAGAATTCGCCCGACTGAAGCACGCGCAACAATCGCGTCTGAGCCTCCATCGGCATATCGCCAATCTCGTCCAGAAACAGCGTCCCGCCCTGGGCTTGCTCGAACCGGCCGGCGGTTCGTTGGGCCGCGCCCGTAAAGGCTCCGCGCTCATGGCCGAACAACTCGCTTTCGATAAGTTCACGCGGAATTGCCGCCATGTTCACGGCCACGAAGGGCGCGCGGCGGCGTGGGCCGAAATCATGAATGGCCCGCGCGACCAGTTCCTTGCCCGTGCCGGATTCGCCCAGCACCAGCACGGTAAGGTCGTTGGAAACGACCCGCGCGATGGTGCGATAGACTTCCTGCATCGGCGGCGAACGGCCGATCAACGGCAAATCCTCACCCGCCGGTGCGTCATCCTCGATACCGGTCGAAAGGCCTTGCGCAAGGGCATCGTCCACGGCCTGCATCAGCTCGCCAAGATCGAACGGCTTGGGCAGATAATCGAACGCGCCCTGTTCGGTCGCGCGCATCGCGGTGGTGAACGTGTTCTGCGCCGACAAGACGATGATCGGCATATGCGGGTTGTCGGCGAGGAGCTCGGGGACGAGATCGAGCCCGTTGCCATCAGGCAGGATCACGTCGGTCAGCAACACTTGCGGACGGAAGTTGCGGATCGCACGGCGAAGCTCCGCGGCATTGGCGGCGGTTTCCACGGTGTGGCCGGCGCGGCGCAGCGCCTCCCGCACCACGGTGCGGATCGCCGCATCATCGTCACATACCAGGATTCGTCCGGCCATCGTCATTTCCTCGGCGCGCGCGGCAGCAGCAGGCGGAACACGGTGCGCTCCGGGTTACCTTCACGTGCATATTCGACCATCCCGCCCTGATCCGCCACGAGCTTCTCGACGAGAGCCAGGCCGAGTCCGCGGCCGGAGCGTTTCGAGCTGACGAACGGATCGAATAGATGCTCCGCGATTTCGGGGGGTGCGCCCGGACCATCGTCGATCACGCATACCTCGATCGGCAATTGCCGCCTGCCATCGCCGCCGGCAGTCACCATCCGCATGCCGTGGCGATACGCGGTTGTGAGCGTGACCGCCCCGCCCCTCTCACCCAGAGCCTCGGCGGCGTTTTTAAGGAGGTTGATCACCACCTGGACCAGCGAATCGCGATGGCCCAGCACCGGCGGCAGGGACGGGTCGTAAACCTCTCGGAATACGACATTTCCGCCGAAACCCTGCGTTGCCACCGCGCGCGCATGTTCCAGAATGGCATGGATATTCTGCGGCTCCAGTTGGAGCGGGCGCGTGTCGGTGAAGCCTTCCATCCGGTCGAGCAAGGCGGCGACGCGGTCGACTTCGTCGCGGATCAGCCGGGTCAACGCGCGCGAATCCTCGTCGGCATTGGCCTCGAGCAATTGCGCCGCACCTCGTATTCCCGAGAGCGGGTTCTTGATTTCATGCGCAAGCAGCGCGGCTGCACCCGCGGCCGCGAGATTGCCGCCTGCCCGCCGCGCGATCGGCACCGCGCTGGGATAAGCATGGAGCGCGACCACCCGCCAGCCCGGCCAGTCCGGCAGCGGGGCCGCCAGAAGATCGCCACGCACGTGCCGGTGTCCGGGCAAGGCGATCTCGATATCGTAGGCGACGAACGGCGTGTCGGTGGGCATCGTGCGCAGATGATGGCCGGTCGCTTCATCGATCCCCATCCCGATGATCGCGTTGCGCGAGAGGTTGAGCAACGTCTCGGCCGCGGCGTTGGCGTCGAGGATCACGCCGCCCTCGTCGACCACCAGCAACGGCGTCGGCAGGGCGGAGAGCAACGCTTCGGCCGGCGCAGGACGCGCGTCACCGCGCGCGCGCAGCCGGGCTAGGCGGCCGCTCGTATAGTCCACGGAGCGTAGAATTCGGCCAACATGCGTAGCACGACCGCGGCGTCCGGCTGTTGATTGACCTTGTTGCGGAACTCGGCCGAGCCCGTCAGCCCCTTGGTGTACCAGCCGATATGCTTGCGCGCCATATTCACGCCGACCTCAGGCCCGTAAAGCTCGAGCATGTCGCGATAATGCGCTATGATGGCACGATATTGCTCGTCAAGAGACGGATCGGGCCGGCGCTCGCCGGTTTGCAGCCAGCGCATTACCTGCGAGAGCAGCCAGGGCCGGCCATAGGCGCCGCGGCCGATCATGACGCCGTCCGCGCCCGATTGATCGAGCGCCGCTTCGGCATCCTCGATCGAGCAGATGTCACCATTGGCGATAACGGGAATTGAAACCGCATCCTTGACCCGGCGGATGAAGGCCCAGTCGGCTGAGCCCTTGTACATCTGGCAACGGGTGCGGCCGTGTACCGTGATCATCTTGACGCCGATATCCTCGGCGATGCGGGCCAGTTCGGGTGCATTGAGGCTGTGATGGTCCCAGCCCATGCGCATCTTGAGGGTGACCGGCACCTTCACCGCCCTGACCGTCGCGGCAATCAATTGGGCGGCAAGCTTGGGTTTGGCCATCAGCGCAGAGCCGGCATCGCCGTTTACTACCTTGCGCACCGGACAGCCCATATTGATATCGACGATGGCCGCGCCTTTATCCTCGGCCAGCTTTGCCGCCTCGCCCATCTGCTCGGGCTCACATCCGACGAGCTGCATCGAGACTGGATCCTCGCTTGGATCCCACAAAGCCTTCTGGATTGACTGGCGGGTCTCGCGGATGGCGGCCTGGCTGGCGATCATCTCCGTAACATTGAGGCCGGATCCGTAGGAACGGACCAGCCGGCGAAACGGAAGATCGCTGACGCCGGTCATCGGCGCCAGGATCACGGGCGTTTCGATGACGACGTTGCCGATGGAGATGGGTTTGAGCCGGGCCACGCTTCACTGCCTAAAAATCAGGCACGGCCCTACAGTCTTAACTCTCGTCCCGCAACCAGCGCGCCGCGGCCGCGTCATCACCGGAACGTGGCTCGACCCATTGAACGTGGCCATCGTGAAACGTCTCGCGTTTCCAGAACGGCGCCTCGGTCTTGAGCCGGTCGATCAGGCTGGCACAGGCTTCGAGCGCGGCGGCGCGATGCTTGGCTGCGGTGGCGACGAACACGATCGGATCGCCTGGGCTTAGCGCACCGTAGCGATGAATCAGCGTTACCCCGATCAACTTCCATCGCGCGGCGGCCTCGTCGGCCAGCCCCCGCATCATCGCCAGCGTCATCACGGCATGATGTTCGAGAAAGAGTTCCCGCAAGTCGCCATCGCCGCGCACCACGCCCGTGAAGCTGGCAAGCGCGCCGCCCCCCAGCGCCTGGAGCCGGGCCAGCTCGACACCGCCCTCGAACATCTCGGCCTGGAGACGAACCTCGATCACCCTCCCGTCACCGGCGGAAAGAGTGCGACCTCGTGCGCGCCAGTGATGGAGGCGTCGAAAGTTGCGAAGCGCTGATCGATCGCGGCGCGCAACCGCGCCGGCTCCGCCAGGGCGGCGGCATGACCGGAGCTGCGTGTCGCGAGCCATGTGATGAGACCGGCAATGTCTTTCACTTCGATCGGGGGATCGACCTGCTCCCGATCGAGGCCAATCCGTTCGCGGACCCAGGCAAAATACAGAATATCCACGTCAATCCATGTGCTTCAGACCAACGCGGAGATAGTCCCAGCCCGTCACCGCGGTCAGACCGGCCGCGCTCCAGAGGCAAAACAGCCCCACCCAGCTGATCCAGGCCTGTTCCGGGAGCGCTCCTGCAAGGATAAGGGCACCGAGCGAAACGAGCTGGAACGTCGTCTTCCACTTGGCAAGCTGGCTGACCGGCATCGAAACACGCAGCTCCGCCAGGAATTCTCGCAGTCCCGACACGGCGATCTCGCGGACGAGGATGATCAAAGCTGCGATCACCGCCGGTCCATCGATTGCGCGAGTGAACAGCAGCATGACGATGACGGTCGCGACCATGATCTTGTCGGCGATCGGGTCGAGGAAGATGCCGAGCCTCGAGACCGCGCCCTGCGCGCGCGCCAGATAGCCGTCGAAATAATCGGTGATGCCCACGAGTACGTACAGACCGAACGCAACCGCATAATCCCACGGCCGGGGATGCCATAACAGCAACACCATCACCGGCATCGCGACGATGCGCGACAAGGTGAGGAGGTTGGGCAAGGTCAACATGACAGCGGGTCTAGCGCGGCTCATCCTGCTTGGGGAGGGGTTGGGAGCCGTTCGTGCAATATTACGGGCCGATCCTTGAAAACCGCATCGCGGAAAGGCCGAAAACCGAGCTTGGCCGCCACGCGCAGCGACGGACCATTGCCGGGATCGATGATACAAACCTTGCGCCCCCGACCGAAATTTTGCTCGTACCATGCAATCGCTGCCGTGATCGCCTCGGTCGCATAGCCCTGGCCCACTGCCGAAGCGGCGATCATCCACGCCGCTTCGGGGAAGCCGTCGAAATCCGGGCCGAGGCCGCGCCGAAAGTAGGCCAACCCCGCTTCTCCGACAAAGCCACCACCTGCACGCTCCTCGATCAGGAAGACGCCGTGGTTGAGCAATGCCCAATGTCCGGCGTAGCGCAGCAGCCGGTTGAAATTCTCTTCATAATCTTGGGGGCCGCCGACAAACGCCATGGTGGTGGAATTGCTCGTCATGGCAGCGCGAGCGTCGAGATCCGTCAGCCTGTGCCGCCGCAGGCGCAAACGTTCGGTTTCGATCTGGGGACCGTCAGCTCCCAAGGTGACTTCCATTGGATCTCGCAGGCGTGTTTGGCGTTGCCGTTCGAAATCGTCTATGGGCCGCGACCGTGAGTAAAACCAGCGACGCGCGTAGCCCCATCCGATGACCACATCATTCCGGCTTTTGGGCCAGCGTCGCTTTTTGCCGTTGTTCGCGACGCAATTTCTGGGTGCGTTCAACGACAATCTGTTCAAGCAGGCGATGGTCCTGTTCGCGACCTATTCGATCTATTCCGACGCCAAGAAGGAAGCCGCCTTCAGCGCGATTGCGACCGGCCTGTTCATCCTGCCATTCTTCCTGCTGTCGGCGCTGTCCGGCCAGCTCGCCGACAGCCACGACAAGGCGCGGATCGTGCGGATCATCAAGACGGCGGAGATCGCCATCATGATCGTCGGCGCGGCCGGCTTGCTGTTCTCCTCAGTGCCGCTGATGCTTGGCGCCGTGCTGGCCATGGGCGCGCACTCGACCTTCTTCGGCCCCATCAAATACGCCATCCTGCCGCAGCATCTGCGTCGCGAGGAGGTCTTGGGCGGCACCGGCCTGGTTGAGGCCGGCACCTATATCGCCATTCTCGGCGGCACGATCCTGGCAGGCCTCATCAATCCCAAGCTCGCGGCGTTGCTGGTGCTCGCCGTGGCAGCGATCGGCTGGCTGACGGCGCGTGAAATCCCGCCGGCGCCTTCGTCCGGCGAAAGGCAGCCGCTCGACCTGCACATCGTGCGTGCCTCCATCACCCTGGTTTCCGCGACGCTGCACATTCCACGGCTGTTCCTTTCGATCCTCTCGATCAGCTTCTTCTGGATGATCGGTGCGGTCCTGGTGATCGAATTCCCGCCGCTGGTGAAGAACGTATTTACCGCCGACAAGCAGGTGGCGAGCCTGTTCCTTGCAATCTTCTCGATCGGCGTCGCAATGGGCTCAGTGCTAGTCAACCGTCTGCTCGCGGGGCGCGTGTCCGCGCGCTATGCGCCCGCTTCGGTCATCGCCATGGGAGGCTTCGTGCTGCTGATGGTGCTGGCGGCACACCGCTGGGTGCCGGCCGATGAAGGCGCGCTTTATTCGTTCAGCGCCTTTGCCCATCACCCTGGCGCACCTCTGGTGGCTCTCTCCCTTCTGGGCGTTTCAGTAACGGGGGGAATGTTTGTCGTGCCGCTCTACGCCTTCCTTACCACCACCGTCGAAAGCGATCATACGGCCCGTACCGTCGCTGCCAATAATATCGTCAACTCGGGGGCAATGGTGATCGGCGCGGTCGGCGCGGTGGCGCTCGCCGCGGTCGGTGTTTCCGTCCTCGAGGCACTTATAAGCGTGGCCGTCCTTTGCCTCGGCGCGGCCGCCATTTCCTGGCGGCTGCATCGGGCATGCGATGGGATTGCCTGCACGCAATAAGTTTATCGCAGCATCCCGGCCCAATTAGCTCATGGAACGGCGGACCTGATCGCACTGTCGACATAGCGAAAGGGGCGAGTCGATCGACTCACCTCACCGCAACAATCAATGGCGTCGATCAGTCCTGCTTGCGCCCGAACAGCGCCGCAAAGAAGCCGGCAACGACTGCAAAGACACCGGCACTGGCGGCGGCACGGCGCACGCTGACCGGCGATTTAGGTGTTGCAGCGGTCGGCGCACGTGCCGGAGAAGCCTTGGGGACGGTGCGCGGCTTGGCTTTGTTGGCAGGAGGTGTCGCGACTTTGCCGGCCAGCTTGGCGGGCTTCGTAGCCACAGCGGCGGGCTTGCGAGGCTTGGGTGCCGTCTTTGCAGCCGGCTTGCTAACCGAAGCGGCGGCCGATGCAGCCGCGGCGGGCTTGGGGGCGGCGGGCTTGCGCGCAGCCTTCGGCTTGGGCTTGGCGGCCGCAGCGGGCTTGCTGCCGTCGGTAGGGGTATCGGCCATGCACCATCTCCGTCCAATGAACTTGCCGAATGAACCTACACAGGACCGTACGGTTCCGAAACGAATTACGCGCTAATTTATACCCGACGGCAGGAAGCGCTTGATTGGCCGGTTTGGCCGGCTATTGGTAGCGCTATCAGGCACTCATCGCCCAAGACGGTGAGGCAAATTGCTGGCATGCGTGGGCACGCCGTGCGGTATAAAAGTGATCCTTAGGAGGGATTGATGGCGAATTCGAAGCTGATCAGAGCGGCACTCGCTTGCTCATTTTTCTGCTGGCCCATAGCGGGACCGGCCGGGGCTGCCGCGCCAGCAGTCCCAACCGTATCGCCAGAGGGCCGCCATTATCTCTCGCAGCCGCTGGTAAGCGAAATCTATACCGCCGATCCCTCGGCGCACGTCTTCAACAACAAGATCTATGTCTATCCGTCGCACGACGTGCCGACGGAAACGGGCGATGACGACCTCGGCAACCAATATGCGATGCACGATTATATCGTGCTCGAAATGGATCATGTCGGCGCGCCGGTGAAGATTGGGCCTGTCGCGCTCGATGTGAAGGATGTGCCTTGGGCATCGAAGCAGATGTGGGCGCCGGATGCGGCCTATCGCAACGGCACTTATTATCTGTTCTTCCCTGCGCGCGACAAAAATCTGGATCCGCGCGGGCTCGGCCAGTTCAAGATCGGTGTCGCGACCTCGAAGAACCCGATGGGTCCCTTCAAGGCCGAGCCGGAGCCGATCAAGGGCGCCTATTCGATGGACCCTGCCGTGTTCATCGACGACGACAACCAGGCCTATATGTATTTCGGAGGAATCTGGGGTGGCCAGCTGCAGCGTTGGGCGACGGGCAGGTTCGATCCGAACGGGACCGATACCGATCTGCAGCAGGACGACAAGCCGGCATTGTCGGGCAAGGTCGCGCGCATGACGTCGGACCTGAAGCAACTCGCCGAGGCGCCGCGCGATGCGGTGATCCTCGATCAAAATGGCAAGCCCGTCCTCGGCGGCGATCACGAAAAGCGGTTCTTTGAGGCATCGTGGATGTTCAAAAAGGATGGCAAATATTACTATACCTACTCGACCGGTGACACGCATTTCCTGAACTATGCGATCGGGACTAACCCCTATGGGCCGTTCACCTACACTGGTCACATCCTACAGCCGGTCCAGGGCTGGACCAGCCATCACTCGATCATCCAGAAGGATGGCAAATGGTGGCTGTTCTATGCGGACACGCAGATCTCCAACAAAAACCACCTGCGCAACGTCAAGGTGACCGAGCTGCGCTTCAATCCCGACGGGACGATCCAGACCATCAACCCGTTCGTCGATTGAGGATCTAGCCAAAGATGTTTCTGGGTATCGACATCGGCACGTCCGGGGTGAAGGCGGTGGTGATCGCCGCAGACGGCAGCGTCGCCGGTCAGGGCGTGGCTGCACTCTCGGTTTCGCGTCCGCAACCCTTATGGTCCGAGCAGGCGCCGGAAGATTGGTGGGAAGCGACGCAGGCAGCCGTTCGTGCGATCGAGCCAGCCGTGCGGCGCTCCGTACGCGGTATCGGTATTGCGGGGCAGATGCACGGCGCGACCTTACTGGACGCCGCCGACCGGCCGTTGCGCCCCGCCATATTGTGGAATGACGGACGGTCTTACGAGGAATGCGAGGAATTGACGGCGGCGGTGCCGAACCTGCACGCCATTGCCGGCAACCTCGCCATGCCCGGCTTCACCGCGCCTAAGCTGGCCTGGGTCCGCAAGCATGAACCGGCAATCTTCGATCAGATCCGAACTGTGCTCCTACCGAAGGATTATGTCCGGCTGCGCATGACGGGCGAAAAAGCATCGGACATGTCTGACAGCGCTGGCACATTGTGGCTGAACGTCGCCAAACGCGACTGGAGCGACGAGCTGCTCGCCGCGACCGGCCTTACACGCGAGCAGATGCCACAATTGTTCGAGGGCTCGGACATTGCGGGCATGCTGCGGCAGGAGATCGCCGAAAATTGGGGCATGGCACAGGTGCCGGTTGTCGGCGGCGGCGGCGACAATGCTGCCGGTGCGATCGGCGTGGGCGTGGTTTCTGACGGCGACGCGCTGCTTTCGCTCGGGACGTCGGGGGTCATTTTCATCGCGACCGATCGCTTCCGGCCTAATCCTACCCGTGCGGTCCACGCTTTCTGCCACGCTTTGCCCAATATGTGGCATCAGATGTCGGTCCATTTGAGCGCCGCGGCGTGCATCGACTGGGTCGCTCGCCTCACCGGCGCCGCCAGTGCGCCCGAATTGTTCAGCCGTGCGGAGGATGTCGGACCTGCCCGCGGCCAGGAAGTATTCCTGCCTTACCTTTCAGGCGAGCGTACGCCGCACAACGATGCGCTGGTGCGAGGAGCCTTCCTCAACCTCGACAATGACACGAGTGTCGGGACCCTCGCCCAGGCGGTATTGGAAGGCGTTGCCTTTGCGCTAGCGGATGGCCTCGATGCGCTGCGCGATGCGGGCACCGAAGTATCGCAGCTGTCCGTCATCGGCGGCGGAGCGCGCTCGGCTTATTGGGGGCGGATCATCAGCGCGGCGGTCGAAACCCCACTGGTCTACCTGCGCGGCGGCGAAGTCGGCCCCGCATTAGGCGCCGCGCGCCTGGCACAGGTGGCAGTCGACCAAGCCGATCCGCGCATCGTCTGTGCGCCGCCGCCGATAGAAAGAGTAATCGAACCCGATTCCGCCGATGTCGCCTTGCTCGCACCCAAGAAGCAGGCCTTCCGCGCCGCCTATCCCCACATCTCCCCGAAAATGAGAGGCCAGTAATGTCTACCCAACCGAATTATTTCGCCGAGATCGCACCGATCGCCTTCAAGGGCCCGGATTCCACCGACGAGCTTTCCTACCGCTTTTACGACAAGAACCGAATGGTGATGGGCAAGCGGATGGAGGATCATCTCCGCTTCGCCGTCTGCTTCTGGCACACCTTTTCCTGGCCGGGTGCCGACATTTTCGGCGCGGGCACCTTCAATCGTCCGTGGCTGGCCGGAACGATGGACAGCGCAGCAGCGGCGTGGAAGCGCCGCGAGGGTTTCGATTTCATCCAGAAACTCGACGTGCCCTTCTACTGCTTCCACGATGTTGACGTGATGGCGGTCGCGACCAATGCCGCGGAGCATCAGAAATATCTGGCCGAAGCGGTCGACGACCTCGAGCGGCTGCAGGGCGAGACCGGCCGCAAATTGCTATGGGGCACAGCCAACCTGTTCAGCCACCCGCGCTTCGCGTCGGGCGGCGCCACCAACCCCGATCCCGAAGTGTTCGCATTCGGCGCCATGCAGGTGCGTGGCGCGCTCGAGGCGACGCATCGGCTCGGCGGCGCGAACTACGTTCTGTGGGGCGGCCGCGAAGGTTATGAAACCGCGCTCAACACCGATCTCAAGAAGGAGCTCGACCAGCTCGGCCGCTTCCTTACGCTCGTGGTCGAGCACAAGCACAAGATCGGCTTCAATGGTACGATCCTGATCGAGCCGAAGCCGCACGAGCCGACCAAGCATCAATATGATTTCGACACGGCCACCGTGTACGGCTTCCTGAAGCGCTACGGCCTGGAGAATGAGGTCAAGGTCAATATCGAGGCGAACCACGCCACGCTCGCCGGCCATACCTTCGAGCACGAACTGGCGATGGCCAACGCGCTCGGCATCTTCGGCTCGATCGACGCCAATCGCGGCGATCACCAGAATGGTTGGGATACCGATCAATTCCCCAATTCGGTCGAGGAAATGACATTGGCGATGCTTGAAGTGTTCCGCGCCGGTGGCTTCACCGACGGGGGCTTCAATTTCGATTCGAAGGTCCGTCGCCAGAGTGTCGATCCCGCCGATCTGTTCTACGGTCATGTCGGCGCGATCGACGTCATCGCCAAGGGCCTGCTCAACGCCGCGGCTCTGATCGAGGATGGGCGGCTCGATACGTTCAAGAAAGCGCGTTACGCGGGCTGGGATGGCGAAATCGGCCAGGCCGCTGCGACGGGCTCGCTCGCCGATGTCGCCGATCTGGCCATTGCGAAGAACCTCAATCCGCAGCCCAAGTCGGGCGGCCAGGAACGGCTCGAAAATCTGATCAACCGCTTCTGCTACTGAGCAAGCGATAGACATTGCACGTCGGTCGGCCTTGTGCCGGGCGGCGCTGCCATGTTCAGGCGCGTGGCTCGGCATTTTCACGGGCGAAGCCACGCCCGATCGGCCAATATTTCAGCATCATGCTCGCCGATACACGGTGAGGGACGTGGGTGCGCGGCAGCGATTCCATCGATCATTAGCGGCGTCCGCACGCCCGGTATGGCGCCACTCGCCGCATCGGCGGCCGGCAGATCGAGACGCATTCCCCGATGCTGAACTTGCGGATCGTCGAACGCCTCCGCGATCGTGTTGATCGGACCGGCAGGGACCGACGCCCTTTCCAGCGCGGTCAGCAGCGCACGACGATCGAACTGCAATGTCAGTGCCGTTAACCGCCCGATCAGCACGGCTCGGTTTTCGACCCGGAGCGGATTGGTACCGAAAGCAGGATCGCGGCCAAGATCCGGATCCTTCAGCACCTCGCACAATCGCCCGAACTGGCCGTCGTTGCCCACGGCGATGACGACATGGCCGTCACGCACCGGGAACACCTCATAGGGGACGATGCTGGGATGGGCGTTGCCGAGCCGCGACGGTGCGATGCCGGAGACCAGATAATTGAGCGCCTGATTGGCCAGTACGCCCACCTGGCTGTCCATGAGCGCGCAGTCGATCCACGCCCCCTGCCCCGTCTCTTCCCGCCGGCGCAACGCCGCCAGAATGCCGATCGTGGCGTAGAGGCCGGAAAAGATGTCAGCCATGGCGAAGCCGGTCTTGGTCGGCGGACCGTCAGCGTCGCCGGTGATCGACATCGCACCCGCCATGCCCTGGATCAGGAAATCATAGCCCGCGCGCGCCGCATAAGGCCCATCCTGACCAAAGCCAGTGATCGAGGCGTAAATCAGGCGCGGATTGAGCTTCGACAAGCTGGCATGATCGAGGCCGTATTTCGCGAGCCCGCCAACCTTGAAATTCTCGATCAGCACGTCGGCGGACGCTGCAAGCCGCTCGACCAGGGCTCTGCCGTCCTCCGTCGTGAAATCGGCGACGATCGACCTTTTACCGCGATTGCAGGCATGGAAATAAGCCGCGGAGAGATCGCCCCCCTCGGCAGCGGCAACGAATGGCGGCCCCCAGCGGCGCGTATCGTCGCCCTCCGGGCTCTCGACCTTGATCACGTCCGCACCGAGATCGGCCAAGGTCTGGCCTGCCCACGGCCCCGCGAGGATGCGCGCCAATTCCAGCACCTTCAGACCTTCGAGCGGACCCGGCATCGACTTCTCCGTTCCCAAGCGTTCCGGATGGGCCTTTTGTCCACCCCGGAACGAAAAAGCCCCGGAAAGCCATACGACCTTCCGGGGCTTGATCTGGTGGGCGCAGCAGGGATTGAACCTGCGACCCCTGCCGTGTGAAGGCAGTGCTCTACCGCTGAGCTATGCGCCCGTGGGGAGCGCGGTTACCGGGCATGGCATTCCCTGTCCAGCCCAACCCCGCATACTCAGTTGACCGAATCCTTGAGCACCTTGCCCGGCCGAAACTTCGGCTGACTGGTGGCTTTGATGTTCATCGGTTCGCCGGTGCGCGGGTTGCGGCCGGTGGAGGCCTTGCGCCGGCTCACGGAGAAATTGCCGAAGCCCACCATGCGGACCTCCCCGCCCTTCTTGAGCTGCGCGATGATCGTATCGAGCAGCGACTCGATCGCCTTGGCGGCGTCGTTACGTGCGAGCCCGGTTTGCTCGGCGACGGCCGCGATCAGCTCCTGCTTGTTCATGAATCCCCTTTCCCGCCAGCCTGGTCGGATACGCGCGCGAGCGCCCATCTAATGCCAAGCCGGCGGGGGGAGTCAAAGAAAAGCTGATGCTGATTAATGCCGGGCGACGCTCGCGCCCGGATCGGCTGCAACCTGCCCGAGCGGCGGCTCGGTCGCGAGTTCGTCGGCTTCGGTCCACTCGATCGGGACGATGGGCTGGGCGAGCGCGCGCACCAGCACCTCGTCGACATGGCTGACGGGCACGATCTCGAGACCTTCGAGGATGTTGGCCGGAATATCCGCCAGATCCTTTTCGTTTTCTGCCGGGATCAAAACGGTGGTGATGCCACCGCGCAGCGCGGCCAGGAGCTTCTCCTTCAGGCCGCCGATCGGCAGGACGCGGCCCCGCAAGGTGACCTCGCCAGTCATCGCAACGTCGCGGCGCACGGCGATCCCCGTAAGCGTCGAGATCAACGCGGTCACCATACCAATGCCCGCCGACGGCCCGTCCTTTGGCACCGCGCCTTCGGGCAGATGGATATGGACGTCCTTCTTCGCGAAGACGCTGGGCTTGATACCGTATATGGGAGCGCGCGCGCGCAGGAACGACCAGGCTGCCTGGATCGATTCCTGCATCACTTCGCCCAACTTACCGGTCGTCTTGACCTGACCCTTGCCCGGCACGGTGACCGCCTCGATCGTCAGCAATTCTCCGCCGACCTCGGTCCATGCGAGCCCGGTGACCGCGCCGATCTGATCCTCTTCTTCCGATACACCGTAGCGATGCTTGCGCACGCCGGCATAGTCGCCGAGATTCTCGGGCGTGATCGTGACCGCGGTTTCCTTCTTCTCGAGGATCTTGCGCAGCGCCTTGCGCGCGAGCTTGGCGATCTCGCGCTCCAGCGTGCGCACGCCCGCCTCCCGCGTATAATAGCGGATCAGGTCGCGCAGCGCCTCGTCGGTCAGGACAAACTCTTCCGGCTTCAGGCCATGCGCGTCGATCTGCTTCTGAAGCAGATGCTTCTTGGCGATCTCGACCTTCTCGTCCTCGGTATACCCCTCGAGCCGGATGATCTCCATGCGGTCGAGCAACGGCTGCGGCAGGTTCAACGAGTTTGCGGTCGTGACGAACATCACATCCGAAAGATCGACATCGATTTCCAGATAATGGTCCTGGAACTTGTTATTCTGTTCCGGGTCGAGCACCTCCAGCAAAGCCGAGGCCGGGTCGCCACGATAATCCTGGCCGAGCTTGTCGATCTCATCGAGCAGGAACAACGGGTTAGACGTGCCCGCCTTCTTCAGGTTGGTTACGATCTTGCCCGGCAGCGAGCCGATATAGGTGCGGCGATGTCCGCGGATCTCAGCTTCGTCGCGCACCCCGCCGAGCGACTGGCGCACGAATTCGCGACCCGTCGCCTTGGCGATCGAGCGTCCGAGCGAGGTCTTGCCGACGCCGGGCGGCCCGACCAGGCACAGGATCGGACCCTTCAGCTTGTTGGTGCGCGCCTGCACCGCGAGATATTCGATGATCCGGTCCTTGACCTTCTCAAGCGCGTAATGGTCCTCGTCCAGCACCGCCTGCGCGGCGGCGATGTCCTTCTTGATCTTGGACTTCTTGCCCCATGGCAGGCCGAGCAGCACGTCGAGATAATTGCGCACGACCGTGGCTTCGGCCGACATCGGCGCCATCGTCCGCAGCTTCTTCACCTCGGCGGTTGCCTTGGCGCGCGCCTCCTTGGACAGCTTGAGGTTCGCGATCTTCTGGGTGAGTTCGGCGATCTCGTCGCCGCCCTCGTCACCCTCGGTCGTGCCGAGCTCGCGCTGGATCGCCTTCAACTGCTCGTTGAGGTAATATTCGCGCTGGGTCTTTTCCATCTGCCGCTTCACACGACTACGGATTTTCTTCTCGACCTGCAGCGCCCCAAGCTCGCCCTCCATGAAGGCAAAGGCCATCTCCAGCCGCTTGGCGGGATCGTTCTCGACCAGCATTGCCTGCTTGTCGGAGACCTTGACGGAAATATTACCCGCGACCGCATCGGCCAGCCGCGCCGGATCCTCGATTTCCGCCAGTTGCCCCGGTAGTTCATCGGGCAATTTGCGGTTGAGCTGGGCATAGCGTTCGAACTGGTCGGCGACCGAGCGCATCAGCGCCTTGACCTCATCCGATGCGGGATCGGCTTCGCCGTCGCCGAGCAGCTCGATCTCAGCCGTAAGATGCGTGGCACCCGCCTCCAGACTCGTCATGCGCGCCCGCTGCTTGCCTTCCACCAGCACTCGCACGGTGCCGTCGGGCAGCTTGAGCAGCTGCAGCACAGTGGCTGTAACGCCGATGTCGAACAGCGAGTTCGCATCGGGATCGTCTTCGGCCGGATCCATCTGGGACAACAGGAATATGGTCTTGTCCGCTGCCATCGCGCTTTCCAGCGCGGCCACCGACTTATCGCGGCCGACGAACAGAGGAACGATCATTTGCGGGAAGACGACGATGTCGCGCAGCGGCAATACGGGGAAAGCTTCGGTCATGAACACTCCGGCGCCGCGATCGATATGCGGCAGTCACCCACCATATGGTGAGTTTGGCCGGGTGATCAACGGCTGCCGGGACGCAGCGTGAAACGCACGCGCCGCCGCCGAAAATCCAGTGAAACGCGTCTGAACCCTTCGAGTATGTCGGTGCCCAGCATGATTGCCGGCTCCTTCTCCAGCCCGAACAATTTGAAGGGGGGTACGTCGACGAACGCGATCGTCACGCGCTGAAACAGGAGTGATCCGATGCGGATTTCAGGCACCTGCACCAGATCGGCAATGATCGATTCCCCGGTTACGCTCATCAGGCTGGCGGTGCGAAAAGCGACCCGGCTGCCCCGCAGCAGCCTGGCGCGCAAAGCGCTATTGCCGACCGTGATTTCGGTCCCGGTATCGATTACCGCGGCAACCGCGGCGCCGCCTACAACCGCCTGTGTCAGGATCAGCTGCCCTTTGCGGCGCCGCGCGACCACCACCACCTCGTCCGGCCCCGCAGCGAGCTCGGAGCGATGCGTGTCCTGAACCGTGATCCGTTTATGCTCGAAATCGATGTTGAGCCGCTGATCGGCAAGTGCATCAATCCCCAGCAAACCCTGCGCGGCAAGAAAGCGCTCCGGCAGCGGCGGGGCGGCAATATCGTGGACCTCGCTGCTGCCGACCCGCAGGCTGTCGATTCGCACGGTGGGTGTCAGTTTCGCCCCGCTCATGCTGTTGAGCATCACCGGCGGTCCCAGCGGAAGCCCGAGCCTTTGCGCCAACGCTTCACCGATCACGGTGCGGTCTGCCCCGCTGTCGACGAAGAAACCGAATGGGCCTTTCCTGTTCACCTCCACGTCGATCAGCATGCGCGTGTTGATCTGCATGGCCGCGACACTGTCGCCGGTCACCTCCAGTGAGTCGTCGATCGTGGCGGGTTTGATGAAGGGTTGTTCGGGCGACACGGCTGCCGCGGCAGGGGGCGTTGCTGGCGACGGTGCAGGCGTCTGCGCCGACGCACCGGCTGTGGCGAAGCAGATCAGGGCAACGAGAGCATTCCGTATCACGGACGTATCTCCTGCAGCGCCAACCTGGCCATATCATTCTCCCCGCGGCCGTCCCTTATGGTTCGTGCCTCACGCGATTATCTTCGCGTTGCGTTTTTCACTTAGCAGCATTGCCGAACAGGGCCAAAGCGGTACTAACGCGCTGGCCATCGCCGGGCGCTTTGGCTGTCCGGTAAGCGCTCCCGTGTTGGGCTGGCACTACTGCCGATCCATCCTCACTCGACCGTGACGCTCTTAGCCAGATTGCGCGGCTGATCGACATCGGTGCCCTTGAGTACCGCCACATGGTAAGCGAGCAGCTGCACCGGAATTGCGTAGACCAGCGGCGCGATCAGCGGATGGACCTTGGGCATCGTGATTGTCGCCAGGCATCCGTCCCCTGCCGCAGCAACTCCGTCATAGTCCGAGATTAGCACGACCTTGCCGCCGCGCGCCTGCACTTCCTGCATGTTCGATACGGTCTTGTCGAACAGCGGTCCCGAAGGCGCGATGACGATGATCGGGACAGCCTCGTCGATTAGGGCGATCGGCCCATGCTTCATCTCGCCGGCGGCATAGCCTTCGGCGTGGATATAGCTGATCTCCTTGAGCTTGAGCGCGCCTTCCAGCGCCAGCGGATAATCCGGTCCGCGGCCGAGATAGAGAACGTCGCGCGCGGCGGCGACATGGTGCGCCATCGCCTGGATCGCCTCGTCATAAGCCAGTGCGCCATTGAGCGCGGCCGGCGCCTCTGCAAGATGGCGCACGATCCCGCGTTCCTCGTCCCGGCTCAGGCGTCCCTTGGCGCGCGCGAGATTGACCGCAAGTGCGGCCAGGACCGCGAGTTGGCACGTGAAGGCCTTGGTCGAGGCGACGCCGATTTCCGGCCCGGCATGGGTCGACAATAGGAGATCGGCCTCACGCGCCATCGTCGAGGTAGGGACATTAACCACCACCGCGATCTTTTGGCCTTCGGCGCGCGCGTGGCGCAGCGCCGCCAGTGTGTCGGCGGTTTCGCCCGACTGGCTGATGAACAGGGCGAGCCCGCCGGGCTCCAGCACCGGCGCGCGATAGCGGAACTCACTCGCCACATCGACGTCGACGGGCACGCGCGCAAACTGTTCGAACCAATATTTGGCGACCATGCCGGCGTAGAAGCTGGTGCCGCAAGCGACGATCGTGATCCGCTTGACCGAAGCGAGATCGAAATCCTCGGTCGGCATCGAAACCGATTCCTCCAGCCGGCGGAGGTACGAGCGCAGCGTCTGCGCGACCACGATCGGCTGCTCGTAAATCTCCTTGAGCATGAAGTGGCGATGATTGCCCTTCGTCAGTTCGATGTCGGTCGCCCCCGATTCGACGATTGGCCGCTCGACCGGTGCATCATGCGCATCGAAGATCTGCGCGCCGTCGCGGGTGATGACGACCCAATCACCTTCTTCGAGATAGCAGATGTGTTGCGTCAACGGCGCGAGCGCGAGCGCATCGGAACCGAGATAGGTTTCGCCGTCGCCAAACCCCACGACCAGCGGCGAGCCGAGCCGTGCGCCGATCAGCAGATCCGGATGCTGGCGAAACAAGATGGCGAGCGCGAAGGCACCATGTAACCGCTTGAGCACGGCAGCGACGGCAGCGGCGGGTTCCGCACCCTGCTCCACCTGCTCGGACACGAGGTGGGCGACAACTTCAGTATCGGTCTGGCTGGTAAAGATGCGCCCGCGAGCCTGCAGCTCCTCGCGCAGCACCTTGAAGTTCTCGATGATGCCGTTGTGGACGACGGCAACCTCTTCCGTAGCGTGGGGGTGGGCATTGTCTTCGGTCGGCGCGCCATGCGTCGCCCAGCGGGTATGGGCGATACCGGTAGTGCCCGGCAGCGGCGCGTCACGCAGCACGGCGGCAAGATTGTCGAGCTTTCCGGGCGCCCGACGGCGATCGATCACGCCATCATGATCGGTGGCGATCCCAGCGGAATCATAGCCGCGATATTCCAGCCGCCGCAGCCCGCTTAACAGTCGTCCGCAGACCTCTTCCTTACCGACGATTCCGATGATGCCGCACACGTTTCAGCGCTCCTTCAACCAATCGCCGGGCCCAAGCGCCTAACGCGGTTGCACGAAGCTGAACAGACTGCGTCAGTCCTTCTTGCTGCGCGCGCGGAAGCGCGCCGCCCAGCCTTCGCGATTCTGCTGCGTACCCCGGGCCACCGCCAGTGCGTCGGCAGGCACGTCGCTGGTTACGACCGATCCGGCGGCAACGATCGCCCCGTCACCGATCGTGACGGGGGCCACCAAAGCGCTATTCGAGCCGATGAACGCGCCCGCGCCGATCCGGGTCGGATATTTGCCGAAGCCGTCATAATTGCAGGTGATGGTACCGGCGCCGATATTGGTCCCCGCCCCGACCTCCGCATCGCCGATATAGGTGAGATGGTTCGCCTTGGCGCCCTGCCCCAGCCGCGCCTTCTTGATCTCCACGAAATTCCCGACATGCGCGCCCGCGCCGATCTCGGCGCCGGGACGAAGCCGGGCATAGGGACCGACGATCGCGCCGCTGGCGACGGTCGCGCCTTCGATGTGGCAGAAGGCATGGATGACGACATTGTCGGCGATGGTCACGCCTGGACCGAATACGACGTTGGGGCCGATAGTTACGTCGCGGCCGATAACGGTGTCGGCGGCGAACCAGACGGTCTCCGGCGCCGTCAGGCTGGCACCGTCCGCCATTGCTCGCCCGCGTCGCCGCTTTTGCCAGATCGCTTCGAGCTCGGCCAGCTCGGCGCGGCTGTTGACGCCGGCGACCTCGTCCGCAGCGGTTTCGATCACTGCGGAATGCAGGCCCTCCCCCGCAGCCAGCATGACAATGTCGGGCAGATAATATTCGCCGGCGGCATTGGCGTTCCCAACCTTCGCGAGCAGCCGCCACAGATCGGCCGCGCGCACCGCCATCAGGCCGGAATTGCAGAGGTCTATTGCGCGCTCCTCGATACTCGCATCCTTATGCTCGACCATCTTGAGGATGCGGCCGTGCTCCGCAACGATGCGGCCATAGGTTAAGGTCTCCGCAGGCCGGAAGCCGAGCACGACCACGGTCGGCGCATCCTCCTCGTGAAGCCGCTGCACCATGCGCGCCATCGTCTCGCTCGAGACCAGCGGCACGTCTCCATAAAGGACCAGCACGTCCCCCTCGAAGCCCGCAAGCGCGGTTTCCGCTTGCCGCACCGCATGGGCCGTGCCGAGCTGCTCCGCCTGCACCGCCACCGCGAGACCGCGCGGGGTGGCGAAAGCCTCGACCTGCGCGCGTCCGGCACCGGTTATGATCACCGTGTGCGTCGCCCCAAGCGCTGCGACCGCATCCACCAGATGGCCAAGCATCGGCTTGCCCGCCAGCGGATGAAGCACCTTATGAAGATCGGATTTCATGCGCGTGCCTGTGCCGGCGGCAAGGATGATCGCGGCGAGCGGCGTGTCGGTCATGAGGCGGCGCTTTGCCATGTTCCGCTTGCGCAGGCCATATCCATGGGTAAGGGCGCCGCCATGGGGCGAATTGCGTTCGATATTGTCGTGTTCGACCTCGACGGGACGCTCGTTGACACCGCGTCCGATCTTGCCGCCGCGCTCAATCATGCGCTTGGCGCACTCGGCCGGCCGTCCATCCCTGAAGCGCAGGTGCGCAGCATGGTCGGGCATGGGGTGCGGGCGCTGATACATAATGGCCTGGCCGCGACCGGCGAAGCGAGCGAGGCGCTGGTAGACGAGGGTTTCCCGATCTTCCTTGCTTATTACCAGGCGCATATCGCCGACCGAAGCCGCCCGTTCGCCGGTGTCGAAGCGGCACTGAGTGCGCTCGAAAGCGAAGGCATCAAGCTGGCCATTTGCACCAACAAGCTCGAAGACTTGACCCGTAAGCTGATTGCCGCGCTCGGCTGGGCAGGCAGGTTCGCCGCAATCGTCGGCGGCGATACCCTGCCCCAACGCAAGCCCGATCCCGCGCCGGTGCGCGAAGCGATCGCACGGGCCGGCGGTGGACGCGCCGCCTTCGTGGGCGATTCGATCAGCGACACCGATGCAGCACGCGCAGCCGGAATAGCGTGCGTCGCCGTGACGTTTGGCTTCTCCGACTGCGCGCCTGAGCAACTCGGCGCCACGACGCTGATCGACCATTTCGATACGCTCGTTCCGACGCTGGAACGGCTGGGCTGAGATGGCGCTGCCGCGCTTCACTCGGTTCGGCGCTGGGCCGATCGCCGAAAGCAAGCCGGCGATCGTGGATCCGTCCAACAGCTTGATCGAGGCCATCACCGAGCCGCTGCTGCTGCTGGACGGCTTTCACATCAGCCACGCCAATGCAGCGGCGCGCGCGCTGTTGGGCGAGCATATTGTTGGCGATTATGTTCGACTCGCCTTGCGCCATCCCGCGGCCGCGCCCGTGCTGAGCGGCGACGAGGATGGACCGGTAACGCTTAACGGGCTCGGCGGGCATGACCGGCTGTGGGAATTGAGCGCGGGCGAGATCCGCCCCGGCAGGCGCCTGCTGCGCCTGACCGATCGCAGCGCTCAGCGCGCGGCCGAGCAGATGCGCGTCGATTTCGTCGCCAATGCCAGCCACGAATTACGGACGCCGCTGGCGTCCTTGATCGGTTTCATCGAGACGTTGGAGGAGGCGAACGGCCCGGAAGATGCGGACACGCGGCTCCGCTTCCTGTCGATTATGGAGGGAGAGGCGCGCCGCATGCAGCGCCTCATCGACGACCTCATGTCCTTGTCGCGGATCGAGGCCGATCGTTATTATCCGCCGAAGGACAGGGTCAATGTGGCGGCGCTGCTGCGCGAGGTCGCCGAGGAATATGTGCCCCGGCGCGATGGCGACCGTCTGTCGGTCGAGGCGCCGAAGAAGACGGTTGTGATCGGCGACCGCGGCCAACTTCGCCAACTGATCCACAACATCATCAGCAATGCTTTCAAATATGGCCGCGCCGGAACCCCGGTGCGGGCGATGCTGAGTGTCAGCTCGGGCATTGCACGGCTGAGCGTACGCGACGAAGGTGAAGGTATCGGGCCCGAGCATCTGCCGCGGCTGACCGAACGCTTCTACCGCGCCGATCCGGGGCGCAGCCGTGCGATCGGCGGAACCGGCCTCGGCCTCGCCATCGTCAAGCACATCATCGAGCGCCATCGCGGCAAGCTCGATATCGCGAGCATCGTCGGCGTGGGAACGACCGTTTCGGTCGAGCTTCCCATCGCCCCGCCTTCAATGTCATAAAAGTGACGCCAAGGTGTCGCATGGCGGGCCCGAGGAGTGAATATGGCGACCAGCGGGCACACGGTTAAGGCATTCGACGAGGATCTCGGCGAATTGCGCGCGCTCGTCGCCGAAATGGGCGGCCTGGCCGAAGCAGCCATCGACGGCGCCGTTCAGGCACTCACCAGGCGCGATCTGGAAGCTGCCGCACGCATCGTGCAAGCGGACAAGCGGATCGATGCGATCGAGCATGAGGTTGAGCGCCGCGTTGTCCGCCTTATCGCGCTGCGCGCGCCGCTCGCGGATGATCTGCGCGAAGTGATCGCCGCCTTGAAGATTGCCGGCGTGATTGAGCGGATCGGCGATTATGCCAAGAATATCGCCAAGCGTGTTCCGCTGCTTCAGGACATGCGGGGCATCGAGCCACTGGCGATCCTCCCGGCCATGGCCCGCGCCGCCTCAGAGATGGTTCATGACGTCCTCAACGCCTTCGCGGCGCGGGACGCCGAAGCGGCGCGCGAGGTCAGCGTACGCGATCGCGAAGTCGATGATCTCTATGACAGCCTGTTCCGGGCCCTGCTGACCTACATGATGGAAAATCCGAGCAACATCGGTGCGTCCACGCACCTGTTGTTCATCGCCAAGAATATCGAACGGATCGGCGATCACGCCACCAACGCTGCCGAGATGATCTATTATGCCGCAACCGGCGAGCAGATGCCCGAACGTGCGCGGGGTGCCGATGCGTTGGCTCCCGCTGTCTGAAGCCATGGCCGGCGCCCGCATTCTCCTTGTCGAGGACGACGAGGCCCTCGCCGAATTGCTGACATGGCATCTCCGGCGCGAGGGGCATGTGGTCGAGCATACCGGCGATGGCGAGGAAGCCTTGCTGCTCGCCGCAGAAGGGCCGCCGGACATCGTGCTGCTCGACTGGATGATCGAGGGCCTGTCCGGGATCGAGGTCTGCCGCCGGCTGCGCCGCGCGGGTGATACGGCGAACGTACCGATCATCATGCTGACCGCGCGTGGCGAGGAAGAAGACCGCATCCGCGGGCTGGAAACCGGCGCGGACGATTATGTGACCAAGCCGTTCAGCCCGCGCGAACTGGTGGCGCGCGTTGCCGCCGTGCTGCGGCGGGTGCGCCCGGCCCTGGCAGGCGAACGGCTGGCTTATTCGGGCATCGAGATGGATATCGCCGACCATAAGGTGCGCCGCGACGGCATCGCGCTCGCTCTCGGGCCGACGGAATTTCGGTTGCTGCGCCACTTTATGGAGCATCCCGGCCGGGTTTTCTCGCGCGAGCGGTTGCTCGATTCGGTGTGGGGCCGCGACAGCGATATCGAGCCGCGCACGGTGGACGTCCATATCCGCAGGCTGCGCAAGGCGATCAACCTCGGCAACCAGCCCGATCTGATCCGCACCGTGCGCTCCGCAGGCTACGCGCTCGATTCCGAGAGCACCGCCTGATCGTCAGAGGTGTATTGCGACAGCAACACGGCTCTGCTATTCTCCCGTCGCAGGGAGAGACAAATGTACAGCGAATCCGATATCGAAGCGGCGGTGGCGAGCGGCGCGATCACGCCTGCAGCCGCGGCCGCGCTCCGCGAAAGCGTTGCCCAGGCGAGTTCGACCTCGTCGGTTGATGAGGAGAGCTTTCGCCTGATCACGGGCTTCAACGACATCTTCGTCACGATAGCGGCGATCCTGCTGTTGGTCGCGATCGGATGGATCGGATTCACGGTCGCCGTGCCGCAAGAGTGGAGCGGCAGCGACGAGGAGAGCGCGCGTCGTCTGGCACATGGATTACTGGTGGCCGGCGCACTGGTCGCGGCGGCGAGCTGGGGGCTTGCCGAATATTTTACGAGGAAGCGTCGCATGGCGCTTCCCAGCATCATCCTGCTCGGTACGTTCGTCTACGCGACCGCGGCCGCTTTGGGCGGCGCGCTCGGTTCCGTCTTTTCGTTGGCGAACAATGATCGCGTCGGCTCTGTCGTTTTCGCGGCGATAGGGCTGCTGACGGCGGGCGCGGCCTGGCTGCATTGGCGTCGCTTCCACGTGCCGATCACGATCGCGGCGCTCACCGGCGCCCTGGTATTCGCGCTCGTGAGCCTCTTCATGGCCGCCTTCCCCGCCGCGCGCGATTATTGGCTGTGGATCATGCTGCTCGGTGGCTTGTCCGTCTTCGCCTTCGCGATGTGGTGGGACATGTCCGACCGCCAGCGCCAGACGCGGCGTTCCGACGTCGCCTTCTGGCTGCATCTCTCAGCTGCTCCGATGATCGCCCACCCGGTGTTCAACCTGCTCGGTGTGTTCGACGGACAGATCGGCGCGGCGAAGGCGTTTGTGGTTCTGATACTTTATGTCGCATTCGGCATAATCGCGCTCGCGGTTGACCGTCGTGCGCTTCTGGTATCGTCGCTGATCTACGTTCTCAGCGCGCTTGCGGAGCTGTTCCGGCAAGCGGGAGCGGTCAGCCTCAATATCGCGCTCACCGCGCTGGTCATCGGCTCTGCACTGCTGCTGCTATCGGCTTTCTGGCACAATGTGCGGCGGATGGTGGTGACGGCACTGCCGGAGGATTTGCAGGCAAGACTGCCAGCGCTCGACCGGGCCGTGGTGGTCACGCCGCGCGCGGCAATATGAACCCCCGGGCTCCGACTTCGCCCCTGTTCGGGTCGGCGCTATTTCTCGACTAGCTTGAGCAGCTTGCGCTCGACCGGCGCCAGCACCGGTCCGAGTTCGTGGCCGCGCTTAAGGACCACGCCATTCTCTGCGATCAGCGCCCACTCGCCCTGGCGCTGGCGCAGGGACGGACGCTTCTCGATGCGATATTCGGGGCGCTCGGCGGCACGCCGGAAGCAGGCGAAGATCGCGGCCTCCTTGCCGAACTGGATGGCGTAATCGCGCCAATGGCCGGCAGTGACCATCCTTCCATAAAGATCGAGGATACGCTGCAATTCCATCCGGTCGAACGCCACCTGGAGCGGCGCACGGGCGGGGAAGGGCGTGACGATGCCCATCAGGCGGACTGGCGGCCCGTCTTGTTGGGAGAGCCGGCGTCGCGCTCATCGATCAGCTTGGCGAGCTTGCCACGTAAGGTTTCAACTTCACAGCGCAGCAGTTCGAGCTGCTGGGTTTGCGGGTCGTACCGCTCGCTGCAAGGCGTTCCGTAGGGGACGAAGCTATTATAGCTCCCCGCGTCCACCAGCGTCGGCCGCGCCGGTATTCCGACCATGGTCGCGCCTTCGGGTACGTCCCGCGTCACCACCGCGTTGGCACCAATTCGCGCACCCCGCGCGACGGTGATCGGCCCTAACACCTGCGCGCCCGAGCCGATGATGACGTCATCGTCGATCGTCGGGTGGCGCTTGCCGCCGATGCCGTCGGTGGGATTGGTCCCGCCAAGCGTCACATTCTGATAGATCGTCACATTGTCGCCGATCCGCGCCGTCTCGCCGATCACAATGAAGCCGTGATCGATGAACAGGTTCTCACCGATCTTCGCGCCCGGATGAATGTCGATCGCGGTCAGGAAGCGCGAAAGATGGTTGATCAGACGCGCGAGGAAATAGAGCTCACCGTTGAACAACCAGTGAGCGACGCGATGCAAGCCGACGGCAAGCACGCCTGGATACAACAAGATTTCCCACCGCGAGCGCGGTGCCGGATCGCGTGCCTTGATCGAATCGAGGTAAGCGATGAGTTCGCGCTTCATCGTGTGACTCCCTGAAGGCACGATTTAGGAGCGCATCTGCGGAATTGCCAGAGTCGAGAACGCATCCGTGCAGCTCAGCCGCGGGGTATCGGCCCCGGGGGATCGTCCGCGCGCAACCAGCCGGTAAGCGAAAGACGCAGGCCCGGTGCATAATGCGCCACCATCTCCACAGAATGCGGAACCGGCACGGTAAAGACGCTGACCGCGTTGAACGCGGGCCTGATGGCCTGCACCACGTCGCCGTCGGCGTCAAAGAACTGGAGGTATCCGCCCCAATCCTTTTCCCAACCCTTGGTCAGGCTCAGCACATAGGCCGCAACCCGCTTTTCCTGGTGGTTGATGTCGTCGTGGCATTTCAGGAAATGGCCCGGTCGATAGAGTGTCGCCTGAGCGTCGGCCCAAAGTATATCGGGCTGCCCGGTCAGCGTGCGGAAGAAATTCAGCATGAGCGGGCTGTTGAGGAACTCGTATAGCTCGAACAGCTGCAGCCGCGGATGCGCGGGCGCGAAATAGCGCACCGAGGTCGGATCGTAATTGTATAGAAACTGAAACTGATTTCGTGCGCGCTCGGCGATACCGGCCATCAACTGACCGGTCTGTTGTTGCGACAGTGCCGCGATCTGGTCCGGTGACAGGCGGTGCACGGTCTTGCCCTCATTGAACGCGATCGACCAGGGCGTCTCGGCGAGCATCGCATATGCCCGCTCGGCATCTTCAACCGCCATCAGATCGCGAACCTGGAGCCGACCTCGTTCGGCATAAGCGCGCGCCAGAGCGGGCAGATCGTGATCGGGGTTGAGCCGCATGCCGGGCTTGCATCCTGATAGGCTGGAGGCGTGGACAGGCTGAGGCTATAGCCTGCATGTTTCCCGCTTGCACCCATCCGAGAGAGCATGACCGAGCACGCCTCCAAACTTGGCACCGATCCATGCTGGCTGCCCCACCGGGTGGACGTTCGCAAAGGGGAGGTCTCGTTCCTGCGGCTCGACCGCGAAGCGCACCGCCGCGCGACATTTCTCACCGACGAATATATCGGTGTCGACACACCGCGCCGCACGTTGCCGATCGCGGCCTTGGACGTGGCGGCCCGTAGCGCGATCCCGGGGCGCTGCCATTTCATCTTCCATTCCGCATTCTGCTGTTCAACCCTGCTAGCGCGCGCCTTCGACATTCCCGGCAGCGCGATGGGCCTGAAGGAACCGACGGCGCTGATGGACCTCAGCGAAGCGGCGTTGAGTGGCGTTCAGATCGGCAGAATCCTTGGTCCGGTGCTTGACCTGCTCTCCCGTCCGCTGAGCCCAAGCGAGGCGGTCGTGATCAAGCCGACCAATGTGGTCAACCCGCTGATCGACGCGCTCCTCGCGCAACGTGGCGATGCCCATGCGCTGTTACTCTACAGCCCTCTCCCCGCTTTCCTGCGCTCGGTGGCGCAAAAAGGCCTCTTCGGGAGGATCTGGGCGCGACGCAGCGCCGCATCGCTCGCGCGCCGGCCTGAATTCGATCCGGGCTACAGTGCGGCCGAGCGGTGGGAGCATAGCGATCTGCAGGTCGCGGCACTCGCCTGGCTGCAGCAACAGGCTCAATTCGCACGACTTGCCCGCAGTCAACCGGCCGGTCGCGTAGCAACGCTCGACAGCGAGACCCTGCTTGCCGACCCGTTGCGCGCGCTGACTGCATTGGCCGCATTGTTCCAGTTGGACGTGCCTGGCCTGGCATTGGACGAGATTGCCACAGGACCTATCTTCACGCGCAATTCGAAGCGCCATGATCAGCCGCTCGATGCGTCGTTACGCGCCGAGCAGCATGCCCAGGCAGCAAATGCCTATGGCGAGGAGATCACGATGGTCGTGCGCTGGGCGGAGGCCGTGGCGAACCACGTCGGCATCCCGATGCAGTTGAGCGCGCCGCTAATCCGTTAGCGGGTCAGCGGTTAGGCGACGACGGCAATCTGCTCCAATGCGGTGCGCACCGCCGCGACAGCGTCGGCCGCCTTGGCGGCATCCGGACCACCGCCCTGAGCCATATCCGGGCGGCCGCCACCGCCCTGCCCGCCGAGCGACGCAACCGCCTGCTTGACCAGTTCTACCGCTGACCAGCGCGCCGTCAGATCGTCGGTAACGCCTACCGCGACACTCGCACGTCCGTCATTGACGGCGACGAGAACGGCGACGCCCGAGCCGAGCCGGCCCTTGGCCTCATCGACCAGCCCGCGCAGGCCCTTGGGATCGAGGCCATCGATCACCTGCCCGATAAAGCCCACGCCCGCCACTTGCTCCAGCCCGGCAGCTTCGGTCTTGGCTGCACCGCCACCGCCGAGCGCGAGCGCTTTCTTCGCCTCGGCAAGCTCCCGCTCGAGCTTGCGGCGCTCTTCGATCAGGGCCGCCACGCGCGCTGGCACTTCCTCCGGGGACGATTTGAGCGCAGCCGCAGTTTCGCGCAGCCGCTCCTCGCGTCCCGTCAGCCACAACCGCGCCGCTTCGCCGGTAAGTGCTTCAATGCGGCGTATCCCGGAGGAGACCGCGCTTTCGCCGACGATCTTGAAGACGCCGATGTCGCCCAGCGCGCCGACATGCGTGCCGCCGCACAGTTCCACCGACCAGGGCGCATCGTCGCCCTGCCCCATCGACAGCACGCGAACCTCGTCGCCATATTTCTCACCGAACAGGGCCATTGCGCCTGCAGAGATGGCGTCCTCCGGCGTCATCAGGCGGGTCGTGACCTCGTCATTCTCGCGGATATGGCGGTTCACCTCGACTTCGACTGCAGCGATATCTTCCTGCGTCAGCGCCTTGGGGTGCGAAAAGTCGAACCGCAGCCGCTCGGGCGCAACCAGGCTGCCCTTTTGCGTGACATGGCCGCCGAGCCGATGGCGTAGGGCGGCATGCAGCAAGTGCGTGGCGGAATGGTTGGCGCGCAATTGACTGCGGCGCGCGACATCGACCGACAGATGGATCGCGTCGCCGACCTTGATGGAACCGTGCGTGACCGTCGCCTTGTGAGCATGAAGGCGCCCCAGCGGCTTCGACGTATCGCTAACAACCGCGTTGAAGCCATTGTCATTGCTGGCCGTACCGGCATCGCCCATTTGGCCGCCGCTCTCGCCATAAAAGGGCGTCTGATTGGTGAGGATGGTCACTTCGTCGCCTGCCGCCGCCTGCTCGACGCGCGCCCCGTCCTTTACGAGCGCAACAACTTGCGCATCGCCCTCGTGGCTGGAATAACCGATGAATTCGGTGCCGCCCTGTTCTTCGGCAATGTCGAACCAGACATCATCCGACGCCTTGTCACCCGAGCCCTTCCACGCTGCCCGCGCTGCAGCCTTCTGCTCGGCCATGGCAGCGTCGAATCCGGCCCGATCAACCTGCAGGCCCTGAGCGCGCAGCGCATCCTCGGTCAGGTCGTAGGGAAAGCCGAACGTGTCGTAGAGCTTGAAGGCGACGGCACCCGGCAAGGTGTCGCCCTGCCCCATCGTGGCGGTCGCCTCGTCGAGCAGGCGCAGACCGTTGGCGAGCGTCTGGCGGAAGCGCGTTTCCTCCAGCCGCAGCGTCTCCTCGATCAGGGGCTGGGCGCGCACCAGTTCGGGGTAAGCGGCGCCCATTTCGGCCACCAGCGCGGGCACCAGGCGGTGCATCAACGGATCGGCCGCGCCGAGCAGATGCGCGTGGCGCATCGCGCGGCGCATGATCCGGCGCAGTACATAGCCGCGGCCTTCATTGGCCGGCAGCACGCCGTCGGCGACCAAGAAACCCGAAGCGCGCAGATGATCGGCAATGACGCGGTGCGAAGCCTTGTTGGCGCCGTCGGTCGCGCTCTTGGTAAACTCGCCCGAGGCGGCGATCAGTGCTTTGAAAGTATCGGTATCGTAATTGTCATGCACGCCCTGAAGGACCGCGGCGACCCGCTCCAGTCCCATGCCGGTGTCGATGCTGGGCTTGGGCAGATCGCCGACGATGACATCCGCTTCCTGCACATATTGCATGAAGACTAGGTTCCAGATCTCAACGAACCGATCGCCATCCTCATCCGGGCTGCCGGGAGGGCCGCCGGGAATATGATCGCCATGGTCGTAAAAGATTTCCGAGCAGGGCCCACACGGACCGTCGGACCCCATCGCCCAGAAATTGTCCTTGGTCGCGATGCGAATGATCCGGTGATCGGGCAGGCCGGCGATCTTCTTCCAAAGATCGAACGCCTGATCGTCAGTATGATAGACCGTGGCGGTCAGCTTATCGGCAGGAATAGCCCAGTCCCGCGTCAGCAGGGTCCAGGCGTGTGTGATCGCCTGTTCTTTGAAATAATCGCCGAACGAGAAATTGCCGAGCATCTCGAAAAAAGTATGGTGGCGGGCGGTATAGCCGACATTGTCGAGATCGTTATGTTTGCCGCCGGCGCGGACGCATTTCTGGCTCGACGTTGCCGTCGAGTAAGGGCGCGTTTCGAGGCCGGTGAAGACGTTCTTGAACGGCACCATGCCGGCATTGACGAACATCAGGGTCGGATCGTTATGCGGCACCAACGGCGCCGAAGGTACGATGCGATGGCCTTCGCCCCCGAAATAATCGAGGAAGGAACGGCGGATGTCGTTGGTCGATGTCATGGACGCGACTTAGTGGAGGGTGCCGCCCTTCTCAAGCGGCAGGTCGGTGGGGAGCTCCAAGCCGGCGTTGCGGGCGGACGCTATACCGGCTGGTCGATCGATCCCGGCGGTTGGCTGAACCATTTCGGCCCCGCCTCCGTCATGTGAAAGCAATCCTCGAGCCGGACGCCGAACTTCCCTGGAATGTAGATGCCGGGCTCATTGGAAAAGCACATGCCCGGCGCCAGCAAAGTCGCCTCGCCACGAACCAGATTCACCGGCTCATGTCCGTCGAGGCCAATGCCGTGGCCGGTCCGGTGCGACAAACCGGGCAATTTGTAGCCAGGTCCATAGCCGAACCCCTGGTATAGTTTCCGAACCGCGTCATCGACGCTTCCAGCCGGAACGCCGATGCGTGCAGCGGCAATCGCCGTCTGCTGACCCTGATGAACCTGATCCCATACCGTCCGCTGTTCCTTCGTGGCGGCGCCGAAGACGAAGGTGCGCGATACGTCGGATTGGTAATCCTCGACCGTGCACCCACAATCCATCAGCACAATTTCGCCGCGGTCCACGCGATGCACCGCCTGTGTGCCATGCGGGTAGGCTGCCGCCTCGCCAATCAGAGCCATGCTGAATTCGGGCGCACCGCCGAGCTTGACGGTGGCGGCGTCCATCAGTGCGCCGATATCGCGCCCGGTCATGCCTTTCTCGACGCGGGGGTGGACCCAGCGATAGGCAGCGATGGTAATGTCGGTCGCCCGCTGCATCAGCGCAAGTTCGGGCGCGGTCTTGATCATGCGGCAACGGCGCACGATCGAATTGCCCGAGACGATCGAGGCGCCCGGCATTGCCCGCGCCAGCGCATCCGGAATGAAGAAGCGAACGCTCTCCTCAATCGCAATCGGCCTGCCCGCAAGCTTGCGGTCGCGCAGGAAGCCCGCAACCACCGCGAGCGGGTCTTCATCTTCCTGCCAGACACGCACGTCGGCCGGGATGCCGAGCGTTTCGCGCATCCGGGGTTCTTCGAAGAAGGGTGAAACGATGCACGGTTCGCCCTCGACCGGAAGCACCGCAAGCAGTGCGCGCTCGCTGCGGCCCCACCGTATTCCCGTGAAATATACCAGCGACGATCCCGGCTCGATCAGGACAGCGCCGATGCCGTTCGCCCGCATGAGGGATTGGGCGCGCGAAAGCCGCTCCGCCCGCTCGGCGCGGCCGATCGGCTTCACGCCGACGGTCATGGGCCGCAGTGTCGACAAATCGGGCTCGGCAGCGCGAACGATCGAAGAGAGGGGCAGAAGCGGCAGAGCCGCGGCGGCGCCCATCAAGGACCGGCGGCTTGGACCGAACGAGTGGGTGATATGCATCGTCAAAGGATAGGCGCCGCCGCGCGCGCGGGACAAGTGCGAAGCGGCGGCACCTATGGCAAGCATCAGCCGCCCAGGAATGTGTCAACCTTTTGCAGAAAGATCGCCGGCTGATCGATCATGATGAAGTGATAGGATCCTTCGATCCTCTCCGCCTTGCCGCGCGGCAAGGGCGCGAACGCCCCCGTATAGAGCGTGTCGAACATTTGCTGCGGCATTCCGCTCGTCGGGTCCCACGGATAAAGGATCGTCACCGGCACCGTTATCTTGGGGAGGTCCGGCCGGACGTCGGTCGTCATGTCGTCGTACAGCGCCGCTGCCACTACCTTGTAATCGGAGGCAGAAGCAGCGGCGATCGCGGCATCAGCCTCGGCATTGTGACTTTTGATCAGCCGAGCCATTTGCTGCGGCTCGGCCGCGGCATAAGCCTGTTGCGTGCCTGCGATGATCTGGTCGCGCAGCGCCGCAGCTTGCGGGGCGACCATGGCGACATTCGCCTGGGGCCCGAACATCATGCCGATGAAGGGCAGCGAATCCACGATCATGATCCGGCTGGCATCGCCCGGGTGATCGATAGCGAGTTTCATCGCCATGAGCCCGCCGAGCGAGTGACCGATCACGGCTGCGCCCTGCAGATGGTTGGCCGCGATATAAGCGTGGATTGCGGCGACGGTCGGCTCCAACACCGGTCCGCTCGCATTGCCGCCGGCGGGTGTGCCGCCAAAGCCCGCGACCTGCACGACATGGACCCGATGCGTCGGCGCGAGATGGCTGACGGCGGCGTCCCAGACATGCGCCGAACCGGCAAGCCCCGGAATGAGAATGATGTCGGGCCCCTTGCCTGTAACGGACACGGTGATCCGATCGGAGCCGGGCGCCGTAAACGGCACCGCCGCCGACGCGGCAAAATCGCGAGTGAATTTCCCCATGATGCCGGGATGGATCAGTTGCACGCTGAGCAACGCCGCCAGGTAGATTTTGAAGCGAAAGGGCATGATGTTTCTCCCTTGTTAGACGTCTGAAAAGATGTGCTCGATTGGCAGATCGAACAGGCGGGCGATGCGGAAAGCGAGCGGAAGCGACGGGTCATATTTGCCTGTCTCGATCGCGTTGACGCTTTGGCGCGATACTTCGAGCCGATCGGCGAGGTCCGCCTGGTTCCAGTCGCGCTCAGCGCGGAGGACTTTGAGACGGTTCTTCATGCGCCCCTTACCCTCTGGACACAGGCGACGAGGCCGAGCGCGGCAAACCAACCAACCGCGACGTAGAACATCGGCACATGCGGTACGCCCGCATCCTCCAGGAAGCCCCACAAGGTCGCGACCGAGAGCATGATGCCTGTCGCCCACAGCGACTGAACCGCGACCTGCATCCGGATATATTCGTCTTTCTCCTCGACGAGATAGCGTCCCATGATGGCGAAACAGGCCATGACCGGCAGCGCGGGCAATGCTGCAAGCAAATAGCGTGTGGAGGGCGCTGCCGCGTCGAACAGCCGATGTTCGAATGCTATCATGATGATGTAGAGCCCCATCGCTGCTCCGATGCGCAGGTGATAGCGGCGTTGGGCGGGGTTGCTGGAATGTTGGCGCATGAAAGTTTCCTTGTCCTTATGACAAGGTAGCTTGTCTCACGCAGGGCGGCAGCCTGTCAAGTGTGCTTGTCAAAATGTCGTTGCTGCTTGCCTAATGCTAATGAAGGCGCGGAACCGGTGGGTTCCGCGCCTTCAAACTCCAACAAAGACGATGATATTTACGCGTCGTCGTCCGCCTCCGGGCCGGTGATCATCTTCTCGGCGACCTCGGCCACGTTGGCGCGGATCGCCTTTTCGAGGCGGGCGCAGACTTCGGCATTCTCGCGCAGATAGACTTTCGCATTCTCGCGGCCCTGGCCGATGCGGATGCTGTCATAGCTGAACCAGGCGCCCGATTTCTCGACCAGCCCGGCCTTGACGCCGAGATCGAGGATTTCGCCAACCTTGGACACGCCTTCGCCATACATGATGTCGAACTCGACCTGCTTGAACGGCGGCGCGACCTTGTTTTTGACCACCTTCACGCGGGTGGTGTTGCCGACAATATCGTCACGATCCTTGATCTGCCCTGTGCGGCGGATGTCGAGCCGGACCGAGGCATAGAATTTGAGCGCATTACCGCCGGTGGTGGTCTCCGGATTGCCGTACATCACACCGATCTTCATGCGGATCTGATTGATGAAAATGACCAAAGTGCGCGAGCGGGAGATCGACCCGGTGATCTTGCGCAGCGCCTGGCTCATCAGGCGCGCCTGCAAGCCGACGTGGCTGTCGCCCATCTCGCCCTCGATTTCCGCACGGGGAACGAGCGCAGCGACCGAATCGATCACCAGCACGTCGATCGCATTCGAGCGCACCAACGTATCGGTGATCTCCAGCGCCTGTTCGCCCGTGTCCGGCTGCGACACGATCAGATTGTCGATGTCGACGCCAAGCTTCTTGGCATAGCCCGGGTCGAGCGCATGTTCCGCATCGATGAACGCGGCGGTGCCCCCCGCCTTCTGCGCTTCGGCGATGGCATGGAGCGCTAGCGTGGTCTTGCCCGAGCTTTCCGGACCGTAAATTTCCACCACGCGGCCACGCGGCAAGCCGCCGATGCCGAGTGCGATGTCGAGTCCGAGACTACCGGTCGAGATCGCCTCGATCTCGATCTTCTCGCGGCTGCCCAGCTTCATTGCCGAGCCTTTGCCGAAGGCGCGGTCGATCTGCGCCAGTGCGGCGTCGAGCGCCTTTTGCCGTTCGCTCGTGCTAGCCATATCGCCGTTGATCACCTTCAGAGAAGCCGCCATGTCCCAAGCCCTTGTCGCTAGAGGAAGTCTTTCGCACGTTCAACGCGTGAAGGCTTTGTACACGGAATGTTCCGCTAGAACAAGAGGAGAACTTCGTTCGTCGGCGAGCGCCGTCAGGAGGCGCGCGCCGGAATGGTGGCCAGGACGTTCTGCACGCCATCAAGTGTGAAGGGTTTGGCGAGCTGCAGCGCATCGGCATGGGCCGCCGGCGGCGGCTCGACATGACCGCCGCTTGCCAGCACGAACGGTATGTCGCGCGCCTTCAGCGCGTCCGCGACCGGCCAGCAGGCGCCGTCACGCAGATTGACGTCGAGGATCGCGACGTCGAAGCCGCCCTCCTCCACCTTGACCAGGGCGCCGGCCACGCTGTCGCAGGCGCCGGCGAGCCTGTGGCCCAGCATATCGATAAAATCCTCGATCATCATCGCGATGAGCGGTTCATCCTCAATGACGAGGACGGACAAGGGTTCGGTCATTCCGCGCCCCATAATGAGCCCGAAGGCGCACGCCTAGATGGATTCGCCGTCCGAAACGAGATGGGACGGGCGCGGCCGGCCGCCGCGCCCGCGACCATGCTTACCAGACGAGCACCCGCTGCTCCGGCGTCAGGTACATCTTGGCGGTCGGCACCGGCTTGTATGCGTCGTACCAGGGCTGGAGGTTACGCACGATCCACGTACGCTGGACCGAAGGCGAATGCGGGTCGGTCAGCAGGCGCTGGCGCAAATTGGCCTCGCGATAGGAGCGGCGCCACACCTGCGCCCAGCCGAGATAGAAACGCTGGTCGCCGGTCATCCCGTCGATCACCGGAGCTGGCTTGCCGTTAAGCGAGGCATGATAGGCGTCGAGCGCGACCGTCAGGCCGGCCAGGTCGGCCATATTCTCGCCCAGCGTCAGCGCGCCCTGGACATGCATGCCCGGCAGCGGTTCGTATGCGTCATATTCCTTGACGAGCTTGTCGGTGAGCGCCGTGAAGCGCGTTACGTCCTGCGGCGTCCACCAATCGGTCAGGCGCCCGGTCTTGTCATATTTACGGCCCTGATCGTCGAAATGGTGGCTCAGCTCATGGCCGATCACCGCACCGATACCGCCGTAATTGACCGCCGGATCGGCGTGCGGATCGAAGAAAGGCGGTTGCAGGATCGCGGCCGGGAAGACGATCTCGTTCCACACCGGGTTGGCGTAGGCGTTGATCTCCATCGGGGTCATGCCCCACTCACGCCGGTCGGCGGGCTTGCCGAGCTTGCTCAAGCCATATTGCCAGTCGAATTCGTTTGAGCGCTTAACGTTGCCGTAGAGGTCGTCGCGGGCGACCGTCAGGCCCGAATAGTCCCGCCAATGATCCGGATAGCCGATCTTGGGCGTGAAGGCGGCGAGCTTGGCGCGCGCCTGCTGGCGGGTCGCCGGGTCCATCCAGGCGAGCGTCTGCAGGCGGCGATCCATCGCGGCGATGATATTCTTGACGAGCCGGTCGGCCGCTGCCTTGGTTTCAGGCGGGAAATATTTGGCGACATAGGCCTGGCCGACATCCTCGCCCATCGCATTCTTGACCAGGTCAACGCCGCGCTTCCAGCGCGCCTGGTTCTGAGGCGTGCCCGAAAGCGTCGTGCCTTCGAACCCGAAATTGGCGTCGACGAAGCGCCGCGACAGCCACGGCGCCGCCTCGTCGATCGTGTGTGCGAGCAGATAATCCTTGAGCAACGGCAGCGGTGCGTCAGCGATCAACTTGGCCGAAGCGATGACCGCACTGGGCTGCGCGACGAGATAATGATTGTCGCCGTTGAGGCCGGCGGCACCGAGATAGGCCGCCCAATCGAAACCGGGGGCGTTCTTGTCGAAGTCGGCGCGCGTCCAGACGTTGTAGGTCTTGTCGGAATCGCGGCTTTCCACGCGGGTCCAGTGGATCTGCGCGAGCCTGCCCTCGAAATCGACGATCGCCTGAGCGCGGGCGGCGCCATTGGGCTCGCCCGTCAGGCTGAACAATTGGGTAAGATAATCGACATAGGCCTTGCGGGCGGCGACGATCGGGGCGTCGGTCTTCAGATAATAATCGCGGTCGGGCAGACCCAGGCCGGACTGCGCGACCTGGATGGTCGGACGATCCGGATCCTTGTCGTCGAGCGACACATAGGCCGCGATCGGACCGCGCACGCCGTTGCGCAGGGCAAGGCCGAGCGCACGGGCATAATCCGACTTGGAGCCGATCCCCTTGATCGCGGCGATATCGCTCTTGATCGGATCGAAGCCCTTCGCCTCGATCGCGTCTTCATCCATGAAGCTCGTATAAAGCGCGCCGATCTTGGAATTGGGATCCTTGGCAGCCGCATCGAGGATGCCGCGCGTGCGCGATACCGACAGATCGTCCAGCACCGCGAACGCACCATAATTGGAGCGGTCGGCCGGGATCTCGGTAACCTTGGTCCAGGTGCCGTTGGCGAAGGCGTAGAAATCGTCCCCAGGCGCGACGCTGCGATCCATCCCTGCCTCATCGAAGCCGAACGTGCCGATCTGCGGCTTGTCCGCGCCAAGCGCAGCCTGCTGGCTCGCGACCGGGCCTACTGCGGCGCCGACCGGCTTCTTGGCATTTTCGGCAGGCGGCGCTGCGACGGCGGCGGACAAAGCGAACATGCTGGCGGCAAGCAGGAAGAGAGACTTGGAAACCATTCGGGACAAACCTTATAAAATCGGCCTATTGCCAGCGGGTTAACGCCTCTGCCGCCGCGCGCAAAGCCCCTTTCCCAAAGATTCGAGGGGCTGGATCTGCGTGCCGCTTAGCGGTCGTTTTAAAAAAAACACCAGATTCGAACTTGATGGCACATTAGGGAGTGGCATGCATGCGATATATCGCATGCAGACCTGGTCGCGCCGTGTCGTACGCTATTTGCGTACATTTGTCAAGGCTGCGGGCCAGGTCGGTTTATGTCGGTAAAGACCCGGCGTGCGTAGGCACGAAGGCTCAGCCGCGGTCGCGCATCAGGCGGGCCTGGTCGCGCTTCCAGTCGCGATCCTTCATCGTCTCGCGCTTGTCGTGCAGCTTCTTGCCCTTGGCGAGCGCGAGCTCGACCTTGGCGCGGCCGCGGCTGTTGAAATAGACCGCCATCGGAATGAGCGTCATGCCCTCGCGGCTGACGCCCGTGTGCATCTTCTCGATCTCGCGTTCGTGCAGCAGCAATTTGCGCGGGCGCTTGGGCTCGTGATTGAGGCGATTCCCGTGACTATATTCCGGGATGTTGGCGTTGATCAGGCTGACCTGACCATTCTTGACCTCGGCATAGGCCTCCGCGATCGAGCCCTCGCCGAAGCGTAGCGCCTTCACCTCAGTCCCGGTCAGGGCAATGCCCGCCTCGAAGAAATCCTCGAGGAAATATTCGAAGCGCGCGCGCCGGTTCTCGGCGACGACCTTCTTCTTGTCGAATTCGGGGGGACGCGGACGGGCCATGCCGGGGCGACGTAGGGAATGTTCGGGAAAGTTGCTAGGGTTCGCGGGTCAGCTGCCCCGCCGCCCCGTGTCAGGCCGTGCGAGAAGGCACAGGATCCCGTCACGAAGTCGATCATCACGCCGCGAGCGCGCACCAAATTCTCATCGAGCAGCCACCTATCCTGCGGATCCGAGCCAGTGGCGGCCGAATTGCCGGTCCAGTTCGGGCGGATCGATCGGCTCCAGCCCCGAACCGGGATAGAATGACGCTTCCCCGAAACGAGCATGGCCATCGACTTCGTATAGATCGATCCGGACGAAATCGAATCCGCGCCCGAGTGCCTCCGCACCGGCGATCATCTGCGTCAGCGAAGCGGGCGGGCGGATGTCGCGATCGCCATCCCGCCGCGAGAAGGGACGCCATGCCGGATCGAACAGAACCCAACGATGCCGCGTAGCGCGATCGAGATGGACCTGGATTGCGCGCACCCGTCCATGGAAGACGAACAATTTGTAATCGATCGGCAAGTTAAGGCTGCTGCAAAGAAAAGGTTCGATCAGCAATCCGCGCGGCACGTCGCGATAGCCCCATTCGTCTAGCCAGCGCCCATACGGCCGCCGCATCCACGACGCTGCCATGCGACGCACTTTCGCCCAATCCTCTCCTTCATCGCGGACGAAGCATATCTGCCCGCAACCATGGCGCGACTTCAGCACGAAGGGTGGCGCGCAGGGCGGACGATCAGGCAGCGCGTTGCCGGACCATAAAGTCGGCGTGACCCACGCACCGCCAAGGATGTTGGCGACGGCGTGTTTGGCAGCGAGCTTGTCGATCCAGCGGGGGATGCGGCAATCCCGGTCGATCAGCTTGCGCCGCTGGACGAGTTCGGTGAACAGAAGCGGCGCGGCGAGCGCCAGCGGTCGCCGGTGTCGCCAGAGATAAGTCAGGTGCAGCCGCAGCCATGTGGCAATGGAGTTTCCCTCGTCTCGCCGGTCGGCAAACCGCAAGGCCGAAGGCAGAGGCAGCCGCAATGCGATTTGCCGGGAAGCGGTCTGCGCGGTGGCGGCCGAGAAGCTGGCCGTCGGCAATGGCCGCTCGCGGGCCGCCACGGCGTCTTTAGGAGAAAGACGGCTTTGGTGCGGCATGCGCTAGAAAGTGTTGCATTCGGGGGATGTTCCGACATCAAAAATATAATCGAACGAGGATGCGGGTGCGCCACGACCGCGGCGTCGGAAACTATTCATGACCGCGAGACAAGCGAGGCGCTTGCAACGTTGCGACGTGCGGTTCCGTAAACTTCGGGACCGCCCCGCCGCGGACGGGCGCGCATGGACCGATGGCGTTTCATGTCGAGGCCGGACAGCGGGATCGGACACGAGGGTCAAGATGCCGAGCCGCATGGAAGCGGTATTGCAGGTCAGTTCGCGCCGATGAGCGTGGAAGGCGTAAGATCGGGCGCGACCACGACCATGTCATAGCCTTCGACCATCCGGCGCCAGGCGGTGCTCATGTCCGCGGGCGACCGCTCCCGTAAGGGCCGCAGATCGATCAGGATCCAGTCGCGTGCGCCAGTGGCGCTGTCCGGCAACGCATCCTTGAGCCAGGCATAATCCGGGTCCTGCGTCATCACGAACGGCTCGTGACGGACGGGCCGGCCGACGCCGGCATATAAAGCGTGAACGCCCCTCGCACCATAAACGGCGATGTGGAGCGAGCCCGTCCCCTGCCCTTCCGCGCGTTCCGCGACGAAATTGCCGACGTCCCTTTGGCCCAGTGCATTCACGCCTTTCGCCATGTGCACGTCACCGAATTTGAACAAGATGCGGGGCGCTTTCGGGCCTGCCTCAAGATGTTTGACCAAGGTACGCTTCATCAGCCGGGCGCGCTGCCCGTTGGAGGCAAAGGCCTCGCTATTCTGACCGAGATAGATGGCGCGCGTTTCCACCAGCGCTTGGAACAGGCTGCGAACCCGGTCGCCCCCGTCGCGGGCGATCGCCGCCCGGGCCTGCGCCAATTGCGGATCGGTGACGCTGAAAAGGAATAGATCGCTCGGAGAGCCGGACGCGCGTGCCTTCGCAGTCGCGGTCAGGTCCGCCGCTGCCAATGTCTCGATCGCGGCGCGGGCGACCGGCCCGGGACGGGCCGCCAGCATCAGCTCGAAGAGGTGGCCCGATGCGCCGAAGAATTCCTGGTCGAGCCCCCAGACCTGAAAATGCGGCCCCGCCAGCCGGGCGCATTGGGCGGCCATGTCGCTTTCGTCCAAACCGTTCTGGAAGGCGAACGCATCGGGATGCGCCTGCATGAAGGCGGCGAGGCGTGCGATGCGGTCGGGACGACGCAGGACGTCGTTCACCACGCGCGCAGCCTCCGGCCCGATCTCGACAGCCAGCGCGTCGAGCCCGCCAGGCGCCATCAAGCGGCACAGGCCGGTGGTGAATCGCGGGATTTCGCGCGAAAGATGATCCTCACCAATAAGGACGTAACGCGCATCCGCCACCGCTGTGGCCAGTATCGCGGCCCCAGGTCCGTGCAATCCGCCGCCATCGACGACCAACGTGGTCCGCGCCCGCGCGAGCCGCGTGGCGAACGACACCTTCTCAGCCCGCGCCGGCGTGCAGGCGAGGGGCACGGCCATACAGGCGATCAGTGCTGCCGCGACAATCCTCAATGGCGTTCCTCTTCGCTCGATGTCATCTCTCTATCCGACCGCGGCCAGTATCGTGCCCATCATCGCGCCGCGATCGAGCGGTGTGGCGCTGTTGCGGCTGTTCATCAAAACCGCGACGAAGACATCGTCTTCCTGCCGCCAGAACATGACCGCGTTGTAACCGAAATCGCCATCGCCGCCATGGAAGGCGACATGCCGCCCCTTGCGGTCGAGCCAATGGAACAGCCCTGCTCCGTAACTGATATCGATATTGTCGGGGCCGACATAAGGCCCCCGCCCGTAGGTCGGCGCGCCGCTGAGCAGCAATCTGGCGCGGGTGACGGGCTGCAAGCCGGGGCCGGCCAGGAAATAGCGGTTGAGCCGATAGAGGTCGTCGACAGTGCTGCCGATGCCGGCTGCGCCCAGAAGGGACCATGTATTCGGCCACCTCGACGGAAATCCGATCGCTTTGCCGTCGATATATCCGTTCGCGACCGCCGCTGTCCCAAATCCGCCCATCCCGAAGAAGTTGGTGTTTCGCAGCCTTGCGGGCTCGAAGATCAGCCGGCGGACGACAGCCTGGAACGATTGCCCCGAGACGCGCTCGATCAGCAATGCCAGGAGCTGAAAATTGACGTTGGAATAATGGAAGCCCGAGCCGCCTTTGCGGGATGGGACCATCGTCGCGATTTCGGCGAAGGCCTGGATGTTCGTCCTCGGGTCGAGGTCGCCTCCCTCGAGATAGTCGGGAAGGCCGGTATCGTTGTTCAAGGCATGGCGGATCTTGATGTCCGCCAGGGGTTGTCCCAGCTCAGGCAGATAATGCCGGATCGGCTTGTCGAGATCCAACGCGCCCGTCTCCGCCAGCCTGAGCGCGGTTATGGCGGTGAATGTCTTGCCGATCGACAGCACGTCGAAGACCGCATCGGGCGCCGGCGTGGCTATGGCGCCCGCCTCGTCCGCGACCGCTCCGCGCCAGAGGATGCGCCCCCCTTTGGCGACCAAAGCGGCACCGGTCGCCTTGCCGCTTAAAGCCGCGCGAACCGCATCGCCGGTCGCGGAGGGGGCGGCCTTTGCCCGGCCCGCCAGTGCGGCAATCAAAGGAAGCACCGCAAAGGCGCGTCGGCTCAATTCGACCATGATGGCCGTCTCCTCGCTTCGTGCTGGGCTTCCGCCGCGCGCCCGGCGTCAATCGGCATCGCATCGTAGTCCCGTGGGCGCGATACGCTCGGCGGCGGGATCGCGCCCGCGCACATAATCGGCAAAGCTCAAGGACGCGGGCAGGCTGGGCGTCAGGCTTCGCGCGTTGAGCCGAAGATAGACCAGGTCGGCGGGAACAGCCGGGCCGCCGGGCGCATAGATGTGGGCGCGATCGGCATAATGAAGGTTGATGCCCGAATTGGGCAGGAGGACGTTGCCGCCCTCTGCCCAGAAGAACAGCCGGTCGCCGGGCGCGCTGCCGACGAACACGGGCTTGCCGTCCTGTGCGAGGATGGCGGCCGGAGTGATACCGGCGGAAAAAGTACTCGGTCCGAGGATGACGAACAGCCGCCCCCGCTCCTGCGCCAGCGGGCTGTGCGCGATCTGTTCGAACAAGCCTTGAGTCTTCTGGAGATTGCCGCCGGTATTGAAGCGCAGGTCAACGATCAGGCGTGCCCGGGGGGCGCGCGCAATCTCCGCCAGCACGCGCTCGCCGAATTCCGCAAGCGTGGGGCGGCCCGGCTGATCCTCGGCGCGATTGAAGGCGAAATAGAGCAGGCCCGCGCCGCACCGCCTGAGATCGTACCATGTTCCCGGCTGCTCGAGGTAAGCCGGCAGCGCGCGGCCGGCGAGCACTTGCACCCAGCCCCGCGCGGCGGGATGCGCGGGCGACAGGAACCACCAGCTCTCCTCCGGAACCGTACGCCGCGGCTCGTCGCTGGGAGCCACGCTCGCCGCGAAGCGCCGGCCGTCCTTCTCCAGTCCCAGCCGCACGCGGCCATCCCCCCGGATCACGCCCGTCCCCAGGAGCGCGTCGGGACTGGTCAGCGAATAGGTGGCCATATAGCCGGCCCAGGTCGGTGGCCCCGCATAAAGCGGGCGCACGGCGGCTTCGGCACGATGCATGGATTTGCCCGCAATGCCGGTTATCCGCGCACCCAGCAGGGCCTGCTGTTCCGGCCGCGTAGCGATGATCCGCCACCCGTCGCTGAACTTCCAGATGCGGATCGGATAGCGCCGCCACCAGCCACGGTTGCGCAGCAGATAAGCGCGCGTGTGGCCGTTATCGGCAAGGGCGGCGACGCGCGCCAGCTCGGCGACGATCTGCTGGCCGGTCAGTGCCGGGATCGCCTCCGCCAGGCGGGCAAGGCGTTCATCGGCCAGCGCCCGCCGTTCGGGCGTGAAGCTTCGGTCCTGCCGCAGGAAGTCCGTGCGGGCGACCGCCACATCCTGACGCCAGCGGTCGACAGCGGCAGGCGGCTGGGCGGCGACAAGGCCGGCGATCAGCAACGTCGAGAGACTCATGGGGCCCCCGAGCCGATAATATCGGCCAATGGCTCGCGGGCGCGCCCCCTGCCCGACATGCACGCGCTCACGACCATGCGACCGTGATAATCCACCAGCGCGTGCCGTCGAACAGGAGGTGGATGCTGTTCGTGCCCGACGAAAAGGCAAGGGCGTCGTTCGGCTGATGCCTCGATTCATAGTCCGACTGAACGAATATGAGATCCCCGAAGGTTTCGCGACGCGACCGCGTCTCGCGCTCGAAGAAACCCATTTTGTAGAGCAGCGGCTGGCTCCGCGCGATATAGTCGTCGGGGGTCATTATCCTGGCGCGGGCCTGGCCCTGGGCATCGCGATGGATCGCGATCATCCTCGCACCCGGATAGAACAGGCTGCGAAACCGGTCCCAGTTCCGTTTCTCGCCCGCCTTGCCCGAAATCACGGCATAGAGCGCGGCTATGATGGCCTCCGCGGACGCCACATCGCCATTAGCCGCCGGTGCCTGCGCCGCCGGGACAGCGGGGTCCGGCGGCGGCGCCGCCGGCGCGCTCGCCGCAGCGTCGGCGGCCGCCCGGTCGCGCAGCGCGACAAGCGTGGCGCGGTCATAGGGTCGCCCCCCGGCGATGACCCAATCCGGCTCCCGCAGCACCGCCAGATTTTCGAGCGGACTTCCCTTGACGAGGATGAGGTCCGCGCGCGCGCCGACCTCGATCGCTCCGAAATCGGCCTTCCAGTGCAAGCTCGATCCTCCATTGACCAACCCGCGCAGGTAATTGCGTGGCACGATCGTCGCGGCGCGCAACGCGGCTTCGGCGCCGAGCCCGGCGCGGGCCAGCGCCTCGATCTCCGCAATCATTCCGTCGCCCCAGACCTGGAACGACTGGGCGGTATCCGAGCCTGCCATGATCGGCACGCCGGCCTTGTGATAGGCAGCCACGATCCGCCGCCGGATGCGGACCAGCCGGTCGGCATCGACCCCGCTCAGGCCGCCTTCTGCGGCGAATTGGCGATGCTGGTCCGCCCATTGCCGGAGCACCGCCGGCGGAACGTAGCGCATGGTCGGCCGAGCGCTCAGTACGCCGACCGGCGTGTCCATGTCGGCCAGCCGCTCGAAGATGGCGAGCGTCGGGTCCTGCACGCTGCCGGCGGCCTTCACGCGCGCGGCAAGGGCGGTGAGTGCCGCATCGCCGATCTGGTCCAATTGCTGGAGAATGGCGGGCGGCGGCACCTGCTCGTAGCCCACGCGCGAGCCCGGCGGCAGAAGCTCCGCCAGCGCGCTATCAAGATGCTCCACCTCCTCACCGGCCGCCAGCGCCCGGGACAATCCGACTTCGTTGGTGACGTGACCGGCAACCGGCAGCCCGACCTTGCGGGCCTCGTCCTGGACGGCCTGCCAGACGACGAGATCGGGGAGGTTATGCGATTTGATCAGGTCGAAGCCGGCGGTCCGCGCGCGATCGACGGCGGCTATCGCCTGTTGCGGGGTGGTGGTGTTGCCATCATGCAGCGCCGGCGAGGCGGCATAGATGCGCGGCCCCGGGATCCGCCCCCGCTCGACCGCGTCGCGCAACGCGATGTGGTTGACGCCGCCCGCCATGCTGCGGACGGTGGTGACCCCGTAAGACAGCATCACCGCGAGCGCGCGTTGCGCCGCATCGCCGTCGGCGCCGGCCGTGTTGGCGAGATGAACATGCATGTAGACCAGCCCGGGCAGCAGCGTCTCGCCCCGGGCGTCGATGATCCTATATCCCGCGGGTGGCCGGATCCGGCTGGCCGGCCCGACGCGCACGATCCGCCCATCTGCGACGAGTATTGTGAAATTGCGAAGGATCGCCCCGCCGGACAGGGTCACAATATCGGCCCCGGTGACCGCGAGCCCGTGCGCGACCGGCGGCGCCGATACGGGCGGTGCCGCCGCGACAGCCGAACCCAGCAGCGCGGGGACGATCGATGCCATCAGCAGCCGCTTGACCATAGCCCCCCTCTCGACCGCGCGAGCCTAGCGGGCGGTGAGGCAGGCGAGTTGACGGAAGTTGCGAATTGAGCGGTTCAGGCGTGGGCGGCCTCGCCCGGCCGCAACCGGCGAACCGGCGGCTCGCCAAATGTCCTCTTATAAGCATGGCTGAAGCTGCTCCCGTCGGCGAAGCCGAAGCGATCGGCGACGAACGCATAGGAATGACCGTCTCCTTCCACCGCGTGACGCGCCAGATTGAGGCGCAGGCGCCGATGATAGGATGCGGGCGTTTCCCCAAAGCAGTCGCGGAAGCTGCGCAGCAGTTGGAAGGGTGAGACCGCGACCTCCAGTGCAAGTTCGTCGAGCGGGACCGGCCGGCTCGTTACCGAATGCAGATAGGCGCGAGCAGAATTCATCCGCCGGACGGCCTCGAAACGTGTCCGCCGTTTCAGCCCCGCGACCGCCTCGACCTGATCGTCGAGCGCGAGCAGCGTTTCCGCCGCCAGCCTCTTCGCCTCCGCCGCTACCCGCCAGGGTTCGTCGATCGCCGGCGCGGGCAGGCTCAACCGCTGAAGTGCATTTCTGAGCGCGGTGCCGAGCATGCAGCTCGCCGGCAATATTACGGGCGCATCGACAAGTAGGTCGGCCGCGCCATCCCCGGTGGGCAGGAAGATGCAAAGGCCAAGCGTACCCTTCAACTCGCTCCTGCGGATCTCGGCCTCGGATCCCATCTGCTGCGGGGCGATCATGAACTGATCGTCACCGACCCGATAATGGCGCCCGCCGATCCGGTAATGCTCGGTCCCGCGCCCGACGTAGCGCAATGTCAGGCCATGCCATTGCGGGCCGACCGCATGTCCATGCAGAATATTGGAACGGATGACCCAGGCGCGTTGCGTCGCGTCGTCTTCGATGGAGCGCCCGCTAAGTTCCCCGCTCAACTCCGCATAGGCTACCTTCATCGGCCTTCCCCCACGATGCGAGGTGTAGAAGGAGACGCCGCGTTATCAAGTGGCGGCGGCCGGGGCATGATGTTCGGCGGCTCGCCTGAGCAGCTTCCTCCCCCTCGGTGCCACATCGGGATTCATGCGTTGTGCAGCGCACCCGTGCGTAACAGGAACCGCCCTTGACCCAAGTCGCCCTTGTCTGGCTGCGCCAGGACCTTCGCCTGACCGATCAGCCCGCCATCATCGCGGCCGCGGCCGCCGGCGCGATAATTCCCGTCTATGTGCTCGACGACGAGATTCCGGAACCGCGCTATCGGATCGGCGCGGCGCAGCGCTGGTGGCTGCATGGGTCGCTGACGCGGCTGGCGGCCGACCTCGAGGCGGCAGGATCGCGGCTGGTGCTGCGGCGAGGACGGTCCGACGTGGTGTTAGGGCGGCTGCTCGCGGAAACCGGCGCCACGCAAATCCACGCGCTGCGCCACGCCGAGCCGTGGTGGCGCAAGGCCGAGGCCGAGCTGGGCGATCGGCTGGTCCTGCACGACGGCAATGTGCTGGTGCCGTCACGCGAGGTCCTGACCGGCGGCGGCCAGCCGTTCCGCATCTATTCCGCCTTCTGGCGGGCCCTGCAGACCCACTTGCCCCCTCCCGCCCCGCTGCCTGCCCCGAAAATATTGCCGCCGCCCGAATGCTGGCCGGCCTCTGACCGATTGAGCGACTGGAAATTGCTGCCGACGCGGCCCGATTGGGCGGCGAGCTTCGACATGACGCCGGGGGAAGCCGAAGCCGCGCGACAGCTGGCCGATTTCGCAGATCGGGTCGACGATTATGAGACTGCCCGCAATCTGCCTGCCGAGGAGGGCACGTCGCGCCTGTCGCCGCACCTGCATTTCGGTGAAATCTCGCCGGCGATGGTGTGGCATGGAGTGGCCGGCCATGCCGCATCGGAGAAATTCCGCAAGGAGCTGGCCTGGCGCGACTTCACCCAAGGGGTGATCCTCGCCCTGCCGGACTATGCGGCGGTCAACGGCAATCGCAAATATGATCGGCTGCCGTGGCGCACGGGCAAGGCCGCCGAAGCGGATCTGCGCGCATGGCAGAAAGGGCGCACCGGCTATCCGATCGTCGATGCCGGCATGCGCCAATTGTGGGCCACCGGATGGATGCACAGCCGCGTGCGGATGATCACCGCATCGTTTCTCGTGAAACATTTGCTGATCGACTGGCGGCGTGGCTGGGACTGGTATTGGGACACGTTGGTCGACGCCGATTACGGCAATAACAGCGTCAACTGGCAATGGATTGCGGGCACGGGCGTCGGCGCCAACATGTTCAGCCGCATCATGGCGCCGCTGGTCCAGAGCGAGAAGTTCGGCGCGGGCGACTATATTCGCCGCTGGGTGCCGGAATTGGCCGACATTGCGGATGGGAAGATCCACGATCCCGGGCCGGTGAATGGCTATCCTGCCAAGATCATCGGCCATCGCGAGGGGCGGGAACGTGCGCTGGAGGCGGCGCGCAGGCTGCGCACGCCAACCGGCACAAGCGACGATTAGAAACGCACTTCAGACCGGTCGGTCTCGCAAGTTGCTGCTCAGCTAAGGCGCGCACGCTCCAACGCGGCATCCACCGCGGCGCGGCTGGCGGCGCCGGGCGGCGTCATCGGCAGGCGCAGTTCGGTGGGGAAGTCCTGCCGGACCTTGCCGAGGGCATATTTCACCGGCCCGGGGGATGCATCCGTGAACAAGGCGGCGTGGAGCGGATAGAGCCGGTCCTGCAAGGCCAAGGCATCGGCCCACCGTCCCTCCCGGCACGCCCGCTGAAATGCCGCGCACTCTTTTGGCGCGACGTTGGCGGTCACCGAGATGCACCCTGCCCCGCCCATGGCCATGAAGCCGAGCGCCATGTCGTCATTGCCCGACAGCTGGCAGAAGTCGGTGCCGCAGGCGAGCCGTTGGGCGGAAACGCGGGCGGCGTTGCCGGTGGCGTCCTTCACCCCGATCACGGTCGGCAATCGGGCGAGTTCGGCCATGGTCTCGACCGCGATGTCGACGACGGTGCGCGCCGGGACATTATAGAGCATGATCGGCAGGTCGCAGCCGGCGGCGAGCGCGCGGAAATGAGCGAGCACGCCTTCCTGATTGGGACGGTTATAATAAGGCGGCACCAGCAGAGCGGCGTCGGCGCCGGCGGCCTTGGCCGATTGCATGTGGTGAAGCGCGACCCCGGTATCGTTCGAGCCGCAGCCGGCGATGACCGGCACCCGGCCGGCGGCCTGCTCGACGCAGACCCGCACGACGCGGTCATGCTCCTCGATCGTCATGGTCGCGCTTTCGCCGGTGGTGCCGCACGGCACGAGCGCGGACGAGCCGGATTCGATCTGCCAGTCGACCAGCGCGCGGAAGGCGGCTTCGTCGATGGCGCCGTTGCGGATCGGCGTAACCAGGGCAGGAATCGACCCGCTAAACATCCATAGTCCCTTCAATTTCCGCGTCCGCGGCGCCATATCGGGCGTATGAAGCCAATCGGTAATCGTAAGCGTCGCGCGTCTGATAGTGATGCCCCTGCCCGCCTGTCCAGCATCGCGCGCTTCGGACCGGCAGCTTTGCTGCTGGTCTCGGTCGCAGCGGGCGCAGCCGTCCTGACGATCCAGACGGAGCAGCCGGCCGGGATACAGAGCGACAGGGCGGCATCGGCCGACGCGAACTGGCGTCCGGCGCGGACCGATGCGCTGTGGCCGGTAATCGACGAATGGACGCGGCTCCGCCAGAGCGACCGGCTGCCGTTCGCCGACTATGCGCGCTTCCTGATCGCGCACCGCGCATGGCCTGGCGAGCCCGCCATGCGCCGCGCCGCCGAACGGCAGATCGCGCCGGACCAGAGCGATGCGGCCTTGGTCGTGCAATATTTCACGCTCTACCCCCCGCTGACGGGCGCCGGACGCGTGCGCTACGCCGAGGCGCTGGCGGCGACCGGCCAGACCGCCAAGGCGCGCGATGCCGCCGCCGCCGCCTGGACGATGAGCGCGGTGTCGGCCGACGACGAGGCGCGGCTGATCGCCCGGTTCGGTGGCCAATTCACCCCATCCGAACAGGATCAGCGGATGGAAGTGTTGCTGTGGGACCGCGCGAGCGGTTCGGCCCGGCGCCAGCTGGCATTGGTCTCGGCGCAGCGACGCCCGATCTATGCCGCGCGGCTGGCTTATCAGACGCAGGCGCCGGATGCGGATGCCCAAGGCGTGGCGCTCGGCCCCGATGCCGAGCATGACGCGGGCTATATCATCGACCGCGCTTTGTGGCTGCGCAACAGCGCGCGCGAGATCGATGCGCGCACCTATCTGGCGCGGGCAGAGACGCTGGCGGCGCCGGCGTTTGATCCCCAGGCCTATCTCGCGACATTGCTGACCTTCGCCAGCGCCGCCGCGCACGACAAGCAATGGAGCCTTGCCTACGGCATCGCTGCCAATCTGGACCATGCCTTCCCGAATGGCGCCGACATCCGCGCGCGCGACCTGACCGAGCGCGATCCCTATACCAGCCTGGCCTGGCTGGCGGGGACCGCGGCGCTCAAGCAGCTTAACCGGCCGCGCGACGCCGAGGCGATGTTCGCCCGCTACCGCCAGGCCTCGCAGACGCCGGGCAGCCAGGCCAAGGGCGATTATTGGGCAGGCCGCGCGGCGCAGGCTGCCGGCGATGTACCTGCGGCGAACCTCCATTTCGCGGCGGCGGCGGCGAATGTCGACCAATATTACGGGCAGCTGGCGACCGAACGGCTGGGGCGGACCATCGCCGTTCCGGCCGATCCGCCGCCGCTGGCAATCGCGCCCGAGGTGCGGACCGCCTTTGCCAATCGCGAGGTCGTGCGCGCGGTGCGTCTGCTCGGCGAGCAACGTGACTGGCAGACGCAGACGGCCTTCGTCCGCAAGATCGCGGCAGATGCCGAGACGGATAGCGATCATGCGCTCGCCGCCGAACTGGCGCGGTCGATCCAGCGGCCGGACCTGGGCGTGATCGTGTCGCGCAACGCGCGCAAATCCGGCGCGCGCGATCCGATCCGGATCGGCTTCCCCACCGTGCCGGTGCCGCCGACGATGGAATCGCACTGGACGATGATCCACGCCATCGCGCGCCAGGAAAGCCAGTTTGACCGCGAGGCGCTGAGCCCGGCGGGTGCGCGCGGGCTGACCCAGCTGATGCCGGCCACGGCGCGCGAGCAGGCCGGCAAGCTCGGCCTGCCGTGGGACCCGAGCCGGCTGACCAAGGATATCGGCTATAATGTCATGATCGGATCGAGCTTCTTCGATCGCATGCTGACTTATTATTCCGGCAGCTATGTGCTGGCGGTGGCGAGCTACAATGCCGGGCCCGGCAATGTGAACAAATTCATCCGCGCCAATGGCGACCCACGCCAGCCCGGCGTCGACGTGGTCGACTGGGTCGAGGCGATCCCGCTCACCGAGACGCGCTCCTATGTGCAGAAGGTGCTGGAGAACGCGGTGGTGTACGACTTGTTCAACCCGGCGCGTGCGCGCACCCCGGAGAAAGACCGCCTGTCTTATTACCTCGGCAAGAAGAGCGCGGGTTGAGGGGCAATAAAAACAATCATGGCTGACGAGCAGCCGATCACTCCGGCAGGATTTGCCGCGCTCCGCGTCCGCTACGAGGAATTGTTTCAGGAACGGCCGAAACTGGTCGAGACGATCTCGTGGGCCGCAGGCAATGGCGACCGTTCGGAGAATGGCGATTATATTTACGGGCGCAAGCGGCTGCGCGAGATCGATCGCGAGCTGTCGCACCTCTCACGGCGGATGAAAGCGGTGAAGGTGATCGATCCGGCCGCGCAGCCCGACCGGGCACGCGCCTGGTTCGGCGCCACCATCACCGTGACCGACGATGCCGAGCTGGAACGGGTGGTCACGTTGGTCGGCGAGGACGAGGCGGATGCGGGCGCAGGCCGGATCAGCTGGCGCTCGCCCTTTGCCCGCGCGCTGCGCGGCGCGTCCGTCGGCGACATGCGCACCGTGGAGCTGCCCGGCGGCACGCGCGATTATGAGATCATCGCGATCGAATATGGCGGTTGATCCGACGCGCGGAAATCGCGTCGCCAGCACAAGATCGGCGCGCTAGGAGCGCCACGAAGGATTTCCAGATGAAGCAAGCCGTTACGCGTTTCCTGTCTGCCGTCGCCATGTCCGCTTTGATCGTACCCGCGGTTGCGCAGGCGCCGACGGCGCCGACAGCCCCGTCTGCCGCGGCGCTGCCGTGGCTGTTCGTGGGCAGCGATATTCCGGTCAACACCGCGTGGCGGTTCGGCACGCTGGCCAGCGGTTTACGCTATGCGGTGCGGCAGAACAAATATCCGGCGGGCACATTGGCGATCCGCGTGCGGATCGATGCGGGCGCGCTGATGGAGCGCGAAGACGAAAAAGGCTATGCCCATCTGATCGAACATATGACCTTCCGCGGGACCAAGAGCGTGCCCGACGGCGAAGGCATCCGCACCTGGCAGCGGCTAGGAGCGCAATTCGGGACCGACACCAACGCCTTTACCACGCTCAGCCAGACACTCTACCAGCTCGATCTTCCCAAGAACGATCCCGCCTCGCTGGACACCGCGCTGACTTTGCTGTCGGAAATGGTGACCAGCGCCAATCTCGATCCCAAGCTGGTAGAGATCGAGCGCCAGGTCGTCACGGCGGAACGCGCGCTGCGCCAGACGCCGTTCGCCAAGCGCGTGCAGGACGTTTCGAAGGCGGTGCTGCTCGCCGGCACGCGTGCCGCTGCGGCGGACATTGCCGGCACCGACGCGACGCTCAATGCCGCGAGTGCCGAGCGGCTGCGTGCTTTCTACAACCTTTGGTACCGTCCGGAACGCGCAACGGTGGTGATCGTCGGCGATGCCGACCCTGCGACGCTGGAAGCCGCGATCCGACGCCATTTCGGCGATTGGGTCGGGCGCGGCCCGGCGCCGACCGAGCCCAATTACGGCAAGCCCGAAACGCCCAAGGCCACCTCCGCCGTGATCGCGGACCCGCAAGCACCCAGCCAGCTCATGCTGAACTGGGTATCGCAGCATGACGAGCGGCCCGACACGCTGGCGGACGAGGCATCCGACCTGACGCGCCTGGTTGCGGTACAGGTGCTGTCGCAGCGGATCGCGCGCAAGGCACGCGACGGCGGGAGCTTCTTGTCGGGCGGCGCGGGTTATTCCGAACAGCGCCACGTCTCCGACAATATGCTCGTCGTGACCGCACCGAAGGCCGGCCAATGGCGGCAGGCGCTCTCCGAAACCTATGGCATTCTTGCCGATGCGGTCGCCACCTTACCCAGCCCGGACGAGATCGACCAGGTTGCCGCCACGATCGAAGCCGGTCTCCAGGCCGCGGCCGCCGGCGGAGCAACCGTCCAATCGGCCCCCCTCGCCAACCAACTCGTCGGCGCGGTCGATACCGGCGAAGTCGTCGCCGAACCCAGCTTCATGCTGAAATTGTTCGACAGCCAGCGCAAGAATCTGACGCCGGAAAATGTCGGCGCGGCGATGCGGACGCTGATCCAGTCCAACGCCCGCGCGCTATTGCTGAGCCCGCGACCGGTCGAGGGCGGCAATGCGGCGTTCGCCGCCGCCCTGGTGGAGGCACGCGCGACCAAGGCGGCGGCACGTGCCGAAGAGAAGCGCGTCAGTCTCGACGATCTCGGCCGGCCCGGCGCACCCGGCAAGATCCTGTGGACCAAGGTGATCCCCGATCTGGACGTGACGCGCGTCAAGTTCGACAATGGCGTCGAGCTCGACCTCAAGCGCACCGGCTTCGAGCAGGCCGGCGTCATCGTTGTGGCACAAGCGGGCGACGGCCTGACCGCGCTCGATCCCACGAAACCCTCCCTGCTGTGGACGGCGCCGGCAATCGTACAAGGCGGCGTAGGGCCGCTCGACTTCGGAGGCCTGGAGCGAGCGACGGCGGGCAAGCGGATCGGTCTGCAATTCGGCGCCAGCGAGCGCAGTTTCTCCTGGTCGGGCGGCACGACCGCCGCCCAGCTGGTCGAGCAGCTTCGCCTGCTCGACGCGGCGATCCGCGAGCCGCGCTTCGACAGCAACGCCTTCCAGCGGGTGCGCGACGGCTTCGTGCAGAATTACGACACGATCTTCAATAATCCGGGATCGGTGTTCAATGCCTTCGCCAGCCAGCCGATCCATAATGGCGATCCGCGGTTCGCCATGCCGACCCGTGCCCAAGTGGCGGCCGTGACGCCCGACGCCTACCGCGCCTTCTGGCAGCCCTTGTTCGCGAGCGGGGCGCGCAAGGTCCTGATCATCGGCGATATCGACAAGAGCGCCGCGATCGAAGCGGCGCGACAGACGTTCGGCGCGGCGGTGACCAAGCCTGCGCTCAGGCAACCCCCTTCGCATCTCGCACTTAAGCCGCCGGCGCGGCTGGCAACGCCGATCAGCTTCACGCACCGCGGCGATCCCGACCAGCTGCTGATCGCCAATGTCTGGCCGACAACCGGATCGCTCAAGGACCTGCCGCAGATGCGCGCGCTCAACGTGGCCGCGCAAATCATCCAGACCCGGCTGTATGACCGCTTCCGCGAGAGCGAGGGCGGCACCTACACGCCGGGCGTCGGCAGCAACCAATCGGAGACCTTTCCCGATTATGGCGTGTTGATCGTCAACAGCCAGATCAAGGCCGAGCGCCAGGCTGATTTCGAGCGTGCGACGCGCGAGATTACCCAGGCTTTGGCCAAGGACGGCCCGAGTGCAGACGAGCTTGCCCGCGCCATCGCGCCAATCGCGAGCGGTAACGACCGCCAACGCAAGCTGAACATGTATTGGGCCCAGATGCTGCAGGGCGACCTCGACGATCCCCGCTATGTCGAGCTGATCCGCACCGGGGTGACCGGCTATCAGCAGGTCACTGCTGAAGCGGTGCGGACGGCGGCGCAACGCTGGCTGGCACGTGACCCCGCACTTCGCGTCATCGTCAAAGGTGCTCCCCCGCGCGCGCCTTAGGCGAGACAAATTTCCGGAAGCCGCTCGAATTCCGCGCGGGCGAGCAGATAGCCCTGGAAGTAGCGAACGCCCAGAGCACGCAGCGCCGCTGCCTCACCCTCCGTTTCGATCCCTTCGGCGATCAGGATCGTATCCAGCTCGGCGCAGAGCATGACCATGGCGCGCACGATCGCCCGACGGCGCGGATCGGCGTCGATGTCGCGCACCAACTCCATGTCGAGTTTGACCATGTCTGGTGTGAAACGGGCGAACAGATCGAGCCCGGCGTGGCCGGCGCCGAAATCGTCGATCGCGACCGCGAAACCGATACGGCGGTAAGTATCGATGATCGAGCCTACGTGATCGGGCGATGCCATATGCTCATTTTCAGTGAATTCGAAGATCAGCCGGTCGAGCGGAAAACCGGATCGTTCCGCGGTGCGTAACGTCAGCTGGATGCAGGCCATGGGCGAATAGACGGCATTGGGCAGGAAATTGATAGAAAGCCTGGCGCCAGTCGCAATGATGCCTGCTGCCATCGCGGTTTCGATCGCCTTCACCCGGCACGCCTGATCAAATGCGTAACGATTTTCGGGCGTGACGCGGCTCAGGATCGTGGCCGCTCCCTCGCCATTGGGGCCTCGCACGAGCGCCTCATAGGCAAAGGGGCGGCCGGACTGCATGTCGACGATAGGCTGGAAGGCCATCGAAAACGGAATTCCGAACGTTTCCCCGTCACGACAGCCTGAACAAGGATTTGCGGGTACGTTCACACCGAGACAATGATCTCGGCGCGACAAATGTCCACCGTCTCCATCCACTTAGATCGAAACAATGGCCGCCCATAATTAGCCAGCGTCGGGCGCCACCGCTGCCGCGACCGGCTGCGCCGGTTTGGCGCCGGGCTGCTCGACCACGCGGATGTTGAGCTCGCGCAGCTGCTTCGACGTCACGGGCGACGGCGCGTTCATCATCAGGTCCTCCGCCTTCTGGTTCATCGGAAAGAGCACGACCTCGCGGATATTGGGCTCGTCGGCCAGCAGCATGACGATGCGATCGACGCCCGGCGCGGAGCCACCGTGGGGCGGCGCGCCGAACTTGAACGCACCGACCATGCCGGGGAAATTGGCGTCGACCTCCTCCTGCGTATAGCCGGCAATCGCGAACGCCTTGTACATCACGTCGAGCTTGTGATTGCGGATCGCGCCCGACGACAATTCGATGCCGTTGCACACGATGTCATATTGGTAGGCCAGGATATCGAGCGGATCCTTCGTCTCCAGCGCTTCCAGCTCGCCCTGCGGCATCGAGAAGGGGTTGTGGCTGAAGTCGACCTTCTTGGCCTCTTCGTCATATTCGAACATCGGGAAATCGACGATCCAGCAAAACTGGAAGACGCCCTGCTCGATCAGACCAAGCTCCTCGGCGGTGCGGGTACGCGCCAGACCGGCGAGCTTGGCCGCCTGCCCTTCCTTGCCGGCGGCGAAGAAGACGCCGTCATTGGGGCCGAGGCCGAGCGCCTCGATAAGCTTGGCGGTGCCTTCCTCGCCGTGATTTTTGGCGATCGGGCCGCCGGGCTCGCCATCCTTGATATTGATGTAACCGAGGCCCGCATAACCCTGCGCGCGCGCCCATTCGTTCATGTCGTCGAAGAATTTGCGGCTCCTGGCGCCTGCCCCCGGCGCGGGAATGGCGCGCACGACATTGCCGCCTTCAACCATGCGCGCGAACAGGCCGAAGCCGGAGCCGTGGAAATGATCGGTGACGTCCACGATCTCGATCGGGTTGCGCAGATCGGGCTTGTCCGAACCATATTTCAGCATCGCATCCTTGTAGGCGATGCGCGGGAATGGACACGGGCTGACGGTGCGGCCATTGGCGAATTCCTCGAACACGCCGTGCAGCACCGGTTCGATCGCGGCGAACACGTCCTCCTGCGTGACGAAGCTCATCTCGAAATCGAGCTGGTAGAATTCGCCCGGGCTACGGTCGGCGCGCGCATCCTCGTCGCGGAAGCAGGGCGCGATCTGGAAGTAGCGATCAAAGCCCGCGACCATCAGCAGCTGCTTGAACATTTGCGGCGCCTGCGGGAGCGCGTAGAATTTGCCTGGATGGATGCGCGACGGCACAAGGAAGTCGCGCGCGCCTTCGGGCGAGGAGGCGGTCAGGATGGGCGTCTGGAATTCGGCAAAGCCCTGGCCGATCATGCGGCGACGCAATGACGCGATCACGTTGGAGCGCAGCATGATATTCTTGTGGAGCCGCTCGCGCCGCAGATCGAGGAAGCGATAACGTAGCCGGATATCCTCCGGATAATCCGCCTCGCCCGCAACCGGCAGCGGCAGCTCCTGCGCTTCGGACTGGACGGTGACGTTCTGGGCGAACACCTCGATCTCGCCGGTGGCGAGGTTGGCGTTGGTGGTGCCTTCGGCCCGCGCCTTGACCAGGCCGTCGATGGTCACGACCGATTCGACGCGCAGCCGCTCGAGAATCGGCAGCGCGGGGCTGTCGCTGTCGGCTACGATCTGGGTGAGGCCATAATGGTCGCGCAGATCCACGAACAGCACGCCGCCGTGATCGCGCCGGCGATGGACCCAGCCGGACAGGCGGACGGTCTCGCCGACATTCGCAGCCGACAGGCCGGCGCAGGTGTGGGTACGATAGGCGTGCATGTCTTTTCCTAACTATCCTCATGCCAGCGAACGCTGGCATCTCGTAAGGCGGAATGTCCCTTGCCTCGGGAGACCCCAGCTTTCGCCGGGGTGACGATTAAATCGCGAGGGCTGCGCATTGATTCCACGACCCTCTTTGTCAACCCGCCCGCGCGCGGCTATGGCCACCCCCAATGCTTATTCATCCCCTGATCACCGACACCGCCACCCTTACCGATCTCTGCGCCCGGCTCGCCAAGAGCCCCTACGTCGCGGTCGATACCGAGTTCATGCGCGAGAATACCTATTGGCCCGAATTGTGCCTGGTGCAGATCGCGGACGCACATGAAGCGGCGGCGATCGACCCGCTCGCGCCCGATATCGACCTGACCCCCCTGCTCGACCTGCTGGTCGACAATGAGGATGTGCTCAAGGTCGTCCATGCCGGCGCGCAGGATATCGAAATCGTCCATAATCTGACGCAGCGCACCCCCCATCCCTTGTTCGATACGCAGATCGCGGCGATGGCGCTCGGCATGGGCGAGCAGGTCGGCTATTCGAACCTGGTAGAGAGCATGACCGGCGTGAAGCTGGACAAGGGCGCCCGCTTCACCGACTGGAGCCGCCGTCCGCTCGACAAACGCCAGATCGATTATGCGATCGGTGACGTCACCTATCTGATCCAGATTTTCCCGCGGATGCTGGACAAGCTGCGCGCGACCGGACGGGGGGCGTGGCTGGACGACGAGATGGAGCGGATCGCCGACGCCGCCAATTACGTCAACGATCCCGAACTGTCGTGGCAACGGATCAAGGTGCCAAGCCGCAAGCCGGAAGTCCTCGGCCGCCTCAAGGCGATCGCGGCGTTCCGCGAGCGCGAGGCGCAGCGCAAGAACCTCCCGCGCGGCCGGCTCGTCAAGGACGAGACGCTTGCCGACATTGCGGTCCATCCGCCGCGTTCGCAGGCCGATCTCGCCAAGGTTCGCGGCCTGGCGGCGAGCTGGGCGGGTAACGAGATCGGCGCCCGGCTCATGGGCGCGCTGGAAAGCGCAGGGTCGCTGCCAGACGATGAAATGCCGGCGCGCGACGATCGCCGCCCTGGCCTTGGCAAGGACGGCGCGTTGGTGGCCGACCTGCTCAAGCTATTGCTCAAGGTTCGTTCGAAAGAGTCCGACGTCGCTCCGCGCCTGATCGCGCGGACCGACGAGATTGACGCGCTCGCGGCCGGCCGCCGCGACGGCCTGCAGATGCTCGAAGGATGGCGCTACGACGTGTTCGGCAAGGACGCGCTCGCGCTGATCGAAGGGCGGATGGGCTTCAGCGTCAAGGGCGGCAAGATGGTGATGAGCGAACTCGGGTGATCCGTTACGCCCGCTGGCTGTTGCTTGGCATCGCTGCATGCGCCGAGGCAGCGGCCCCGGACGCGAAGACGGCGCGCACCGTCGCGCTGTTCAGCGAATTGCAGGAAGCCCCGCCTTTTTCGGCCGAGGATATGGCAGCGCGCCAGAAAGATGCGGTCGGCAATGTCGAAGGCGCGGCTGCCGATCTGGCGCTCAACAACTGGAAATTGTGCGTAACCGACGCGCTGTCCCGATGGGCGCCCCTCCATCAGGGGCCGGGCACGTTGATCGACGGTGCGTTCGGCCGCTGCGCCGATATCGAGCGCGACTATCGCGCCCACTTGATGCGGATCACGCAGGATGGGCGTGTCGTGGTCGATGTGGCGATGGCGCGCAGCATGACGCGGATGCTGGAAGAGGCATGGCGGCCGCGTCTGACCGCGATGGCGCTGGACCAGGATCTCGCGCGCCAGCAGCCGCTTGTGGAAGCGCCCACCCCCAAGCCCTAGTCGTCAGGCGGTGCGCGCCAGCGCCTTCAATCCCAGCGCGCTTGCGAGCAGCTTGTGGCGTCGCTCGACCGCTTCTCCGTAGAGGGCGCGATCCTCGCCCCGCAACGTCATCAGGAGTGCACCATTGTCGATGGTCATAGCGCTCGACTCCAGCGGCTCCGACACGCCGCCCGACAAACGCTGGCCCAGCCGCATTGCCAGCCCCCATTGCATCGCCTTGGCGGCAGCGTCGTAGCCGATCAGCCGGTTGACGATCGGACAGACCCCGTCGCCGCCGAAATGGGTGAACAAAGCCTGCCCCAACATGCCCCGACCCGCCGCGTCGATCCCTACCCAATTGCCGTGAAGCGCGACATCGAGACCGCGTTCGGCGCGGAATTCGGGATGCGCTCGCCAGCCGACATCGGCCAGCAGGCAGGCGGCGTGACGCAGCCGGGCCAGTTGGGCCGGCTCGCTCGCGAATAAAGGCGCGATCCAGCGATCGAGCAGGTCGCCATGCTCCGGGAAACGCCCCTGCCGGACGCCCTCCTCCCGGGCCGCCTCGATCAACGGGTCGATCGCACGCACGTTGGCGGGCAAGCTGCTGTGAAGCAGGCCTTCGCGCAGACCATAGGCGGACACGATCAACGCCGACGGCTTGAGCAGCCGCACCAGCGCCGCGAGCAGCATGGCCGCCTCGCCCAAGGATGCGATGCGCGACGACGTGATGCCGGCAATGCTCTTGATCCGCTTGGCATCGAGCTGGCCGAGCGCGCGCACCAGGCGCTGCGCCTCCGATGGCGCCACCCGATATTGATGGACGATCGGCAGCGGATAATAGGTCAATGCCTGGTGCAGGCGAGCGAGCGCACGCCAGGATCCACCAACCATGTAGAAGGGCTTGCCGTCGGCGGTCCCGCTCCATCCGGCCTTCGTGAGCGCCTTGGTCAATGCGCGATCGAGCGCGCGGGCGGAATCCAGTTTCATCTGGGCGACACGCAACACGCCGAATGGGACGGAGACACCCTCGCCCACCTCGCCTGCCGCGACACCGACCAGTTCTAGGCTGCCGCCGCCGAGATCACCCACAATTCCATCGGCGTCGGGAATCGCGGCGAGCACACCGTGCCCGGCGAGCGACGCTTCCGCTTTCCCGGGGAGCAATTCCACGGGAAGGCCGATCGCGGCCAGCTGGGCGATGAAGTCGGGACCGTTGCTGGCATCTCGCACCGCGGCGGTCGCGACCGTCCGCAGTTTAGCTACTCCCATGTCCTGAGCGAGGCGGCGGAAGCGCGCGAGCGCGGAAATCGTCCGCGCGACCGCTTCCTTATCCAGCTGACCGGTCTTGCCGAGCCCCTTGCCGAGCCCGGCCATGATCTTTTCGTTGAACAGGATCGAAGGAATGCGCCCCTCGCCTTCGTAGATGACGAGGCGGATCGAGTTAGACCCGATATCGATAATGGCGACCGGCACGCCGGACGACGAGCGGTTCGGAGTGAGAAGCGCGCCCATGCAGGGAGGCGTTTAGCGGGGAAGTCGGCGCGCGCCAATGGCGCTTAACGCCTGCTGCCCGCGTCCGCGCTCACCGCGGACAGTCGGGTCGATCCTGTTGCTTTATTATCGCTGCGGACGGTTGGTCGGGCGTGGCTGAAAGCGGGGCCCACCGGCGCGTGGGCCGCCCGGCCCATTGGCTCCGCGCGGGCCGCGCGGCCCACCTGGACCGCCGGGGCCACGCGGGGGACCGCGATGAGCGCCGCCGCCGCCCTGGGGCGGGCCGTCAGCCTGTTCGATCCGCACTTCCCCGTCGGCATCGTCGGCGGAGGTGCGCTTGATCGAGGCGATGAACTTGCCGGCAGCGGTGCGCGGTATCTCAAAACGGGTCTCGTCCTGCTGAATGCGGATCGCGCCGACATCCTGCTTGGTGATGTGGCCACGGCGGCACAGCAAGGGCAGCAGCCAGCGCGGATCGGCATTGTGGCGGCGACCGATATTGACGCGGAACCAGATCGTGTCCTCGAAACCGGGGCGCGGACCTTCCTGGCGATCGCGCGGCCCTTCGAGCCGCTCGCGCGGTCCGGTGGACGCGCCGCCTTCCAGCAGCTCCTCGGCGGCGGGAAGCTTGGCGCGGTGCGCGCGTACCAGCATGGCGGCGATTTCGAGCGGCTCGCGGGTTTCGAGCAGGTCCGCCCCGATCGCGCGATCCTCGTCATCGATCTCGGTCGGCTCGGCCAGGACCGCGAGCAGGCGCGCGCGATCGGCGGTGGCGATCGCAGCTGCGGTCGGCATCGGAATCCATTCGACCTGGATGCGCGCGTCGCGCAGCATGCCCTCGACGCGGCGGCGGCGTTGATAAGGCACGATCAGGACGGCGACACCCTTCTTGCCGGCGCGGCCGGTACGCCCAGAGCGATGCTGCAACGCCTCCGCGTCGCGCGGCAGTTCGACGTGAACCACCAGCGACAGCGATGGCAGATCGATGCCGCGTGCGGCGACGTCGGTGGCGACGCAGACGCGGGCACGACGGTCGCGCAATGCCTGCAGCGCATGGTTGCGCTCGCTCTGGCTATGCTCGCCGGACAGAGCGACGGCGGCGAAGCCGCGCTCGACCAGGCTCGCGTGAAGCCGGCGCACGGCGTCACGCGTCGCGCAGAATAGCATCGCCGTGTCGGGCTCGTGCAGGCGCAGGAGGTTGACGGTCGCATTTTCGATATCGGACGGCGCGACCGCCAATGCCTGATAAGAAATATCGCCATGGCCGCGATCGGCACCTAGCGTGGAGATGGTAAAGGCATCGCGCTGATAGCGGCGGGCCAGCGCAAGGATCGGCTTCGGCATCGTCGCCGAGAACAACAAGGTACGGCGGCCCTGCGGCGTCGCATCGAGAATTTCCTCGAGCTCCTCGCGGAAGCCCATGTCGAGCATCTCGTCGGCTTCATCGAGGACTACCGTCGCGAGGCCCGAGAGATCGAGCGCGCCGCGCTCGAGATGGTCGCGCAAGCGCCCCGGCGTGCCGACGACGATATGCGTGCCATAGGACAAGGCGCGGCGTTCGCGCGATGGATCCATGCCGCCGACGCACGGCGTCACGCGCGCACCGGCCTTGCCGTAAAGCCATTGCAATTCGCGTGCGACCTGCAGCGCCAATTCGCGCGTGGGTGCGATCACCAGCGCCTTGGGCAGCCCGGGCTGCGGCAGGCGATCGCCTTCGAACAATTGCGGGGCCATCGTCATGCCGAAGGCGACCGTCTTGCCCGATCCGGTCTGGGCGGAGACGATCAGGTCGCGGCCGTCGGCGTTGTCTTCCAGCATCGCGGCCTGGACGGCGGTGGGCGTGGCATAGCCGCGCTCGGTCAACGCCTCGACGAGGGGCGCGGGTAATCTACTAAAAGGCATGAACCCTAAATGGTCGTTCCGCGCTTGACCGCAAGCGAAAAACAGCCGGACGCCATCTCGATCACCGTCTGCGAACCGCCGCACCGGCCTGGATTGCTTCGCCGCTGCGCGCCTCGCAATGACCCATTTCTCTTATCTGTCATTGCGAGCGTAGCGAAGCAATCCAGGCCCGTGCGGTCAGGCCGTTACCCGCGCTTGAAAGTCAGCCGTGGGACCGAGCCGGCGCCCTTGAGCGCGGCGCCGCGGCCGGACAGCGACGGGTTGGTCATGAAGTAACGATGGAGATTGAACGGGCGTTTGCCGGGCGCCAGCCGCTCATAATTTCCGTCCGGCAGCAGGCGCCAGCTCTGCTCGTCGTCGATCAGATTGGCGACCATAACCTGGTTGAGGATCTGAGCGTGCACGGTCGGATTTTCGATCGGCATGAGATATTCGACGCGGCGATCGAAATTGCGTGTCATCCAGTCGGCGGAGGAGATGAAGACCTTCGCGTTGGGGCCCGGTAATTCCTCGCCATTGCCGAACGCGATGATACGGCTGTGCTCGAGAAAGCGGCCGACGATGGATTTCACGCGGATGTTTTCGGACAGGCCTACCACGCCGGGCCGCAGGCAGCAGATGCCGCGTACCACCAGATCGATCTCCACGCCGGCGGCGCTGGCGCGATAAAGCTTCTCGATGATCGCGGGGTCGACGAGGCTGTTGACCTTGGCCCAGATCGAGGCGGGACGTCCGGCCCGGGCATGATCGATCTCGCCATCGATCAGGTCGCCCAATTTCTCACGCAGGCCGAGCGGCGACAATGCCAGCAGTTCCAAATCGGCCGGTTCGACATAGCCGGTAATATAATTGAACAATTTCGCGGCATCGCGCCCGGCGCGGGGATCGGCCGTGAAGAAGCTGAGGTCGGTATAGATACGCGCCGTGATCGGGTGATAATTGCCCGTTCCGAAATGGCAGTAGCTGCGAAACGCATCGCCCTCGCGCCGCACGACCATCGAAACCTTGGCGTGGGTCTTCCAGTCGATGAAGCCGTAGACGACCTGGACGCCGGCGCGCTCGAGCTCGGCCGCCCAGTTGATATTCTGCTCCTCGTCGAAGCGCGCCTTGAGCTCGATCACGGCGGTGACCGATTTGCCGGCGTCGGCCGCGTCGATCAGCGCACGGATGACGGCGGATTGCTTGCCGGCGCGATAGAGCGTCTGCTTGATCGCGACCACATCGGGATCCGCCGCCGCCTGCTTGAGGAAGGCGAGCACCACGTCGAACGATTCATACGGGTGGTGGACGACGATGTCCTTGGAACGGATGGCGGCGAAGCAATCGCCGCCATGTTCGCGGATCCGTTCCGGAAAGCGTGCCGTAAAGGGCGTGAACTTGAGATCGGGACGGTCCTCGTCGACCAGTTCGGCGAGATCGTTGACCGCAAGGAATTCCTGCGTGTCGACGATCACATCTTCCGATCCGCCAATCTCCTCCTTGACCAGGCGCGCGAGCGCCTTCGGCATGTTGGGAGTGGGCTCGAGTCGGATGATGCGCCCCTTGCGGCGGCGTTTGATCGCCGAGCGGAAGAAGCGGACGAGATCCTCGGCCTCTTCCTCAATCTCAATGTCGCTGTCGCGGATAACGCGAAAGGCGGTATCGCTGAGTACCTCATAGCCTGGAAACAACACGCCGGTAAAACGCCGGATCAGCGTTTCGATCGAGACGTAGCGTGCACGCGTACCGGGCAGCCGCACGAACCGCTTGAGCGTCGCCGGCAACATCACCAACTCCTGCGTCGGCTCGCCGTCCGACAGGCGCTTGAGATCGAACAGGAGCGTGAAGCCCTTGTTCGGGATGAACGGGAAGGGATGCGCGGGATCGAGTGCCTGCGGAGTCAGGACCGGGAAGATCTGCTGACGGAAATGCTCCTCGCACCATTGTGCGACATCGCCCTGAATCTCGTCGCCATCCAATATTGCGATGCCGGCTTTCGCGAGCTGCTCGCGCAGGACCAACCACACCTTTTGCTGGACGTCGGTCAGCTCGTCCGCGCGCTGGGCGATGGCGGTGAGTTGCTGGCCGGTGGTTAGCCCGTCCGGCGAGCGATCCTCGATCGCCTGCAATTGCTGGCCCTTGAGGCCGGCGACGCGCACCATGAAGAATTCATCGAGGTTGTTGCCCGAGATGGACAGGAAGCGGACCCGCTCCAGCAAGGGGTGCGCGGGATTGCAGGCTTCGTCGAGCACACGCTGGTTGAAGGCGATCCAGCTCAGCTCGCGATTGAAATAACGATCGGCCGGCGCGATCCGTTCGACCGTGCTTTCGACGAGTTCATCGTCCGATTGGGGGGCTGGGCTCGGTTGGTCCATCGGGAAAGCTTACGCCCCCATTTGTGACTCGTCGATGACTCCGAGTGCCGTGAGCGCACGGCGGGCCAATGGGACGGTCAGGCGCTGACGCTGGGCGTAAGCAAGCTCGTCGAGCGCGTCGATCGCACGGTGGACGCCGAGATAGGAGCGCTCGATACGGGGGACTAGATAGCGGATCAGCTCCGGCGGCGCGGCCAGACCGCGCGCGTGGCACAGTTTCTCGATCAGCTGAGCGGCGAGCACATCGTCGGGCTCCTCGATCCGGACCACCGGTGTCGCCGACAGGCGGGAGCGCAGATCGGGCAGCTTCACCCGCCAGGTCGGCGGCGGTGCGTCCACGATCAGGATAAGCGGGCGCCGCCGCTCCTGCGCGCGATTCCAGGCGTGAAAGATCGCTTCCTCGTTGGCGGCCTCGGCATTGTCGATCAGTTCGCCGCCGCTCTTGGCGGCGAAGATCCGCCCCAACAGCGAGCGTCCCGACTTACGCGGACCAGTCAGGATCGTGGCCATGACCGGCCACAGCGACCAATGTTCGAAATGACGGATCAGCGGCTGGTTAGCCGCGGACACGAGATAATCCTGCTCGGTGTCGCCTGCCGGCCAATCGAGCGGCAGGGCGATCTGGCTCATCGCGGCCTGGTGATCCGCAGGCCCCCGCCGGTGTCCTGCACGGTATAGCCGGCACCGGTGAGCGCGATGCGGAAGACCTGCGGATCGCCGTCATAGGCCACGCGTATGATCGAGACGCCGCCGAGCGCGACGCTGTCGGTCGTTATCGACCGGACGCCGGGGAGCGCGCGCAAACTTGCCTGCGCCTGGACCAAAGCGGGATCGTCAGGCGTGTCGACCTGGACGAGGAAGGTCGAGGCTGCACCCGGCAACGCCAGCGCCGATTCGCTTTCCACTGCCGCCTCTTCCGGCAGATCGGGCACTGCCACCGGCTCGATCACCAGCGAGCTGTCGGTCTGCAGCCGCCCTTCGCGTAACGCTTGCCCATAAGCCTCGTCGATCCGCCGCACACCCTCGTCCAGCATCCGGGCGAGCTGATCTCCATCAGCGGCGGTCAGATCGAAACGCGTGATCACCTCGCCATCCGGCCCGTGCAATGCCGTGAAATGCGCCAACACCGGCCCACCGGGATAATGACGAACGAGTTGGACAATCGGGACGACGATGTCGGACGCGCCATATTGATCGAGCAGGTTGCGCCACAGAGCGCGCCCCGGCCGACCGGTCTGTGCCACGTTGAGCAGCAGTGGATCGAGGCCGGTGCCGACCGGGCGCACATAATCGATCGGACTGCCGCCCGAACGGAAGCGTGCCCATGCCTTCTGCCATTCGGTGCGGTGTTCGAAGCTTTGCGGCGCGCCGCCCGACCACATCACCGGGATAACGAGCATTGGCGGCGAGCGCGCGCCGGCTTCAGCCCGGCCGAGCAGTTGGGCCGAGCGGCTGCGGTCGAACAATACGCCGAGCCGGGCAATGTAGCGGTGTGCGCCGATCTGCTCGTCGCCGACCGAAATGCCCGCGACGATCGAATCGAGCGCACCGTCCGAGAGATTGGGAGCCGCCTCGACCGGCTGGTTGTTGACCCGTGCCCACAGTAATTTCCACGCACGGCGCTGCGCGAGGCGCCAGCCGAAGTTGCGCGCCTCCTGTGCGGTTTTGGCCGAGACGTCGACCGCGACGTCGGCGATTTCATAATTGGCGCTATTGTCGATCGGCCTGACGCCGCGATCATTGCCCTCAATCTGCGCCAGCGCGAGCCCGCCCAGGCCCAGCACGGCCATGGCTCCGACGATCAGGGAAATGCGGCGAACGGGCGTCACGGTTGGCCTTGTGGCGAAAGCCCCGTGGATTTCCAAGCGCGATGTGGATAGGCGCGGACCATGAGCGGGGAATCCTACAGCTACGCCAAGGCCGGCGTCTCGATCGCGGCGGGCAATGCGCTGGTCAATGCGATCAAACCATTGGTGCGCGCCACCAGGCGCCCCGGAGCCGACGCCGAGATCGGCGGCTTCGGTGGCTTCTTCGATCTCAAGGCCGCCGGCTATGACGATCCCTTGCTGGTGGCGGCGAATGACGGCGTCGGCACCAAGCTCAAGCTCGCAATCGACAGCGGCCGTCACGACACGGTCGGGATCGATCTGGTCGCGATGTGCGTCAACGATCTCATCGTACAGGGCGCCGAACCATTATTTTTCCTGGATTATTTTGCGACCGGCAAGCTCGATACCGGCGTGGCGGAGCAGGTAATCGCAGGCATCGCCAAGGGCTGCCAGATCGCCGGTTGCGCACTGATCGGCGGCGAAACCGCGGAAATGCCGGGCATGTATGCCGAGGGCGATTATGATCTCGCCGGCTTCTCGGTCGGTGCGGTCGAGCGCGCGCAGGCGCTGACCGGCACGAGGGTGGAAGCCGGAGACGTCCTGCTCGGCCTGGCTTCGTCGGGGGTTCACTCGAACGGCTATTCGCTGGTGCGGCGCTTGGCGGCGGACAAGGGCTGGAGGCTGGATCGCCCGGCTTTGTTCGACCAGGACCGGCTGCTGATCGATATATTGATGGAGCCGACGCGAATCTATGTCCGTTCGCTGCTGCCCCTGGTCCGTGCCGGCAAGATCAGTGCACTCGCGCACATTACCGGCGGCGGCCTGCTCGAGAATATCCCGCGCGTCTTGCCCGAAGACCTCCACGCCACCGTTGACGCCGATCGCTGGCCCCAGCCGCGGCTAATGGCTTTCCTGCAGGCGCAAGGTGCGATCGAGCCCGAGGAAATGGCGCGGACGTTCAATTGCGGAATCGGCATGGTCGCAGCCATGCGCGCGACGGACGTCGGCGAGGTTACCGCCGCGCTTCAAGCTGCCGGTGAGACAGTGTTCGAGATCGGCGCGATCGCGACCGGCCCGCGCGGCTGCACCGTCCACGGTTCGGCGGGAAGCTGGAGCGCGCGGTCGGATTGGTCGGCCACGCACAATGGCTGAGAGGCGCGCCAAGATCGGTGTGCTCATCTCAGGACGAGGATCCAATATGGCAGCGCTGGTCGAAGCCGCGCGCGCGCCGGATTGTCCCTATGAAGTAGCATTGGTGGCCTCGAACGTGCCTGATGCGCCGGGTCTCGATTACGCCAGAGCCAACGGCATCGCGACGTTCGCCCTCAGCCATGTCGGCATGAAACGGGCGGACTTCGACGCCCTAATCGATCGAGCATTGCGCGGCGCGGGCGTCGAATATGTCGCGCTCGCGGGCTATATGCGCCTGCTGTCCCCAGGCTTCGTCGAGAAATGGGCAGGCCGCATGGTCAACATCCACCCTTCCCTGCTGCCGGCCTATAAAGGCCTCGACACGCATCAGCGCGCACTCGATGCCGGCGACGTCAGGCACGGCTGCACCGTGCACCTGGTGACGGCCGAGCTCGACGATGGGCCGATCCTGGCGCAGGCCGAGGTGCCGATCCTCGAGGGCGACGACGCCGAAACGCTCGCGCAGCGTGTCTTGGTCGAGGAGCATAAGCTCTACCCTGCGGCATTAGCGAAACTGGTGCGTGGATGAGCCCCGACCCCGAGGGCGATATTGCGCGCCTACGGGCGATCGCATTCGCGCTGCCACGCGCCGCGGAAAAGCTGTCGCACGGCATGCCCTGCTTCTTCATCGACAAGGGCAAGACCTTTGCCTGGTACACGCACGATCATCATGGCGACGGCACGAGCGCGGTCTTGGTCAAGACGAGCGGGGCGGAAGAGCAGGACATGCTGATCGAGGCCGATGCCGAAACCTATTTCCGTCCCGCTTATTTCGGTCATGCCGGCTGGATCGGCGTGCGGGTGGACAAGCCCGATGTGGACTGGGACCATATCGCCGACCGCGTCGAGACGAGCTGGCGGATGGTCGCACCGCGCAAAGTGCTGGAGGAGCGTAAACCATGACCGAGACCCCGACCGAACGCGCGGAAGCCGCACGCGTCCGCCGCCGCCTGCTGAACCTGGGCGAGGTGATTGCGATCCTGGCGGTCGCGATCTCGGGGCTGACCTTCTGGAACAGCTATCGCGAACGCACCAACGCCGAGGCGCAGCACGCGGCCGAAACCGCGCAGTCGGCTAAGAAAGCGACGCTGATGATCCTCAAGGCGACGCCCGATAAGGACGGGCGGGTGCTCGCGCTTGCACCGCGTGCCGACGAGCAGGCGATCCAAAGCCAGACGATCCGTTTCCCGACGAAGCTCGGCATATCGCCCGCGGAAACCAGCAGCGATACGCGGATCGAGAAGAATTGGTTCGAAAGCGCGCTGGTCAGTGCGCGCAAGGCAGCAGGCGCGGAGGACGCACCCGGCGACGCGCGCCTCCCGGTGCTGATCGAAACCCATTATCTCACCGACGGAGACCCACACACCGACCGCGCCATCTATGAAGTGGGCTATGCTACCAGCCACAGCTTCCTGGGGGGCACCGATGTGCATTTGCGCGGGTTGTCGCGCACCCGCGCGGTGGCCAGCATCGACGCGGGTCAGAAGCGGATCGACGCCGTGTGGGCGACACGGATGGCACCGAAGAAATAAGCTAGCGGCGCCTGCTCCAGCGGATGAGCAGGCGGACTGCAATCGGCAGGGTCAGCAACACCAGGATGGAATAAGCCGGCCTGGTCATGAGGCAGACGATCATGCCGATCACCGATACGATCGGCAGTGCCCAGACGCGCGTACGGATCGCGGTCACCGCTCCCGGATCTACGCCCGCCGTCAGATATTGCGGCCGCAATGCGCGGCGAACAAGGCTGGCCTGAAGCAGCCCCGCGATCAACAGCGATATCAGATAGAAGAGGTGCGGCACGACTTGATTGGTATTCTCGCTCATGAACGCGGTCGAGAATGGCAGGAAGGCAATCGCCATCAGCAGGATCAGGTTAGGCCATACGAACGACTGATCGTGTCGGGCAAGCAATCCGAACACGCGATGATGCATCGCCCAGAACGCCCCGATCACGGCGAAACTGACCCCGAAGCCGATGAAATTGGGCAGGTTGTTGGCCAATGCCTGAAGCGCGTCATGCACCTCTGTCGGCGCGCGCGCGATGTGCGGCACATGGATTTCGACGATCAGCAGGGTGATCGCGATGGCGAAGACGGCGTCGGAGAAGAAAACAAAACGTTCGAGAAGCTTGTCTTCGCGCATAGTGGCCCCCTTGGAGGCCGAGGCTAGCCGAGGTCTGCGGCAAATCAACCCGCACAACGCAAAAGGGCCCGCCTCCCGGCGAGCCCTTCTCGCTCTATTTACCGGTCGGCGAGGTTAGCCGACAATCTCTTCCGGCTTGAAGAAATAGGCGATCTCGATCGCCGCGTTCTCGTCGCTGTCCGAGCCGTGGACGGTGTTAGCCTCGATCGATTCCGCCAGTTCCTTGCGGATCGTGCCGGCATCGGCGTTGGCGGGATTGGTCGCGCCCATGATGTCGCGGTTGCGCTTCACCGCATCCTCGCCCTCGAGCACCTGGACGACGACCGGGCCGGAGATCATGAAGCTGACGAGGTCACCAAAGAAGGGGCGCTCGCGATGGACGCCGTAGAAGCCCTCGGCCTGCTCCTGCGTCATCTGAATGCGCTTGGACGCAACGACGCGCAGGCCGGCCTCCTCCAGCATCTTGGTGACGGCGCCGGTAATGTTGCGACGCGTGGCGTCGGGCTTGATGATCGAGAAGGTACGGGTCGTCGCCATGGCGATGCCATTGCTCCATGCTTTTGGTTGCGGGGATTGGCGGCGCCTCTAGCTACCCCGCTTCGTGGTTGCAACCCGTACTGCAGCAAGACCTGGATTGCTTCGCCGCTATACGGCCCGCACGGCTGACCCAGCTGTCATCAGAGCGCAGCGAAACAATTTAGATTTCGCACGCCTCAGCCTTCCAGCACGTCCTTCACCCATTGATCGAGCAGGCGCACACCATAACCGGTCGCGCCCTTCTCCCACATCGTGCCGGGCTTGGCGGCCCACACCATGCCGGCAATGTCCAGATGCGCCCATTTCACGCCCTCGTCGACAAAGCGCGCGATAAACTGGGCGGCGGTGATGGACCCACCTTCGCGCGGGCCGATATTCTTCATGTCGGCAATGGGTGAGTCGATCAATTTGTCGTAGACCTCGCCCATCGGCATCCGCCACAATTTCTCATCGACTGCCCTGCCCGCCGCCAGGATCTGATCGGCCAACCCGTCATCATTCGAGAAGATGCCGCCATGCTCATGGCCGAGGCTGATGATCATCGCGCCGGTGAGCGTCGCGAGATCGATGATCGTCTTGGGGTGATATTTTTGCTGGACCCACCAGATCGCATCGCACAGCACCAGCCGGCCTTCGGCATCGGTGTTGAGGATCTCGATCGTCTGACCCGAGCCGGAGGTCACGACATCGCCCGGGCGCTGCGCCTTGCCGTCGGGCATGTTCTCGACGAGTCCACAAACCGCGATGATGTGCGCCTTGGCCTTGCGGGTGGCGAGCGCCTTCATCGTGCCGGCGACGGCCCCCGCCCCGCCCATGTCCCACTTCATGTCTTCCATGCCGGGACCGGGCTTGAGACTGATGCCGCCAGTGTCGAACGTCACGCCCTTGCCGACGAACGCGACCGGCTCGGCGGTGCCGCCGGTGCCATCCCACTTCATGCACAACAGCCGCGCTTCGCGCTCCGAGCCCTGCGAGACGCCGAGCAAGGCGCCCATGCCGAGCTCGCGCATCGCGGCTTCGTCCAGCACCTCGATCTCCACGCCCAGAGCAGCCAGTTCCTGGCAGCGCTCGACGAAGCTCTCCGGATAGAGGATGTTGGCGGGCTCGGCGACGAGTGTGCGGGTGAAAGCTGCGCCTTCGGCGACCGCCTTGAGCGGTGTCCAGGCCGCCTCGGTCGCGGCCAGCGCATCGCCGACCACGATCTCGACCGACTCCAGCGTCGGTTTCTGCTTGGCGGGAAGCTTGGTGCGGTAAATATCGAAGCGCCAGCTACGCAGCATGGCAGCCTGCGCCAACGCGGCGGCGAAGTCCGCGCGCTGCGCCGACTCGATGCCAGTCACGTCGACGACGAGACGCTTCTCGCCAGAGGTGAGCAGCCGGGCGACGAGGGCACTGCCGGCCTTGGCCGCCGCGCGATCCGCCCCGATGCCGACCAGCAGGATGCGACGGACCGCATTGTCGACGCTGGCATGAAGCTCAACGATCGCGCCCGGATCGCCGGTGAAATTGGCCGCTGCAGCCGCCGCGACGGCGCCGATCTCTGCGGGTACGTGCCCCTCGACCGCTTCTCCCTTGGCAATGGGGAGGGCAAGCGATTGTGCGTCTGACGGCCGGTCGGCTCGAAACGAGATACTAAGCAAGGAAAGCGCCTTTCGAACTGGATGCCGCCTATTAGGCCGCTCCCCCTCCCTGTCAAAGGCGACAAAGCGAAGGCGTGGGCGATTGCCGCGAGGCAAGCGCTGCGATAGGGCGCGGCCCCATGCAGCGGCGCACTATTTGGGGACGAACGATTGCCGTGCGCGCCTCAACCGCGGCGGTTGCCGTGGCCCTGGCCGCGGCGGCGTCTGCGCAGGACCTGACTACGCCCGCCGTACCGCCCCCGCCGCCAAGCGCGGCGGCAGCAAACGCGCCGGCGGATGATGTGACCTTCTCCGCCGCGCAGCTCGATTATGACGACAATGCCGACATCGTCACCGCGACCGGCGACGTGCGCATGTTCCGTAACGGCGGTCGGCTGCGCGCGGATAAGGTGACGTGGAACCGCCAGACGGGAGAAATGCGAGCGATCGGCAATGTCGCCGTGGTCAACGCCAATGGCGACACTGCGTATGGCGATAACGTCACGCTGACCGACGACATGCATGACGGCGTTGCCGACAACATGTTGCTCGTACTCGCCAATGGCGGGCGCCTCGCGGCGAAGCATGGCGAACGCAAGGGCGATCGCACTGTCCTGGACCACGCGGCCTACACGCCCTGCACCGTCGAAGGCAGGGATGGTTGCCCGAAGCGGCCGTCCTGGCAGATCACCGCGGTGCGCGTGATCGTCGATGAAGGCAAACACCGCATTTCCTATCGCGACGCGCGCTTCTCGCTGTTCGGCGTGACCGTGCTCGCCTTGCCGGCCTTCTCGCACCCGGACGGCTCAGATACCGGACAGGGCGGATCGGGCGTGCTCCTGCCCAATTTGCAGGTGAGCAAGCGCAACGGCTTCGAGCTGGACTTGCCTTATTATTTCCAGATCGCGCCGAACCGCGACCTGACGATTACGCCGCATTTCTACACCAAGGTGCTGCCCGCGATCGAAAGCCAGTATCGCGCGCTGACCGGGAACGGCGCCTATCAGGTGGAAGCGATGGGCACCTATGGCTCGCGCCTGCCGGCGAGCGTCAATCCGCTGACGACGGAGGACAAGGACGAAGGTTTCCGGGGCTATGTGGACGCCAACGGCACCTGGCAGTTCGGGCCCAACTGGACCGTCCATGGCGCGGTACGGCTGGCGAGCGACCGCACTTTCATGAAGCGTTACGATATTTCGAACGACGATCGCCTGCGCTCGACCCTCAAGGCGGAGCGGATCGACAATGATTCCTATCTGTCGGTGGCGGGCTGGTTCGTGCAGGAACTGCGCCCGGGTTTCGCGCAAGGCCAGCAGCCGATCGCGCTGCCGGAGATCGATTATCGCCGCCGCTTCGCCGATCCGTGGCTGGGCGGCACGTTCACGGCCCAGCTCAACAGCCTGGCACTGACCAGAACCGAGGGTCAGGACACGCAGCGCGCCTTTGCCGGCCTGCGCTGGGACCTGCGCAAGCTGACGCCGATCGGGCAGGAAATCACGTTCACGGCTTATGGCCGGGCGGACGTCTATCATACGGACGAAAGCCTCGCGACCGCGACCGCGCTCTACCGCGGCACGGATGGCTGGCATGGACGGGGCATCGCCGCGCTCGCCGCGGACATGCGCTGGCCGTTCATCGGTAGCTTGCTCGGCGGCACCCAGCAGATCGTACCGCGCGTGCAGGTCGTAGCCGAGCCGCATGTGAAAAATCTCGCTATTCCGGACGAGGATTCGCGCGCGGTCGACCTTGAGGACTCGAACCTGTTCGCGCTCAATCGGCTGTCGGGCTATGATCGGTGGGAAGATACCAGCCGCATCACCTACGGCGGCGAATGGAATTACAACCGGCCCAAGCTCGAAGTTCGGGCGATTGTCGGCCAAAGCTATCGGCTCAGCACCGAACCCGCTTTGCTGCCGCCAGGCACCGGCCTGTCGGATCGTTTCTCCGATTATGTCGGGCGGGTGAGCGTTCGGTACGGCAGCTTCATCGAGCTCACGGAACGGTTCCGGCTGGACAAGGACAATCTTTCGATCCGCCGCCATGAGATCGACGCCACGGTCGGCGGGCGCGCCACCTATATCCAGGTCGGCTATCTCAAGCTCAACCGCAACATCGATACCTCGATCGAGGATCTGCGCGACCGTTCCGAGATTCGGCTGGCAGCCCGCCTCAAGCTGGCGCGCTATTGGTCGCTGTTCGGATCGACCGTGATCGATCTTACCAGCCGCAAGGACGATCCGACCTCCAACGCCGACGGTTACGAGCCGGTGCGCCACCGCCTCGGCCTGCTCTACGAGAATGAGTGCATGTCGCTGGGCGTGACGTGGCGCAAGGATTACGATCCGACCGGCGATGCCCGCCGCGGCAGCACCTTCAGCTTGCGGCTGGCCTTGAAGAATATAGGCCGCTAAGCGTGGGTTCAGCCATATTGGGCCAATTTGGGCTCTCTCAGCGACAAATGACGGAGCGGGCGTGAAGGTAAGGACGATGAGGCGCGCAGCCATCCTGCTCGCCGGGATGACGCTGGCGGCAATGCCGGCAATGATCGCGGCACAGGCGGGGGATGATCCCGCGCTCAACCCGCTCGGCCTGGCCAACGATGTCAAAGTCCTGTCGCCGCGTGACCCGTCGGTCCGCAAGGCGACGGCAATCGTCAACGGGACAATCATCACCGAGACGGATGTCGACCAGCGCCTCGCGCTTGTGCTCGCGTCGAGCGGCGGCCGCATCGGCGACGAGGAGCGGCAGCGACTGCGGCTGCAGGTTTTGTCGAACCTGATCGACGAGACGCTGCAGATCCAGGAGGCCGCCGCCAACAAGATCACCGTCGACAAAGCCGAAGTCGATCAATCCTTTGCCCGCGCCGGCGCCCAGTTCAAGCGCACCCCCGCCCAGTTCACCGAGATGATCCGCGCCATGGGATCGAGCCCGGCCTCGCTCAAGCGACAGATCGAAGGCGAGATGGCGTGGCGGCGCCTGCTCAGCCGTGAAGTCGAACCGTTCGTCAGCGTAAGCGACGAAGAGGTCAACCAGGTGATCGCGCGGATGAAGGCGTCCAAGGGCGCGCCCGAATATCACGTCTCGGAAATCTTCCTGTCGGCGACGCCGGCGACGGATCAGCAGGTGCTGGCGAACGCGCAGCGCATCGTCGAACAGCTCCGCCAGGGCGCCTCCTTCCCGGCCTATGCCCGGCAATATTCGGAAGCATCTACGGCCGCCGTCGGCGGCGATCTCGGCTGGGTGCGTGCCGAACAGCTTCCCGACGCGCTCGCCGCCCCGCTCAGGGAAATGGGCCCGGGGCAGCTCGCCGGCCCGTTGCCGGTTGGCGGCGGCTATTCGATCCTGGCGATGGTCGACAAACGCCAGGTGCTGACGACCGATCCGCGCGATGCGCTCGTCACGCTCAAGCAGGTGACGATCACCTTCCCCGCCAACACTGCCAAGGAACAGGCGCAGCCTAAGCTGACGGCGTTCACGGAGGATCTGAAGACGCTCAAGGGCTGCGGCCAGGTGACCGAGTTTGCCGCCAAGTGGCAGGCGGACGTCGTCGACAGCGACCAGATCAAGATCCGCGATCTCCCGCCCCAGCTCCAGCCGCTGCTGGTCGACATGCGGATCGGCGAGGCGACGCCCCCGTTCGGTGGATCCGAAGGCGGTATTCACAGCCTGGTGCTGTGCGGACGCGACGATCCGGCCGACAAGACCGTGCCATCGGCTGAAGAGGTTTCGAGCCAGATGACCGACGAGCGGGTCAACATGCGCGCGCGGCGCTACCTGCGCGACATCCGGCGCGATGCCGTCATCGAATATCGCTGAGGCGCTGCCGCCGCTGGCGCTGGCGCTCGGCGATCCCGCCGGCGTCGGCCCGGAGATCGCCGCCAAGGCTTGGGAGCAACGTGTCGCCGAGGGTCTGCGGCCGTTCTTCGTCGTTGGCGACATACGCTCGATCGAGGCGGTTTGGCGCGGGCCGATCGCGCGCATTTCCGACCCTTTCGAGGCCTCGTCCGCCTTCAATACCGGGCTGCCGCTGATCCAGCTGGAGGATGCGGGCGAGATCATCCCGGGCGAGCCCAACATCGCCGGGGCGCGCTGTTCGCTCGATTCGCTGGAACTTGCCGTCGGACTGGCCCGGTCGGGCGCGGCATCCGGACTGATTACCGGCCCGGTGTCCAAGGCCCAGCTTTATGGCATCGGTTTCGTCCACCCCGGCCAGACGGAATTCGTGGCCGAACGCTGCGGCGTGGCGCGCGAAAATGTCGTGATGATGCTGGCGGGGCCGAGCTTGCGGACCGTTCCGATCACGACGCATATCCCGCTCAAGGAGGTGCCCGACCACCTTTCGGCCGACCTGATCGTGTCGCGGGCGCGCACGACCGAACGCGGCTTGGCGCGTGATTTTGGGATCGCCCGGCCGCGCCTGGCGATTGCGGGGCTCAACCCCCATGCCGGCGAAGGCGGCGCGCTGGGACGCGAGGAGATCGACATCGTCATTCCCGCTTTGCAGCGGCTGCGCGACGAAGGGATCGAAATCGAGGGGCCCCTTGCCGCCGACACGATGTTCCATCCGCGCGCGCGTGCCCGTTACGATGCCGCGCTTTGCCTGTATCATGACCAGGCATTGATCCCGCTCAAGACGCTGCATTTCGACGAGGGCGTCAATGTCACGCTCGGCCTGCCGATCGTGCGCACCTCGCCCGATCATGGCACCGCCTTCGGCATCGCCGGGCAGGATATGGCCGATCCCGGCGCCATGATCGCCGCCATCCGCCTGGCCAGCCAGTGCGCGGAGAATCGCGCCCGCGCGCAATGAAGCGGCTCCTGTCGTGAAGCTTGACCTGCCGCCGCTGCGCGAGGTGATCGCCCGCCATGGGCTCACCGCCGAAAAGTCGCTGGGCCAGAATTTCCTGTTCGACAGCCAGTTGCTCGATCGCATCGCGCGCGTGCCCGGATCGCTGGACGGTGCCAACGTCTATGAGGTCGGGCCCGGGCCAGGCGGCCTGACGCGCGCGCTGATCGGTGCCGGCGCGCATGTCACGGCGGTCGAGCGCGACCGCCGCTGCTTGCCCGCGCTGGCGGAATTGAGCGCGGTGGCGCCGGGCCGGCTGGAGGTGATCCAGGGCGACGCGCTTGCGATCGACGAGGCCGCCACGGTCGGCGATGGCGCGCATATCGTCGCCAACCTGCCCTATAATGTCGGCACTGCCTTGCTGGTCCGCTGGCTGAGCGGGGAAAGCTGGCCGCCATTCTGGCGATCGCTGACCTTGATGTTCCAGAAGGAGGTCGCCGAGCGGATCGTCGCGACGCCCGACAGCGACCATTATGGCCGGCTCGCGGTGCTGGCCCAATGGCGCGCGACGCCCAGGATCGCTCTCCCCGTTCACCGATCGGCGTTTGTGCCCCCGCCCAAGGTGATGTCGGCGGTGGTCCATATCGTCCCGGCAGCGCAGCCCGAAGGCGTTCGGTTCGCCATGCTGGAACGGCTTACCGCCGCCGCCTTCGGCCAGCGCCGCAAGATGCTGCGCCAGAGCCTCAAGGGCCTGCCCGGTGGCCTGGCGGCGCTGGAAAAAGTCGGGATCGACCCGACCCGGCGCGCCGAGACGCTGAGCGTGGACGATTTCGTCGCGGTCGCGCGAGAGCTGAGTTAGCGCGGGCGGGCCGACCTGCGCCATGGCCTTCCGGAACGGCGGCGGACCTCGCTCGCCTGAAGGGAAAATAAAAAACACCAGAAACGAACTTGATGATTTGGAACGTGCATCGACCCGCGCATGCCCGCTGACGCAACGGGGATCAGGCCGCGACGTCGTGCGGGCCGAAGCCCGACCCTGCGATGTCGTTACCCACACCAATTTGAGAAAGAGCCGGACACAGCAATGGGCCGATAGTGGCAGACCGCAAGCCTTTGGCGCTTGTACGTCTTATGCGTACATTTGTCAATCCAGATTTCCATCCCCCGATCGCTCGTATCGGGATAAACCGATAAGTCTTGCCGGCCGCGTAATAATCGGATAATCCCGATGTATGAAGCAGGATTCTGCGATCGCCGCGCTGGCGGCTCTGGCCCACCCAACCCGGCTCAACGCTTTTCGCACGCTTGTCCAGCACGAGCCGAAGGGCTTGCCAACCGGTGCGCTGGTCGAGGCGAGCGGTCTTACGCAAAGTACTTTTTCGACCCACCTTGCCGTGCTCGCGAAATCGGGGTTGGTGATTGCGGAGCGAAGCGGCCGCCAACAGATTCAGCGCGCCAACATCGATGCGCTCCGCGACCTGATGACTTTCCTTGCCAAGGATTGTTGCCAGGGCCGCGCGGAGTTGTGCGAGCCCTTGCTCGCCGATCTAGCCTGCTGCTGAAGGACGGCCCCGTGACCGATATCGTCATTTACCACAATCCCGACTGTGGCACATCGCGCAACGTGCTGGCGCTGATCCGCAACTCGGGCGTCGAGCCGCACATCATCGAATATCTGAAGACGCCACCGGTCCGCGCGCTTCTCGTCGAGATGATCGAGCGCGCCGGCATGACGCCCCGCGAACTGCTGCGCGCAAAGGGCACGCCCTATGCGGACCTCGGCCTCGACGACACTTCGCTCTCTGACGACGCACTGGTCGACGCGATGCTGGCGCACCCCATTCTCATCAACCGTCCGCTGGTGGTGACACCGCTCGGCGTGAAGCTCTGCCGCCCATCTGAGGTCGTGCTCGACATTCTGGCGGATGCGCAGCGCGGTGCACTCGCCAAAGAGGACGGTCAGCAGGTCGTCGACGAGGCGGGCCACCGCATTCCCGCGGCGTGAGCCGGCACGCGATCCTTGCCGAGGGGGCGGGTAGCGCCATGCTGTTCGCCGCGGTCGTCGGCTCCGGCATCATGGCCGAGCGGCTTGCCGGCGGGAATGTCGCCATCGCGCTCCTTGGCAACACGCTGGCAACCGGCGCGATGCTGTTCGTCCTCATCGCCATGCTCGGCCCGGTATCCGGTGCGCACATGAACCCGGCCGTTACGCTGATCATGCGGCTGCGCGGGCACATCCGCACGTCCACGGCGATTGCCTATGTCGTGGCTCAGCTGGTCGGCGGCATTCTCGGCGTCTGGATCACTCACCTGATGTTCGACGAGCCGATCATCCAGCTGTCGGGCCATGTTCGCAACGGTCCCGGACAGCTGATCGGCGAGGCGGTCGCGACCTTCGGTCTCGTCCTCACTATTCTCGGCACGAAGAAGACGCGGCCAACGAGCATCCCGGCCAGCGTCGCGCTATACATCACGGCCGCCTACTGGTTCACGTCATCGACGAGCTTCGCCAACCCGGCGATCACGATCGCGCGATCGCTGAGCGACAGCTTCGCCGGCATTGCGCCCGTAGGCGTCCCAGCCTTCATCGCCGCTCAGCTTACCGGCGCGGTCGCCGCCCATTTAGCCGCCGACGCGATTTTCTCAGAATCATCCGGCGAGACGGCATGAGCCGGATCGCGGTCTGGCCCGCCCGGCAGGGTGCGCGCAATGTCATCCGCCTCGGCCTCGAAGCCGTGCATTTTTGGACCGACCGGCCAGTCGGTTTCGCCGGACTCGCCGCCTGCCCCGTCAAGGATTTCCGATGAGCCGCGTCCGCATCCTGCCCGATCCCGATCACATGCCGGCGCTTGACCCCAGCTTCGCGGTGCGACGGCCGGCGACCGGCCTCGGCGATGACCAGCCGCCACCCCGCATCCTGCTGCTTTACGGATCGCTGCGAGAGCGTTCCTTCTCGCGCCTGGCGGTTGAGGAAGCCGCGCGCCTGCTTCGCTTTTTCGGGGCGGAGCCGCGCATTTTCGACCCGTCGGATCTGCCGCTGCCCGACCAGTATCCGGGCGACGACCATCCCGCCGTCCACGAGCTTCGCGCGCTGTCCATATGGTCCGAGGGGCATGTCTGGTGCAGCCCCGAGCGGCATGGTGCCGTATCCGGCATCATGAAGGCCCAGATCGACCACCTACCGCTTGAAATGAGGGGTATGCGTCCGACCCAAGGCCGAACGCTTGCAGTGATGCAAGTGTCTGGCGGCTCGCAATCCTTCAACGCGGTCAACGCTCTCCGCCTGCTCGGCCGCTGGATGCGCATGTTCACCATCCCGAACCAGTCGTCGGTCGCGATGGCCTACAAAGAATTTGATAAGACGGGCCGGATGAGGTCGTCCGCTTATTATGACCGTATCGTCGACGTGATGGAGGAACTGGTACGGATCACCGTGCTGATGCGTCCGCACGCCGCGCAGCTTGTCGACCGCTTTTCGGAGCGAAAGGCGGCTGGCACCCCTGTCCATTCCGAAGATCATGCGGCGGTTGCGATAAGCCGCTGAGTTAGCCCGGCAGCGGAAGCAGCCAAAATTTGAGCTTCAGGACGCAGATTTAAGAGCTGCCGTCAGCGGGCCGCTCAAGGTGGGCCGCTTAAACGGCCCCGCTTGCCCGGCCTATTGCTGCTTCTGGGTCTTGTCTTCCTCGCCCTTGGGCGGAACCTTGGTGGTCGCCTGCGCGGTCACGATCGCGGGCGGCGGCCCCTTGGCGATCGCAGCGCTCAGCGCGACGGCCGGTGCGCAGCTGCCCTTACAGAGTTGCTGGATGCGCGTGAGGTTGGCGCGGGCGCGCTCGACCGCGCCCTTCTGCACCATCGCCTCGCCCTGCCCGGCCAAGGCGACGATGTCGTTGGGATCGAGCGCGAGCGCGTCGCGGTAGAAGCGCACCGCCTTGCCTGGCAGGCCCTGCCCCTGCGCGACCCGCCCGAGCGCGACATAAGCGGCGCGGTTGCGCGGATCGATCGCGAGCGCGCTTTCCAGCATGTCGGCGGCGCCCGTAAAATTGCCCGACGCCCGCAACGCCTCACCCTGGTGAAGCAAGGCCAGGCTGCGCGCATCGATCTGGTCATCACGGCGCTGGCCGAGGCCGCTCGAAGACACGGTGGCGAGGCTGAGGGCGAGGACGATCACGGTAGGCGAGAAACGCATTAACAACTCCACAAAGCGGGATTGTCCCGGGTTTAGCATGGGGCGGTGAGCGCCGCGATGAAAAAGCCGTCCGTGGCATCGTATGCGGGCGTCAAACGACGGCCGAGACCATGACGCCGGCCGGCGGAGAGCGGATCGGCGGGCGCCCAGCCCGGATTGACCGCGAGGAAGGCGTCGACCTGTGCCTTGCCTTCCTCGTCGAGCAGCGAACAGACCGCATAGACCAAACGGCCGCCCGGTTTGACCAAAGTGGCGCCGATCGCGAGTACCTGCGCCTGGGTCTCCCGCAGCCGATCGAGCCGCGCCGGCGTGAGGCGCCAGCGCGCCTCCGGATTGCGCCGCCACGTGCCAGTACCCGAGCAGGGCGCGTCGATCAGCACAATGTCGGCGGCGGCGGCAAGGTCGCCCAGGCCCGCGCGTTCGCGGCCGGCATCGAGCAGGCGAAGCTGGATATTATGCGCGCCGGCACGCTCGGCGCGCGCCGGCAAGCGCGATAGCCGCGCGCGGTCGACATCACAGGCGATCAGATGGCCCTCGCCGCGCATTGCCGCGGCCAGAGCAAGCGTCTTGCCGCCCGCTCCTGCGCACAGATCGACCACATTCGCTCCCGGCGTGGCGCCGCAGGCGGCGGCGATCAGCTGGCTGCCTTCGTCCTGCACCTCGATCCGGCCCTGATTGAAGGCCGGCAGGGTTTCGACATTGGTGCCCTCAGGCAGGCGTAGCGCATCGGGCGACAATGAGCCGGGCACCGCGTCAGGGAGCTCCACCATGATCGCATCGCGCGTCGCCTTGAGGCGATTGACGCGCAGATCGAGCGGCGCGCGTCCGAGCAAAGCGGGCAACTCGTCCGGCCCCAGCGTCCCCGCCAATTTGTCGACGAGCCAGGCGGGCGCGATGCCGGCCGGTGCGGCTATCTCACCGGGGGCGATCGGCGCCGGGCAATGCGGCGATCCGTCAAACAAAGCGAGCAGTTCGGGACGGTCCCGAGCAAGTCCGATCAGGGCGGCGCGCCCGCTTTCCGGCACCTCGCCCGCGCGGCGAATGGCGGCATAAGCCAGTTCGCGCACGGCCCGACGATCCTTCGACCCGGCATAACGCCGCGTCTTGAAATAGCGCGCGATCAGCGTGTCGGCGGCCGCCCCGCCGGATCGGGCGGCGAAGGTCACCTGATCGATGATGTCGATCGCGGCCTGGAGGCGGGCGGAGGGAGTCATGCGAACCGACTGCCCTCCCCTGACACCTCCCGCAAGCGGGAGGTGGTTTTATTATCCCAGCGATGGATAATTGGGCGCCTCGCGCGTGATCGTGACGTCGTGGACATGGCTTTCGCGCAGGCCGGCGTTGGTGATGCGCACGAAACGGGCGCGCTGGCGCAATTCTTCGAGCGTCGCGGCGCCGGTATAGCCCATCGCCGCCTTCACGCCGCCGACGAGCTGATGGATCACGTCCTTGGCGGGGCCCTTATAGGGGACCTGGCCCTCGATACCTTCCGGCACCAGCTTTAGCTGATCGCGTACTTCCTGCTGGAAATAACGGTCCGCCGAGCCGCGCGCCATCGCGCCGACCGATCCCATGCCGCGATAGGATTTGAACGCACGCCCCTGATAAAGAAAGGTTTCTCCCGGCGCTTCATCGGTACCCGCCAGCAGCGAACCGACCATCACGCTGGATGCGCCCGCCGCGAGCGCCTTGGCGACGTCGCCGGAGGTGCGCAGGCCGCCATCGGCGATAATCGGCACGTTCGACTTCCACGCTTCCTCGGCCGCTTCCATCACGGCGGTTAGCTGCGGCACGCCGACACCGGCGACGACGCGGGTGGTGCAGATCGATCCCGGCCCGATGCCGACCTTGATCCCGTCCGCACCGGCATCGATCAGCGCGCGCGTCGCCTCCGCAGTGGCGACGTTGCCGGCGATGATCTGGATCGAATTGGACAGGCGCTTCACCCGCTCCACCGCGCGCGCGACTTCCTTGTTGTGACCATGCGCGGTGTCGATCACGATCAGATCGCATTCGGCGTCGACGAGCGCCTCGGTGCGGGCATAACCCTTATCGCCGACCGTGGTCGCGGCGGCGACGCGCAGGCGGCCGGTTCCGTCCTTGGTCGCGGTCGGATAGGTGACCGCTTTCTCGATATCCTTGACCGTGATCAGGCCGACGCAGCGATAGGCTTCGTCGACCACCAGCAGCTTTTCGATCCTGCGCTGGTGAAGCAGCCGCTGGGCATCGGCCGAGCTCACTCCGGCGCTGACCGTCGCGAGATTCTGGCTCGTCATCAGTTCGGCCACCGTCTGATCGGGACGCTCGGCAAAGCGCATGTCGCGATGGGTGAGGATGCCGACGAGCTTGCCGTTGGGCTCCACCACCGGGAAGCCGGAAATGTGATGGCGCTCCATCAAGGCGCGCGCCTCGGCCAGGGTCTGGGTGGGCGTCAGCGTGATCGGGTTTACGACCATGCCGCTTTCGAACCTTTTGACCGCGCGTACCGCGGCGGCCTGTTCCTCGATCTCGAGATTCCGGTGGAGGACGCCAATGCCGCCCAGCTGCGCCATCACGATCGCCATGTCGGCCTCGGTCACGGTGTCCATCGCCGACGACATGAAGGGGATCATGAGGCCGATTTCACGGGTCACGCGCGTGCTGGTGTCGGCTGCTGTCGGCAACACCTCCGACGCGCCGGGCCGGAGTAGCACGTCGTCAAAAGTAAGGCCGAGCTCGATGGTCATGAATCCCCGCGGATGTAAGAAGGATTCGGGGCCATATAGGCGGCGTATGGGCAGGACGCTAGGCCAGCCCGGCTCGCTTCAGCGCACGGCGCGCCGCATCGACATGCATCGTCTCGATCATCCGGCCGCGAAAACGCTCGGCGCCACCGGTCGCGGCAGCGATCAGGGCCTCGGCCTCCTCGATCTCCTGCGGGGAAGGACCGAAGACGCGGTTGGCAGCTTCGATCTGACCGGGGTGGATCAGGCTCTTGCCGTCGAAGCCGATCGCGCGGCCGGCACGGCAATCCGCCTCAAAGCCAGGCCCGTCGTCGAGGGCGTTGAACACGCCGTCCAGCGCCATTATTCCCGCCGCGCGCGCTGCCAGCACAATCGACTGCAGCGCCAGGCCGAGCCCTTCCCGTCCGGAACCGGCGGGCAGGCGCAAGCTTGCAGCGAGGTCGTTCGATCCGGCAAGCAGCCCCACGATTTGGCTTGACCCGGCAATCTCGCGGGCGGCGTAGACGCCCGCAGGCGTCTCGATCATGGCCATCAATGGCCTGGCGAGGCGGCCGGCGAGCGCTTCGGCATATTCCGGCAGTTCAACCTTGGGGACGACGATCAGGTCGAGGCCCGGCAAGCCCGCCAATGCCGCCACATCGGCTTCATGCCATGCTCCCGGCCCGTTGAGGCGCACCGCCAGCAGGCGCCCGCCCCAGTCCGTGCCTGCGGCGGCCACAGCACCCGCGCGCGCGGCATCCTTGTCAGCGTCGGCGACCGCATCCTCGAGATCGAGGATGACGAGATCGCAGGTCAGCGTTCGCGCCTTTTCTATGGCGCGTGGATTGGATGCCGGCAGGAATAATGCGGAGCGGATGGCGTCAAGCATGCGCGCATCTGTCCGAGCGGGCGGCGTGGCAAGTCGGGAAGGTGATGCTCATGGCGGCCGTGGCTATTGCAAGGTCGGGCTGTCCAGGTTGAGCTTGCTCAACGGTATCACGTCCGCCTTCACCCCTTTCGCCTGGAGCTTGGGCAGGAACTGGGCAGCATCACCCACCACGATCACGCTCGCGGGCTTCGGGTCGATCAATTCCTGCGAGACGCTTCGAACCTGGTCGGGCGTCACTGCGTTGACCGCCGCCGAATAGCGCGCGATTTCCGCCAGCGGCACGTCTTCCAGCACGAGCCCGGCCGCGTAGCCGGCCAGGCCATCGGTCGTCTCGACCTGACGACCGAACGCACCGATCAGAGTGGCCTTGCGGGCATCGAGCTCGGCCGTGGGCACCAGCTCGCTGCCCATCAATGTCATCTGGCTGTTGATCAGGTCGATGACGTCGGGCACCGTCTCATTCTTGGTCTGGGTCGATGCCGCGAGCGGGCCCGGGGCACGGCGCGCCTGGAAGGAGGATCCGGCGCCGTAAGCCAGCCCCCGTTTGACGCGGATCTCCTGATTGAGCCGCGCGCTGTAACCGCCGCCGAGCGCCTGTTCGGCCACGACCATCGGGTAATAACGCGGATCGTTGCGCGCAATCGTGACGCGCGCCAGCACCACGGCGGCCTGCGGAGACTGCGGCATATCGATCACCAGCGTGCTCGGCGCAGCCGGGGCGCCGGGCGCAGGAGGAGGCGCTGGCGGCGTGTTGGGCTTGGCCCAACCCCCGAACAGACGTTCGGCCACTTGCTGTGCTTGATCGGGGCTGATGTCGCCGGCCATCACCAGGGTCGTCGTGTCCGGCCGCCAATGAATTCCGTAGCCGGCAACGACGTCGTCGCGACGGATCGCGCCGAGCGAGGCGGGCGTGCCATTGGCCGGCCTGCCGTACGGCCCGAGCCCATAGACGGCGCGCGACGACACCATCGACGCGAGCTGGCCTGGTTCACTGTACGCCACCTTCAGGCCGTCAAGAGCCTGGCTACGCTCGCGCTCCAGTTCTTCCGGCTTGAAGGACGGATGCATCGCGACATCCGCGAATACGTTCATGGCGGGTGTGAGCTGGTCCGACTTGACGGTCAGCGACAGGAACATGCCGTCGCGCACCGCATCGCCGCCAATGGCACCGCCCAACGTCTCCACCTCGCGCACGATATCTGTCGCGGAGCGGGTCGCGGTACCCTTGGTGAGAAGGTCGGCGGTAAGCTCGGCGACGCCGCCGCGGCCAACCGGATCGGTCGAGGAGCCGCCGCCCGCAACCATATAGGCGGTGACGATCGGTAGCGCGTGCCGCTCGATCACGACCAGCCGCATGCCATTGGCAAGGCGACGCTCGACCGGGACCGGCAAGACGGGCGTCACCGGCGCACCCGGGGCGGGTGGCTGGACGCGCGCGTCGGCGCTGGCAGCCACCACGACCGGCACCTGCGGCGGAGCCACCAGCGGCGTCGTCGCGACCGTTGCCGCAACCGGCAGAGCGTCCGCCGCCGCGCCAGGGGCGGCCGGAAGATAGGTGATCGTCACCGCGCCATTGTCGGCCAGCAGCTTGCGCGCGACGCGCTGCACATCGGCGGCCGTGACCGCCTGAATCTGCGCGATGCGCTTATCGGCTGCATGCGGGTCCCGCTCGATGATGACGCTGGAAGCAAGCGTGCTCGCGCGCCCTTCGGCGGTTTCGCGCTCCTTGAGCGCCGAGGTCACGATCTGGTTCTTGACGCGCGTCAACTCGGCCGCCGCGACGGGCTTATCGCGGACCAGCGCGATCTCGCGGCGCAGCGCCGCTTCGACCGCTTCGGCAGTCTTGCCGCCGGCGACGATCGCATAGGCGGAGAACATGCCGGGCCCCTTGCGCAGATCGGCCGAGACCCCGGCTTCCGCCGCGACCTGATCGCGATAGACCAGGGATTGATAGAAACGTGCGCTCTCGCCGCCCGAAAGTATTCCGTCCAACACGTTGATGACGGCGTGATCGGGATCGGTCGCGGGGGGAAGCTGCCAGCTCAGGATCACGGCGGGCAGCGGCGTATTGGGGGCATGCAGCGTGTAGCGACGGCCGGCCGCGCGCGCCGGCTCGTTCACGAAATTATGCGGGATCGCCCAGCTCGGGCGCGCGACGGCACCGAAATATTTGTCCACCCACCTGTTGAGATCGGCAGGGTTGAAATTGCCGGAAACGACCAGCACCGCATTGTCGGGCCGGTAATATTGCGCGTGGAAGGCGCGGACGTCCTCGACCGTGGCGGCATCAAGATCGGCGATGCTGCCGATCGGCGAGCGGGCATAGGAGCTGACGGCATAGCTCGCCGCCGGGAGGTTAAGGCGAAACAGGCTGTCATAGGGGCGGGCGGCGTCGCCCCGCAGCTCTTCCTTCACCACGTCGCGTTCGGCCAGGAAGGTCGGCTGATCGATCACCAACGCACCCATCCGCTCCGCCTCCGCCCAGATCAGACGTTCGAGATGATTGGCGGGCGCAACCTCGTGATATTCGGTGAAATCGTCATCGGTCGAGGCATTGTTGTTGCCCCCGACATCCTCCGTCAGCCGGTCCATCGTCTCGGCCGGCATGTTGCGCGTCGCCTTGAACATGAGATGTTCGAACAGATGCGCGAAACCAGACCGGCCGCGCGGATCGTCGCGACCGCCGACATCGTACCAGACCTGGACCGAAACGCTGGTGCCGCTCGCATCGGGCATGGCGAAGACGCGCAGGCCGTTGGGCAGGGTACGCTCGGTGAAGGAGAGCGGCGCGATCGTGGCGGGCGCCGCGAGAACGGGAGCGGTGACCAGAAGGGCGCTGGCGAGCGCGGCGAGCGAAACGAGGCGCATGGATGCTCCTGACAGATGATCGCGCTTCGTGCGCCTAAGCTGCGGGGAAGAAAAGAGGCTTGGCGGCCGGCAACCACTCAGCCGGCATAGTCGTCCGCCAAGTCGCTGAACTTGGTGATGCGATTTTCAAACTTGAGCTTCACCTTGCCGGTCGCGCCATGGCGCTGCTTGGCGATGATCAGTTCGCACAAACCGAAGGCGCGTTCCATATCGCGCATCCATTGGTCATGCGCCTCGAACGACTTGGCATCGTCGCCCTCGCCCGGCCGTTTCGGCTCGCGCGCCGCGACATAATATTCCTCGCGATAGACGAACAGCACGATGTCGGCGTCCTGCTCGATCGACCCGGATTCGCGCAGATCCGACAATTGCGGCCGTTTGTCCTCGCGGCTTTCGACCGCGCGGCTGAGCTGGGACAAAGCCATCACCGGCACCGACAATTCCTTGGCGAGCTGTTTCAGGCCGCGGCTGATCTCGGAAATCTCCTGGACGCGGTTTTCGCCGGAATTCTTGCCCGAACCCTGCAGCAGCTGGAGGTAATCGACCACGATCATGCCGATCCCGCGCTGGCGCTTGAGCCGGCGCGCGCGGGTGCGCAGTGCCGCGATCGTCAGGCCGGGCGTATCGTCGATGTACAGCGGGAGATTCTCCAGCTCGGCGGCAGCGCGGGCAAGGTTGCGGAAATCCTGCTGGCTGATCTTGCCCATGCGCAGATTTTCGGAGCTGATCCCCGAATTCTCCGACAGGATGCGCGTCGCCAGCTGATCCGCCGACATTTCGAGGCTGAAGAAGGCGACCGCCGCACCGACCGACTTCTCGTCGGGAATGCCATCCTCGCGGTCGCGCGTCAGCCGGCGCGCGGCGTTGAAGGCGATGTTCGTGGCAAGCGAGGTCTTGCCCATGCCCGGGCGGCCAGCGAGGATGATCAGATCGGACGGGTGGAGGCCGCCCATCTTCGAGTTGACGCTGTCGAGCCCGGTCGTGACGCCCGAGACGTGCCCGCCCGAATTGAGCGCGCGCTCGGCCTGTTCGACGGCGAGTTTGGTCGCCTGGCCGAACGTCTTGACCGAACCCTGCTCGCCGCCCTCTTCCGCCACGCGGTAGAGCGCGACTTCGGCCTCCTCGATCTGGTTTTTCGGATCGACCGATTCGGACGTGTCGACCGCTTTCTCGACCATGTCGCGGCCAACGCCGATCAGCGCCCGCAGCAGAGCGAGATCATAGACCTGCGCGGCAAAATCGCGCGCGCCGATCAGGGCAGCGCCGGATCCGGTAAGCTGCGCCAGGTAGGACGGGCCGCCCAGTTCCTTAAGCTCGATGTCGGCTTCGAACATCGGCCGCAACGTGACCGGATTGGCGACCATATTGCGGTCGGTCATGCGCAGGATCGCTTCGTAGATCCGGCCATGCACCGGCTCGAAGAAATGTTCGGGGCGCAATTTGAGCTGGACGTCCTCCACCAGCCGGTTGTCGATCATGAGCGCGCCCAGCAGCGCCGCTTCCGCTTCGACATTCTGCGGAAGCGCCGGCGGTCCGCCTTCAGGCGGCTGCGTGGTCACTAATCTGATCGGTTCGGCCATAGGCTGATCAATGATGCAAAACGCGTCGCGCTGCCATGATTCTTCGGCCTGTGGATAACGGTAAAGGCGGGCATGTTTTGCCAAGCTGGGGGAGCGGCGATAAGCGGGGCGCATGGCGGACCCGCGCATCATTGCGATCGAACTGGACGACGACACCTTCCCGACGCGCGCGATCGAGATCGACCGCGAGCGCCAGGTTGCGATCCACGATTTGCTGGCCGGCAATCGCTTCGAACCCCGTCGGCCGATCGAACGGGGGTTTCACGGCCCCTATCGGGTGGGCCTGCGCGTCGAGGAAGGGCGGCTTGCGATCGATATCGCGGACGCCGACAAGCAGCCGCTGGAGACGATCAAGCTTGGGCTCACCCGCTTTCGGCGGCCGATCAAAGATTATTTTGCGATCTGCGAGAGCTATTTCCAGGCGCTCGGCCAGCAGGCGCAGCCGGCGCAGATCGAGACGATCGACATGGCCCGGCGGGCTATCCACAATGGCGGCGCCGAACTTTTGGTGGATTGTCTGGAGAATAAGGTGGCGATCGATTTCGAAACCGCGCGACGCCTGTTCACGTTGATCACGGCGCTGCACATTCGTGGCTGAGGTACCGATCGAGGATGTCGCCGGCCGCGTGCTGATCGACCATGCGCTGGATGCCGCGAAGAACGCGCATGCGCCTTATTCCAGATTTGCGGTCGGCGCCGCTTTGCTGCTGGACGATGGGACGATCATCCCCGGCACCAATTTCGAGAATGCGAGCTATGGCCTGTCGCTATGCGCCGAGACAGTGGCGTTGGCCGCGGCCAATGTCGCCGGGCGGCTCAAGCACGTGGTGGCGATCGGCATCGTCGGCGGCGCCATGACCGCGACGGGCATCGAGGGCGAAACCCCCATCTATCCGTGCGGCCGCTGCCGCCAGATTCTCAACGAGGCCGCCGACATGGGGCGCCGCGATATCATCATCTATTGCGGCTCGGCCGACGGGGCCGTCATGCGGCGCCATCTCCTGTCGGAACTGCTTCCGTTCGCGTTCGGCCCCGGCGATCTGGGAATTAGCTGACGTCGCGGATCTTGCGGGCCGCCAACCTCAACGAGCCGACGCGCCCTGCTCCTGCCTCAAGTCCGCCTCGAACTGCGCGCGCGCATCGCCGACCAGCTTGGGCAGGAGGTTTCGGTCGATGAAAGCCTCCGGCGATTCGTCCCGGCGCCGGGCGGCCCGGCCGAGCACGTCGGAAAGCTCCGGATGTGCGGTCAGCACGACGTCGGCCTTCATCGCCCCAAGGCGGGCGAAGGTCAGGCGATAATCGGCGACGATGCCCGGATAGCCCTTGTTGCCGATCAATTTGTTGCCCGCCGTGGTGATGCTGCATGGGAAAACGACTGCGAGGCGGCGCCCCTTGTCCTGAACAATGGTGCTCCAACTCGTGCAACCCGGTGTATGCCCCGGCGTCAGCGTCGCCTTCAACGCGATCGGCCCAAGCCGAACGACCTGGCCGTTGCTCACCAGCCCATCGACCTTCACCGGCGGAAAATCGGGAAGATCGTTGCTGTTCTCCACCCGGATATGGCCGCTCTCCAGGATTGGGCGGTCGGCGGCGCTGGCGAGCAATTTGGCGCCGCTGTCGCGCTTGAGCGCAGCCAGCCCCGCGGCGTGATCGAAATGCGCATGGGTGTTGAGCAATAGCTTCACGTCACGGACGCGGAAGCCAAGCTTGGCGATGTTGCGTTCGATCGCAGGCACATTCTGGGCCATGGTGCCGTCGATCAAGATATTACCGTGCGGCGAAACGAGCAGATAGGCTGCCAGCCCCTTGCTGCCGACATAATAGACGTTGCCGACGACGTGAAATGGCTCGGTCGGCTCATGCCATGCGGAAGGCCAATCCGCCTGCGCCGCCCCCGCCACCGTGAGCATTCCCCCAATCGCAATCGCAACCCCGATCCCGCGCATCTCGCTCCCCTTGCCCTTGGCCGCCTTTCCGGCAAAAGCCCTGTACCGTCTTAATCGCAGCGAGCGCCTTTATGTCCATCCAATCCGACCGCTGGATCCGCGAGCAGGCGCATAATCATGCCATGATCGAACCGTTCGTGGAGGCCCAGCGGCGCGATGGCTGCATCAGCTACGGCCTGTCGTCCTACGGTTACGACGCGCGTGTTTCGGACGAGTTCAAGATATTCACCAATGTCGACAATGCGTTGGTCGATCCGAAGGACTTCGCTCACAACAGCTTCGTCGACCGCAAGACACAAGTGTGCATCATCCCGCCCAACAGTTTCGCGCTCGCGCGCACGGTCGAATATTTCCGGGTGCCGCGCGACGTGCTCGTCATCTGCCTCGGCAAATCGACCTATGCACGCTGCGGCATCATCGTGAACGTGACGCCGCTGGAGCCCGGTTGGGAGGGACATGTGACGCTCGAATTCTCGAACACCACGCCCTTGCCGGCGAAAATCTATGCCAATGAAGGCGCCTGCCAGTTCCTGTTCCTCAAGGGCAATGAGCCGTGCGAGGTGAGCTATGCCGACCGGGCGGGGAAATATATGTCGCAGACCGGCGTGACGCTGCCACGGCTATGATGATGAAGCAGTTCACCGTACCCGCGCTGGCAGCGTTTGCGGGGCTGGCGATCGCGGCCACGCCCGTGCCCGGCTATCTCGATCAGGTGTTCGATCTCACGACGATCGTGCCCCCCGCCCCGGTCAAGGGCGACATACGCTACGCGGCCGACCGCAGGGTATTCAAGGCGACGCGGGCGATGCTCGATACGCCGCGCGGCCGACTCGCCACGGATGATGTCCCCTCGTCCGTGATCGAGGTCGAGAAGGATTTCAGCTGCGCCGCGGGAACGACATTGTCGCCGGAGGCGACGCCGGCCACGCATCGCCTGCTCGTTGCCGCCAATGCCGATACCGCGCGTGCCAACAATGCCGCCAAGGATCATTGGAAGCGGCTCCGCCCCTTCCTGATCGACAAGGGGCCGACCTGTGAGTCGAAGGAGGATCTGGCCAAAAGCTATGATTACCCATCGGGCCATACGACACGCGGCTGGACGTTCGGGCTAATCCTGTCCGAGCTCGAGCCGGACCGCGCGACGCCGATCCTGATCCGGGCACGCGCCTATGGCGAAAGTCGCATCGTCTGCGGCGCCCACAATATGAGCGCTGTCGATGCAGGCCGCACTGGCGCCTCAGCGACGATGCAGGCGATCCGCGCGACGGCCGCCTATCAGGCGGATCTCGTCGCAGCTCGCCGGGAATTGGTGGCGGCGCGCGCCAATCCGGCCTTGGCGCCCGAAGCCGGAGCCTGCTCGACCGAGATGGCGCTCAGCACCCCCTCAGTGCTCACGGGGCTGAGAAAATAGTCATGAAAAAGCGTTCATCCCTTGCCGGGGATGAGCGCGCCGAGGATGGGACGAACCCATTCGTCTTTCTTCATGTCCCAGACGATGAAGTCGCTGTCGAACTGCCAATAGGCCCAGGCAAAGCCGTGCCGTTCGGCCGAGCGGGCGACCGCGCTCGTCCACGCCACGCGCGAATTCATGTCTCCGCCCTCGCGTGCACCGAATTCGCCCAGCAGGATCGGCCGGTCGTGCGCCTTCGACCAGGCCGCAACCGTGTCGAAATCTTGATCGACCCGCGCACGCTCCTCCGGTGTACAGCAGGTCACGCCCGAGACATTGGCGAACTCGGGGACCCAGCTCGCGCCCTGGTGGGTGAAGCGCATCGGATCGTAATAATGAAAGGTTACGATGATGCGCCGGTCTTTCTCCGGCAGCTTCAGCGTATCGAGCTGATGAAAGTTGTTCCACTGGGTCGGCCCGATCACCAGCGTACGGGTGGGGTTGGTGGTACGCACCAGGGGAATCAACTCGCCCAGCATGGCATTCCATTTTGCCGCATCGAGCGGCGCGTGGGGTTCGTTCAAAAGCTCGAACAGGACATTGTCGCCGCGCTTGCGCAGGTGACGCGCCACCTGGGTCCAGAAGGCGATCAGCTTTGCATGGCAATCGTCCGGACGCTCGCTGCACAGATTGAAATCATGTTCGTCGACAATCACGTTGAGCCCGGCTTTCGTGGCACCGCTAATTGCCCAATCCAGCGTGCCGAGCCATTTGTCATCGAGCCGGTTGTGCGCGTCCATATGCGCGAACGACTGGAGCACGATCCGCACCGTCGAGAAGCCCGCGTCCCGGATCTTCTGGAAATGGTAGGCCTTGAAGCGACCTTGCCGGAAATCCTTCCACAGCGGATCGTAACCGATGATGTTGACCCCACGCCCCAAGGTGCGGTTCTGGTCCCAGGCGGAAGGTGCGGGAGGCGCGGCTTGCGCGGGGCTCATCCCCGCGGCGGCGAGTAGCAACCCGGCCAGCAAGCTCCACATCCTCCGCATAACGCTCTCCCTTATCTGCGCCTGTTGGTATGCCGTATGTTGCCGGGGCGGCCGCGTCGAGGTGCGGTGCGATCGCTGCGGTTGGGGCGTGACTGCGCCCCTGTGCCGTCGGCATTCTCCACTTCGAAGCGTAAGGCGCCGGAGATGGGATTGGCTTCCGCCAGCCGCAGCTTGAGCTTCATGCCGGACGTGTAACGCGTCCCGCTCTGCTCGCCTTCCAGCGCTTGCGACGCTTCATCGTAGCGGAAATATTCCCGGCCAAGCGTCGATACCGGCACCAGCCCATCGCCGCCCAGCCCTTCAACGGTGGCGAAGAAGCCGAACGGCTGCACGCCCGTAATGCGTGTGTGGACCAAATCGCCGACGCGGGTCGACAGATAGGCCGCCACATAACGATCGACCGTCTCCCGCTCGGCCTCCATCGCGCGGCGCTCGGCGGCGCTGATCGCCTCGCCGATCCGCACGAAGGCGTCCTCATCCTCCGCCGGCAGCCGCGTTTCCTTGACCGCAGGCGCGAGATTATAGGCACCGACCAGCGCGCGATGGACGAGCAAGTCGGCATAACGCCGGATCGGACTGGTGAAATGCGCATAGCTGCCAAGCGCTAGCCCGAAATGGCCGGCATTGGCGGGACCATAATAAGCCTGGGTTTGGGTACGCAGCACCTGTTCCATGATCTGCGGGCGCTCGTCGCGCTCCCCGACCCGCTCCAGCAATTGATTGAAGGTGTTGGGCTTGATCACCTGGCCCAGCGCGAAGCTGATGGCGAACGTATCGAGATATTCCTTGAGCGCCACCAGCTTCTCGCGACTTGGCGGCTCGTGGATGCGGTACATCACCGGCGCCTTCTTCGCCTCGAGCGCCTTGGCAGCAGCGACGTTGGCGGCGATCATATAATCCTCGATGAGCCGATGGGCATCGAGCCGCTCGCGCGGCGCGACCGAGAGGATGCGGCCTTTCTCGTCCAGCACGACGCGCCGCTCCGGCAGGTCCAAGTCCAGCGGCGCCCGCTTGTCGCGCGCCCTGGCAAGCGCTGCCCAACATGCCCACAATGGCTTGAGCGCTTCTTCAAGAAGAGGACCGCTGTCGGCATCGACCGCCGCCTGCGCATCCTCATAGGCGATGTTCGCGGCGACCCGGATAACCGCTCTGGTGAATTTCCAGCTTTTGAGCGCGCCATCTGCCGAAATGACGAGATGGCAGACGAGGGCCGCCCGATCCGCCCCCTGCTTGAGCGAGCAAATATCGGCGGACAATTCCTCCGGCAGCATCGGGACAACCCGATCGGGAAAATAGACGCTGTTGCCGCGCCGCCGCGCCTCGCGATCGAGATCGGAGCCCGGGCGGACGTAGAAACTAACGTCAGCAATCGCGACGATCGCCAGGAAGCCGCCCGGATTGGCGGGATCGTCGTCCGCCGTCGCCCAGACCGCATCGTCGTGGTCGCGCGCATCGGCAGGATCGATCGCGACGATCGGCAGATGGCGCAGATCCTCGCGCTGCTCACCGAGCGGTAGGTGGGCGACGCGGATCGCCTCGGCGATCGTGTCCTCGGAAAAGCGGTCCGGGATATTATGCTTGTGGATCGCGATCAGGCTGAAGCTGCGCGGCGCGAACGGTTCGCCCAGCCGCTCAACCACGCGCGCGGTTATACGCGGCGGCCGCCCCGCTTTCTCCGCCAAGACGAGATCCCCCGCCTGCGCCTCGCCGGCGTCGGACACCATCAACTCACGCCGTTCACGCTTGTCGACCGGCTTGAGCCACAACCGCTCCCCTTCCTGGTGGAGCACGCCGAGTACCTGTTCCTCGCCGCGCGCCAACCGTTTCATCGGATGCGCGACCCAGCCGTTGCCGGCCTCCTCGGTGCGCGCCAGGATCCTGTCTCCGGGGCCGAGCGCGCGTTCGCGCTTGCCGCGCTCGATCACGCGCAACCTGGGCGGAGGGCCGTCCGCATGCCAGCTCTCGGGCACGCCGAATGCCTGACCGTCATCGGCGACGTCGACGATGCGCAGCACCGTCACCTTGGGCACGCCGCCCATCTTGTGGAACGCACGACCCGGGGCGCTGTCGATCAGGCCTTCGTCGGCCATGTCCTTGAGCAGCGCCTTGAGCGCGATCTTCTCATTGCCGTGCAGCCCGAAGGCGCGCGCGATTTCGCGCTTGCCGGTGGGGGTCGCGCTGCTGGCGATCAGGTCGAGGATTTGCTGGCGGCTGGGCAGGCCAGGTGCGGGACGGCGAGGCATAGCGCATCCATAGGGCGGCTAAGCGCCGGGCGCCACTCAAGCCCCGCTGACAGCGGCAGCGGCCTCGGCTTATAACGAAACCAGGAAACGGGGGTTTGAATGATCCTGATCGGGCAATATGATTCGCCCTTCGTGCGTCGCGTGGCGATCACGCTCCAGCTCTATGATTTTTCCTACGAGCACCGGCCCTGGTCTGCCGTAGGCGATGCCGAGAGGATCGCGCGGGTCAGTCCGCTGATGCGCGTGCCGATCCTGATCGACGCGGATGGCGTGGCCATGACCGACAGCGGCACGATCGTTCAATTGCTCGATCATCTCGCCGGCGGCGGCGCCTTTCTCAACCGCAGCTGGCCGCAGCAGCGCGACGTGCTGCGCCTGGCGGCGTTTGCAACGGGTGTCGCCGATAAAGGCGTCGCCCTGATTTACGAACGCGCCTTCCATAAAGATGCGGTGCCGGCGTGGACCCAGCGGCTGCATCGGCAAATCGGCGATACTCTGGCCATGCTTGATCGCGAGCGCGCGTCACGCACGTCTTCCTGGCTGTTTGGCGATCGACTCAGCCATGCCGACATCATGCTCGGCGCTATGACCTGCTTTCTGCGCGAAGCGCATCCCGGCCTGTTCGACCTGGACAGCTACCGGGCGCTCCGGCGACATTGGGAGGCCTGCGAAATGCTGCCCGAATTCCGGAACGCTTATCAGGCTTTCAAATTAGGCGGTGCGGATTAGCCGCCGCCATTGATGGATGCCGTCATCCCGGACGTGTTACGGGACCCACTCCGCCATGATCTTCACAGCGGTAATTTTCTCAACGGTGGACCCCGGAACAAGCCCGGGGTGACGGAGGGATGGATTACCTAATCCGCGCCCAGCATGCCCTTGAGACGCGCAAAGAAGCCGCTGGTTTCGGGGCATTCCTCACCGGTTTCGGTGGCGCGGAATTCCTCGAGCAACTCCTTCTGACGCGCGGTCAGCCGCGTCGGCGTTTCCACCTCGATCTGCACGACCATATCGCCTTGTCCACGCCCGTTGAGCACCGGCATGCCCGCGCCGCGCTGGCGCAGCTGCTTGCCTGACTGGATACCCGCGGGAATGCGCAATTCGTGCGCCTGGCCGTCGAGACCGGGAACGGTGATCGAACCGCCCAGTGCCGCGGTGCTGAAGCTGATCGGCGCGCGCGCGAACAAGGTCGTGCCCTCGCGCTGGAACAGGCTGTGAGGACGAAGATGCAGGAAAATATAGAGGTCGCCCGCCGGCGCTCCGCGTGCGCCTGCCTCGCCCTCGCCCGTCATCCGGATGCGCGTGCCTTCGTCGACGCCCGGCGGAATCTTGACCTGGAGCGTCTTGGATTTCTCAACCCGGCCCTCGCCACGACATTGGGCGCAGGATTCGGCGATAACCTCGCCGCGGCCGTGGCAGGTCGGACAGACGCGCTCGACCACGAAGAAGCCCTGTTGCGCGCGTACCTTGCCATGACCATGGCAGGTCGCGCAGCCGCGCGCCGATGTGCCGGGCTTAGCCCCCGTGCCTTCGCACGTATCGCAGATCGCCGCGACATCGACCCGGATTTCCTCGGTCTTGCCGTGATAGGCATCGTCCAGCCCGATCTCGAGATCATAACGCAGGTCGGCGCCGCGCTGCACCGATGAACGGCCGCCGCCGCGGCCGCCGCCCATGAATTCGCCGAAGATATTCTCGAAAATGTCGGAGAAGCCCTCGAAGCCCTGACCTTGGCCTCCGCCACCACCATTCTGGAACGCGGCATGGCCAAAACGGTCATAAGCGGCACGCTTCTGCGGATCCTTGAGCACGTCATAGGCCTGGCTGATCGCCTTGAACTTGGCCTCGGATTTCTCGCAGCCCGGATTGCGATCCGGATGGCATTCCATTGCAAGGCGCCGATAGGACGACTTGATCGTCTTATCGTCGGCAGTCCGCTCGATCTCGAGCAGTTCGTAAAAATCAGTTTCGGCCATCGACTTCCCAGATGCGAAAGCCCCTCTTCCTTCCGGAAGAGGGGCTGGTCACGGTTCGCTTACTTCGTCTCGTCGACTTCCGAGAATTCGGCGTCGACCACATCCTCGTCTGCAGGCTTGTCAGCCTCACCCGAGGCGGCCGCAGCACCGGCGGCCTGCTCGGCCTGGTAGATGGTCTGGCCCATCTTCATCGCCACCTGCGTCAGCGCGTTCGTCTTTTCGGTCATCTGATCGGGATCGCCGCTCTCGACCGCCGTCTTGGCAGCCGCGATCGCGGTCTCGATCTCCGACTTGAGGCCGGCATCGAGCTTCGAGCCATGCTCGTTGAGCTGGCTCTCGGTCGAGTGGATCAGGCTTTCGGCATTGTTCTTCGCCTCAGCCGCGGCACGACGCTTCTTGTCCTCCTCGGCGAACTGCTCGGCATCCTTCACCATCTGATCGATGTCGGTGTCGGACAAGCCGCCCGAGGCCTGGATCTTGATCTGCTGCTCCTTGCCGGTGCCCTTGTCCTTGGCACTGACATTGACGATGCCGTTGGCGTCGATGTCGAACGTGACCTCGATCTGCGGCACGCCGCGCGGCGCCGGCGGGATGCCGACGAGATCGAACTGGCCGAGCATCTTGTTGTCGGCAGCCATCTCACGCTCACCCTGGAAGACGCGGATCGTGACGGCATTCTGATTGTCATCGGCCGTCGAATAGGTCTGCGACTTCTTGGTCGGAATGGTCGTGTTGCGATCGATCATGCGCGTCATAATACCGCCGAGCGTCTCGATGCCGAGCGACAGCGGGGTCACGTCGAGCAGCAGCACGTCCTTGACGTCACCCTGGAGCACGCCGGCCTGGACCGCAGCGCCGATCGCCACCACTTCGTCGGGGTTGACGCCGGTATGCGGCTCCTTGCCGAAGAAGGCCTTCACGGCGTCGCGCACCTTGGGCATGCGCGTCATGCCGCCGACGAGCACGACCTCGTCGATCTGATCGGCCTTGAGGCCGGCATCGGCGAGCGCCTTCTTCATCGGATCGATCGTGCGCTTGATCAGGTCATCGACCAGACGCTCCAGATCGGCGCGCGTGATCGTCTTGACGAGATGCTTCGGCCCGGTCGCGTCGGCGGTGATGAAGGGCAGATTGACCTCGGTCGTCTGGGTGGACGACAGCTCGATCTTGGCCTTTTCGGCGGCTTCCTTGAGGCGCTGGAGCGCGAGGCGATCCTTGGTGAGATCGATGCCTTCGCTCTTCTTGAACTCGTCGGCGAGATATTGGACGACCTTGGCGTCGAAATCCTCGCCGCCGAGGAAGGTGTCGCCGTTGGTCGACTTCACCTCGAACACGCCGTCGCCGATCTCGAGCACCGACACGTCGAACGTGCCGCCGCCAAGGTCATAGACCGCGATCGTCTTGTTGTTATCCTTCTCGAGCCCGTAGGCGAGCGCGGCCGCCGTCGGCTCGTTGATGATGCGCAGCACTTCGAGGCCCGCGATGCGGCCGGCGTCCTTGGTCGCCTGGCGCTGCGCGTCGTTGAAATAAGCCGGCACCGTGATGACCGCCTGGGTCACCGTCTCGCCAAGATAGCTCTCGGCGGTTTCCTTCATCTTCTGCAGGATGAAGGCGGAGATCTGGCTGGGCGAATAATCCTCGCCGCCCGCCTTGACCCATGCGTCGCCATTCGGGCCCTTGACGATGTGATAGGGAACCAGCTCGGTGTCCTTCTTGGTCACCGGATCGTCGAAGCGGCGGCCGATCAGGCGCTTCACTGCGAAAATCGTATTGTCGGGGTTGGTCACCGCCTGGCGCTTGGCCGGCTGACCGATCAGTCGCTCCCCATCCTTGGCGAAGGCGACGATCGAGGGCGTGGTGCGCGCCCCTTCGGCATTCTCGATAACCTTGGGCTTGCCACCTTCCATGACGGCGACGCAGCTGTTGGTCGTACCCAGGTCGATCCCGATAACTTTGGCCATTGTAATCCTCTTGTCGAATACCCTGTTCCAGCCGCCGGCACGCCCCCTCAACAGGCGGGCGCAACCGTTCCGGCGACGGCTTGCATGGGGGATATAGGGAGAGGAAAAGCCATCGCAAGACACGCAACGCATGCTGTTTCCGTGGGCGCCGGAAGCGACTAGAGCGACGGCATGACAATACGCGCCGCCCTCCTCGCCCCGCTTCTGCTGCTTGCGGCCTGCCATGGCCGCTCGTCGGAGCCCAAGGTGACGGATGCATGGGTGCGTCTTCCGGCCGTCACCGGCCAGCCCGCTGCCGCCTACTTCACGATCCGTGGCGGCCGCGGCGATGCCAAGCTGGTGCGCATGGAGAGCGCCCTCGCGGCCAAGACCGAGATGCACCAGAGCATGGCGGGAATGGCCGGCATGACGACGATGATGCCCCTGGATCACGTCGATGTACCGGCAAACGGCAAAGTCGAATTCAAGCCGGGTGGCAACCACGCAATGCTGATCGGGCTCGACCCGGTCGTGAAACCCGGCACCGGCGTACCGCTGCGCTTCGGCTTCGCCGATGGAACTACTGCGGAAGCCGAAGCCAAGACCGTCAGCGCCGGCGAGGATGCACCTTATTGAGATGGGTATCGCGCTGGTTCAGCCGTGAGGCGGGGCGGCGGCTTACGCCAGGTGAGCGCGCGATGGCCTGCTCCATCTTCGGCGATGCACTCGATGTGGATGCGGTACGGTTGCACGCCGCAAAATGGTGGCCGTTCCAGCCGCGCAATGCGGTCATGGCACCTGACGGCGACGTGTGGTTTCATCCCGCAGGCGGGCTCTGGCGGGAAGATTTCGCGGGGGCGCACCCCCGGTTGCAAGCGCTGCTCATCCACGAGCTAACCCATGTGTGGCAGCGTCAGCACGGGCTCAACCTGGTCCTGCGGCGTCACCCTTTTTGCCGGTACGATTACCGGATCGTGCCGGGGCGGCCGCTCTCCCGCTATGGCATCGAGCAGCAGGCGATGATCGTCGAACATGCGTTCGTGGCGCGGAAGGCGGGGCAACCGAACCCCGCGCTCGAATCGCTGCTACGCGCCGCCGGTCTTTTGGCGAGTGCGCCTGTTCGTAACCCGGCGTCATTGCGAGGCGCGTAGCGGCGAAGCAATCCAGTTAGGGCCTGGATTGCGTCGCTGCGCTCGCAATGACGAAGCCGGGCGCGGCTTTGCGGAGTGCGACTATTCCGCCGCCTTGGCGACGCCCACCAGCGCCGGCCGCAACAGCCGATCCTTGATCATGTAGCCGGCCTGCATCTCCTGCACGATCGTGCCGGGCTCCTGATCGCTCGGCAGCTCGACCATCGCCTGGTGGCGATTGGGGTCAAGCTTCGCGCCAACGCTTTCGATCTTGGTGATGCCGTTGCGCTGGAACACATTCTCCAGCTCCTTGCCGGTCATCTCCAGCCCAGTGATGAGCGGCTTGGTGCCCTCATCCTCGCGCATTGCCGGCGGGATCGCCGCGAGCGCACGCGTCAGATTGTCGGAAACCGACAAGATATCGCGGGCGAAGCTGGTCGCGGCATAGGCCCGTGCATCCTGCGCGTCCTTCTCCATCCGACGCCGGACATTCTGGGTTTCCGCTTGCGCGTAAAGGATCTGCTTCTTCAGATCCTCGATCTCGGCCTGCAGGCGCGCGGCGGCGTCATGTTCGGCCACCTCGGGTGCGGCCGCTGCGGTTTCGTCGCGCAGATCATCGGCGTCGGGGGTGGTCGTTTCGTCGATCATGCCATCAATCTCGTCAATGTTTGGGCGGTGAAATCCACCATGGGAACCACACGCGCATAGTTCAACCGCGTCGGGCCGATAACCCCTACAACGCCCACCACACGGCCGTCGGCGGCGTGGTAGGGCGCGGCGATTACCGACGAACCGGATAACGCGAACAGCTTGTTTTCCGATCCGATGAAGATTTTCATCGCTCGCGCCCCGCGCGCGCTGTCGAGCAAGCGCGCAATCTCTTCCTTCCCCTCGATCTCGTCCAGCAACTGGCGCACCCGATCGAGATCGGCATCGGCCGCGGGATCGATCAGATTGGCGGCGCCGCGAACGATCATCACGGGACGGCGGGAGCCATCCTCCGACCAGACCGCCAGCCCGCGTGCGACCAGCCGCTGCGCCGTTGCGTCGAGCGCGGAGCGGCCCTGCGCGATCTCATCCGTGAGCCGCACCTGTGCTTCGCCTAGCGTCAGTCCCGACAGGCGCCCGCTGATATAATTTGCGGCCTCCACCAGCGAGGAATGGCCGACCCCCGCGGGCAGATCGACCACCCGATTTTCGACCGAACCGTCGGCGCCGACGAGCACCGCCACCGCCTGATCGTGCCCGAGCGGCAGGAAGGAGAATTGCCGCAGCACTGGCTCGCCCCGCGGGACCATCACCAGCCCGGCGCAGGCGGACAGGCCGGACAGGACCGCGCTCGTTGCCGCGAGTGCTTCTTCCACCGGTCCGCGCGCCTGCGCCTCGATCGCGGCGCGCTCCACGTCGGAAGGTTCGGTCGCCTGCATCATCGCATCTACGAACAGCCGCAGTCCGCCTTCCGTCGGCATCCGGCCGGCGGAGGTATGGGGCGCGGCCAGCAAGCCCATTTCCTCCAGATCCTGCATCACGTTGCGAATCGAGGCCGGCGACAAGTTGAGCCCGCCGAAACGTGAAATCGTGCGCGATCCCACCGGCAGCCCGCTATCCAGATAGGATTCAACCACCATGCGGAACACGTCGCGCGCGCGCGACGACATTTCCGTGATCGGATCGGTCATTTTCGACCCGACCATATCAGAAGCACCAGGCCAACCGCGGCCAACAGAGCCCCTCTGATCGCCCATGGGCGTACATCGATCATGAAGCTGGACGCCGGCCATTTGATCACGCCCAGGCCCTGGCCGATCCACAGGATTCCCATCAGCAGCGCGATCACGCCGACGATCCGTGCGGCAATCTTCATGGCATGTCCTTCACACTGGCGACGGGCGGTGACTGGCGTTACATGCGACCGCCTAACCATAAGGACAATCCCCCGATGCGCCCAAGCGGCCGCGCCCCCGATCAGATGCGCCCTATCACCATCACTCCCGGTTACACCAAACATGCCGAAGGATCGGTGTTGATCGCTTTTGGCGAGACCAAGGTGCTCGTCACCGCCTCGATCGAGGAGCGCCTGCCCCCCTTCCTGCGCGGCAAGGGCCAAGGCTGGGTCACGGCCGAATATGGTATGTTGCCCCGCGCCACCCATACGCGCGGCAATCGCGAGGCCGCCAAGGGCAAACAGTCCGGCCGCACCCAGGAGATCCAGCGGCTGATTGGCCGGTCCTTGCGTTCGGTATGCGATCTGACCGCGCTCGGCGAACGCCAGATCACGCTCGATTGCGACGTGATCCAGGCGGATGGCGGGACCCGTACCGCCTCCATTTCCGGCGCCTGGGTGGCTTTGCGCATCGCCGTCGACGGCCTGTTGAAGCAAGGGCTGCTGACGGTCGATCCGATCAAATCGCAGGTCGCCGCGGTTTCGTGCGGCATCTGGGAAGGGACGCCCGTGCTCGACCTCGATTATATCGAAGACAGCTCGGCGCACGCGGACGCCAATTTCGTTCTCCTGTCCGACGGCAATATCGCGGAAGCGCAGGCGACCGCCGAGGGTGCGACCTATGACGAGGAAGCGCTCTTGCGCCTGCTGCGTCTGGCGCGCATCGGCTGCACCGACATTTTCGCGGCACAATTGAAGGCGACCGGCCGGTGACCATTGAACTGATCGACGACGAACCCCCGATCATGCCGCATCGCCGGCTGGAGCCGGGCAAGCTCGTCATCGCCAGTCACAACGAAGGCAAGGTGCGCGAGATCAGGGCGCTACTCGCGCCCTATGGCATCGAGCCGGTTTCCGCCGCCTCGCTCGACATCCCCGAGCCGGTCGAGACCGGGACGAGCTTTGCAGCCAATGCCGAGCTCAAAGCACGCTTTTCGGCCGACCTTTCGGGGATGGTAGCGCTGGCGGACGATAGCGGCCTGTGCGTCGACGCCCTGAATGGCGACCCCGGCGTCTATACCGCCGACTGGGCCGAGACGCCCAACGGGCGCGACTGGGACCTGGCCATGCGCAAGGTCGAGGAAGCGCTCGCAGCGAAGGGCCCCGAGGCGGGCCGCGACGCCCATTTCGTGTGCGTGCTGTCGCTGTGCTGGCCAGACGGCCATGTCGAGAGCTTCGAAGGGCGCGCCGAGGGGACGCTGACCTGGCCGCCGCGCGGCAAGGTCGGTTTCGGCTATGATCCGGTATTCGTGCCGCTGGGCGAGACGCGTACCTTTGCGGAACTCGAGCCGGAGCAGAAGCACGCCATCAGCCACCGCGCGGATGCTTTCCGGAAACTGGTCGCCGCGGTGCTGTGAGCGAGGCGCTTGCTCTCTATATCCACTGGCCGTTCTGCGTCTCGAAATGTCCCTATTGCGACTTCAACAGCCATGTTCGGGAGAGCGTGAACCAGGATCGGTGGCGCGACGCGCTGCTGGCGGACCTTGCGCATGAAGCCACGGTTGGTCCCAAGCGCGCACTGACCTCGATCTTCTTCGGCGGCGGCACCCCGTCGCTCATGCCGCCCGCGACCGTGGCAGCGCTGATCGAGGCGGCGGAACGGCATTGGGGCCTCGCCCCCGACATCGAAATCACGCTTGAGGCCAACCCCTCGTCGGTGGAGGCGGCGCGTTTTGCCGGGCTTGCGGCAGCGGGCGTAAACCGCGTCAGCCTCGGGCTGCAGGCGCTCGATGATGACGCGCTGCGCTTTTTGGGGCGTGCGCACGATGTCGCGGAGGGGCTCGCGGCGCTTGATATCGCACAATTGGCTTTCGATCGGGTCAGCTTCGACTTGATCTACGCGCTGCCCGGTCAGAGCGCAGCCGCCTGGCAGGCGACGCTCGATCGCGCGCTCGGCTTCGGCACGGGCCATCTTTCGCTGTATCAGCTCACGATCGAACCGGGCACGCGCTTTGCGGCGATGGCGGCGCGCGGCGAGCTGACGCCGGCCGATCCCGATTTCGGTGCCGACCTGTATGAGCTGACCCGCGCGGCCACCGCCGCCGCCGGCCTGCCCGCCTATGAAATCTCAAACCATGCCCGTCCCGGGGAGGAGAGCCGCCACAACCTGACCTATTGGCGTTACGGCGACTATCTCGGCGTAGGGCCCGGAGCGCATGGCCGGCGCGAAGGCGTCGCCACGGCGCGTGCCAAAAAGCCTGAAAATTGGCTCACGCGGATCGATCGCAACCGCCACGGCATCGAACTGGAAGAGTTGCTGCCTCAGGCGGATCAGGCGCGCGAGACGCTGGTCATGGGCCTGCGCCTCGGCGAAGGCATTCCGCGCGACCGCATCGAGGATGCGATCGATACGGCGGCGGTCGACCGTCTGTCGCGCCTGGGACTGATCGAGCAGACCAGCGAGCGGCTGCGCGTCACGCCCGACGGCATGCTCCTGCTCGACGCGATTCTGGCCGAAATCGCGATCTAGAAGCCCTTGGGCGCGGGCGACACAATCGTTCCGCCCTTCGGGGCGAGCTGATGGACCGCCAGCGCCCGTTCGGCGATGTGCCCGTGCGCGAACCGGAAGGCGCCATCGACACCGGCGAAGCCGCCCTCGTCGGCCAATGCATCGGCGGGGAAGCGCCGCCCCAGCTTCCAATCCTTGGCGATGCGTACCGTGAGCAGCACGGCGTCGTAGCCGAGGCTGGCGAGCCGATAGGGGGTGCGGCCGTAACGCGCGCGATAACGCGTGGTGAACTGGGCGAACATGCTGTCGTCGACGCTGGCAAACCAGGCTCCTGCAAGGACCGGCGAATTGTTGAGGCCTGGCTCCGCATTCCACAATTCGGTGCCGAGAATCCGCACGCCCGCCCCGCCGCTGCGACGGATCGCGGGCGCCGCGGTAATGGCGATACGGCCGCTGTCGGCAATCAGCACCGCGTCATATTTCTCCTTGGACATCTTGCCGATCGCCGCCGCGATCGAGGCCGGGGTACGCTGATAGCTCTGCATCGCCACCACCGTGCCACCGGCGGCCTCAGCCGCGCGGATCAGCATATTGGAGGCGTTGCGGCCATAGAGGCCGGGCGGGATCAGGCCGGCGAAGCGCGTCATCCCGCGCGACTTGGCATAGCGGACCACGCGGTCGATCGATTGCGCGGGCGAGAAGCCGAGCAGCCAAACGCCGTCTCCAGCCGCCGCGGGATCGTTCGAAAAGGAGATGATCGGCACGCCTGCCGCGCCAGCGGGGGCGACAATTGCGCGGACATCGTCGCTGAGCAAAGGCCCCAGGAAAAGCCCGTTGCCTTCGGCCAGCGCCTTGCGGGCGGCGGCTTCGGCGCCCTGCGCGGTATCGTAGTTGGTGATGCGCAATTGCCTGCTGCCCGTATCCGCCAAGGCCAGGGCGGCGGCATCTGCGATCGACTGGCCGACCGCCGCATTCGGCCCGCTCAGCGGCACCAGCAGCGCGACGCGGTGGCGTTCCTTGTCGTCGGGCAGACCGGTTTGCGGAGCGGGTTTCTCCACCGGCTTGCCGGCGGTTACCGGCGGAGGCGCGCTGCGCGGAACGACGGTCGAGCAGGCGCCGAGCAGCAGCGCGAGGCCGAGCCCGCAGAGGCGCCGACGCGACAATATGCCAGATTGCCGCCGGGGGTCGCCGTCTGCCATGCTGTCTCCCATGAATCTCTCTCCACCCGAGGGCGGGCGACTTGCGCCAGGCCTCTACATCGTCGCAACGCCGATCGGCAACTTGTCTGACCTCTCGCCCCGCGCCGCCACCATATTGGCCGGCGCCGACGCGATCGCGGTCGAGGACAGCCGAGTCACCGCCAAGCTGCTCAGCCATATCGGCGCAAGGCGGCAAATGGTTCCGTATCATGACCATAATGCGGATCGGGTGCGCCCCGGCCTGGTCGCGCGACTGGGGCATGAGGCGATCGCATTGGTGTCCGATGCCGGCACGCCGCTCATTTCCGATCCGGGTTTCAAGCTGGTGCGCGACGCGCGCGCGGCGGGGCATGCGGTCGTCACGATCCCGGGTCCCTGCGCCGCGATCGCCGCGCTGACGCTGGCGGGGTTGCCGACCGATCGCTTCTTCTTCCTGGGCTTCCTGCCGTCCAAGGCGAAGGCACGCGCGGACGCGATCGCGGAGGTCGCGACGATCCGCGCCACGCTGATCCTCTACGAATCCGGCCCGCGGCTGGCGGCGACGCTGACCGCGTTGGTGGAAGGTTTGGGGGAGCGGGAGGCAGCGGTCGCGCGCGAGATCAGCAAGCGCTTCGAGGAATGCGTCACCGACAGCCTTTCCGCACTGGCGGCGCGCTATGCCGAGGCGCCCCCCAAGGGCGAGATCGTGATCGTCGTCGGGCCGCCGGGCGAGGCGGCGGCGCCGTCGGCGGAGGATGCCGACGCGCTGCTGACGGAGGCGCTGACGCGCCTGCCCGCGGGCAAGGCCGCCCACGAGGTCGCCAAGGCGACGGGGATGCACAAGCGCGATCTGTATGCGCGGGCGCTGGCGATGAAGGCGTGAGGGACCGCCGCCGGGCCGAACGCGCGGGGCGCGTGGGGGAGACGGCGGCGGCGTGGTGGCTGCGGCTTAAGGGCTGGCGGATCGTGGCGCGGCGGGTGCGCACGCCGGCCGGCGAAGTCGACCTGATCGCGCGGCGCACGGGGCTGGTCGCGTTCGTCGAGGTGAAGCGGCGGCAGACGAGCGCGGAGCTGGACTTTGCTATCGACCAGTTCCGCCTGGCGCGGGTGGCGGCGGCGGCGGAATATCTGGCGCCGCGCTATCTGGAGCCGGGCGACGACATGCGCATCGACGTGATCCTGATCGCGCCGGGACGCGCGCTGCGCCATATCGAGAATGCGTGGATCGGGTGACGGCTTACCCACCCGTTCGTGCTGAGCTTGTCGAAGCACTGTTCTTCTTTGAGGGCAGAAAGAAAGACAGCCCTTCGACAAGCTCAGGGCGAACGGTATGGGAAAGGCCAAGGAGACAAAGATGAGCCTGCGCGTCGCGGTCCAGATGGATCCGCTCGAAACGATCAACATTGCGGGCGATTCCAGCTTCGCGCTGATGCTGAAGGCGCAGGAGCGCGGGCACAGGCTGTTCCATTATGCGGCGGGCAACCTGTCCTATCGCGACGGACGGCTGACCGCGCCGGCGCGGGCGGTGACGGTGCGGGCGGTCGTCGGGGATCATTTCAAGGCCGAGGATGCGCGGACGATCGACCTCGCCGAGGATGTCGACGTCATCCTGATGCGGCAGGATCCGCCGTTCGACCTGGCCTACATCACCGCGACGCATTTGCTCGAGCGGATCCAGCACCGGACATTGGTTGTCAACGATCCGGCGGCAGTGCGCAACGCGCCGGAAAAGCTGTTCGTGCTGGACTATGCCGAGTTCATGCCGCCGACGTTGATCACGCGCGGGCTGGAGGAGGCGCGCGCCTTCCATGCCGAGCATGGCGAGGTCGTGATCAAGCCGCTCTACGGCAATGCCGGTTCCGCGGTGTTCCACGTCAGCAGGAACGACGCGAACCTCGCCGCGCTGACCGAATTGTTCGGGCAGGTGTGGCGCGAGCCGTTCATGGTGCAGGCATTCCTGCCCGACGTGTCGAAGGGCGACAAGCGCATCGTGCTGGTCGACGGCAAGCCGGCGGGAGGGGTCAACCGGCTGCCCAAGGCGGGCGAGATACGGTCGAACCTTGCGGTCGGCGGCAAGGGCGCGGCGACGGACCTGACCCCGCGCGAGCTGGAGATTTGCGCCAAGCTCGGGCCGGAGCTGGCGAAGCGCGGGCTGGTGTTCGTCGGCATCGACGTGATCGCGGGCTATCTGACCGAGATCAACGTAACCTCGCCGACTGGTATCGTCGCGATCGACCGGTTCAACGGGACCGATACGCCGGGGCTGATCTGGGACGCGATCCAGGCGCGCCACGCGGCATTGTAGCGCTTTCCCTGGCCCCAAGCTTTTCAAGAGCTTGCGGGCATGGAAAATAAAAACACCGGAAACGAACTTGATGATCTGGCAGGCGCGGCGGCGATTGCGACACCGTTTGCACGGCAATCTTTGAGCGGACTTGCGAAAGAGCCGGGAGCCGCACCCGGGGGCGCGGCTTCCAATGCGACAAGCGGCGGAGTTTGTACGTCATATGCGTACGATTGTCAATTGGTTCGCGGTCGGAGAGATGGATCCCAGCCTTCGCTGGGATGACGGGTGGGTGCGGTTGCCCCCTCACTCCTCCGTCACCCCGGACTTGTTCCGGGGTCCACTGCCTCGCCAGCGTCGCGCCCATGGCACGGTGGATGCCGGAACAAGTCCGGCATGACGGATTAGGGGCGCCTACTTTACAGTTTCCAGCCCAGCTCAGCGACGAAGCTCCTTTGCGGGAAGGGGTGGAAGAGGAAATATTTGTCGTTGTTCACATTATCGACGCCGAGGCTGGCGGTGAGATGGTCGTTGAGCGCGTAGCGGGCGCGCAAATCGACCACGAAATATTTGTAGAAACCCTGCCAGGTATTGCCGACGACATCGGCGTTGTTGAGCGTGCCCCACAGGCGGCTGGAAAAACGCGCCGCCGCGGTGAGCGAGAGCGGCTCGGCCGGGCGCCAGGTGGTGACGAGGCTCGCCTTCCAGTGCGGTACCTGCGGCAACAATTTGCCCACCGCGTCGGGGAAAGCATTGTCCTTGCGGGTGGTGCCGTCGGCATAGGTGACGCTGCCCGAGACATCGACATTGCGCACGACATCGTGGCGATCCGCGGCGAGCTCGATGCCGCGGACGCGGGTGCGATCGACATTCTGGACAAAGGTGGCGAGCGTCGCGGTGCCGTTGAGGGGACCGGTCTGCGACAGCAACGCGTCCTTCACGCTTTCGTTGAACAGGGACAGGCGCAGCAGCCCCTGCCCGTCCCGATGCTCGATCGCGAGCTCCTCCGAGCGCGCGCGCTCCGGCCGGAGATCGGGATTGGGCACGGCCGCGATCGGGGTGGTGACGATCTGGTAGAGTTCGCCGACGGTGGGGAAACGCCACGCCTGGCCGAAGGAGAGGCGCGCGGTCCAGCCGGGCGCGGCCACCCAGGCAAGCGAAGCCTTGGGCGAGAAGCGCGCATCGCTGCGCGTCGGTTGATCGCGGGAGATTGCGGGCGATGCGGAGAAGTTGCGGCCGTCATAAGCCTTCCACCATTCCTGCCGGCCGCCGATGGTGAGCGTCACCGCCGGGGTCAGCCGCCAGGCATCCTGCGCCCAGACGGCGACGGTGCGGGTCTTGCCCTGCGATTGCAGGTTGAGCGCGCCGTCGGGGCCGTGGCGCCATAAGGCGGTGGTATAGCGGTTGCTGTCGATCTCGAACCGGTCATAGTGCGCGCCGGCGCTGAGAATGTGCGTGCCCGCCCCATCCGATTTCCATGCGCCCCTGGCGTCGGCGGTGCGCCAGCCCGTGCCGTCGAGACGGGTGGTGTTGCCCCCTCCCCCGCTCTGCGACGCGCCGGTCAAGGCGGCGGTGGGCGTGCGTTGAACGTCGTGGGCGAAATCGTAGAGCGTGCCGATCAATTGCCAGTCGAAGCTGCCGCCATTGCCGCTGGCAGAGAGCGCATGCGACCAATGGCGTTCGTCATAGGTGTAGACGCCGCCGGAAAAGGCGCCGGGTGCGACCGCGTAAGCGCGTCCGGCGATGTTGAGCGCGCCGACATAGACCGGGGTGCCGCCGGCATCGCGCAGGTAGCTCTGGGCGTGCGCGGCGGTATCGTTGAGGAACAAGCCGCCGACATAAGTGAGGCGCACCGAGGGCGTGAGATCGAGCGCCGCCTTGAACTTGAGATGATCCTGCACCTGATGCTCGAACCCGCTGGCGCCGAGCAGCTGGATCGGCTGACCGGTGCGGTTGACGCCGGCGAAGGCGCCGGTGACGGGGGTGCCGGCGGTGCTGCTGCCCGCGGGCTGATTGACGGTGACATAGCTTAACGGCTGGCTCTTCGACGCGACATGATCTTCGCTGAGGAAGATCGCCAGCGGGCCGAAGCGGGCGCCCAATGTGCCGCCGATCTGCCAGCTCGGCAGCGTCCGGTGCGTGCCATATTGATCGAAGGTCTGCGCGCTGAAGCCGCTGGCGAGCGTCGCCTCCAGTTTGTCCGGCAGGCGGGTGGTGATGTTGACGACCGCGCCGAGCGAATTGCCGGGGTAAGCGGCCGAGAAGGGCCCGTAGAGGACGTCGATGCGGGCGATCTCCTGCGGGCTGACGAGGCTCCAGCGCGGCGAGGCGGAGGTGTTGTTGTTGCCGATCAGCGCCGACAGCAGGGCGCCGTCGGCATAGATGAGGCTGCGCGCGCTGGCGCCGAGGCCCGACGTGCGCGTGGCGAGCGGCGCCTGGGTATCGCCGATATGGCGTTTGCGCACGATCAGCCCGGGCAGATATTTGACGCTATCCTCGACATTGAAGGCATTGACGGTGCGGGCAAGCGTGGCGGCGTCGACGGTCGCGCGGCTGGAGGGCGCGTTCTCGATTGTCTGGCTTTGCTTCTGGGCGATGACGAGGATGTCCGGCCCGGCCGGCAGCGGCGGAGCCTCAGCAGCGGCATAAGCGGGAGCGGCGACGGCGGCAGTGAACAGCAGGCAGAGGCGGCGCCGCGCGGGCGCGCCCGATGGGTGACAAGACATGAAATTCCCCTGAAACGAGCAGAGCCGGCGGTGCCGGCGAGTGCGGTCAGGAGAGGATCGGCGGCCCCGTCTTTGGTGGCGGCGGCGCGGCGAGGCCGTGGCCGGGACGGACCAGGAGGGTGCGGAGGAAGGCGGCGGGCAAAGCGACCGGCGCGAGCATCGCCGGCAGGATCAGGGTGGGCAGCGCGCCCGCCCCGCCGACGGCGGCGGCGAACCCGCAATCATGATCGCTCGCGCCCGACATCGGCTTACCGTGATCGCCATGATCCATGGCGTGCGCGGGCGCGGCATGGTCCATCGCAGCCATGCCCGGCATGGCGGCCATGGGCCCGGCGGAAGGCAGGTCCGGCGTCTGACCGGCGCAAATCTCCAGCGCGGCATGGCCGGCCATCGGCATGAAGCCGGCGGGCACGATCAGCCGCACCGCAAGCGCCAGCGCGACCAGCCAGGCGGCGGGCCAGCGATGCAGCGTCAGATGGCGGCGGAGCGCGGTCACGCGGGCGCCGTAAGACGGCGCGGGCGCGATGTCATTGGGACAAATTGCCCAACCGGGTCAGGCGCCGAATTGGCTGCGGTGCGAACACAAGGGGTCTAACGCGTGCGGCCGCAGCGCGATCCGGGGAAATGACGCGATGCATCCCACCGCGTTCATGTGCGTTCGTTGGCGGACGCTGGAGGTGGATCATGCAAATCTGCTCGCTGTTGAGTGCTTCGCGCCGGTGCCGCTCGAGGCGCATTGCGGGCGCCCTCCCCAGCCCGCCGACCCACGCCGCGCGGCACCAAAGGCGATGACGCCGGAGCAGGATCGGCGCGCCGGCCGGGGCGCGCTGCGCATCTTCCTCCTGATCGCACTCTTCGGGTTCGGCATTATCGGCGCGGCTATGATCACGGCGCACTGGTTCCCCAAGGGCGACGAGCCGGGCGGGGTCGTGCTGATGGGCGCGCTGGTGATCGCGTTGGCGGCAGGGCTCTATTGGACGATACGGCGTCTGCTGCTCAGGCCCCGTCGGGTGGACGAGCCGAGCGGCCTTGCGACGGGACACAGGCCGACGCGCGCGCCTATTCCCATTCCCCCGGTCCTGCCGCAACAGAAAGGCGGCTGCCTGGTCTTCCTTGGCTTCATGATCCTGATCCTGGGCGGCGGGATCGCGGCGGCGCTCGGCACCTATTATGTGCTGAACATGATCATGACGGCGGTCGCGCCCGGGAGCAGCGCCGCCTACAATGTCAGCCTGGCCGGTGCGCTGATCGCCTGCCTGGGCGTGATGTTCGTGCTGGACCGGTGGTGCGAGAAGAAGACCGGCGGCAGTGTGCTGCAGCTGTTGTCGCAGCTTTCGTGGTGATGAGGGGCTGACGGGCCGAGGTTGTTAGTATGCGGCAAGCCGCGCCGATGGCTTGCTATGATTTCCCCGCCCCGTCGCCATATTCCCAGTCATAGGGAACGCCAGTGTCGCCCAAGACCGCGTGGACCAAGGCAGCATATCCTGCCTCCGCGCGCACATCGTTCGACAGGATCAGCACGCACTTCCTGCTCTTCTCAAGGCAGACCAGCGTATTGGCGGTCTGGCCGTCATGGCCACCTTTGAAGAAGCCTCTTCCCTGCGGCCCGACGAAAGTGATGACCCCAAGCCCGGCGGCAAGATCCCGGCGTTGGCGGTCGACCGGCAGTTCGGGGCCGAAGTTCGGAAATTGGTGCGCGGTCGCAATGTGGAGCGAGGGCTTGAGCATCTCGGCATAGGCCGCGCGGCTCAGTCCGTCCGCCCGGACCAATGCGGCGACAAATTTGGCAAGGTCGGCGATGGTAGTGTCCATCGACCCGGCGACGCGCACCTTGGATCGCTCGTCATGCGCGACCGCCTCGCCCCGATCGTTGAAGCCATCGGCGAGATTGGGCCTGAAATCGGCGCGCCACTGGAGACTGGTGCGCGTCATGCCGAGCCGGTCGAAGGTCGCCTGGGTGAGCATCCCCATATCCAGGCCCAGCCCGCGATCCTTGCGCCCGTTCTCGATCACGAACTGAAGCAGGCTCAACCCTTCTCCTGAATAGCTGTAGTGCGAGCCGGGATCGAAGTGGATGCGCAGCTTCTGGTCCGGCTCAACGAACCAGAAGTTGGCAAAGCCGGTCGAGTGGGTGAGTGCGTGGCGCGCCGTGATCCGCTTCCAGCGCGGATCGCCGGCAAGGTCACGATAGGGGCCATATTTATCGGGATAGATCGCGTCGGTGTCGTAGTCGGGCAGCGGCTTATCGAGATATTCGGCCAGCGGCGTATCGAGCGCCAGCCTGCCTTGATCGACGAGTTGCAGGACGTGATAGGCGAAAACAGTTTTGGTCAGCGAGGCGCCATACATGACGGTGTCCGTACGCAGCGGATCGCCTCGCTCATCGCGAACTCCGTAGGCCTGAACGTAGCGCACCCGGCCGCCATCGATGAGCGCGACTGCCAGACCCTTGGCGCCGGTCTTCGCGATCACCGCGTGGGCTGCGGCGTCGATCGAGGCAATACGTTGGGGGGACGTGCGCCCCGATGCGGTGGTCGCGGAAGCCATCAACACCAGGCAGGCAAACCGTCCTATCGTCAAAGGCATGAGCGCCCTTGTCAAGCAGGTGTGCGCGCACGGGCATTTGCCATAGGAACCAGCAAGAGCCAAGGACACGCATCACCCTGAGCGTGGCATTCTACCTCCCCCCGATCGAAGATGATGTCCGTACCGTCGCGATCTTCCGGGGCGTCCTTCGCCAAAATCGAGTAGGGATTGCGCGGCCGTAACGACAGCCGGGAGGCAATCGCCATGACTTCTCACCAAGCCCCCTCCCCGCTCCACCGAGTCGTCATCGTCGGCGCGGGGTTTGGCGGCCTGTGGGCGGTCAAGCATCTGAAGGGCGCGCCGCTCGCGATCACGGTGATCGACCGGCGCAACCATCATCTGTTCCAGCCCCTGCTCTATCAGGTCGCGACCGCATCGCTGGCGCCGTCGGAGATCGCCTGGCCGATCCGGGCGATGCTGCAGGCGCGCCGCGACGTGACGACGCTGCTGGCGACGGTGACCGGGGTGGATATGGACGGCCGCGCGGTGCGGCTGAGCGATGGCGCCACGGTGCCGTACGACACGCTGATCCTGGCGACGGGGGCGCGGCACGGCTATTTCGGGCATGACGAATGGGAGCAGTTCGCGCCCGGCCTCAAGACGATCGAGGACGCGACCGCCATCCGCAGCAGCATATTGACCGCGTTCGAGCAGGCCGAGCGCGAGAGCGATCCGGCGCGGCAGCAGGCGCTGCTGACGTTCGCGATCGTCGGCGGCGGGCCGACGGGCGTCGAACTGGCGGGCACGATCGCGGATCTGGCGCATGACACGCTCGCGCGCGACTTCCGGCTGATCGACACGCATCGCACGCGGGTGTTGCTGGTCGAGGCCGGGCCCAAGGTTTTGAACGGCTATCCGGACGATCTTTCGGACTATGCGAAGGCGGCGCTGGAGAAATTGGGCGTCGAGGTCGCGCTGGGCGCGGCGGTGACCGAGATCGAGCGCAATGCGCTGACGTTCGGGGGGCGGCGGGTGGAGGCGTCGACGATCGTGTGGGCGGCGGGCGTACGCGCATCGCCCGCGGCGGAATGGCTGGGGGTGGCAGCCGACCGCAACGGGCGCATCGTCGTCGAGGCGGACCTGAGCGTGCCGGGCTATCCCGACATCTTCGCGATCGGCGATACGGTCGCGGTCAGGCGCGAGGATGGATCGCCGGTGCCGGGGATCGCGCCCGCCGCCAAGCAGGAGGGCATGTTCGTGGCGGAGACGATCCGCCGGCGGCTGGCGGGCAAGGCCGCGCCAGGGGCGTTCCGCTATCGCCATCAGGGCAGCCTGGCGCAGATCGGCAAGCGCAAGGCGGTGATCGATTTCGGCTGGGTGAAGCTGCGCGGGGCGATTGCGTGGTGGCTGTGGGGGATCGCCCACATCTATTTCCTGGTGGGGGTGCGCTCGCGGCTGAGCGTCGCGCTCAACTGGCTATGGATCTACACGCGCAACCAGCGCGGCGCGCGGCTGATCACCCGACCGGAGGGCGAGCGCGCGGTGGAATAGCCGCCAATGGCGGCCTCGCGAGGCGAACGTGATTGTGCACAACCGATCATCAACGGCATGCTATCGGAGGTTATGGCGAAGTTCTTCTCGATCGATCGCGGCAATACACTGCCCGATGGCACCTATCTGGTGGCGGTCGCGTCCCTGTACCGGACGCTTACGCCGAGCTTGTTCATGGCGATCGCCTATGTCGGCGTAGGTCTGGATGTCGCGAGCAAGAGTTCGGACCTGCTGTTGAAAATGCTGCTGGCGCTGGGCGGGGTCGCGATGGTCGCGCGGCTTGCGACATTGATCCGCTACGGCGCCAGGGCGCGCGCGGAGACGCTCGATCTGGCTTCGGCCCGCCGTCTCGAGCGCATCTTCGCAACGCCCTATCTGGCCTTCGCCGTCGCCTTCGGTGCGTTCAGCGCGCGCGCGCTTCAGCTGGAAAGCGCGGACACGCATATGCTGATCATCGGATTGCTGTTCGGCTATGCCGCAGGCGTGGTCGCGGTGATCGTGCTGCGGCCGTGGATCGCGATCGCGAGCCTGATCCCGGCGGTGGTGCCGACCAGCATCGTCGCGCTGAGCATGGCCAACACGAGCTACATCATCGCCGGTGCGCTGCTGCTGCTGTTTCTGGTGGGCGCGATCGAGACGATGCTGCGCACCTATCGCATCGCCACCACCGAGATCACGACGCGCCACGCCTTCGCCACGCTGGCCCGGGCGGATGCGCTGACCGGGCTGGAGAATCGCCTGTCGCTGCGTGAGGCGTTCGAGGCCGCGGTGCGCCATATCGGGCGGGACGGCGTGCTCGCGGTCCATTGCCTCGACCTCGACCGGTTCAAACCGGTCAACGACAGCTATGGCCACCCGACCGGGGATGCGTTGCTGCGCGCGGTGTCGGATCGGCTGCGCGGTGTGCTGCGCGCGGGAGACATCGCGGCGCGCATCGGGGGCGACGAATTCGTGGTGTTGCAGATGGGGATGCAGAATAAGGGCGATGCCGAGCTGCAGGCGCGCCGCGTCGCGCGCGCGATCGGGCAGCCTTATTCGATTGGGGGGAATCCTATCTCGATCGGCACCAGCGTCGGCTATGCGCTGTTCCCGGACCACGGCCGCGATCTCGACGAACTGATCGGGCGCGCCGACGAGGCCCTTATCGATATCAAGCGGCGCGGCGGGGGCGTCGCCTCCTACGAACCGGCGACGCTGGCCGAGACGGAGCGACGTTCCGCCTGAGCCGTGCGTTAGCGCTGCCGGGGCGGCTCACTTCGCCGGCGGGTTGGCGCCGAGCTGGATCAGCAATTTGGCGAACAGATAGAGGCGCGGCGTGACGCTCGACAGTTCGAGATATTCGCGCACGCTGTGGAAGCCGCCGCCGACCGGGCCGAGACCGTCGAGCGCGGGCGTGCCCGCCGCCGCCGCCAGCGCGGATTCCGACGCGCCGCCATTGCCGGCGGTGGTGAGCGCGAGGCCGAGATCGGCGTAGATCGCCTGCGCCTGCGCCGCCAGCCGATCGGTGGCTTGATTGTTGGGCAGCGGCGGGAAGGACGGCGTGGTCGAGACGTCGACTTTCGTGTCGGGGACGATCGTCTGCTGCGCGGCGGCCTGAAAGGCGCTCAAGATGCCGTCAAACTGATCGGCGGTGCGGACGCGCACGTTGATGTCGGCGGTGGCGAGATCGGGAATGACGTTGACGCGATCGCCCGCGCGCAAGGTGGTGAGATTGGCGGTCAGCCCCTCGCCCGACCGGGGGAAGCGATCGAGCGTGCCGATCTGGTGGATGAGCTCGGCGGCGGCATTGCGCCCATCCTGCGGCGCGACGCCGGCATGGGCGGCGCGGCCGTGGACGGTGAGGCGGATGGTCGCCGAGCCCTTGCGCCAGACGGTGACCGCATCGGGCGCGTCGCCCGGCTCGACGTTGAGCTCGACATCGGCCTGGCGCACCAGAGTGTCGATCAGCTTGCGCGTGCCGGGGGAGCCGGTTTCCTCGCTGGTCTCGATCAGCAAGACGATGCTGGCATAATTGGTCTCGCGGAGATCGTGGAGCAATCTGAGCGCGGTCACGGCCTGGACCACGCCGCCTTTCTCATCCGACACGCCGGGGCCGTAGGCGCGCGCGCCGTCAGTGCGGAACGGGCGTTCGGCGACGGTGCCGGCGGGGAAGACGGTGTCGACATGGCCGATGATGAGGATGCGCCCCTTGCCCTTGCCGGTCAGGCGCGCGACGACATTGTCGCCGAGGCCGGGCGCTTCGGCGGAGACGGTCTCGATGGTGGCGCCGATCGCCTTCAGTTCGGGAATGAGGACGGCCATGACCTTCGCGGCGCCGGCGGCATCGCCCGTGCCGGAGTCGATGTTGACGACCTTCTCCAGCAAGGCGAGCTGGGCCGGGCGGGCGGCGGTTGCGGCGTCGAGGATGCGGGCGTCGGGCCGGGCGGCCGAAAGCGGCGTGGCCGCCAGCAAAGCGGTGACAGCCACAGCCAGAGCGATAGGCCTGCAATCCATCGATTTCCCTTTGCCCGAGTGCGGCGCGGATCGCCGTGGAGCGATCTTGCCAGCACCGGGCGGCGGCGTCGCCTTGTTTCGAGTGCCAGGGCGAGGCGGCGGCCACGAAGGACCGTCACGATCACGCGGCCCGATCGACAAGCTTGTCGCCGCATTAGCGGCCGGCGCGAAATCGTGGTAGGACGGTCCATCACCGGCAACGATCCTCGGGCGCCGGTGGCTGTGAGACCTATGCGCTCCCGCCTTCTGGCCGGAGAATATTCGTGTCGCCATCCATGGGCTCTGCCCTTCAGCTGTTCGTCAACCGTCTGACGTCGCGCTCGCTCCTGACCGATGAGGAAATGGGCGCAATCCTCGCTTTGACGGGCAAGGTCAGCCAGGTTGCCACGCATGTCGACTTCGTGCGGTTAGGCGAGCAGGTCGATCACTCCTGTCTGGTGGTCGATGGGCTGGTCGGCCGCTTCGGCCAGAACAAGGACGGTGCCCGGCAGATCACCTGCCTCCACGTCCAGGGCGACATGGCCGACCTGCCTTCGGTGGTAAGCCCCAAGTCGGGCTGGGGGCTGACGACGATGACCGGGACGACGATCCTGCGGCTCGCGCATGCCGACCTGCGGCGCATCGCCGCCGCGCATCCCGGGATCGCCGAAGCCTTCTGGCGCGATTGCGTCGCCGATGGCTCGCTCTTCTCGGAATGGGTGGTGAATGTCGGGCGCAGGGACGCGCTCAGCCGCATCGCGCATCTGCTGTGCGAGATGGCGATCCGGTGCGCCCGCGCCGGGCTCGGCGACGGCGGCTCCTTTGCGCTGGCGATCACGCAGAGCGATCTGGGCGACGCGACCGGGCTGACGAGCGTTCACGTCAATCGGACCTTGAAGGAGCTGCGGAGCCAGGCCGGGGTGACGATCAAGTCGGGCAAGGTGACGATCCCCGACTGGGATCAGCTGGTCGCGATCGGCGACTTCGACGATGGCTTCATGCTGCTGGACGGGCCGGCGCCGCGCATCGCCGCGGCCGCCTGACCGGCGGCGCGCTGGCGCGCTAGGCGAGCCCGAGCAGCCAGCCGGCGAGCGGCACCGGATGGATCTTGGCGCCGGGCATGTGATCGGTGAGCTCGCGGCGGTTGGCCATGATCCAGGCGAGGCATTCGGCGCGGCTGGCGAACAGCTCGAACTCGGCCAGCGAGGGCGCCATGCGCTCACCGTCGACCAGGAAGCGGGCGTGGCGGCGGCAACCGGGCGCGGCGACCCAGTCGCGGGTCGGCGCCTCCACCGCGGCGGCCCAGTGCAGCCGGCGCGGGTCGAGCGCATCCACGTGATTCAACTGCATCGGAACTCCTCTCCAGGTCCGGTCCCGCCGCCGCGCCTCTATCAACGGGCGCGGTCGTACGGGAACGGGAGCGATCAGCTCGGTTCGATACGCTTTGGAGATGCGGGCCGCGGCGCAGGATCGCCCCCGCCCCGGCCCGCCGCTCCGGTTACTGGACGCCCGCCGGCTCGGCGATGCCGATCGGTTCGACGCTGTCGGACTTTTGCGGAAGATCGAAGCGATCGGCGTCCATCACCTTGACCCAGGCGTGGATGAAATCGCGGACGAACTTCTCTTCATGGCCGGTCTCGGCATAGACTTCGGCGACGGCGCGCAGCTGGCTGTTCGAGCCGAAGATGAGATCGGTGCGGGTCGCGCGCCATTTCTCGTGATTGCCGCCGCGGTCATAGCCGATGAATTCCTCGTCGGCGCTCTCGTCGATCACCTTCCAGAAGGTGCCGTTGTCGAGCAGGTTGACGAAGAAATCGTTGGTGAGCTGGCCCTTGCGATCGGTGAACACGCCTTCGGGCTTGTCGCCATGGTTGGCGCCGAGCACGCGCAGGCCGCCGAGCAGGACGGTCATTTCGGGCACGGACAGGCCGAGCAGAGAGGCGCGGTCGATCAGCAATTCCTCGGTCTTCACGGCATGCTTCGTCTTGAGATAATTGCGGAAGCCGTCGGCCGCGGGCTCCATCACGGCGAAGCTTTCGGCGTCGGTCCAGTCCTGGCTGGCGTCGCCGCGGCCGCCGACGAACGGCACCTCGATGGCGAAGCCGGCATCCCTCGCGGCCTTTTCGACCGCAGCGGTGCCGGCCAGCACGATCGCGTCCGCGACGGATAGGCTGCCGCGCAGCTCGTCGATCTTCGCGAGGATGCGGCCGAGTTCCTCGGGCTCGTTGACCGCCCAATCCTTTTGCGGCGCGAGCCGGATGCGCGCGCCGTTGGCGCCGCCGCGATGATCCGAGCGACGATAGGTCGAAGCCGAGGCCCAGGCGGTCTTGACGAGCTGGCCGATGGTGAAGCCCGCATCGAGGATGCGGCCCTTGAAGGCGGCCACGTCGGCGTCGGACGGCTTGGTGCCGGCGGGGACGGGATCCTGCCAGATCAGGTCCTCGGCGGGGACCTCCGGGCCGAGGTAACGGACCTTGGGCCCCATGTCGCGGTGGGTCAGCTTGAACCAGGCGCGGGCGAAAGCGTCCTTGAACGCTTCGTGATCGTGGCGGAATTTCTCCGAGATGGCGCGGAATTCGGGATCGACCTTGAGCGCCATGTCGGCGGTGGTCATCATCGTCGGCACGCGCTTGGAAGGATCGTGCGCGGCTGGCGCCATGTCCTCGGGCTTCTGGTTGATCGGCTGCCATTGCTTGGCGCCGGCCGGGCTGCGAACGAGCTCATATTCATAATCGAGCAGCAGGCGGAAATAATTCTCCGACCATTCGGTCGGCGTGTTGACCCACGAACCCTCGATACCGCTGGTGATCGTGTGCTCGCCGAAACCGCTTTCGTGCGCGCTCGCCCAGCCGAGGCCCTGGAGCGCGATGTCGGCAGCCTCGGGCGAGGCATCGACAAGGCTGGGATCGCCCGCGCCATGCGCCTTGCCGAAAGTGTGGCCGCCGGCGGTGAGCGCGACCGTCTCCTCATGATTCATCGCCATGCGCTCGAAGGTGATCTTGATGTCGCGCGCGGACTGCAGCGCGTCGGGCACGCCGCCGGGGCCTTCCGGGTTGACGTAGATCAGACCCATCTGGATCGCGGCCAGCGGATATTCGAGCTCCAGCTCCTTCTCCGGCTGGATGCGGGTCTCATTGCCTTCCTGGCCGACCCATTTGTCCTCGGCGCCCCAATAGATGTCGCGCTCCGGCTCGAACACGTCGCGGCGGCCGCCGCCGAACCCGAAGATCGGCCCGCCCATCGATTCGATCGCGACATTGCCAGCGAGGATGAACAGGTCCGCCCAGCTGATATGGTTGCCGTATTTGCGCTTGATCGGCCACAGCAGGCGGCGCGCCTTGTCGAGATTGCCGTTGTCGGGCCAGGAGTTGAGCGGGGCGAAACGCTGCTGCCCGCTATTGGCGCCGCCGCGGCCGTCGGCGGTGCGGTAAGTGCCGGCGGCGTGCCACGCCATGCGGATGAAGAGGCCGCCATAATTGCCGTAATCGGCCGGCCACCAGGGCTGGCTGTCGGTCATCAAAGCGGTGAGATCGGCCTTGAGCGCGGCATAATCGAGCGACTTGAAGGCGGCGGCGTAATCGAATTCCTCGCCCAACGGATCGGGCGAGGTTCCGCCCTGGTTGAGCACTTCGAGCGGGAGCGCTTCCGGCCACCAATCGCGGTTCGTGCGGCCAAGGAGAGATCGGACTGTCGTCGGCTTACCAACGGGGCATCCCATCGAACCGGTTTTCGCGTCCATGCCGCATCCTCCAATGTCTATTGTGGAGGAAGGCTACACCCGCGCGCAGCGGCAGCAAAAACGATTAAAACTGATCAATACGGACGGGAAAATCGATCAAGCCGAAACGGACCGATCGCCTACAGCCACGGCCGTTCGGCGGCGATGGCCGCCTCGTAGCGGCGGATATCGTCCGCCATCGCCAGCGTCAGCCCGATCTCGTCCTGGCCCTGCATCAGGCAATCGCGCCGGAACGGGTCCATGGCGAAGGTGAAGCGATCCTGGAAGGGCGTGGTGACGCTCAGCGTTTCGAGATCGACGGTGATCTCGTCGGTGCGGGCGACCTGCATCAGGCGATCGATCGCCTCCTGCGGTAGCACGATGGTGGCGATGCCATTCTTGAAAGCGTTGCCGGAGAAGATGTCGGAGAAAGATGGCGCGATCACCGCCTTCACGCCCATGTCGCCCAGCGCCCAGGCGGCATGTTCGCGGCTGGAGCCGCAGCCGAAATTGTCACCCGCGATCAGGATCGGCGCGCCGGCATAAGCGGGATCGTCGAAGACGTTGCCCGGCTCGGCCCGCACAACCTCGAACGCGCCACGGCCGAGCCCGGAGCGGGTGATCGTCTTCAGCCAATGGGCCGGGATGATGACGTCGGTGTCGACATTCTTGCGGCCGAACGGATAGGCCTTGCCATGAACCTGGGTGAGCGGGGTCATCAATCGGCCGCCTTCGGGAAAGCGGGGAGCTTGGCGACGTCCGCCGGTTCATGCTGGATGATCACGGTGGCGTGGAGGTTCGCGGCGAGCTTCTTGAAGCGATCCAAGGACGCCAAAGTATCCGCGCGATCGGCGTTGTAGGACGGAACGCCGTTGCTCGCGTAATTTTTCGCGAAATGCGCCGTGTCGCCGGAGAGCAAGACATTGCCCTTGTGCGCGAGTTTCACCAGCAAGGCGTGATGGCCGGGCGTATGGCCGGGCATTGCGAGCATGACGACGCTGCCGTCGCCGAAAATGTCCTTGTCGCCGGTGATGGGCTCGATCGTGCCGCCCCCGGTCAGCCAGTGCGCCACGAGCTTGCCGAGTTCGGCGCCCGGCGCGCGGAGCGTATCGATATCGGCCTTGCCCATCAGCAATTTCGCCTGCGGGAAGTCGCCGGCTTGCCCGATATGATCGAAATGATCGTGACTGATGGCGACGATCTGCACCTGTTCCGGCTTGATTCCCAGGGTGGCAAGCTGATCCACGATCGTCACGGTGAGCGCCGCGTCCAGCGGCTGCTTCGCGTCCATCACGTGGTTGCGCAAAGCGCGTGGCAGTCCGGTGTCCCACAGCATGTAGGTGTCGCCGTGGCGGATCAGGTAGCAGCTGGCGGTGAGCTCCTTGTGCTGCCCGACATAAGCGCGCGTGTCGGAGAATTCGTCGAGATCGAAGGCGGTGATGCGGCCACAATCCAGCCGCCACAGCGAAAGGGCGGGCGTCGCCCCCGCCGCACTTGCGAGCGCCAGCGCCGCGAGTCCTGTCCAGGCCGCCCTGAGGATCACCCCATCAGTTCCCGCACGTCGGTGAGGCGCCCGGTCACTGCCGCCGCCGCCGCCATGGCGGGCGACAGCAGGTGGGTGCGCGCTCCGGGGCCCTGGCGGCCGACGAAGTTGCGGTTGGAGGTGGACGCGCAGCGCTCGCCGGGCGGCACCTTGTCGGGGTTCATCGCAAGGCACATCGAGCAGCCGGGCTCGCGCCATTCGAAGCCGGCTTCGGTGAAAATGCGGTCGAGCCCCTCGGCCTCGGCCTGGCGCTTGACGAGGCCGGAGCCGGGGACGACCAACGCCTGGCGGATGTTGCTCGCGACATGACGGCCCTTGGCGACGGCGGCGGCGGCGCGCAGATCCTCGATCCGGCTGTTGGTGCAGCTGCCGATGAAGATATGCTCGACGCCGACATCCTGCATGCGGGTGCCCGCGGTGAGGCCCATATAGGCGAGCGACTTCTGCGCCGCTTCCTGTTTGGAAGGATCGGCGAAGCTCATCGGATCGGGGACGCTGCCGGTTATCGACACGACATCCTCGGGACTGGTGCCCCAGGTGAGGCTCGGCGCAATGTCGGTCGCGTCGAGCGTGACGATCTTGTCGTAGCGGGCGCCCGCGTCGGTCGGCAATGTGCGCCAATAATCGACCGCGCGCTCCCATTCCTCGCCTTGCGGCGCCATCGGGCGGCCCTTCAGATAGGCGAAGGTGGTCTCGTCGGGGGCGATCAGTCCCGAGCGCGCGCCATGCTCGATCGCCATATTGGAGACGGTTAGCCGCCCTTCGACCGACATGGCGCGGATCACCGAGCCGGTATATTCGACGACGTAGCCCGTGCCCCCGGCGGCGCCAACCTTGCCGACGATGGCGAGGATCACGTCCTTCGGGCTGACACCGAAGCCCAACGCGCCATCGACGCGGATCTCCATCGTCTTGGACGGGGCGAGCAGCAAGGTTTGCGTGGCGAGGACATGCTCGACCTCGCTGGTGCCGATCCCGAAGGCGAGCGCGCCCAATGCGCCGTGCGCGGCGGTGTGGCTGTCCCCGCAGACGAGGGTGGTGCCGGGCAGCGTGAAGCCCTGCTCCGGCCCGACGACGTGGACGATGCCCTGCTCGGCCGCGACCTCGTCGAACAGACGGACGCCGAATTCGGGCGCGTTGCGGCTGAGCGCCGCAAGCTGGTTGGCGCTCTCCAGATCGGCGATCGGCAGGCGTCGACCGGAGGCATCGGCGCGCGCGGTGGTCGGCAGGTTATGATCGGGCACGGCGAGCGTGAGATCGGGCCGGCGGACGCGGCGGCCAGCGACGCGCAGGCCTTCGAATGCCTGCGGGCTGGTGACCTCGTGGACGAGATGGCGGTCGATATAGATCAGGCAGGTGCCGTCGTCGCGGCGGGCGACGACATGCGCGTCCCAGATCTTTTCATACAGCGTGCGCGGTGCGGACATGATGCAAGCGCACATAAGAGCGGATGCGCACGAAGGCCAGTGAGGGCGTGCGCAACTTCGTCGCGCCCGGGAATATGATATGTTAGGCGGTCGACGACAAAGTGTCGGCATTCGAAGGGGATCACGCGGTTTCGACTGCGCAATTTCCCGGCTAATAGGAGCCTGATGAGCAGCGCCTGGCAGTATGATCCCGAAGATCCGTCGTCGTTGACGAACGCGCTCAAGCGCGGGCCATCGGCGGTCGACCTGCGTTTCGAGATCATCCTGTTCCTGCTGTTGCTGCTGACGCTGGCCGCGGTGCGGTTTCAGGACCAGCTGCTGGCGCATGCGTTCGTGATCGAGCCCGGCGACGTCGCCCATTATACGCCGCGCTTCTATGGCGACGCGGCCAATGGCGGCAATTCGACGATCGCGCTCGATCCGCATCGCCCGCTATCCTGGCAATGCACGGTACGGCCGAAATATGCCTTCCCTTATTGCGGCTATGAGCTGCTGATCGATGCCCGGACGCCCAACAAGGGCCTCAACCTTTCTAAATTCGATACGCTTACCATCGACCTGGATTATACCGGGCCGTGGGAGACGTTTCGGATCTACCTCAAGAATTACGACCCGCGTTATTCGCGGCCGGGCGTCCCCGAAACGCTCAAATATAACAAGGTGGAGGTCGCCGCGCGGCCGGGACATAATGTCGTGCAGCTGAAGCTTGCGGATTTCGGCGTGGCGGAATGGTGGGTCACGCAGAACAATATCCGTCCAGGGCTGAGCACGCCCCAGCTCAACAACGTCACCGAGATTCAATTCCAGACAGGAACGCGCGCCAAACCGGGCATCTATCATTTCAACGTCCACCGCGTGACGCTGCAAGGCCGCGTGGTCGGCAAGGCCACATGGTACGCGGCCATCCTGGCGGTATGGGCGATCATGATCGGCCTGTATCTGGTCTACCGCATCGTGCGCCTGCGGCGCGACCTGGAATGGCGGCGTGAGAGCCAGGCGGCGGCGTTGCGTCTCGCCCAATTCGCCGAGGAATCCGCGCGGCGCGACTATCTGACCAAGCTGCTCAACCGCACCGGCGTGATCGACTTCTATCATCCGATGGCGATGAACCGGCACGGCGACGGATCGTTCGCCGTGATCCTGCTCGACGTCGATCATTTCAAGACGATCAACGATCGTTTCGGCCACAGCATCGGCGACCGCGTGCTGGCGGATATCGCGACGATCCTCACCGCCAATACCCGGATCGGCGACATTGTCGGACGCTGGGGCGGCGAAGAATTCCTCCTGATCTGCAATAATTGCGACGAGGACGGGGCGATCAGCATCGCCAATAAATTGCGGGCGAGCATCGAGCTTCACGAATTCACCTCCGTCGGGCGTGTGACCGCCAGCCTGGGTGTCTATTGCTGCACCGGGCCGATGGACGCGCTGGAGCAGCTCGTCTCCTATGCCGACGCGGCGCTTTATGCCGCCAAGGAGCAGGGCCGTAACCGCGTGGTGATGTACCAGCCCTTCATGCGCGAAGCGGCCTGAGCTTCAAGGCCCGCGCTGGGCGATAGCCTGTGGCGAGACATAAGAGGGGTCATGCTTGAACGGCAGCGGCCTGTCCTGCCGTAACGTCTCCAGCAGCGCCGCAAAATCGGTACGGCAGCGAAAGCCGAGCACGCGCTCCGCCAGGGTTGCGTCGTAAATGCGATCGATCGAGCGCGGCAATTGCCACCCGCGGCGCGAAAACAGCCCGGCCGCATCCGGGAAATGCCGCGCCACCACGTTGGCCGCATCGCGCTTGAGGGCGCCCGCCTCGTCCGGGCTGAAAGGCGTCGGTGCGGAAATGATGAAGATGCCGAAGCCGATCTCCGGAGCGCGCGCCAGCGCGACACGGTGCGCCTCCGCTGCATCCTCAACGGTCAGGCGCCGGTTGAGCAGCTCAGTCGCCTTGGTATTTTCCCCGGATGTAGAGAGGAGGTGCGCCTGATCATCTTCCTCGGGAAAGAAGCGACTGGTGCGCAGGATCACGATCGGCAGGCCATGTTCGTCGTGGACCAGGCGGCACAACCGTTCGGCGGCGAGCTTCGTCGCGCCATAGATATTGCGCGGGGCAAGCGGTGCCAGCGTCTCGTCGATCCAGATTGCAGCATCGCCGCGGCCTTCCCGGATCGCGCTCGAAATCATCAGCGAAGTCGTCGAGGTGAAGACGAAGCGTTCAACCTTTGCGGCAACCGCCTCCTCCAACAGCGCAAGTGTCCCGCTGACATTGACATCGATGAAGCGCTGTTTTGGAAAACGTTCGATATCCGGCTTGTGCAGGGCCGCACCGTGAACCACCCCGTGGATAGGCTGCTCGCCAAAGAGGCGTGAAATCAGCGCCCGATCATCAACCGCGCCGATCACATCCGTATGTGTGCCCGGTGCGACGTCCAGTCCGACCACGCCGTGGCCGTCCGCCTTGAGCAGCGGCGCGAGATGGCGCCCGAGCCATCCGCTCGATCCGGTGAGCAGGATATTCATGACGCGCGCCGCCTACCCGCTGCTCGGTCCCTGTCAATCAGGGCTTTCCGATCTCGATCCAGTCATGGAACGGCAGGCGGTAATATTGATCGAACACCTCAAGCGGCAGGCCGGTCGGCTTTACCGAGGTCGAGTTCCACAGCATCGCGACGCCGAACCGCGCGGCCGGATCGAAGATCATCTCCGAGCGCGACCCGCGAACCGCGCCGCGATGCCAGACGAGATGGTGGCCCTCATAATCCGACTGGCGGAAGGCGAGACCGTAGGAACTGCCCTTGAGCGCAAGATCATAGTGCGCAAGCCCACGGCGCGGCGTGAAGACGCGCGGCACATGGAGCGTGAACAGCAGGTCCTGCGGCAGCACGTTCGGCGCGCCGCCCATCTGCGCGCGCATCCAGATGCCGAGGTCGACGATCGAGCTATTGACGCCCCCAGCGGCGGGAATGCGGTAATAGGCTTCCTGGACCGGGATCGGGCGGCGGCCGGCATGGGGGCGCGCCCAGCTGGGTGATCTCATCAAACCTTGCTGGGTCGTGCTCGCGCTGGTCATGCCAAGCGGGTCGAACAAATAGCGGCGCGCGGCCTCCTCATAAGTCAGGCCGGTTGCCTTGCTGATCGCCTCGTGCGCCACATCGAATGCGACATTCTGATAGGCCCAGCACGTACCCGGCGGACACATGGGGAAGAGCGGGCCATACATGCCGCGGATCGCGGCAGGATCCTCATTGTCCTCCAGCCGATCGTCATAGGCATTCTTGACGATGCCGAGCCGGTGCGACAGCGCGTCCGCGAGCGTCGCGACATTCTGGTTGTTATGCGGCAGCTTGAGCGTCGACGACCATTTGGACACGGGATCGTCGAGGCGCAGCTTGCCCTGCCGCGCCAGCAGCGCTTCCATCGTCGCCGCGACGCCCTTGGAGACCGACGCCCAGCGCCATACCGTCTGCACCGTCGCCGGCTCGCCGGTATCGGCATCGACCGTGCCATAGGCCTTGATGAAGGACAGCTGGCCATCCTCGATCACGGCGATGGCGAGGCCGGCCATGTCCTTGCGCTCCATCAACGCGCGGATGCGGGCGTCGAGATGCGCATAATCGACGCGATAGGCGCGCGGATTGAGCGGCCCGGCGCCGAGCGCCCGTTCGGCCCTGGCCGCCGCGCTGATCCCCTGGCGGACCGGCCGGTTGGCAAGGAAGTGGCGGCCGATCACCAGCAACTCAACCAACAAGGCGAGCGCCAGCAAGGCGTAAAAGCTGCGCACGACCAGCGGATCGCGCCACAATGGGCGGGAAGACCTGGGGCGGCGTGGAGGGGTCACGGGCGGAGATTCATCGTCGCCACACGGCCTTGGAGCGGGCCGACGGCAGCGTCAACGGAGGCGTGACTCGGCTCGTCGCGCGACGAACCGTTAGTCGTTCCCGGCGAGGCCTGGTCGAGCAAAAAATCAAGCTTGCGCGCGTTAGCGCCCGCGCGGCCGCGCGATCCCTTATCATCGCTGGACCCCGGCCTTCGCCGGGGAAGGATTAGTCCTGGTAAGCCGCCGTCGTCCTGGCCTTCACCTCGTCCGCCGAAACACCCGGTGCGAGCTCGATCAGCTTGAACGGCGTCTGGTGATCGGGCCGCTGGAACACGCACAAATCGGTGACGATCATGTCGACCACGTTCTTGCCGGTCAGCGGCAAAGTGCATTGCGGAATGAACTTCGGATCGCCGTTCTTGGAATTGTGCTCCATCACGACGATGATCTTCTTGACGCCGGCGACGAGGTCCATCGCCCCGCCCATCCCTTTCACCATCTTGCCGGGGATCATCCAATTGGCGATGTCGCCGCCCTCGCTGACCTCCATCGCGCCGAGCACGGTCAGGTCGATATGGCCGCCGCGGATCATCGCGAAGCTGTCCGACGAGGAAAAATAGGAGGAGGAAGCAAGCTGGCTGATCGTCTGCTTGCCCGCATTGATCAGGTCCGGGTCGACCTCATCGTCATAGGGGAACGGCCCGATGCCGAGCATGCCGTTTTCCGACTGAAGCGTGACCTCCACGCCTTCGGGCACATGGTTTGCCACCAAGGTCGGAATGCCGATCCCGAGATTGACGTAGAAGCCGTCCTTCAGCTCTTTCGCGGCGCGTGCCGCCATTTCGTCGCGCGTCCAGGCCATCAGTGCTTCGCTTTCCTTGGGATTGGTGCAGGCGGGGTGGCGGGTGGGACCGAACCCGGATCGCGCCATTGCTTGTCTTTTGGGAAGATGTCGTCCGCCTCACCCTGGAGCGCCTTGCCGTAAACCGGGTTCGGCAGCACGAACCAGCCTGCACCCCATAGGGTAGCAAGACCCGAATAAGCGACCGAAGCGCGGCGCGCGGCGATGCTGTTCGGCTCGGTCGTAAACAGATCGGAGAAGTCGACGAGCTGGTCGCCCGCCATCGCCAATACGCAATAGCGCGCCGCAATGGTGGCACGGCGACCGTCCTTGCCCGACCCCGAAGCATCGTCGCCGTTGAGGAACAATGTCTCGCCATGTTTTGCCGGCCCAAGGCCGGCGACATTCAACGCGCCCTCGGCGCCGGCCGCGTTCGCTGCTGCGCGATTGGAGTTGAAGATCACGGTCACGCCATGGCCGCGCAGCCGGTCCAGCGCTTCCTTGGCGCCGGGCGTGGGCGCGACATAATTCGCGCCGCCCTTCTCCCAGCGATCCCAGGCTTCCTGGTCGAACGCCTTTCGCTGGGCAACCAGGTCATCATATTCGGCGCCGAGATTGAGGATCGCGGTTTCATCGACGTCCAGCACGATAGCGGGCGGCCTGCCGTCACACGGCACGAAGTGCGGATTTGCAAGCGTCGAGCCCGGCGCGAGGATGACGCCGCTGCGTTCCCCCCGTGCCAGTTGCGCGTCGACATAGTCGGCGAGGGCTCGCCAGGTCTGGCGCGTGAGCGCGGCCGCCTCGGCGGATCCGTAGAGATATTGGATGCCGTGCAGATTGGCCGGCACCGGCGGCGGTTGGGGCGGATAATAAGGCTTGGCCGCGGCTACGCGGTGGGCCCTGGACGAAGCCTGTTTTTTGGTGAGCGAAGCGGCCGGCGCCGAAAGCGCGAGCGCCACCGCCATCGCCGTCAGCGCATGTCTCATGCCGGTTCGCGCGTTCGCACCGTGCGGAATTCGATCTTCTTGTCGTAAGGCGCGCCCAGCACCAGGCGCTTCACGTAGATGCCGGGCACATGGATGCAGTCGGGATCGAGGCTGCCGACCGGCACGATCTCCTCGACCTCGGCGACGGTGCGCTTGCTTGCGGTCGCCATCGGCTGATTGAAGTTGCGGGCCGTCTTGCGGAAGATCAGATTGCCGGCCTCGTCGGCCTTCCAGCCCTTGATGATCGACAGATCGGCAACGATGCCGCGTTCGAGCACGTAGGTTTCGCCGTCGAACTCCTTGGTTTCCTTGCCGTCGGCGACGACCGTGCCGACGCCGGTTTTAGTGTAGAAGCCGGGAATGCCGGCGCCACCCGCGCGGCAGCGCTCGGCCAGCGTGCCCTGGGGGCAGAATTCGACCTCAAGCTCGCCGGCGAGATATTGCCGTTCGAATTCCTTATTCTCGCCGACATAGGACGAGATCATCTTCGCGATCTGACGGCTACGGAGCAATTTGCCCAAGCCTACGCCGTCGATGCCGGCATTGTTGGAGACGATGGTCAGCCCCTTCACGCCCGAGGCTTCGATCGCGTCGATCAACCGTTCGGGAATGCCGCACAGCCCGAAACCACCCGCGCAGATGATCATATTGTCCGTAAGCAGGCCGGCGAGCGCGGCAGTTGCATCCGGATAAATCTTGTTCGCCACGGCTTTTCCCTGAGCGGAATGATGGTTTGGCGATAGGCCGAGCACAGGCGCGCGGTCAACGTTGCCCCGCCCTTCGCGGCGACGCTATAGGCAGCGCATGACTTCCATGAGAACCGGCGGCCGCATTCTGGTCGATGCGCTCGTCGCGCAGGGCTGCGACCGTATCTTCACCGTGCCGGGGGAGAGCTTCCTGCCGGTGCTCGACGCGCTGGTGGACGCGCCTCAGATCGACGTGGTCGTGACGCGCGCCGAAGGTGGTGCCGCCTTCATGGCCGAGGCGGACGGCAAGATGACGCATCGGCCCGGCGTGTGTTTCGTGACGCGCGGACCCGGTGCGACCAACGCGTCGATCGGCGTCCACGTGGCGATGCAGGATTCGACGCCCATGATCCTGTTCGTCGGCGATGTCGCGCGCGACGCACGGGATCGCGAGGGATTTCAGGAGGTGGATTTCCCGGCCTTCTTCGCGCCGCTCGCGAAATGGTCGGCGCGGATCGAGGATGCCGCGCGCATCCCCGAATATGTCGCGCGCGCCTACGCCACCGCGATGAACGGGCGGCCGGGCCCGGTGGTGCTGGCGCTGCCCGAGGACATGCTGGAGAGCGAGGCGGAGGCGCTGGATCGGCCGCGAGTCAGCCGCGTGGCGCAGGCGTGCGACTTCGATGCGATCAACCTGTTGTACGACAAGCTGCGCGGTGCCAAGGCGCCGCTCGCGATCGTCGGCGGCACAGACTGGGATGCGGAGACGGGCGATAATTTCGCGCTGTTCGCCATGCGCACCGGCCTGCCGGTGGCTGCTGCCTTTCGCCGACAGGACGCGATCGCCAACGATTGCCCCGTCTATGCCGGCAATCTCGGCTATGGCCCCAATCCCAAGCTCGTGGAACGGATCAAGCAAGCGGACCTGTTGCTCGTGGTTGGCGCGCGATTGGGCGAGGCGACGACGGACGGCTATGCGTTGGTCACACCCGATCATCCGGGACAGACGCTGATCCACGTCCATCCCGACCCCGAGGAACTCAATCGTGTCTATCGCGCCGACGTCGCGATCTGTGCCGACATGCGCAGCTTCGCGCGGGCCGTGGCCGAGACGGTCGACGAAACCTTGGTCGCGGACAGCAGCGGCACCGATGCCCACGCCGACTGGCTGGCGTGGAGCACCCCCTTCGCCAACGACATGCCGCTCGATCTGGGCTTGTGCTGGGCTGAGTTACGCGAACGGCTGCCGGCCGACAGCATCATCTGTAACGGCGCGGGCAATTTTTCCGCCTGGGCGCATCGTTTCTGGCGCTATGCCGCGCAGCCGTCCCAGCTGGCGCCGACGGCGGGCGCGATGGGCTATGGCGTGCCAGCGGCGGTCGCGGCCGCGATCCGGTTCCCCGGGCGCCGCGCGGTGGCGGTCGCGGGGGACGGCGATTTCCAGATGAACGGGCAGGAATTGGCAACCGCCGCGCGGCAAGGCGCGCGCCTGCTGGTGCTGCTGGTCGACAATGGCAGCTATGGCACGATCCGGATGCACCAGGAGCGGCGCTACCCGGCGCGCGTTTCGGCAACCGACCTGACCAATCCGGATTTCGCAGCGCTGGCACGCGCCTATGGCGGCTGGGCCGAGACGGTGGGGACCACCGAGCAATTCGCCCCTGCCCTCGCCCGCGCTCTGGAGCAGCCGGGCATTGCACTCCTCCACCTGAAGACCGACATCGAGCGGATCAGCCCGACGCTTACCGTTTCGGGGCTGCGGGCGGCGAAGTGATTGCGTGCGCCGACCTTACGCATCACCCTGAACTTGTTTCAGGGACCACTCCGCATCCGCACTGTCGGATGTTTGGCGCGATCGATGCTGAAACAGGTTCAGCATGACGGTTGGCGAATTACAGGCCGGCGCCATCGATAACCGCCCCATCCTCGTTTTCGATTCCGGTGTCGGCGGACTGTCGGTGCTGGCGGAGGTCCGGCAGGCCTTGCCCAAGGCCCCGATCGTCTATGTCGCGGACAATGGCGGCTTCCCCTATGGCACCAAGACCGAGGCGGAGATTGCGGCGCGGGTGCCGGCCCTGCTCGGCCGGCTGGCGGAACGCTATCGCCCGCGGCTGATCATCATCGCCTGCAATACCGCCTCGACGATCGCGCTGCCGGGCGTGCGTGCGGCGCTGGATCTGCCGATCGTCGGGACGGTGCCGGCGATCAAACCCGCCGCCGAGCGATCGACCAGCCGTGTGATCGGCGTGCTCGGAACCGACGCGACCGTGCGCCAGCCTTATGTCGACGATCTCTCGCGCCAGTTTGCCAGCGACTGCCTGGTCTTGCGTCACGGCTCCGCGGCGCTGGTCCAGCTTGCCGAGGCAAGCTTGCGGGGCGAAGCGACGCCGGACGGCGCTTATAGCGATGCCCTCGGCGGCTTGCTTGATCAGTCCGGGGGTGACCGCATGGATACGGTGGTGCTGGCATGCACGCATTTCCCGCTCGTCGCCGATCGCCTCGCCGCAATCGCGCCGCGTCCGCTGACCTTCGTCGATGGCGCCAGCGGCATTGCCCGGCGCACGGCCACCCTCACGCGCGACCACAGCTGGCCCGATCGAGCGACGCCAGCTATTGCCGTCTTCACCGCGCCAATCGAGGTATCGGAAGGGCTGAAGGCCTCCCTTGCCGGCTTCGGCCTGTCGAAAATCGAACGGCTTTGACCAAAAAGGCGTGGGCAGCGCTGGAAACCTTTCCATTTCGGCGCTAGAGGCGCGCTTCGACACCCCCGGGGACGTTCCTCTTGGATTATAATCGCGTTTTCACTCAGGCGATCGACCGGCTGCATGCCGAGGGGCGCTACCGGGTCTTCATCGATATCCTGCGCAACAAGGGTTCCTACCCGAATGCGCGGTGCTTTGCGGGCCATAACGGCCCCAAGCCGATCACGGTGTGGTGCTCGAACGATTATCTCGCCATGGGCCAGCACCCCGACGTGATCGCGGCGATGGAAGAGGCGCTGCACGATGTCGGCGCCGGCGCCGGGGGCACGCGCAATATCGGCGGCAACACCCATTATCATGTCGATCTGGAAGCCGAACTGGCCGACCTGCACGGCAAGGAAGGCGCGCTGCTGTTCACCAGCGGCTATGTGTCGAACGAGGCGACGCTGTCGACGCTGGCCAAGGTGCTGCCCGGCTGCATCATCTTCTCGGACGAGCTCAACCACGCCTCGATGATCGCGGGCATTCGCAGTTCCGGCTGCGAGAAGCATGTCTTCCGCCACAATGACCTGGAACATCTCGAGGAATTGCTGGCAGCGGCCGACCCGGACGCGCCCAAGCTGATCGCGTTCGAGAGCGTCTATTCGATGGATGGCGACATCGCGCCGGTCCATGCCATTTGCGATCTCGCCGACAAATATGAGGCGCTGACCTATCTCGACGAGGTTCACGCCGTCGGCATGTACGGCGCGCGCGGCGGCGGCATTTCCGAGCGCGAGGGCGCGGTCAATCGGCTGACGATCATCGAGGGCACGCTCGGCAAGGCGTTCGGCGTGATGGGCGGCTATATCGCCGCCGACAAGATGATCATCGACGTGATCCGCAGCTACGCGCCGGGCTTCATCTTCACCACCAGCCTATCGCCGGTGCTGGTCGCCGGCGCGCTGGCGAGCGTGCGCCACCTCAAGGCCTCGTCGATCGAGCGCGAGGGCCAGCAGAAGGCAGCGAGCCTGCTCAAGGCGATGATGGCCGAAGCCGGGCTGCCGGTGATGCCGTCGACCACCCATATCGTGCCGCTGATGGTGGGCGACCCGGTCAAGGCCAAGCGCGCGAGCGATATCCTGCTCGCCGAATATGGCGTCTACGTGCAGCCGATCAATTATCCGACGGTGCCACGCGGCACCGAGCGCCTGCGTTTCACCCCCGGCCCCAGCCATGACGAAGCGATGATGCGCAGCCTCGTCGACGCGCTCGTCGAAATCTGGAGCCGGATGGAGATGAAGAAGGCGGCCTGAAGCCAGGCCTTGCTTGGGGCGGCCTAACGCAAGCGAGGCTGGCTTCGCGGGCCCATGGCTACTACAGCTTGTGGCGTCCCGAATCGCTGGAGTTTCCGTTGGCTGCGCGCATCGCCATCGCTTCCGATCACGCAGCCGTTGCTTTGAAGGCGACGCTGGCTGCGTGGCTGCGCGAACAGGGGCATGACGTGCTCGATCTCGGCCCCGATACCGACGTCTCGGTGGACTATCCCGATTACGGCTTCGCGTTAGGCGATAGGATCGCCGAAGGCGGCGCGGATTTCGGCATCGCCCTGTGCGGATCGGGCATCGGCATCTCGATCGCGGTCAACCGCAACCCCGCCGCGCGCTGCGCGCTGGTTTCGGAGCCGCTGTCCGCCGCGCTCGCCCGCCGCCACAACGACGCCAATGTCATCGCGCTCGGCGCCCGCTTGACCGGCGAGGACATGGCCAAGGCCTGCGTCCAGGCTTTCCTCGACACCGATTATGAAGGCGGGCGCCATCAGGCGCGCGTCGCGAAACTCTCACATCTCGCCAAGGAGCCAGCATGAGCAGCAAGCCCGCCAATGACGTCCAGGCGCCAGCAGGATCCGGTCACAACAATGTGACCGGTGGCGGCTTCTTTTCGCGCGACCTGGCCGAGGCCGATCCAGCCGTTTTCAAGGGTGTCGAGCGCGAGATTGCGCGCGAGAAGGACCAGATCGAGCTGATCGCGTCGGAGAATATCGTCTCCAAGGCGGTGCTCGAAGCGCAGGGCTCCGTCTTCACCAACAAATATGCCGAGGGCTATCCCGGCAAGCGTTATTATCAGGGCTGCGCGCCGTCGGACACGGTCGAGCAGCTGGCGATCGACCGCGCCAAGCAATTGTTCGGCTGCGGCTTCGCCAACGTCCAGCCGCATTCGGGCGCGCAGGCCAACGGCGCGGTCATGCTGGCGCTGACCAAGCCCGGCGACACGATCATGGGGCTGAGCCTCGATGCCGGCGGCCATCTCACCCACGGCGCCAGAGCGGCGATGTCGGGCAAGTGGTTCAACGCCGTGCAATATGGCGTCACGCGCGACACGCACCTGATCGACTATGACGCGCTCGAAGCTCTGGCGAAGGAGCATAAGCCGACGTTGCTGATCGCCGGCGGCTCGGCCTATCCGCGGCACATCGATTTCGCCCGCTTCCGCCAGATCGCGGATGAGGTCGGCGCCTTGTTCATGGTCGACATGGCGCATTTCGCCGGGCTGGTCGCGGGCGGGGTCCACCCCACCCCGTTCGGCCAAGCCCATGTCGTCACCACCACCACCCACAAGACGCTGCGCGGCCCGCGCGGCGGCATGGTGATGACCGACGATGAGGCGATCGCGAAGAAGATCAACTCGGCGGTTTTCCCCGGCCTGCAAGGCGGCCCGCTGATGCACGTCATCGCGGCCAAGGCGGTTGCTTTCGGCGAGGCGCTCGATCCGTCGTTCAAGATCTATTCGCGCGCGGTGGTCGACAATGCCAAGGCGCTGGCGGCGCGGCTCAAGGAACGCGGCGCGGAGATCGTCTCCGGCGGCACCGACACGCATTTGGCGCTGGTCGACCTGACCCCGCTCGGCGTCACCGGCCGCGATGCCGACGAGGCGCTCGAGCGGTGCGGCATTACCTGCAACAAGAACGGCATTCCGTTCGACCCGCTGCCCCCGGTCAAGACCAGCGGCATCCGCGTCGGCTCGCCCGCCGGCACGACGCGCGGCTTCGGCATTGCCGAGTTCCGCGACATCGCCGACATGATCGCCGACGTGCTGGAAGGCCTGCGCAAGAATGGCGAGCAGGGCGACGGCCAGGTCGAGGCCAATGTCCGCGAGCGCGTGAAGACGCTGACCGCGCGCTTCCCGATCTATCCGGAGCTTTAATGCGCTGTCCTTTCTGTTTTCATGCGGACAGCCAGGTCAAGGATAGCCGCCCGACGGAGGATGGCGCCTCGATCCGCCGACGGCGCCAATGCGAAAGCTGCGGCGCGCGCTTTTCGACCTTTGAACGGGTGCAGCTGCGCGAGCTGACGGTCGTCAAGAAGGACGGCGACCGGCAGCAATTCGATCGCGGCAAGCTGGAGCGCTCGATCTCGATCGCCGCGCGCAAGCGGCCGGTGACCGGCGATCAGATCGAGCGGCTGGTTTCGTCGATCCAGCGCCAGCTGGAGACGAGCGGCGACAGCGAGGTCAATGCCGCGCGCGTCGGCGAGATGGTGATGGACGGGCTGCAGCAGCTCGACAGCGTCGCCTATATCCGTTTCGCCAGCGTCTATAAGAATTTCCGCGAAGCCCGCGATTTCGAACATTTCGCCGGTAGGGTGACGGAAACGGGCGGGGAGTGAGCCACCCCTTCCCTCCGTTCGCCCCGAGCGAAGTCGAGGCATTTCTTGCATTCAGTAGCTTTGCCCTATCCGCTCATCCTGAGTAGGGACTGAGCTTGGCGAAGGCCCGTATCGAAGGACCGCAGTGCCTTTTCACACCTATCTACTACGCTGCTCAGATGGCAGCTATTATGTCGGTCATTCTGACGACCTAGAGACGCGTATCTCGCAGCACAATTCCGGACTTATTCCAGGATATACGGCCAATAAGTTACCTGTTGAATTACTCTGGGCTCAAGAATTCTCCGAACGCGACGGTGCATTTCGAGCAGAGCGCCAAATTAAAGGGTGGTCGCGCGCCAAAAAAGAGTCGCTCGTAGCCGGCAATTTCGATCTGCTCCGTGCGCTCTCCCATCGAAGTGTCCTTCGAGACGAGGCTTCGACAAGCTCAGCCTCTCCTCAGGATGAGCGGGCGATGGGAAATGGGGAGCAGAGCGCACCTTCCCCCGCCATCGTCCTGGTACGCCCGCAGCTTGGTGAGAATATCGGTAAGGCGGCGCGTGCAATGCTCAATTTCGGGCTGACCGACCTGCGGCTGGTCAGCCCGCGCGATGGCTGGCCCAATCCGAGTGCGGGCCCGGCGGCATCGGGAGCCGACATGGTGCTGGCCAACGCGCGCGTCTACGACAGCACGGCCGATGCCGTCGCGGATTGCGCGCATGTCTATGCGACGACAGTGCGCAAGCGCGGGGTGACCAAGCCGGTGATGCGGCCGGACGAGGCGGCGGCAGCGATCCGGGCTGAGCCGGGCGGAAGCGCCATCCTGTTCGGACCCGAGCGGTCGGGCCTGGAAACGGACGATGTCGCCATCGCCCGCACCATTCTCACCGTTCCGATCAACCCCGAATTCGGATCGCTCAACCTCGCCCAGGCGGTGATCCTGGTCGCCTATGAATGGTCGAAGGGCGCCGATCTCGTGCAGCCGTCGGTGACGCCGATCGATCCCCCGGCCCCCCAGGCGGAACTGGACGGGATGATCGAGCAGCTGGATCAGATGCTGCTGGAGGCCGGCTACTTCTTTCCGCCGGACCGCCGCCCGACAACCCAGCGCATGCTGCGGACCCTGCTGACCAAGCCCGGCTGGAACAGCCAGGAAGTGCGCACGATGCGGGGCGTCTTTTCCGCCTTCGCCAAGCCCAAACGCCGTTAACGTTCGTCGAACCGCTCGAATTCGTAGGCGATCGACGCCTCGACGAGGTCGTTCCACAAGGCCGCAATCGGCGCCGTCGGGATAGCAAGCCGTTCGGCTGCGGCAACCGCATTGGCGATAACCTCGGCCTTGCGCGTCTCGTCGCGCACCTGTCCCCGCTCGGATTTGATGCGCGCCGCCGCGCGCATATAGCCAAATCGCTTTGCAATCAGCGCGATCAGCGCGGCGTCGACCGCATCGACGCCGGCGCGCACCTCCGGCATCGTCGTGCAATATTCGGGGTCGAGGGGGCGTTCCATGCGCGCCTCATAACGATCGCTCTGCTGCCGCGACAGGATTTTTCTTGCAGCGCAGCACGATCCCGGGATTAAGAGCGACTTGAGTGAGTTACCGGATATGGAAGGTCCTACCCGATGAAGATTGCGTTTGTTCTTGCCGCCGGCCTGCTGGCGTCGGCCGTCATGGCTGCGGACTTGCCGGCCGCCGCACCCGCGGATGCGGCCAAGGAAAAGAAGATCTGCCGCAACCTCGACCCGATGATCGGTTCAAACCTGTCGCGGCGTATCTGCAAAACGCGCGAGGAATGGGCAAGGCAGGGTGTGCAGGACCAGCCGACAACCAAGGACCGCGTCGACGTCGAGAAGTTCCGCGACATGTCCACGCAATTTGCAGCGCCACGCTAAACTCCGCTCGCGCCCCCGCAATTCTTGACTTGTAGAGCGCGCGCCGCCATAGGCGCGCCTTCGCAATTGGCTCCGCACGCTCGGTGAAGCGGTGGCCCTGCCCTCTCCTCCACGAGAATCAGCAGCGCGGTTCCGGGTATTCGCCTGTCGGGTTCTGCCCGGCGTGCACCACGCAATTGAAGGACTGACACATGTCGAAGCGCTCCAGCGCCAAGTATAAGCTCGATCGCCGTATGGGCGAGAACATCTGGGGACGTCCCAAGTCCCCGGTGAACAAGCGTGAATATGGCCCCGGCCAGCACGGCCAGCGCCGCAAGGGCAAAGTCTCCGACTTCGGCACCCAGCTGAAGGCGAAGCAGAAGCTCAAGGGCTATTACGGCGACGTCACCGAGAAGCAGTTCAAGAAGGCCTATACCGAGGCCGCGCGCATGAAGGGCGATACCGGTCAGAATTTGATCGGCCTGCTCGAGCGTCGCCTGGATGCGGTCGTCTATCGCGCCAAGTTCGCCCCGACCATCTGGTCCGCGCGCCAGCTCGTCAACCACGGCCACATTCGGGTCAACGGCGTGAAGTGCAACATCGCCTCGCGGCTGGTGAAGCCGGGGGACGAGCTGACCCTGGGGCCGAAGGCACAGGAGATGGCGCTGGTGATGGAAGCACAGGGCCTGTCGGAGCGCGACATCCCCGATTACGTCGCCGCAGACGGCGCATCGAAGGTCACCTACGTCCGCGTACCGACGCTCGACGAAGTGCCCTATCCGGTGAAGATGGAGCCGAACCTGGTCGTCGAGTTCTACTCGCGCTGATCGGATCCTGCTGGAAATAGAAAGGGCGGCCATCTGGCCGCCCTTTTTTTTAGTGCGTGGTGGCGGCTCGCAGGAACGCGTCGCTCTCCTTCAAGAGCCGTTTACGCGCTTCATTGTCCTCGAGCTGATGGTCGAGGCCCGTGAATGTGATAAGCTGCACCTTGCCCCCCGCCGACTTCAGCTTGGCCGCCATGAGCGTCGATTCCGCATAGCCGACGTTGGCGTCCTGCGTGCCGTGGACAAACAAAACGGGCACCTTGATCTTCGCCGCATTCTGCGCGGGCGAGCCTTCGCGCACTTCCGGTCCAACACCGACATAGTGGCGCACCAGCGCCTCGTCACTCCAGCCGCTGCTCTCCGCCTTGAGCGTTTCCAGATCGGTGACCGGTGCGATTGCCACCACCGCCTTGAACAAGTCGGGAGCAAGTACGGCCGACTGCAGCGCTGCATATCCGCCATAGGACCAGCCGACGATCGTCAGCTTCGCCGGATCGGCAATCCCGTGACTTCGATACAGAGGCAAGCGAGATTGCCACCATTTCCGCTTGCTGCCATGGCGCCCGCCAAGCCTGCGCTGGAGATGACGCTGACACGCCGCCAACCTGCCGAATGGATGCCGCATGATGCGGTCTGGATCGGTTTCCCGAGCCATGCCGAATTGTGGGAGGAGGATCTTGAGCCCGCCCGCGCCGAAGTGATCGCCTTCGCGCGCGCCGTGCATGCCGGCGGGCGCGGCGAGCGGGTCATTCTGGTCGCGGCCGACGCCGCGTCGGGGGAAGTGGCTCGCTCGGTCAGCGCCGGTGCGGCGGAAATCGTCGTGCAGCCGTTCGGCGATATCTGGCTGCGCGATACCGGCGCCATCATCACCATCGGTCCGCAGGGCCGTCGCGCGGCGCGGTTCGCGTTCAATTGGTGGGGCGGCAAATATCATTTGCCCGGCGACGAAGGTGTCGGCGGACGGCTGGCCGAGGCAGCCGGTTTCGCGGTCGACCGACATGAATGGGTGCTGGAAGGCGGCGCGATCGATGTCGACGGCACCGGGCTGGCCGTCACCACCGAGCAATGTCTGCTCAACCCCAACCGCAATCCGGGTCTGTTACGCGAGGATATCGAGCGCGGCCTCGCCGAGGGGTTGGGCATCGAGCGCCTGCTGTGGCTGGGCGATGGCCTCGCCAACGATCATACGGATGGGCATGTCGACAATCTCGCGCGGTTTGTCGGCCCGAACCTGCTCGCCCTGCCCGAGCCGACGGGCGAGGACGATCCCAATAGCGAGGTGTATCGCGACGCTTTGGCACGCGCACAGGCGTTCGGTGTCGAGGTGGTGCCCCTCCCCTCGCCCGGCCTCGTCGAGATAGACGGGGAAGCGATCCCCGCTTCGTACATGAACTTCTACATCGGCAACGCTGCTGTCGTCGTTCCGCAATATGGCGCCGCACATGATCAGGCGGCAGTCGCGGCGATCGGCGCGCTGTTTCCGGGGCGCCGCGCGATCGGGCTGCGGGCCGATCACATCCTCACCGGTGGCGGCAGTTTCCATTGCATCAGCCAGCAGGTGCCCGCGGCGTGATCCAATTCTGGGTTCGCGCCTTGCTCTCCGGCATGATCGTCGCGGCGGTGGCGACGATCGCCCGCCGCAATCCGGCTGCGGGCGCGCTGGTCGCGTCCCTGCCGCTCGTGTCGCTGCTCGGCATCCTGTGGTTGTGGCACGACACGCGCGATCCCGAACGGCTCGCCCGCCATGTCGAGGCGACCTTCTGGTATGTCATTCCATCGCTGCCGATGTTTCTGGCAATCCCCTATGCGCTGCGCCACGGCGCTAATTTCTGGCTTTCCTTGCTGGGCGGTTGCGTGCTCACCATCTTGCTCTACTTCGCGACGATGATCGTCGCCGCCCGCTTCGGCGTGCGCCTTTAGGGTTTTGAGATGACCGAGATCACCGTCGCCGCGATCCAGCTCGCCTTCGGCGAAGACATCGACGCGAACATCGCGAAGGTGGCGGCGCGGGTGCGCGAGGCGGCAGCGCAGGGCGCGCAGGTGATCCTTCCGCCCGAATTGTTCGAGGGACCCTATTTCTGCCGGGTCGAGGACGAAGGCCTGTTTGCCAACGCCAAGCCGACGGCCGAGCATAAGGCGGTGCTCGCGATGCAGGCGCTGGCGGCGGAGCTCAAGGTTTCGATCCCGACCAGCTTTTTCGAACTCGATGGCCCGCATCATTACAATTCACTGGCGATGATCGGGCCGGACGGCGGCATTCAGGGGGTCTATCGCAAGAGCCATATTCCCGATGGGCCGGGCTATGAGGAGAAATTCTATTTCCGCCCGGGCAATACCGGCTTCAAGGTGTGGGATAGCCCACAGGCGAAGCTCGGCGTCGGTGTGTGCTGGGACCAATGGTATCCCGAGACGGCGCGCGCGATGATGCTGATGGGCGCGGAAATATTATTCTACCCGACCGCGATCGGCAGCGAGCCGCATGATACGTCGCTGGACACCGCGCGACTGTGGCGGCGAGCCATGGTCGGCCATGCGGTCTCCAATGTCGTGCCCGTGGTTGCCGCCAACCGGGTCGGCACCGAGCATGGCCAGACCTTCTACGGCACCAGCTTCATCACGGACGAGCGCGGCGACATTCTTGCCGAACTCGACCGCGAGGAAGAAGGCGTGATCACGGCCACGCTCGACTTAGATCGCGTCAAGCGGCACCGCGCCGCCTTCGGCTTCTTCCGGGACCGCCGGCCGGAGCTTTACGGGCGGCTGGTACAGGATATCTGATGGAGCGCATTGCCTGGCTCAACGGCGACTTCGTGCCGCTCGCCGAAGCGAAAATCTCGGCGCAGGATCGCGGCTTCCTGTTCGCCGACGGGATCTACGAATTCACCGCCGTGCTCGACGGCAAGCTGGTCGACAGCGCGGCGCATCTGGCGCGGTTCGCGCGATCGGTGGCCGGGCTCGACCTGACATTGCCGATCCCGATCGAAGAGATCGAGGCGATCCAGCGCGAGCTGATCGCGCGCAACGGGCTCGACCAGGGCGGCATCTATTTCCAGCTGACCGGCGGGCCGGCGGAGCGCGATTTCCTCGCCGAATCAACCGCGCCGACCTTATTCCTGTTCACCCAGGCGAGCGAGATCATTGAACGTCCGACCGCTAAGACCGGCATTGCCGTCGCGACCATCGCCGATCCACGCTGGGCACGGCGCGACATCAAGAGCATCATGTTGCTCGGCCAGGTGCTGGCCAAGCGCGAAGCGGCCGCTGCGGGGGCACAGGAAGCCTGGCTGGTCGAGGACGGTTTCGTTACCGAGGGCGCCTCCTCCAGCGCGCTGATCGTGACCCAGGATGGCACGCTCGTCACGCGCCCGAACAGCAATGCGATCCTGCCCGGCTGTACGCGTAAGGCCGTCATGGCGATCGCCGAACGCGATGGCGTGAAGGTTGAGGAGCGGCTGTTCACCGTCGCCGAGGCGCTCGGCGCCCGAGAGGCGATCCTCACGAGTGCGTCCAACTTCGTAATTCCTGTCGTGGCGATCGACCGCCATCCTATCGGCGACGGTAAAGCCGGGCCGATTACGCGCCGGCTCCGCGAACTCTATATCGAGGCCGCACGCGCGGGGTGACCTACACCTATGCGATCGGGCTGGGATCGAACCGGCGTCACGGCCGCCACGGCGCCCCGTCCGGCGTGATCGAAGCTGCCCTCGCGGAGCTCCAGCCGGTCGCCAGATCGCGCATTTGCTCGACCGCCCCGCTCGGCCCGTCACATCGCCGTTTCGCCAATGCCGCCGCGCTGATCGCAACCCCCTTGCCACCGCCTGCCCTGCTGGCGTGGCTCAAGCAGATCGAGCGCGAGTTCGGCAGGCGCCGCGGCCGCCGCTGGGGCGCGCGGGTGCTCGATCTGGATATCCTGCTCTGGTCGGGCGGACCCTGGTCCGGCCGCGGGCTGGCGATTCCCCATCCGCACCTGATCGAACGGCGCTTCACGCTCGATCCACTCAGCGAAATCGCCCCGAACTGGCGAATATACGGTGCCGGCACGGTGCGTCAGCACGCGGCGCGGTTGACCCGACCCCGGCCCGCCCATAGGAGCGGTCGCCGGTCGGGTCCGTAGCTCAGTCGGTAGAGCAAGCGACTTTTAATCGAGAGGTCCCGGGTTCGAGCCCCGGCGGACCCACCAACCTCTTCAACAGCTCGTGACTTGGCCGCTACTTATGCCAGCGACCAGGCAGGCTGGGCGATCTTCTCTACCACCAGCTCGATCTCATAAGCGCCGTCGGCATGGATGGCGGGTCCGACCGCGTAATTGAAGCCGCGATCATTCTCGCGGAGATGGCGCACCCGGAAGCTGTTCACCGGCAGCGCCTCCTCAACCGCCAGCAGCAGCGTAGCGGACGTGTACATGCGCTTGTGATCGGCATTCCAGCGCGAGGGCAAATCGCGCTTCTTCTCGTACAGCGCCTGATGCGGCACCATACACACCAGAAAGCCACCCACCTTCAACACGCGCAGCCAGTCGCGAATCGCAGCGCGATCATCGGGAATATGTTCCAGGCAGTGGCTGGAGAAGACCGTGTCGACGGTGCCGTCGGCGAAGGGCAATGTGACGCCGTCATAGCCCGGATAATCCAGGTCGACGCCGATCGCGCCGGACAAGGCCGTCCGCCGATCCGGATTATCATAGCCGCTGAAGCCGACGTCGAGCACGACCGGCCCACCGCAATAGCGGGCGAGAAATCCCGATCGGAGGCGCTCGCGATAGGATTTACCGGCCTCGCCGGGCGGCTGATAGTCGATCGGGAAACGTTCGTCGGTTGCAGCGGCAGCGCCCGCGACTTCATCCCGCAGCAGCTCCCGATAAAAGGAAAGGTGCCGCTGCCGATATTCGGGCGAGGACAGCATGTTCTGCAATATCCCCTCCAGGCTCTCTCCGCCGCGTAACCTTCCACTATAATGGTCCAGGCCGCCCGGATCGGGCTCGCGCCCGAGCACGGCGCGATAGAGTTGCGCGATGGTCGCTTCTTCGCTCACGCCGGCTCCTGCGGATTTTGCTGAACGCACCTAAGGTCGTCCCATATGTACAGGGGCAAGCATCGGTGGCAGCAAGCGGAAAAGCAATGACGGGGGAGGTTGCGATGGCGGATCTCGATGCACCGGTCACGGCCGGACAGCCGCTGTGGCGCCACATCTATATCCAGGTGCTGGTCGCGATCCTGCTCGGCGTGATCGTTGGCGAGCTGTGGCCCGCTTTCGGGGTTGCGCTCAAGCCGTTTGGCGATGGCTTCGTCAAACTGGTGCGGATGATCATCGCGCCGGTGATTTTCCTGACGATTGTCAGCGGCATCGCCCATTTGCGCCATCTGGGCGAACTGGGCAGGATCGTGCTCAAGGCCTTCGCTTATTTCCTGACCATGTCGACCTTCGCGCTGATCCTCGGCCTGGTGGTCGCCAATGTGGTCCAGCCGGGCGCGGGCATGCACATCGATCCGGCGACGCTCGATAGCGCCAAGATCGCCGATTATGCGTCCAAGGCGCACGATCAGAGCGTCGTCGGCTTCATTCTGGCTATCATCCCGCAAACCCTGCTCGGCGCCCTCGCAGAAGGGGAGATCTTACAGGTGCTGTTCGTCGCAATTCTGGTGGGGATTGCGATCGCTCTGGTCGGCGACAGGGCCGCGCCGGTGCTTGCCGTGGTCGAGTCCGGCGAGGCGATCGTCTTCCGCCTGGTGGCGATCCTGATGAAGGCGGCGCCGATCGGCGCATTCGGCGCGATGGCCTTCACCATCGGCCAATATGGCATCGGCGTACTCGCGAGCCTCGCCGGGTTGGTCGCCACCTTCTATCTGACGTCGCTCCTGTTCGTGCTGGTGGTGCTGGGGCTGGTCGCCCGCCTCGCCGGCTTCTCGATCATCCGGCTGATCCGTTATCTCGCGCCTGAGCTGCTATTGGTGCTGGGCACGTCCTCATCGGAAGCGGCGCTGCCCAGCCTGATCGGCAAGCTCGAACATGCCGGCTGCGCGCGGCCGGTGGTCGGGCTGGTGGTGCCGACCGGCTACAGCTTCAATCTGGACGGCACCAATATCTACATGACGCTGGCGGCGCTGTTCATCGCGCAGGCGTGCGGCATCCATCTCTCGCTCGGTCAGCAATTGCTGCTGCTGGGCGTGGCGATGCTTTCGTCCAAGGGCGCCGCCGGCGTTACCGGCGCGGGATTCATCACGCTGGCGGCGACCTTGTCGATCGTGCCGTCCGTGCCGGTGGCGGGCATGGCCCTGATCCTCGGCATCGATCGCTTCATGAGCGAATGCCGCAGCCTGACCAACTTCGTCGGCAATGCGGTCGCGACGATCGTGGTCGCGAGGTGGGAAGGCGAGCTCGATCGCGACCAGCTGGCGCGCACGCTGTCGGGCCGATTGCCGGTGCTGAGGGCCTAAAGACCACGGCCGCTCATCCCGAGCAGGCCCTTGGAAATGCCGTCTCGAAGGATCCTTCGAGACGAGGCTTCGACAAGCTCAGCTCTCCCCAGGATGAGCGGAGTATGTAGAAGGCGGCTTATCGCGTCGCGTTATAAGCCAGCTGGTCGTCGGTCAGCTGAAAGCCGATCAGCAATTCGAAATTCGCCTGGGCGATCGCCGCCTTGATCTTGGGATCGGCGAGCGGATCGATCGAGGCATCGGCGTCGGTCGCCTTGCGCTTGCGGCGCAGGCGCTGCTGGGCGACGGCAGGGAGGGTCGCGAGCGACTTCTGCACGTCGGCGCCAGCGCCGGCCGTGCCGGTCGCCCTGATCTGCCCGTCGGCGAAGTGGATGAGCACCTGGCTCTGCTGCTTCGACATGATCGTCGTGCCGGCACGCATCACGGTCGCGAAATAGGGCAGGACCAGATCGCGCGCGCCGTGCGGGCTGGAGCGGCGCGCGACCACGTCGAACGTCACCTGGGTATGGACGATGTCGCCGGTCTGGTCGCAGCTCGTCCGCAAATTGGTGATGGTAGCGGTCGCGTCGAGCGCGCGCGCGTCGCGGCTCTGTTCGGGGCTGAAGAGGCTGATGTCGCCGGTATAAGCGGGGACCGCGACCGCCGGGCAGGTCGAGCGGACGACGTTCAGGCCGCCGCTCACGTCGAAATCATCCTCCTTGGCACAGCTGGCAAGGATCGGCAGCAGAGCGAAAGCGGGGAGCAGGCGACGGATCAAGCGGGGGTGTCCTAGCGGATCGATAATGAGGGGCGCATTCATAGGAAGCGCCTTTCGCGGGGGCAAGCTATGCCTTAAGGCGATGCGATGGACGGAGCCCCTACCCTCGCCAGCGACAAGCCGCTGCTCGATCTCCTGATCGCGGCGCCGCGCGGCTTTTGCGCAGGTGTCGACCGCGCGATCCGCATCGTCGAACTGTCGATCGAGAAATATGGCGCGCCGGTCTATGTGCGCCACGAGATCGTCCACAACCGCCATGTGGTCGATGCGTTGCGCGCCAAGGGCGCGATCTTCGTGGAGGAACTGGACGACGTGCCGGACGGCGTGCCGGTGGTCTTCTCGGCGCACGGCGTGCCCAAGGCCGTGCCCCACAAGGCGGCGGAGCGCGGGCTCGATTATATCGACGCGACCTGCCCGCTCGTGTCCAAGGTCCACCGCCAGGCCGAGCGGCTAGTCCAAACCGGGCAGCATATCCTGTTCATCGGCCACCGCGGACACCCTGAGGTGGTCGGCACGCTCGGTCAGGTGCCGGCAGGCACGATGACGCTGATCGAGACGAACGAGGATGCGGAGGCGATCATGCCGGCCGACCCAACCAACCTCGCCTTCCTCACCCAGACGACCCTGTCGGTGGATGACACGGCGCAGGTCGTGGCGACGCTCAAGCGGCGCTTCCCCTCGATCCAGGCGCCGCGCGGCGAGGATATTTGCTACGCCACGTCAAACCGGCAGGCGGCGGTCAAGGATATCGCCGCGCAGTGCGATGCGATGCTGGTGATCGGCGCGCCCAATTCGTCCAATTCGGTACGCCTGGTCGAGGTAGCGTCGCGCGCCGGCATTCGCGCGCAATTGATCGAAAGCGCCGCCAATCTGGAATTGTCCTGGCTCGACGGGGTGCGCACGCTCGGCATCAGCGCCGGCGCGTCGGCGCCCGAATTGCTGGTGCGTGAGCTAGTCGACTTGCTGAAGGTCCATTTCACCGTCAGCGAGCGCGAGATGAACGGCGCGGTCGAGACGATGGTGTTCAAATTGCCGCGTACGCTCGAAGCCGCCTGAGAGTTCGGGATCTGCAATGGCGGTCTACACCCATGTCTCGGCCGAGGCGCTATCGGCATTGCTTGAGCGATATGACGCGGGCACGCTGACCTCGGCCAAGGGTATCGCCGAGGGGGTCGAGAACAGTAATTATCTCGTGGACACGACGGCCGGCCGCTTCATCCTGACCTTGTATGAGAAGCGGGTGGACAGGGGCGACCTACCCTTCTTCATGGCCCTGCTCGACCACCTCGCCGACAAAGGCCTGCCCGTCCCGCGCGCGATCGCCGACCGGTCCGGCCAGCAGATCCAACAGGTCGCGGAGCGTCCAGCCTGCCTGATCGAATTTCTCGCCGGAGTCTCGGTCAGTCATCCGACCCCGGCGCAGGCGCATTCGACCGGTGCGGCTCTCGGGCGCATGCACGCGGCGCTGGCCGACTTTTCGGGCGCACGGCATAATAGTTTGGGCCTGGCGGGATGGCACGAGCTGGCTGCGAAGTGCGGTAAAGATCTCGATCGGATATCGCCGGGTCTCGGCGGGCGCGTCGCGGCCGAACTCGAATGGCTCGACGGGGCTTGGCCGGCCCATTTGCCCCACTCGGTGATTCACGCCGACCTCTTCCCCGACAATGTTCTGATGCGCGGTGACGCGGTTACCGGCATGATCGACTTCTATTTCGCGTGCAGCGACGTTCGTGCCTGGGACGTCGCGGTGACGCATTCCGCCTGGTGCTTCGAGGCCGACGGGAGCGGTTTCCATCATGAGCGGGCGGCTGCTCTGATCGGCGGCTATCAGGAGGCATTCGGCCTGTCGCAGGATGAAGCATCCGCCTTTCCGGCGCTGGCCCGCGGCGCCTGTCTTCGCTTCCTGCTGACGCGCGCATGGGACTGGCTCAATACCGCGCCGGACGCCCTAGTGACGCGCAAGGACCCCCTCGCCTTCCTGCGCCGGTTGGATTTCTACCGCGATGCCCGATCGGTAGAGCTGGGGCTGTGAGCGAGCTGCCGACGGTTCAAATGGCGACGGATGGGGCCTGCAAGGGCAATCCCGGGCCCGGCGGGTGGGGCGTAGTCATCCGCTCGGGCAGCAGTGAAAAAGAATTGTCGGGAGGCGAACCGCTGACGACCAACAATCGCATGGAGATGACCGCCGCTATTCGCGGGCTCGAGGCACTCAAGCGGCCATGCCGGGTCGTCCTTTCGACCGACAGCCGCTATGTCATGGACGGGCTGACCAAATGGTTGGCAGGATGGCAGCGCAATGGCTGGCGCACCGCGTCCAAGCAGCCGGTCAAGAATGCCGACCTTTGGCAGGAACTGATCGCGGCGGCTGCACCGCACACCATCCGCTGGGAATGGGTCAAGGGCCACGCCGGTCATCCGGAAAATGAGCGGGCCGACAAACTCGCGAGTGACGCAGCGCTGCGGGCGGCCCGGCGTTAGATTTTCATATCAGCACAACTTGTCCTGATTAGAGACATAGGTCTTGGCTTTTCCGCCGGAAAGCGCGAGAGAGGCCGCAATTCAGGAGAGACAAGATGCGCGCTATCGATCATTTCATCGCTGGGGAAACCTGCGATGCCGCCGGTCGCTACGGGGACGTTTACGATCCCAATTCCGGTTTAGTGCAGGCGCGTGTTCGTCTCGGCACGCAGGCCGATCTCGACGTCGCGATCGCGGCCGCGCAGGCAGCGCAGCCCGGCTGGGCGGCAACCAATCCCCAGCGCCGCGCGCGCGTGATGTTCAACTTCAAGGCGTTGGTCGAAGCGCATATGGATGAGCTGGCGCAGCGCCTCTCGTCCGAGCATGGCAAGGTCATCGCCGATTCCAAGGGGGACATCCAGCGCGGGCTGGAGGTGATCGAATTCTGCTGTGGCATTCCCCATTTGCTGAAGGGCGAATATACCCAAGGGGCGGGGCCCGGCATCGACGTCTATTCCATGCGCCAGCCGCTCGGCATCGGCGCGGGGATCACGCCGTTCAACTTCCCCGCCATGATCCCGCTGTGGATGAGCGGCGTCGCGATCGCGAGCGGTAACGCCTTCATCCTCAAGCCGAGCGAACGGGACCCGAGCGTACCCGTGCGCCTGGCCGAGCTGATGCGCGAGGCCGGATTGCCCGAAGGCATTCTGCAGGTCGTGCATGGCGACAAGGAGATAGTCGACGCCATCCTCGATCACCCCGCAATCTCCGCGGTAAGCTTTGTCGGCTCGTCGGATATCGCCCATTATGTCTATCGCCGCGGCGTGGCGGCCGGAAAGCGCGTCCAGGCGATGGGCGGTGCCAAGAATCACGGTATCGTCATGCCCGATGCCGATCTCGACCAGGTGGTATCCGATCTCGCGGGCGCAGCATTTGGCTCGGCCGGCGAGCGCTGCATGGCGCTACCGGTGGTGGTGCCCGTCGGTGATAAGACCGCCGATGCGCTCCGCGCCAAGCTGATCCCCGCGATCCACGCGCTGCGCGTCGGCGTCTCGACCGACCAGGACGCGCATTACGGTCCGGTGGTGAACGCCGCCCACAAGACGCGCGTCGAAAACTGGATACAGACCGGCGTCGACGAAGGTGCCGAGCTGGTCGTCGACGGTCGCGGTTTTGCGCTACAAGGTCATGAGGAAGGCTTCTTCATCGGCCCGTCGCTGTTCGATCGCGTCACGCCCGACATGCAGGCTTACAAGGAAGAGATTTTCGGCCCGGTGCTGCAGATCGTCCGCGCCGCGAATTTCGAGGAGGCGGTGCGCCTGCCCAGCGCGCATCAATATGGCAACGGCGTCGCGATCTTTACGCGCAACGGCCATGCGGCGCGCGAATTCGCCGCCCGCGTGAATGTCGGCATGGTCGGCATCAACGTGCCGATCCCGGTGCCGATCGCCTATCACTCCTTCGGCGGTTGGAAACGCAGCGGCTTCGGCGATACCAATCAGCACGGCATGGAAGGCGTTCGCTTCTGGACGAAGGTCAAGACGATCACGCAGCGCTGGCCGGATGGTTCGGCCGCGGGCGAAGCCGCACGCAACAACGATGCGTTCGTTATTCCGACGATGAGCTGAACGGGAAGCGATCTCATCTGCGTGAGGTGAGATCGCTTCCATCGATCCAGCAGGTGATATTGCTCCGCGACACCCTTATGAACATCAAGCAAGGCAGGCGGAGCTAATCTAACCGACAAGGAAGGTCTCAAATCGCGAACAGGATTTGAGATATTGTAAGGGTCATCTGGGCAAATACGAAACCAGATACTGCAACCACCATGTGGTGCGCTACGCTACTCGTACTGATATTATCTTAACGGATCAGCGAGGTGCAAAGTTTCCAAAAAAATGTTCACGCGCACGCGGAACAATCCGGGGTGGCATCGCCTCCCGCTTATTGCTAATAAGTCGCACAAACATTTTAAGGCGATGATGTGCGTCTGGATCAGTTACCCCTGCGTACCGCCTCGCGCATTGCTTCGGTAGATTGGGACAGTCTCGGTCCCCGTGAGGCGCGTCGGCTGCGCGAGCTAGGCTTCGACGACGGTGTCGCCATTGAGGCGCTGCACCATGGGGCGTGGCGCGGCCCGCTCGCGTGCCGCGTCGGACGAATGATCGTGGCGTTGCGGCGCGCGGTGGCGGCGTCGGTCATCGTCGAGCCGGCATGAATCCTGCGCCTATGATTGCGCTGGTCGGCAATCCCAATGCCGGCAAATCCGCCTTGTTCAACGCGCTCACGGGCGCGCGCCAAAAGGTCGGCAATTATCCCGGCGTGACGGTTGAGCGCAAAGTCGGGCGCCTGTCACTGGACGATGGTCGGCCGCTGGAGCTGGTGGATCTGCCCGGCACCTACAGCCTGGACCCGCAAAGCCCTGACGAACAGGTGACGCGCGATGTCTTGTTCGGACGTCAGGCCGGCGAACGCACGCCATCCGCCCTGGTAGTGGTGGTCGACGCGACCAATCTCGACAATCATCTGCGGTTCGTCCTGCAGCTCGTCGCATTGCGTCTGCCGACAATCATCGCACTGAACATGATCGACATGGCCGAGCGTGACGGGCTGGAAATCGATATCGCCCGCCTGTCCGCGGAACTCGGCGTCCCGGTCGTGCCGACGGTTGCGGTGCGTAAGCGCGGGCTGGACGATCTGCGCGCCGCGCTCGGCCGTGCAGTCGGCGGCGGCGGCAAGCCTGCTTTCGCCGACGAACGGCCGGCGGACATAACGCTGCTGCAACGCGAGGCGCGGCGCATCGCGACAGCCGTGACGGTGCAGCAACATGAAGAGAATGGCTGGACGCGGCGCCTCGACCGGATCGCGCTCCACCCGGTAATTGGTCCGATCCTGCTGGCGTCGTTGATGTTCGTGATGTTCCAGGCGGTCTTTTCCTGGAGCCAGGCACCGATCGAATGGCTGGCTTCGGTCCAGGCCTTGCTGGCCGACGCGACGATCAGGGCCTTGCCGAGCAGCTTCATCCGCTCGCTGCTGGTCGAGGGGGTGATCAACGGCGTCGGCTCCGTCGTTGCCTTCCTCCCGCAGATCCTGATCCTGTTCTTCTTCATCCTGCTGCTGGAAGCATCCGGCTATATGGTCCGCGCGGCTTTCCTGATGGACCGTCTGATGGCCGGCGTCGGTCTGTCGGGCCGGGCCTTCATCCCCCTTCTCTCCTCTTTCGCCTGTGCGATTCCCGGCATCATGGCGACCCGCTCGATCGACGATCCCAAGGACCGGCTGACCACGATCCTGATCGCGCCTTTGATGACCTGCTCGGCCCGGCTGCCGGTTTATGCGGTCGTGATCGGCGCCTTCATTCCAGCGCGTCGCGTATTACCGGGCGTCGGCCTGCAAGGGCTGGTCCTCTTCTGCCTCTATATCTCCGGGATCTTCGGCGCGATGGCGATGGCGGCGATCATCAAACGCACGATTGCCAAGAGCGGCAGCGGCGGTTTCATGATGGAATTGCCCAAATATCAGATGCCGGTTTGGCGCGACGTCGCCATCGGCCTGTGGCAGCGCGCGCTGATCTTCCTGCGCCGCGCCGGCACCGTTATCCTCATGGTGACGGCAGTCTTGTGGGTATTGACGTCCTACCCCAAAGCCCCCGCCGGCAGCGGCATCAAACAGAGTGAATATTCGATCGCGGGGCGGATCGCGTCCGGGCTCGAACCGATCGTGCGCCCGATCGGCTTCAACCACGCCATGGCGCTCGCGATCATCCCGGCAATGGCCGCGCGCGAGGTGGCGGTGTCGGCGCTCCAGACCGTCTATTCGATCGACGCAAGCGATGACGAGAAGCTTGGCCAGGAGCGGCTTGCGCAGCGGCTGCGCGGCGCCTGGTCGCTGCCAACCGCGCTTGCCTTCCTCGCCTGGTTTGTCTTCGCGCCGCAATGCCTGTCGACGATCGCCGTGATCCGGCGGGAGACCAATGGCTGGCTATGGCCCGGCGTGACACTCGGCTATCTTTTTGTGCTGGCTTGGCTTGCCGCCGGGGCCACTTTCTGGGTAGCCACGGCGCTCGGACTCTAGGAACGGAACAAGAAACATGGCCGGCAGCGTCAATAAGGTAATCCTCGTCGGCAATCTCGGCCGCGATCCCGAATCGCGCAGCTTCCAGAATGGCGGCAAGGTTGTGAACCTGCGCATCGCCACGTCGGAGACGTGGAAGGACCGCAATTCGGGCGAGCGCAAGGAGAAGACCGAATGGCATTCGGTCGCGATTTTCAGCGAAGGCCTGGCCAACGTCGCCGAGAAATATCTGCGCAAGGGCAGCAAGGTTTATCTCGAGGGCGCACTCCAGACTCGCAAGTGGCAGGGCCAGGACGGTCAGGACAAATATTCGACGGAAATCGTGCTGCAGGGCTTCAATGCGGTGCTGGTGCTGCTCGACAAGCGCGAGGGCGAAGGTGGCGGCCGCAGCGGCGGCTGGGATGACGACGCCGGCAACGACTTCAACTCGAGCTTCGCCGGTAGCGACGGTGCCGCGCCACGCGGCGGATCGGCCGGCGGCCGCCCGGCGGCATTCGACAGCGACCTGGATGACGACGTTCCGTTCTGAAAGGGCATGATCCCGCCCGCGCGAATGGGCTGACCATCTCTCCTGTCATCGTCCTGTCATCTCGAACGGCAAAGAGCTGTTCGAGTCGGGGGACGATCAGGAGAGGCCGATGGCCAGCAGCACACTCGCGACGGAAGACCGGCCGAAAAGCCACATCAAGCTCGACCACAAGATCCATCCGCTGGCGACGATCCTGTTCGCCGGCGTGCTGGCGGCCGGGCTGCTCTTCGCCGGTTACAACATCTTCAACGATACCGCCCATGTCGGCGAGCCGCTCGCGATCGGCGCATTCCTGTTCCTCGGCCTCGCATTGCTGATCGCCTTGGGCTTCGAATTCGTAAACGGCTTCCACGATACCGCCAATGCGGTCGCGACCGTGATCTACACCAATTCGCTGGCTCCGGTCGTGGCGGTGATCTGGTCCGGCTGCTGGAACTTCATCGGCGTGATCGTCTCGACCGGCGCGGTCGCTTACTCGATCATTACATTGCTGCCGGTCGACCTGATCCTGCACGTCGGCAGTGCCGGCGGCTATGCCATGATCTTTGCGCTGTTGATCGCGGCAGTGGTGTGGAATCTCGGCACCTGGTGGCTCGGGCTGCCCAATTCGTCGAGCCATGCGCTGATCGGGTCGATCCTGGGTGTCGGCCTCGCCAATCAGCTGATGGCGGCGGGGGGTGCGGGCGGCACCTCGGGCGTGGAATGGAGCCAGGCCCAAAGCGTCTTGCTCACCCTTCTGGTCAGCCCGATCATCGGCTTTCTCGGCGCGATGGTGTTGCTGTGGGTCATGAAGCGGGTCATTCCCGATCCCAAGCTGTACGAGGAACCGCAAGGCGATACCCCGCCGCCATGGCATATCCGCTCGCTGCTGATCTTCACCTGCACCGCCGTCTCCTTCGCGCACGGCGGCAATGATGGGCAGAAGGGCATGGGCCTGATCATGCTGATCCTGATCGGCGTGGCGCCGACGGCCTACGCGCTCAACCGAACCATGCCGGACAGCTCGACGCCTGCCTTCATCCAGGCAGTGAGCGACGCGCATACCGTGTTCGTCGGGCATGCCGCCGGTGCGCCGGCCGTGACGCCGCAGGCCGCGTCGCAAGTGCTGACGACGGCGTTGAAAACGCATCAGGCCGAGAAGCCCGAAGTCTATGCCGCCCTCGACCAGGTTTCCGGCGACATTACGCAGGAGCTCAAGAATTATGGCGCGATCGCCCATGTGCCGGCAGCCGCGACCCGCAACCTGAGGAACCAGATGTATCTGGTCTATGATACGTTGAGGCTGCTGACCAAGGACAAGGAAAAAGCCAAGAACGACTTCCCGAACGGTGGCGACAAGAAGCTCAAAACCTATCAGGACCTGCTGGAAAAGGGCACGCGCTACATCCCGACCTGGGTCAAGATCTCGGTCGCGCTGGCACTCGGCCTGGGGACGATGGTAGGCTGGAAGCGGATCGTCGTTACCGTCGGGGAGAAGATCGGCAAGACGCACCTGACCTATGGCATGGGCGCCGCCGCCGAACTGATGGCCGCCAGCACGATATTGCTCGCTCAGTTCAAGGGCATGCCGGTCTCAACCACCCATATCCTCTCAAGCGGCGTGGCTGGCGCGATGGCAGGCAATGGCTCGGGTGTGCAGGTCAGCACCGTCCGCAATATCGCGCTCGCATGGGTGACGACCCTTCCCGCAGCGATGGCAATCGCCGGCCTACTCTATGTGATTTTCCTGCAGATCGCCCGCGCGTTCGGCGGCTGATCGCCTAGAGCTTGTCCTTGAGGGCCTTAAGAGCGGCGAAGGGGCCGGCATCCTCCTCGCCGATCACGCCGGCCTGGCGCAATTTGTCGTCGGCGTCCGGCGCGCGCGGGAAAGGATCGAGCGCCAGCGCCAGTGTCTGCGCGACCGCCTCGCCGAGATCGATCGCGCTGCCCTCGTAGAAGATTTCGTCGAGGTCGCTTTCGGCGAGTTCCATTTCCTCGTCGGGATCGTCGACGGCGCGCAGCGGCACGAAGCGCAGGGTGAAGGTCTCCACGATCACGGCAGGAACCGGCTCGCCGCTCGCGACGCAGGCCTGAACGACCTCCGCTTGCAACTTGCCGGTAGCGATCACGACCTCGCCGTCGCGCACCAGCTCGGCCGTGGCCTCGAGCCGATCCAGGCCGATCAGGTCGAAGCGCTCGGCGAGCGCCGCGCGCTCGCTCTCATCCGCATCTATCGCAATGCTGCGGGGGGCGCCGCCAAGCTCGTCGAGACGAAACGGGCGCGAGAATTCGGGTGTCATTCCGGCCACTCTCCCTCAATCAGCGACTCGGTAGGCGCCGCCGCGAGGCGGTTACGCAGGTCGAGCAGCCCGTTTCGCACCTCCGCGAGCGCTGCCGAGCCGGAAATCATGCCCCGGTAAATGTTGCGCTGGATCACGTCGTCCAGATCGCCGCCCGCAAAGGCTTCGCGGAGCGCCCCGAGTCGTCCGCCGAGCGCACCCATCATCCGGCCGATATGCTTGCCGACGACGATGTCGCCGATCCCACGCTGGCGCAATTGGCCATCCATGTCGTCGACGAACAATTCGGTAAGGTACGCCGATGGCGCTCGCGCGGAATCGCCGTCGGTCTCCAAGCGCAACAGTACCAAGCTGAGAATCGCCGCGACCATGTCGAAACGGCCGTCCAAAGTGTCGGGCACGCGACCATCACGATACCAGGCCGGACGGCGTGCCTCCGCCACCACAGCGCGATAGAGCGGGGCAAGCCGGTCACGCTCCGCGTGCCCGAACAGACGACGCCATACTCCTATCATTCACCGCATCTCCCGGTCCGCGACTTGCAGAGCCTGTCGGGGCCGCATATTGAGGCCGCGGCGCGCGGTTGCAATCCCGAGGCGCGAGACTGTGCCGCTCAGGCTGAGTTCAGCCACGGGCAGCCAGGCTCAATTGATCGTCGGGAAAGGGTTTTTCGTACATGGCAGCATCACTCAAGCGCGGGGCGATCGCGGCGCTGGCTTTGGTGGCGCTTGGCGGCTGCGCGGAGGTGCGCGATCACAAGGGCTATGTCGTGGACACCACGCTGATCAACAGCGTCCAGCCCGGCGTCGACAATAAGGACTCGGTCACCAAGACGCTTGGGCGGCCGACTTTCGACAGCCAGTTCGACCAGGGCAGCACCTGGTACTATCTGTCGCGCACCACCCGCCAGCTCGCTTTCAGCACGCCGCATGCGACCGAGCAGACCTTGTTGGCGGTACGCTTCGCCGCCAATGGCGATGTTGCCTCGGTCCAGCGGACGGGCGTCGAAACCATTCGCGACGTTCAGCCCTACGGCAAGAAAACGCCCGTGCTTGGCGCCCGCCATACCTTTTTCTCGGAATTGTTCGGCAATATCCAGGCCGGCACAACCGACCGCGCCTCCACCGCCGACAATCCCGGCGGCTGACGCAATGTCCCCCGGCGAAAGCCGGGGTCCAGTCCCGCCATTACAGCTGGATCCCGGCCTTCGCCGGGAAACAGTTTCTGTCAGCTAGTGCGCGATGCCCGCTGCCGCCAACACGGCGAGAGTCAGCAACTCCGATGCCGTCGCGGACATGGTCGCGATCTGCACCGGCTTTTCCATGCCGACCAGCATCGGCCCGATCACGGCATCTCCGTCGACCTCGCGCAGCAATTTGGCCGAGAGATTGGCCGATTGCAGGCCCGGCATGATCAGCACGTTGGCGGGACCGGACAGCCGGCTGAACGGATAGGCTTTGCGCAGATTGGGATTGAGCGCGACGTCGGGCGCCATCTCGCCCTCAAACTCGAACCCGGGATCCTTTTCTTCCAGCAACGCCACCGCGTCGCGGACATTGTCGATCCATTCGCCCGGCGGGTTGCCGAAGGTCGAATAGGACAGGAAGGCGACGCGCGGCTCATGGCCCATGCGCCGCGCGACCGCAGCCGTGTGCTGCGCGATCGCGACCAATTCCTTGGGCGTCGGCCGCTCGGTCACCATCGTGTCGGCCATGAACACCGTGTGCTTCTTGCCGACGATGACATGGATGCCACAGGGCCGGCGGCCTTCGATCGGATCGATCACGCGCCGAACCTGACGCAAGGTCTTGCCGTAGGTGCGGGTGATGCCGGTGATCATCGCATCGGCTTCGCCCAACGCCAGCAGGAGCGCGCCGAAGATGTTGCGGTCCTGGTTGACCATCGCTTCGACCTCGCGGCGCAGATATCCCCGCCGCTGCAGCCGTGCGTAGAGGTACTCGACCATTTGCGGCACGAGCGGCGAATGACGGCTGTTATGCAGCTCGAAGCTGTCGGGATCCTCGACGCCGAGCGCCCGCAATTTATCGGGCACCTCGTCGCGGCCCACCAGCACCGGCGTACCGTAGCCGCCATCGCGGAACGCGATCGCCGCGCGCAGCACCACTTCTTCCTCAGCTTCTGCGAAGACGACGCGCTTGGGATTGGCACGCGCATTGGCATGGGCGAGCGTCAGCACTGACGTCGCCGGGCTCAGCCGGCCCTTCAGTTTCTCGCGATAGGCCGCAAAATCGTCGATCTGCTTGCGCGCGACCCCGGTCCGCATCGCGGCTTCGGCGACGGCGGCCGGGATGATCTCCATCAGGCGAGGATCGAACGGCGCGGGGATGATATAATCGGGGCCGAAGCGCGGCGCATGGCCCCCATAGGCGGCCGCCACTTCCTCGGGCACCTGCTGGCGCGCGAGGCTGGCGAGCGCCTCGGCGGCTGCGATCTTCATCTCCTCGTTGATGGCGGTCGCGCGTACGTCGAGCGCGCCGCGGAAGATGAACGGGAAGCCGAGTACGTTATTGACCTGGTTGGGATAGTCAGAGCGGCCGGTGGCGATGATCGCGTCCGGGCGGACCGCCTTGGCCTCGGGCGGCGTGATCTCGGGATCGGGATTGGCCATGGCGAAGATGATCGGGCGCTTGGCCATCGCCTTCACCATCTCCGGCTTCAGCGCACCGGCGGCCGACAGGCCGAGAAAGACGTCGGCACCGACCAGAGCTTCCGTGAGAGTGCGCCGATCCGTAACCGCGGCGTGCGCCGACTTCCACTGGTCCATGCTGTCGGTACGGCCCTGGTAGATCACGCCCGAGCGATCGCACATCAGCACCTTGTCGGGCGAAACTCCCATCGCCTTGATCAGCTCGGTGCAGGCGATCGCGGCCGCACCCGCGCCGTTGACGACAACGTGGATATCCTTGAGCTCGCGCCCGGTCAGATAACAGGCATTGATCAGGCCGGCGGCGGTGATGATCGCGGTGCCGTGCTGATCGTCATGCATTACCGGAATGTTCATGCGTTCGCGCAGGGTCTGCTCGATCACGAAACATTCCGGCGCCTTGATATCCTCAAGGTTGATGCCGCCGAACGACGGCTCCAGCAAAGCGACCGCGTTGCAGAAGGCGTCGACATCCTCGGTCGCGAGCTCAAGATCGATCGCATCGACGTCGGCAAAGCGCTTGAACAGCACCGCCTTGCCTTCCATCACCGGCTTCGACGCCAGCGCGCCGAGATTGCCGAGGCCAAGGATGGCGGTGCCATTGGAGATCACGGCGACCAGATTGCCCTTGGCGGTATAATCATAAGCCGCATCGGGATTTTCGGCGATGGCCAGCACCGGCACCGCCACGCCCGGCGAATAAGCCAGGCTGAGGTCGCGCTGCGTGGCCATCGGCTTCGAGGCGACGATCTCGATTTTGCCCGGCCGGCCGGACGCATGATAATCGAGCGCCTCGCGCTCCGAAAACTGGATGTTGCTACCTTCGGCCATTTTGGCTCCGCTCCCGATCGACCTCCACCTAGCCAGCGTTTTCGCCGCCGTCACCCCATTGCGAAGCCGGTACGCTAGCGGCTAGTCGCCGCGCTCACCAGAATCACGGGGACAGGCAATGTCAGATACGGTTGCGGCGGATCAGCTGCGCCTCTTCATCGAGCGGATCGAACGGCTCGAGGAAGAGAAGAAGGGCATGGCGGACGATATCCGCGACGTTTATTCCGAAGCCAAGAGCCAGGGCTATGATAGCAAGACGATGCGCGCGATCGTGCGCCTGCGCAAAATGGAAAAGCATGCCCGCGACGAAGCCGAGGCACTGCTCGATACTTACAAGGCTGCGCTCGGCCTGAACTGAACCGGCCCGAGCCGAAAAGGGGCCGAGTTGATGCCGGGGATGCCGCGCGCTAGGAGTGCGGCTCCTCCCTCCATTCGAGAAAAGAAGAAGCGGGCGCCATGGCCGGCCATAGCAAATTCAAGAACATCATGCACCGCAAGGGTGCGCAGGATAAGAAGCGCGGGGCCTTGTTCTCCAAACTCTCGCGCGAGATCACGGTCGCGGCCCGCTCCGGCCTGCCCGATCCGAACATGAACGCTCGGCTGCGCGCTGCGGTCATCACCGCGCGCAAGGAAGGGCTGCCCAAGGAAAACATCGAACGCTCGATCAACAAGGCCTCCGGCGGCGATGCTGAGGCCTATGAAGAGATCCGCTACGAGGGCTTCGGCCCGGGCGGAGTTTCCCTCATCGTGGAAACGCTGACCGACAATCGCAACCGCACCGCCACCAATGTGCGGCTCGGCCTCTCCAAGAATGGCGGGAATCTCGGTGCCCCCAATTCGGTGAGTCACGCCTTCGATCGACTCGGGCTGATCAGTTACCCTGCCTCGGCGGGCGACGCCGAGAAGGTCTTCGAAGCGGCGCTGGAAGCCGGTGCCGAGGATGTCGAAAGCAGCGAAGACGGCCACTCGATCTGGACGGCGCTCGACACGCTGCACGGCGTCGCCAAGGCGCTCGAGCCGGTGTTGGGCGAGGCCGAAGGCGTCAAACTGGCGTGGCGTCCGCAAACCCAGATCACGCTCGATGAGGCACAGGCCGGCCAGCTTCTCAAGCTGATCGACGCGCTCGACGACGACGACGACGTCCAGACCGTCTGGGGCAATTACGACATCCCGGACGACGTCATGGAGAAGCTGTCCTGATGCTTCCTCCCGCCCGCGGGAGGAAGGGCTGATCCTGATCGGCCTCGATCCGGGCCTCGGCACGACCGGCTGGGGCGTGATCGCAGCGGAAGGCAATCGGCTGAGCCACGTCGCCAACGGCCAGGTGAAGACCAACAGCGCCGATGCCCTGCCCGCCCGGCTGGCGGCGTTGCACGATGCGTTGGGTGCGCTGTTCGACACGCATCAGCCAAAAGCGGCGGCGGTCGAGGAAGTGTTCGTCAACATGAACCCGCAATCGACGCTCAAGCTCGGCCAGGCACGGGGCGTCGTCCTGCTGGCGGCGGCACGGCACGGCCTCGACGTCGGCGAATATGCGCCGAGTGTGGTGAAGAAGGCGGTGGTTGGCACCGGCGGGGCCGACAAGGCGCAGGTCCACGCCATGGTCGCGCGCCTGCTGCCGGGCACGAAGATCGCGGGCCCCGATGCCGCCGACGCACTCGCGGTCGCGATCACCCACGCCCACCATCTGGCGAGCGCGCGGCGGCTGGGCTAGTCTGGCCGCGATGATCGCCCGCCTTTCCGGAATACTTGCCGAGACCGGCGCCGATCATGCGGTGATCGACGTCAACGGCGTCGGCTATCTCGCTTATGCCTCGGCGCGCACACTTTCAGCGATCGGCCCGGTCGGCGGCAGCGTCTTGCTGCTGACCGAGATGCAGGTGCGTGAGGATGCGATTACGCTGTTCGGCTTCGGATCGGCGAGCGAGCGCGACTGGTTCCGCCTGCTGACCGGGGTGCAGGGCGTGGGCGGCCGCGTCGCGCTGGCCATATTGTCGGTACTCGATACCAACGAACTGTCCCGCGCGATCGCGAGCGGCGACAAGGCCATGATCGCGCGCGCCAACGGCGTCGGCCCCAAGCTCGCCCAACGCATCGCGATGGAGCTCAAGGACAAGGCCGGCGGTGTCGCGCCCGGCCCGGGTGGCGCGACTGCGCTGCCGCAGGGGTCGGCGGCTGCGGACGCCCTGTCGGCGCTGGCCAATCTCGGCTTCCGCCCCGCCGAGGCGGCCGCGGCTGTGTCCGCCGCCAGCGATGAGCTCGGCCCGGAGGTGGGCCTCGATGCCTTGGTGCGGCTCGCGCTCAGGAAAGCGGCGCGCTGATCAAATCGGCGTAAGCAGCGGCTCACCCGCAAAGAATGCCGCGAGATTGTCCAGCGCAAGCTGACCCATCGCCGCCCGCGTCTCGCGCGTGGCGCTGCCCTGGTGCGGAACCAACACGACATTGTCCATGGCCAGCAGAGCCTCCGGTACGTTCGGCTCGTGCGCGAACACATCCAACCCAGCGGCTCCGAGCCGGCCATCGGAGAGCGCCGCGACCAGCGCCGGCTCCTCCACCACCGATCCGCGCGCGATATTGATCAGCATGCCGTCGGGCCCGAGCGCCTCGATCACCTCGCGGCTAACCAGCCCGGCGGTTTTGGCGCCGCCGGCTACCGCCACGATCAACACATCCGCCCACCGCGCGAGCGCCAGCGGGGTGTCGCAATAATGATAGGTCGCGCCCTCGTCGCGCGGCCGCCGCGAATAATAGCCCACCGCCGCCGCAAAGGGCTGCGCGCGCGCCGCGATCGCCTGCCCGATCCGGCCGAGGCCAAGCACACCGACGCGCCGGCCGCTCGCGCGCCGTGTCAGCGCGGGCGGCCCCTCCTGCGGCCACCGTCCCTCGCGCACAAACCGATCATGCGCCGGCAGCCGGCGGGCGACCGCGATCATCAGCCCGAGGGCGAGATCGGCGACATCGTCGGTCAGCACGTCCGGCGTGTTCGAGATGACGATGCCACGGGCGCGCGCACCCGCGACATCGACCTTGTCATAACCGACCACGCTCAGCGCGATCATCTTCAGATCGGGCGCGGCCGCCAGCATCGCCGCGTCCACGCCATTGCCGCTGCTGAGCGCCGCCTCGATGCCCGGCGCGGGCGCATGGCGCAGGTCATAGAGGTCGCCGACATGCTCCAGCCCGAACAATTCGGGATGCTCGACCAGCATCAGCAAGGGCGGCTTGGGCATGGAACATCCTGTGTGAGCGATGGCGACAGCGCCGCTCTACCATGCTGGAGCAATCGTTGAAGAGCGCGCAATCACGCCACCTGCCGCTGCGCGCCGCATGCTTCCACCGGACAAGATCAGGCTCTATGCCTCTCTCATGAGCGAGGCCGAACGGTTGATCGACGCAGCACGCGTCCCCGACGATGCAGACGCCGCGTTGCGCCCGCGCACGCTCGACGAATTCGTGGGACAGAAGGCCGCGCGGGAAAATTTGCGCGTCTTCATCCAGGCGGCCAAGGCCCGCGGCGAAGCGCTCGATCATGTGCTGTTCTTCGGCCCTCCCGGGCTCGGCAAGACCACGCTCGCGCAGATCGTGGCGCGCGAGCTCGGCGTGGGCTTCCGCGCAACCTCCGGCCCGGTCATCGCCAAATCCGGCGATCTCGCGGCCTTGCTGACCAATCTCGAGGAAGGCGACGTGCTCTTCATCGACGAGATCCACCGGCTGGCGCCGGCCGTGGAGGAAATCCTCTATCCGGCGATGGAGGATCGCGCGCTCGACATCATGATCGGCGAAGGCCCGTCGGCACGCAGCGTCCGCATCGATCTGCCGCGTTTCACGCTCGTCGGGGCCACCACCCGCCAGGGCCTGCTGACGACGCCGCTGCGCGACCGCTTCGGCATCCCGATCCGCCTCAATTTCTACTCGGTCGACGAGCTTGAGCTGGTGGTGCGCCGCGCCGCCCGCTTGCTCGGCTTCGCTATCGCCGACGACGGCGCGGCCGAGGTCGCACGCCGCTCGCGCGGGACGCCGCGCATCGCCGGACGGCTGCTGCGGCGCGTGCGCGATTTCGCCCATGCCGCCGGGCACAATATCGTCGACGCCAGGGACGCCGATGCCGCACTCACGCGGCTGGAGGTCGATGCGCTCGGTCTCGACGCGATGGATCGACGTTATCTGACGATGATCGCGGACATCTACCGTGGCGGCCCGGTCGGCGTGGAAACCCTGGCCGCCGGCCTGTCGGAGCCCCGCGATACGATCGAGGAGGTGATCGAGCCTTACCTCATCCAGCTCGGCCTGGTCGCCCGCACCGCGCGCGGCCGCTGCCTCAACGGTCGGGCCTGGACCCATCTGGGGCTGGAGCCCCCGCCCACGGCGGGCCAATCCGGATTGTTCGACGCATAAAAAAAGGGGCGGCCCGAGAGCCGCCCCCTCCTTTTGTAGCCCTGCTGGGTCCTAGAAGTGGACCTGGACGCCCGCATAGAAGCGGCGGCCGTAGGGATCGTAAACGTCGGATGCGGTCGTCGTGCCCGTAACCGAACCGTAATAGAGACCGTCCTCGAGGATCGGCGGCTTGCGGTTGAAGAGGTTATTGGCGCCAACGAACATCTCGAACTGCTTGTTCTCGCCGACGAAGGCACGGAGCTGAACGTCGTGATAGATACGCGACTTGATCTTGTTGTGGCTCACCGCGCGGTCAGCCTGCTCCTGGGTCAGGCCCTGCGACAACAGGAAGTCGATCGTACCCGGTGTATCGAATTCAGATTCCGGAGTGTTGATCATCTTGCTCAGATACTGGGCGTTCCAGTTGATGCTGAACCGGCCGACCGTGTAGGTGAATTCGGCATAGACCTTGTTCTTGAACACTTCGCCATATTCGATGTTGCCGAGCCCGTTATCGATCGGAGCCGACGGATCGGACTGGGTCTTGTACTTCAGAGTACGCGTCCACAGCACGTGCGTATCGAAACGATCGTCGCCGAACAGGCCCAGCGCATGACCGTAACGCAGATCGAAATCGATGCCGCTGGTCTTGTACGAGGCGATGTTGACGAGCTGCGCGTTCACGGTCGTGATGAAACCGGTCTGCGGGCTGCGGATGACGTTGTTACAGAATTGCGAGAGACCCGTCAGCAGGCACTGCTGGATCGAGGTCGTACGCGAAATGTTGCCGATCGCATCGTCGATCTTGATGTTGAAATAATCGGCCGTGAAGCTGAAGCCACGGAAGAAGCTCGGCTGGAAGACCGCACCAAGCGTCCAGGTCTTGGCTTTCTCTTCCTGCAGGTTCGGGTTGCCACCGTCAAAGCCGTTAATGCCCTGAAGGTCAGCCTGGCTGTAGGTGAAGCTGCCGGTGGAAGCGATCGCCGCAGCAACCTGCGGGATGGCACGACAAGCCGCCGAATAATCATTGCTGGTCGTCGCCCGCACGCCGTTGCAGGGATCCTGCACGGACGGGAAGGTTTCGGACTGAGCCGAGAACAATTCGCCGATATTCGGGGCGCGGTTTGCGACCGAATAATTGCCGCGGATGCGGATGTCGTTGATCGGCGCCCACTCCGCACCCGCGCTCCAGCTGAACACGTTGCCGATGGTGGAGTAATCCGAATAGCGCGCCTTGCCATTCAGGCTCAGCGACTTGGCGAAGGTCACGTCCTCGAGCAGCGGCACGTCAAGCTCGCCGAAGGCTTCCTTGACGTTGAACTTGCCGATCGTGTCGGGGGTCTGGTTACCCGAGTTCAGGCCCTGGTTGGTCAGTTCGTCCCAATTGTCGACGCTCTTCTCGCGGCGATATTCGACGCCGAACGAGGTCTTCACGTCGCCATAAGGCAGCGCGAACAAGGTGCCGGTGATAGCAGCGTTGAGGACCAGCTCGGTATTCTTGATGTCATCCGTGCGCGGCTCATCCGACTGCACGTAGGCCGAAGCCTCGGGCGACGCCGTATTATAGCCGAACAGGTTGATCGGGACGCAGCCTGCTGCACGAGCGGTCGCATCGCGGCACACGATGTTGCCGCTGCCATCGCGGATCGCATCGAGCGCGAAGGCATATTTCGTGATGTCGATATCCTGCGTCTCGGTGTGATCCTTCAGCACGCCGTACACGCCCGAAACGTCGAAGCTCCACTTGTCGGTAATGTCACCACGGAAGCCACCTGCGATGCGATATGTATCGCGATCGTTCGTGTTGCTCCGCGTGAACACTTCATTCTGGCGGCGACGGAAAGAGATGCTGGTCACGTTGTTGCTGGCGATGCCGTCCGAGTTACGTGCGGCGATCTGGGCAGCAATCGAAGCCGGGATGAACGGGTTGGTGATCGGATAGCCGGTCGTGCCCAAATTCGTCGCCGAGTCCAGCGGGCTAGCCTCGATCTGCGAACTCGACTTCGTCTTCGCGTAGGTGCCTTCGATGAAGGCGGTGATGTGATCGCTCAGCTCGTAATTGCCGGTGACCGTGCCGAGATAGCGCTTCAGCGGCACCGCGATCCGGCGCACGCCGTTGCGGTTGAAGCCATAGCCGACCGGGAAGCCCAGCACGACGCTGTTGTCAGGATTGAAGGTGAAAAGATTCTGGGTGAACCCGCCGGTGTTGCTGGACGCGGCCGCACCGTTCATCAGCTGGAAGCGGCCCTGCGCAGCGTAAGAGCTGTAAGCAGTTGGACCGCAAATATAAAGGCAGTCTTCCGCCGAAATTGCGCGGTCGCGCGAGAACAGGCCCTTATCCACCGCATAGGTGAAATTGCCGACGATCGAGCCGCGCTTGTCCGGACCGAAGGTCGCGCCGCCGGTGATGCTGGCGGTGTAGTTGGCGTTATCGCCCTTGGACGAGATGCCATATTGCGCGCGTGCGGTGATGCCGTCGAAGTGATCCTTCAGGATGAAGTTGACCACGCCCGAAATGGCATCCGAACCGTACACGGCCGATGCGCCGCCGGTGACGACTTCGACGCGATCGATCATCTCGGTCGGGATATTGTTGACGTCCACCGTCGAGGTGCCGGCGAGGCCCGCCACGAAACGACGGCCGTTGACCAGCACCAGCGTGCGGTTGCTGCCGAGGTTACGCAGATTGAGGATCGAGACGCCGTTGCCAGTCGTCGAGAAGTTGGTGTTGGTGCGGCTGGCGCCCGGAATACCGAGCTGCGGCAGCTTCTGCGCCAGATCCTGGATGTTGGTGATGCCCTGGCTCTGGATCGCGGCCGAACCGATCACGGCAATCGGCGAAACCGACTGCAGTTCGGGGCGGCGGATACGCGAACCGGTAACCACGACCTCGTCGTTGACAGAGTTGGGACCGCCCGTGGCGTCAGTTGCCGCCGTCGTTGCGGCCGGTGCATCGGTGGTCTGCGCATATGCCGGAGCCGTGAAGGCCAGCGCGAGGCCGAGCGCGAAAGGCGCGGAGCTGGCGCACAGCACCGCCCGGTTCAAAATCTTGTGAGTCATTGTTTCCAGTCCCTTTCTGGAGGCAATTAGCTCTTTGGGGGGAGAGCCTTCTTGCCAAGCTGGTCCTGCGCCGCGCCTGGACGGCGGCATTGACAGCATGGGACACAGATGCCCGAAGCTTCACTAGGCTGTAAAGCTGACGTTCAGTTTCGGACAGACTTCTCGTTCGCTGTCGCACAAATGCAACAGATATGCTCCAAGAGCGACGGTCCGCTTCTAAGCATCGCGAAATGCTACAGAATTTTTACGCATGAAAATTGCTTGAAGAGGAAGAAACCGGTTTCTTTGCTGCGCATGTTGCGCAGCGAAAGACAGATGTGGCCACGATTCTGCCTGAGTTACAATCAGCCCGGCATCGGTCCAGCCAGCCTCATCGGATCGATGCGGGCGCCGTTCCAGGTCATTCCCCAATGCAGATGCGGCCCGGTGGCGCGGCCGGTCATCCCAATCAACCCGATGGCCTGGCCGCGTTGCAAGCGTTCGCCGGTGCGGACATCGATCCGTTGCAGGTGCATCAAGGCACTGAACAATCCGAAACCGTGATCGATGATCACAAGATTGCCTTCAAGGCTGAACGGGTGGTCGGTCGCCAACACCACCACGCCGTCGGCCGGGGCAACGGCGGGCGTTCCCTCGAGCGCAGCACCTCCGGTCGGCCGCGCTATGTCCACTCCACCATGAGGCGCGCCGGCAACGCCGCGCGCATAGAGCCGCTGCGAGCCGAACAAGGTGCTGATGCGGCCGGTCGCCGGCCAACGGAAAGACTGGCGCCAACCGTCGCTATCCGCCTGGCTGGCATAAGCGGCAGCAATCTGGGCGGATTCTGCCGCTCGTAGCCGTTGATAAGCCGCGCTTGGCGTCGTGCCCTTATACAGCGTCGGCAGCGACGACACGTCCCATTGCCGCGGCATCACAGTGAGCGGCAGGCGCAGCAGCCGCCCATCCTGCATCCGCGCCTCCAGCACCGATACAGCAGTCGCGTCGCGGCCGAAGCCGATGATGAAGCGCCCATCCGCGGCGAAGCGTACCGGCTTGCTGTCGAGCAGAAGCAAGGCGGTGCCCGTCGGCACGGTTCCGGTCAGCAACGCCCCCTGCTGAGGCGATCCGTTCAACCCGAAGATGCGCGCATCCACCGTCTGCGGCGGCGGTGGGGACACCGGTTGCCCGATCGGCGGGGGTGTGGTCGCGGGCCCGGGGGCTTCCGGGCGCGGAATGCACCCGCCGACGGCGATCAGGACGAACAGCCCCGCAGCAGTCTTCAACCCTTGCGCTCCGCCGCCGAGGCAAGTTCCGCCGTGGCATAGGCTTCCTGGCGGCTTACGCTCCAGTAGCGCAAGTCCTCCAGCGCGATCCGCTCACCCGATTTGGCGCAAACGACATGGTCGCCCGGCACCAGCACGCGGAAGCTGCCGGCGAGATAGTGGAGCTTCGCGGGTTTTCCCTGCGCCATCAGCATAGTCATTGCGCCTTTCCGTTCACGCAGATTGGCCAATTCACAGCAAGTTGGGCTGTTCGGGCTTCGCCCGTTCCATAGCAGGGCGTGGGCTACCCTCAACCCGCGCCGCCACCCGTCCGTCCGCAAAAACGAGCGTCACGCCGCCTGCGGCCCGTGCGGCGGGAACGGAAGCGACCACGCGGCCATCGCGCGTTTCCACCCGGGCATAGCCGCGTGCGAGCGGGCGATCGGGATGCAGTTGCTCGGCCAGGCGCCACAGCCGGCCGAGCCGGTCGCGCGCATCGGCGACGCGGCTATTGACCAAAGCCGGCCGCAAGCGGGCCGCGGCCAATCGCTCGCGCCCGCGCGACACCTTGGCACCAAGCAGGCTCGGCCGAAGCGCGCCGGCCGCCTCGGCCAGTTCGCGGCGCGCGTGGGCGAGGCGCGACGACAGGCCGCGCGGCAGCCGCTCGCTGAGATCGTCGAGTTTCTGCCGCTGCGGTGCCAGCAGGCGATCGGGAGGCGGCAGGTGCCGCGCGATCGCACCCAGCCGTTCTCCGGCATGATCGCGATAGCGGCGTGCGCATCGGCCCGCCCGGAAGCCGAGTTCGCGCACCGTCGCCAGCAGCTCGGCCCGCACCGGTACCGCCATCTCCGCCGCCGCCGTGGGCGTCGGCGCGCGCACGTCCGCGGCAAAGTCGCAGAGGGTGACATCCGTCTCATGGCCGACAGCCGAGATGGTAGGGATTGGCGAGCCGGCGACGGCGCGCACCACTGCCTCTTCATTGAAGGCCCACAGATCCTCGATCGAGCCGCCGCCGCGCGCGACGATGATCAGCTCGGGTGGGTCGGCCATTGCGGCAAAACCGGCTATGGCGGCGGCCACCTGCGCAGCCGCCCCCTCGCCCTGCACCGCGACCGGCCAGACGATCACGTGGGTCGGGCAGCGGTCCTCGAGCCGATGAAGAATGTCGCGGATCACCGCCCCTGTGGGTGAGGTCACGACCCCGATCCGGCGAGGCAGGAAAGGCAACGGGCGTTTGCGCGCGCCGTCGAACAGCCCTTCGGCCGCCAATGCCCGCCGGCGTTGGTCGAGCAGCGCCATCAGCGCCCCCTGCCCGGCCAGCTCCAGGCGTTCGATCACGATCTGGTAGCGCGAGCGGCCAGGATAGGTGGTGAGACGTCCGGTGGCGATCACCTCCGCCCCATCCTCCGGCCGGAACGCGAGCGGCGTGTTCTTCCAGATCACCGCGTCGAGGCAGGCCCGATCGTCTTTCAGCGTCAGGTAGCTATGGCCCGACGCAACCCGCTTGAAACCCGAAATCTCGCCGCGCACCCGGACATGCGAGAACGCGTCCTCGACCGAGCGCTTCAGTGCGCCGGACAGCTCCGACACGGACAGCGCGGGCGAATTGTCGCCGGGCTGCTCGTCCGCTAACAGCGCCGCAGTTTCCGGAGGAAGTGAAGACGCCATGAAGGTCCTGCTCATCGGTTCGGGCGGGCGCGAACATGCGCTCGCCTGGAAGCTCGCGCAATCGCCGCGTCTCAGCAAATTGTTCGCAACGCCCGGAAATCCCGGGATCGCGCAGCATGCCGAACTCGTCGACGTTGCCCCGCATAACATCGTCGGCTTCGCGCGCGAGGAGAATATCGGGTTGGTCGTGATCGGGCCCGAACAGCCGCTGGTCGAGGGCATGGCCGACGAACTGCGCGCCGATGGTGTGCTTGTGTTCGGACCGTCCGCCGCCGCAGCGCGGCTGGAAGGGTCGAAGGGCTTCACCAAGGATTTGTGTCGTCGCGCCAATATTCCGACCGCCGATTATGAGCGGTTCGACGATGCTGCGGCGGCCAAGGCGGCGCTGCCGCGCTTCGGCCTGCCGGTGGTGATCAAGGCGGATGGGCTGGCCGCGGGCAAGGGCGTCGTGATCCCAATGACGGCGGCCGAAGCGGAAGCCGCGATCGACGATATGTTCGGCGGCGGCTTTGGCAGCGCTGGCGCCGAGGTGGTCATCGAGGAGTTTATGGCGGGCGAAGAGGCGAGCTTCTTCGCGCTTACCGACGGCAAGACCATCGTGCCGTTCGGCTCGGCGCAGGACCACAAGCGCGTCGGCGGTGGCGATACCGGCCCCAATACCGGCGGCATGGGCGCCTACAGCCCGGCGTCGATCCTTACGCCCGAGCTCGAAGCGCAGGTGATGGAGCGGATCATCCGGCCGACGGTCGACACGATGGCCGCCGAGGGCAATCCTTATTCCGGCGTGCTCTACGCCGGCTTGATGCTGACTGCCGACGGGCCGAAGCTGATCGAATATAATTGCCGCTTCGGCGATCCCGAGACGCAGGTCTTGATGGCGCGCTTCGATGGCGATCTCGTGACCCTGCTCGCCGATGTGGCCGAAGGCCGCCTCGGGGAGATCACGCCGCCAGTGCTGGCCGATCGAGCCGCGCTGACGGTAGTGATCGCAGCCGATGGCTATCCCGGCACGCCGGCCAAAGGGGGCGTGATCGCAGGCATCGACAGGGCAGAGCACACTGGCGCGCGAGTGTTCCAGGCGGGGACCGCGCTCGCCGACGGCCAGCTGGTCGCGGCCGGCGGGCGCGTGCTCGCCGTCACAGCGACCGGGCGAACGGTCGCCGCCGCGCAGATCGCTGCCTATGCTGCGGTCGACGCGATCGACTTCCCGACCGGCTTTTGTCGTCGCGACATCGGGTGGCGGGAAGTGGAACGCGAAGCCGGCCGGGTTGCCTGAATCCCGCTTGCGAGGCTAGTACGCCTTCATCAATCCAAGGAGTATGAATGAGCACCACCACGATTATCGTCATTGCCGTGATCGTGGTGATCGCGTTGCTCTTCCTGTTCCTGATCTTCGGCCGCAAACAGCATGTCCGGCTGAGCGATGCGGCGGCGGTCGTCCGCGCGGCTCCGCTCGACCGCCCCGCCCCGCCGCCGCCATCCGCACCGCCGGCAGAAGGCCACGATGTCGGCACCGAGATTGCCGACGCGTTCGAGGACGTCGTGGATCAGTTCATGGGCATCAACTCCCACGCGACCGAACCCGCCCCGGGCCCGGGTGACACGCTCACCCAGCTCAAGGGTCTCGGTCCCAAGGCGGCCACGCTGCTGCATGAGCTGGGTGTGACCCGTTTCGAACAGATTGCGAGCTGGAATGATGCGGACATCGACGCGGTCGACGCGCGCATGGGCGCCTTCAAGGGCCGGATCCGTCGCGACCGCTGGGTGGAACAAGCCAAATTGCTGGCGACGGGCGAGACCGAAATGTTCGAAGCAGAGTTCGGCAAACTCGGCAGCTGAGGTCGCCTTCCTCTTTCCTGTTAGCGGCCTGTTGAACGGGAAAAGCCCTGGCGGCGCGTGTGCTAACGGCCGATCTGCGACACGAGCAACTTGTCGATCTTGCGGCCGTCCATGTCGACCACCTCGAACCGCCAGCCGCCCTCCTCGAAGCTCTCGCCCACCGTCGGGAGATGCTTGAGCACCGACAGCACGAAGCCCGCCGCAGTCGCATAATCGCGATCCTCTGGCAGGTTGATGCACAGGCGCTCGGCCAGCGTGTCCGCCGGTAGGGAGCCCGAGGCCAACCAGCTGCCATCCTCGCGTTCCACCAAAGGCGGATCGGTATCGTCGTCCTGATCCGATACGAACGCGCCCGCGATCGCGGCGAGCAGGTCGGCGGGGGTCACCAGTCCGTCGAAATGGCCATATTCGTCATGGACGAACGCCATCGGCACATCCGCCTCGCGCAGCACCTCCAGCGCGTTCATCGCATCCATCTGGTCCGACACGACCGGTGCAGGCCGCATCAGCGCGAGCAGGTCAATCGGCTGTCCTGCCATAACCACCGCCAGCAATTCCTTCGCCTGGATCACACCAACCAGCTCCTCGACCGATCCGCGGCCGACCGGCATGCGGCTGTGCGGCAGCTGCGCCGGCAAGGGCTCGTCGTCGTCGAGGTCAATCCACTCGACCTCTGTGCGCGGCGTCATCACCTCGCGCACCGGGCGGTCGGCCAGACGCACCACACCCGAGATGATCGCGCGCTCATTCTCCTCGATCACGCCGGCGGTCGACGCTTCCGCCACGACCAGGTGCAGTTCCTCGGCGGTGACCTGACTGTCGCGCTTGCGGTGCAGGCCCATCAACCGGATCAGGAGCGCGCTGGAATGCTCCAGCAGCCACACGAACGGCGCGGCGGCGCGTGACAGCCACAGCATCGGCCGGCTTGCGAATACGGCGATCGGTTCAGGTGCGGTGAGCGCGATCTGCTTGGGTACCAGCTCGCCCACCACCAGGCTTAGATAAGTGGTCGCCACGATGACGAGGCCGAAGCCCCAATGCTCCGCCGCCTCATGGCCGAGCCCGAACGTTTCCAGCCGCTCCGCCACCGGCGAGCCGAGCGCCGCGCCCGAAAAGGCGCCCGAGATCACGGCGGTGAGCGTGATGCCGGTCTGGACGGTGGAGAGAAACTTGCCGGGGTCTGCCGCCAGATCGAGCGCGACCCGCGCGCCCTTGCGGCCGCGGCGCGCCATCGCTTCCAGCCGCGGCTTGCGCGACGAGACGATCGCAAGCTCCGACATCGCGAACGCGGCGTTCACGAGGATCAACGCGATCAGGATCGCAAGACTAAACCAGGGGAATGGGTGAAGCGGCATGGGCTGGACCGCGAGCATATCGCCTACCGGAGACGCGGGGGCAAGGTCCGGCACGTCATTCGGTCATCGCTTCCGCCGCAAGCGCCTCCGCTTCGATCAGCAGGGCGTCTTCGGTATTGTCCTGCGTGACGCGCTCGCGCCCGATCAGCACCAGCACGGGCACCGCCAGCGGCGAGACCTTTTCCAACTGCACATGCAGCATCGTCCCGGCGGCGCGATCGAGCAGGTCGGCGAGCCGGCCGACGTCGGTCATCTTGGCGCGGGCATCTTCCCACGCGGCGCGCATCAGCAGGTGATCGGGCTCATATTTGCGGAGCACGTCGTAGATGAGATCGGTCGAGAAGGTGACCTGGCGCCCGGTCTTGCGCTTGCCGGGATGCTGGCGCTCGACCAGGCCGCCGATCACCGCGACCTCACGGAAGGCGCGTTTGAGCAGGCTGGATTGCTGGACCCAGTCGACGAATTCGTCCTCGAGGATGTCGCGGTTGAATAGCGCTGCCGGGTCGGTGACCGGCTCGAGGCTGTAGGTGGCGATGGCGTAGTCGCTGGCGACGAAGCCGATCGGCTTCAATCCCGCCGTCTCCATCCGCCGCGTCACCAGCATGCCGAGCGACTGGTGCGCGTTCCAGCCTTCGAAGCTGTAGACGACCATGTAATGGCGTCCCTCACGCGGGAAGGTCTCGATCAGGAGCTGATCGGGCCGCGGCAGTGCGGAGCGGCGGCCCTGCATCTCCAGCCAGTCGCGGACGTCATCCGGGAAGCGCGGCCATTGCGAGGGGTCGGCGAAATAGCGGCGGACCCGATCGGCGAGGTTGGTCGAGATCGGCATACGCGCGCCGCCATAGGTGGGGATGCGGGCGGGCTTCTTGGTGGCGTGGACGAACAGATCCTCGCCGTCCTGGCGCTCGACCTCGACCGAGAGGCCCGCGAAGAAGAAGGTGTCGCCCGGGCGCAACGTGGCGGCGAAGCCCTCCTCGACCTTGCCGAGCGAGCGGCCATTCTTGAAGCGGACGTTGAGCATCGTCGCCTCGACGATGATGCCGGCATTGAGGCGATGCTGCTCGACGAAGCGCGGATGGCTCACCCGCCACATGCCGTCCGCATCCTTGGTCAGGCGGCGGAAGCGGTCGTAAGCCTTGAGCGCGTAGCCGCCGGTGGCGATGTAATCGAGCACGCGGCCGAACAGTTCGGGCGAGAGCGCGCTGTAGGGCAAGGCGTCGTTGATCTCGCTGAGTAGGTCCGCCTCCTGGAAGGGCGCGGCGCAGGCGCAGGCCATGACATGCTGCGCGAGCACGTCGAGCGAGCCGGAGCGGAAGACGTCATTGTCGAGCTCGCGGTCCTCGATCGCGTCGAGCGCGGCGCGGGCCTCGAGATATTCGAAGCGGTTGCCGGGGACGATCACCGCTTCGGACGGCTCCTCCAGTCGGTGATTGGCGCGGCCGATGCGCTGGGTGAGGCGCGAGGCGCCCTTGGGCGCACCCATCTGAATGACGAGATCGACATCGCCCCAGTCGACGCCGAGATCGAGGCTGGCGGTGGCGACCAAAGCGCGCAACCGCCCGGCCGCCATCGCCCCTTCGACCTTGCGCCGCGCCTCGATCGAGAGCGAGCCGTGGTGGATGCCGATCGGCAGCGTCATGGCGTTGACCGTCCACAGATCCTGGAAGATCAGCTCGGCGAGGCTGCGCGTGTTGCAGAAGATGATGGTGGTGCGGTGGGTCTCGATCTCCGCCATGACCTGCTGCGCGGCGTAGCGGCCCGAATGGCCCGACCAGGGGATGCGATCCTGGGGGATGAGGATGTGGAGGTTGGGCTCGGCGCCGGGATCGCCGTCGACCTGGGTGACCGCATCGATGTCGCCGCCCGGGGCGAGCCAGGCGCGATAGGCGTCGGGATCGGCGATGGTGGCCGATAGGGCCACGCGGCGCAGGCCGGGTGCCAGCGCCTGCAGGCGTGCCATGCACAGCGAGAGGAGGTCGCCGCGCTTGCCGTTGGCGAAGGCGTGGACCTCGTCGACGATGATGGTCGAGAGATTCTCGAACAGGGTGGCGCTGTCCTTGTGGCTGAGCAGCAGGCTCAAGGATTCCGGCGTGGTCAGCAGCATCTGCGGCGGCTTGACCCGCTGGCGCGCCTTGCGGTCGCTGGGCGTGTCGCCGGTGCGGGTCTCGACGCGGATGTCGAGGCCCATCTCGGCGATCGGGTCCATCAGGTTGCGCTGGACGTCGATCGCGAGCGCCTTCAGCGGCGAGACGTAGAGCGTGTGGAGGCCCGTGGTCGGCCGCTCGATCAGCTCGACGAGGCTCGGCAGGAAGCCGGCGAGCGTCTTGCCCGCGCCGGTGGGGGCGACGAGCAGGGCGTGGCGGCCGGCCGCGGCGGCGTCGAGCATCTCGAGCTGGTAGCGGCGCGGCGCCCAGCCGCGCGCGGCGAACCAGGCGGTGATCGGTGGGGGGAGGTTCACTGGGTTCAATATAGGATGGGCCGAGGCTGGCGGCACCCCCTATCCGAGTTTGCCGAAGCCCCCTCCACCATGCTTTGCATGGTACCCCTCCCCCGCCAATGCGGGGGAGGATTGGGAGGCTCAGCGATCCGTGGGATCGGGGTCGCTCGCCTGATCCTGGCGATCGGTGCGAGCGTAGAGATCCCGGGTCGCCTGCTCCGTGCGCGCTTCCTCGCGCGGCGTGCGCTGGCGGTTGCGCATGATCGCGTAGATCAGCACGATCAAGATCAGGACGCCGCCGATCGCGGCGACCAGGCCGAGACTGCCGCCGACTTCCGAGACCAAGCCACCCATCATCAATCTCCTGTTGTTCGTATCGACAACGCAACGGGCGGGATTGGTTTCCGGGCCCCGCGCAGGGCGCGCGCTGGAACCGATGGCGCGCCGGACCATATAGGAGGGGATGGCACGGCTGGGCTCCTGGATCGAACCGCACCCGCACGGGCTGTACGTGCCGGCGGCGGATGCGTGGATCGACCCGTCGACCCCGCAGGCGCGCGCGCTGGTGACGCACGGCCATGCCGACCATGCGCGCGGCGGGCATGGCGCGGTGCTGGCGACGCCCGAGACGCTGGCGATCATGGATTGCCGCTATGGGCCGCAGAACGGCCAGCCGGTCGCCTATGGCGAAAGCCTGAAGGTCGGCGACGTCGAGGTGAGCTTCGTGCCGGCGGGGCATGTGCTGGGATCGGCGCAGATCATCCTGGAGCATAAGGGCGAGCGCATCGTCGTCTCGGGCGATTACAAGCGCCGGCCGGACCCGACCTGCGCGCCGTTCGAGCCGGTGCCGTGCGACATCTTCATCACCGAGGCGACGTTCGGCCTGCCCGTCTTCCGCCACCCCGATACCGGATCGGAGATCGACCGGCTGCTGGAGGCGCTGCACGCCAATCCGGAGCGGTGCGTGCTGGTCGGCGCCTATGCGCTGGGCAAGGCGCAGCGCGTGATCATGGAGCTGCGCGGGCGCAATTATCACGAGCCGATCTACCTCCACGGCGCGCTGCAACGGCTGTGCGACCTGTATCAGGAATGGGGGGTGGAGCTCGGCCCGCTGCTGCCCGCGACGGGGCGCAAGGCGGCGGAGATGAAGGGGGCGATCGTGCTGGCGCCGCCGGGGGCGCTCAACGATCGCTGGTCGCGCCGCCTGCCCGACCCGATCACGGCGATGGCGAGCGGCTGGATGGGAGTGCGCCAGCGGGCGCGGCAGCGCAATGTCGAGCTGCCGCTGATCGTGTCCGACCATGCCGACTGGGATGAGCTGACCGCGACGATCCAGGAGATCGCGCCATCCGAGGTGTGGGTGACGCACGGCCGCGAGGAGGCTTTGGTCCATTGGTGCATGACCCGCCAGATCAAGGCGCGCGCGCTGGCGCTGGCGCATTATGAGGATGAGGACGATTGAGCGCGCAGAGCGATAGGCGGCGCGTCAGGACGCGGGAGGCTTTTGCCCCGCCTGGTTTATTCAGGTCGTCAGACGATGGCTGGCTGACGATGTTTCAAAGAGCCGAAAACGCGACGAAAATAAAAAAAACACCAGAAACGAACTTAATGATTTGCCGGGAGGCGCGTCATTTCCCGTTGGAACATATAGCGAACATTTGACGATATGTCAAGGTGGGGCCCCCTCCCCGTCATCCCAGCGCAGGCTGGGATCCATGGCGCCCGCCACGCACGCTGCCGATAGGGGTAGGGAGATGGATCCCAGCCTTCGCTGGGATGACGGGTTCGTGGTAGCGCTTCGCGGGTCGCCACTGGCGGGAACCGCGCCGCATCCGAAACGTCTCCGCCTGATGCCCAAGCGCCAGACCTTTATCGACCTGCCCGAAGCGGATTTCGACAATCTCGACGGCGCGAAAGTTGTCGTGTTCGGGGCGTCGGAGGGGTCGCCTTATGTGGCGGGGGAGCCGAGCCATTCGACCGACGGGCCGACGACCTTGCGCAAGGCCTCGGCGCAGTTCGGCAAGAGCCTGGGCCAATATGATTTCGATCTCGACGCGACGATGTTTCCGGACATCAAGAATGGCGACACGCGCGGCTGCGTGGATGCGGGCGACGTGCCGACCAATGCGTGGGATGCAGCGCAGAACCGCGCGCGGATCACGGCGGCGACGCGCAAGGTGCTGGACGCGGGCGCAGTGCCGATCTTGCTCGGCGGGGACGACAGCGTGCCGATCCCGATGCTGGCGGCGTATGACGGGCACGGGCCGCTGACGATCTTGCAGGTGGATGCGCATGTCGACTGGGCCGACGTGCTGCAGGGCAACCCCTATGGCTATGGATCGACCATGCGGCGCGCGGCGGAATATCCGTGGGTCGCGGACATGGTGCAGGTGGGCATCAGGGGGTTGGGATCGGGCGAGAGCTGGCAGCATGACGATGCCCGCGCGTGGGGATCGCAGCTCGTCAGCTCCTACAGGCTGCACGAGGCGGGCCCAGCGGCGGTGACCGACCTGATCGAACCGCGCGCGAAAGTGTTCATCTCCATCGACTGCGACGGGATCGATCCGGCGGTGCTGCCGGCGGTGAACATGCCGACGCCGGGCGGGCTGACCTATGAGGATATGATCCGCATCCTGCGCGGCGTGGCCGCCAAGGCGGACATCGTCGGGCTGGCGATGGTGGAATATGTGCCGGCGCGCGACGACCGGCATTTGCTGTCGGGGCTGGTGGCGGCGCGGATTGCGGCGGTGACGATGGGGTTGGTGCTTTAACGGGACTGCTTTTCGCAGCAAGACGTGAGAACCGCCGGCAATCAGGCCAGCGAGAAACCACAACGACCCGAGTATTGACCCATTCCCTCAGCGGTATAGTGCGAGGCTATCGAGAGCCGCGCGCAGCTGACGAAAATGTTCGCTTCCGCCGCTTTCCAGGCCCCAGCGTGCGCCATGTTGGACTTTCCGAGAGGCCACGCTGAACGATACGCCGTACGTATCTGCTAGTCGCTGAAGAACCGCTTCGAGCGCCTCCTGTTCTATCGGAGAGCCCACCTCGTTCCAAATTTTCGCCGCGGTCGCGCTCGGCAGCAGGAATTCGCCAGCGAAGGCGCGCGCGCGCGACTCAACTTTGGAGGGCATCCTGCTACGCAAAACCTCGACTGCACTGAGCGGATGACTGCGGTCGATGAGCAAATGACAAAGTTCATGTGCCAGCGTTACGCGCGCGCCCGGGTTTACACTTAGGTCCGAACTGTTCTTATCGCGCACACGGCCGCTGTTGCGATTGATAAAGGCACCAGGCCCAAATCTGCTGCCGGCGATTGCAAGTCCGTCAAACGTCCCCGGGCCGACAGCCTCAATACGCACCTCGATACCTAGGTAGTCAGCGCATCCGAAGATATCCACTGTCTCGCTTGGCCCGATATCGAGCTTTTCTCGCACGAAGTTCGCGAGTGCCTCGCCCTCAGCAAAAGGTTCGAGCCCTTTGAGCCCTCCGAGGTGATACATCGCCTCTGACGAGATGGCGTCAAGCTTTGGAGCCTCATGTCTCGAAAAGCCGCGCGCAACCTCGAGAATCTGGACAATTTGCTCTGTCGGAAGCGCTCCGGCGACACGTGCTGCGATGAGAAGCTCGTCATCGTCATTGGCGGCCTGGGCAAAACTCTTCGGAGCTTCGATGAGACCGTTGCTGATCAGCTCCGCGGCAACATTGGAATCGATACTCGCCGACCAAGCTACGAGCGAAACCTCGCTTGCAGTATCTCGCGCTTTCCAGACATCGACGATGGGTTGCCATTTGTCGCTGTTCACCGCGACAAGTTGTTCCGCGATCTTATCGCCTACTGCCGTCAACTCCCGCAGCACCGCCGCAAAGGGCAGACGCGTCAGGCTACGGCCCGTGTCGCAAAGCATCTCATCACCTTCGCGAACCAACCAGAGCGGCGGCAGATCAAACAATCCGCCAAAGGCCAATGCGAGGTTATGCGCCTCCTCGAAATGGTCGAGTTCTGTTGCCTCTTCGTCCACCTGTTCCTGCGGCGCGTTAGCCCAGTGATTTTCAGCACTAGTCACAAGCGAATTGGGCCGGGCAGGTGCCAGTGCAAAGGGATAGGTTTGACGCAGCAGGAGCGGTTTCCAGAATTCTGCGAGGTGAGCGAAAATATCGTCTATCGGCACCTCTACGGAACAATCGGCCTCGCCCGCGACTGGCCACACGGTTTCTCCGGCCGCGATCACGGACAGCGCGCAAAGCAGCGGCGTCCGGTCGGGATCTACCGGGGCAAGTTCAAGCCGAAAGATTGGATCTGTGCTCATTTTCCATGCGGCGTTATATATTTCGCGAGCCATTTGTCGAATGCCGCACGACACTGCTTCCTGTCTGCCATCTCGCCCAATTCGGCGATTAGTGCCTTTCCGAGTTTCCCCGCATAGGGAAAAGCGTGATAGGATTTTCCTGCGGTAGTCGTCTCAGCTCTATAGATCGCACCTGCGTGGACGACATGGAGCCTTCTAGGGTAACTCTGTTCTCTATCGCCATTGGCAGCGGGAAGCGCCTCGCCGAGCAGTTGCGTCTTTATTTCGTCAGGAACGGCCTTGGGACATTTACCGAGCGCATGTTTCGGCACACCATTCATAAACACGATCTCTGGCTCATCGGCCGTTCCGACGTGTTTGTACCGCTCAGAACCCTTCTCGTAAGCGCGCATCTGGGCTTTTGGAGACTCCTTATTCACCAAGCACGCTATCTCGCGTGCCGCGAACGGTTGCAACCCAGGCACATCTGGGCGGGCTGACCTATGACGATATGATCCGCATCCTGCGCGGCGTGCCTGCGCTTCAACCGCACGCAAAACGGTTGCGCTCATAAATGCTTAATGGGTTTTGACAGCTGCCGCTCGCGTTCTACCCATTCAATGCGATTATGTCGGTTGGTGGCTTATGAAGGTGCATAAACGCGCGATTAGCTCCTCAGGAGTCCTCGTTTCGCACTCCCATACTGTCAAAACGCGCCAGCCTTCTTTGAGGAGATGCGCCTCATTGCGACGATCTCTAGCCTGATTTTGCCGAAACTTGATCTGCCAGAATTCAACTCGGGTCTTAGGCATCGTTGCTTTTGAACAGCCATCGTGCCGGTGCCAGAAGCAACCGTGCACGAAGATTGCTACGCCGTACCGGGGCAACACTAGATCAGGCGTTCCCGCCATCCCTTTACGATGGAGGCGAAAACGGTAGCCGGCACCATGCAAAGCGCGTCGAACGGCCATTTCTGGTTTCGTGTTCGCGCGCCGAACGGCGCGCATAATTTTGCTTCGGATCGGGTCGATCACCGCCACGCTTCATCACCGGATTTATTTAGCTTTGGCCGCAGACCTGGCTTTGGCCTTCGTGGCTGGGCTCGGTAGGGCTCGGATTGGCGCGGCAGCGGGGAGAGCTTTTGGCGGCGGGGTAAAGTCGTCAATCGCTTCAAAGACACCCCACAGCTTGTCGACTTTGACATGTGCTTCCAAATAGTCGGCGTAGGCCTGTTGAGCATTAGTTAGCAGTTCGTCGTAGAAAACGATCCTTGCATCCACCGTTTTCAACGTATCGGCAACTCCCTTGGCCCCGGTGGCTTCCTTGTATTCCGGCGGCTCCTTGCCGAGCAGGCATATGATCTCGATGGGCCAGCCTTTGAACGCGGTCTTATCCAGGATCTTTCTTGCGCCATCACGATACTTCCGAATTTGCGCCATAAGCTCGTCGACCGGCACCACCACCGAGGCGCGTTTGAGTTCCACGATGATATGCTTCCCGTTGGCGGTCCGATATCCAATATCGATCCGACCGGCCTTGGCCGCGCCCTTGAGGCTCTTGGTATTGTCTTCAAGAAATTTTTCGACGAGCGTTTCAGCATGTTCGGTTCCTTTGGTCCGTTCCCAAGACGGATCCAACAGCCACAAGTGCTCGAAGATGTAATCGCGTAGGACGAGCTCCTTGTCGTTTGCCTTCAGCTTATTCTGGAGGGCGGTGATAATACCCACTCGAAGCTTCACAATCTGGCCGTAGTAACTCAGCTCCAGGTCATCGATGTTCTCGAAAATCGCGAGAATCTCGTCAAGATTCTCGTCTTTTATGTTGTCGAGGCGGTCTAACTCTTCCTTGCGACGATAGCTTTCGAAGGCGAGGATCGAAGCCTTCAATAGCTCCTTTTTTTCCTCGTCATTGTTCGAACGGATGGTGTTGAGCCTCCCGATCCAGCGCTCGGCTCTCTTCTTTGTTTCGCCCTGCAAATTTGCTAGCCAAGCAGAAACCGCAGGAACGGTGGCCGCAGCTTTCGCGCCATCGGTACGCCGCCAGTCGCTCCACTTGCCGGCAATGTACCGCAGTTCGGACAAAATTATCCTTCTCAGCGCTTCGAACCGCGGATCATCCTGCTTGAGTGCTTGTCGACTGCTTGTTGCGATATCCCCGTCCGTATCGAGATCAAGTTGCTCACAATGCAGCTCGCCGATGATGTAATCAGCGTAAATTTCCTTCTGGCCGAATTCGTCCAGCACATCCTCTTGAGCGAGCTTTCCGCGCATAAAAATTGCGATGCGATTGAGATTGTCGCCTTCTTCGTCCTTTAGCTGATCCGGCTTTGCGACCGTCCCGATCCAGCCAGTCAAGGTCAGCCCCGCCTTTTTCAGCTCCGCATTCACTGCCGTCAGCCTTGCCTCAGCACTGCGCTCAAGATGCTTACAGGTTTTCGTAAATGCCGACTGATCACCGTAGGTCCAGAGGTATTGTACGACGTTGTGGTAAGCACGGTCTTCCGGTCCGATTTTATGACCATCAACGGACACGTCAAAGTTGCTTTTGGAGCCAATGACCGAGAAGCGGCGCGCGACGCGGCGACGGAGCCCTTCAGCAGTCATTCCTGAAAGTGATTTTGATGTTTTGGACAAAACGATACGGGTTCCGGCTTTCAGGTCCTTGGGCCACGTCGAAAGCTCTTCGGGCTCGTAATTGTCCTTACCCTTACCAGCGATCGCCTTTCGAATGACTTCCCTGTCCATACGGAAGGCCGTTTTTTCACCGTGTAATGTTGTGAAGACCTCCGCCACCTGAGCAACTGAGAAGATCGAAAGTTTACCGATGCCTTTGCGGCCCATTGGCAGACGACCTAGCGGGGTTTTCTCTCCTAGCTGCTCCCGCCTCTTGAACCCGACCGTGAGAAAGCGGTCTATGACGCCATCCCGGTCCATTCCTGTCCCATTGTCCTCAATGGTGATGGTTCCATTTGCTTTGTCGATAGAAATTGAGACCTTCGTAGCGTCCGCGTCCCACGCATTCGCGACAATTTCAGAGAGAACCGCCGGAATATTACTGTAAAGATTGATGCCTAGATGCTCCAAGGCATTGAGGCTGATCGTCATCTCTAGTTTGCGTTTGACGCTCATGCGCGTGTCTCAATGTGCTGTCGGACCGACCGCGCGATAGCTGCTGCTAGCTTCACGGGTACGGCGTTTCCGATCAGGCGACCAACATTTTTAATTTGTATGGGGCGGCCCGGCTCCACGAATTCGTAGGCTCGAGGAAACCCTTGCAAGAGCGCTCCTTCACGAAGACTCAACGCTCGATCCTGCTCGGGATGACCGAAACGCCCGTTACCAAATCCAAAAAACTGAGTAGTGATCGTCGGTGATGGCGCGCTCCACGTCATACGGCCATAGACGGAGGAATAGCCTCTGCCGGTCTCAGTCTTATGGCATTCTGCGACTAGCTCTTCGGGCCAGTCGCGCCAAGTCCCTCCTGGTTTTGCAGAGGCGATGCGCCGCGCGTTCGTTTCTGACAGCCGGCTGGCGCAGTGCAATGGGTCGCTGTCATCTGCCTCTCCATGGGAGATCGAAGGCAGGTCACCGATCTCATCCCTAACCGTGCGATAGTTAGATGCATCATGCGTCGGTGTAGGAAGCGTGATCGGGCCCAACCGGGAAGCCAGAAGAACCAGCCTTGAGCGCGTTTGAGCGAGCCCGAACTCAGGACCGAACAGCACGCCCCACGCGACCTGGTAACTGGACTTTCGCAGTTTCTTAACAAAACTCTCGAAAATCGCTCCCTCTCTAAATGCTAGCAGCCTGGGTACGTTCTCCATCGAAACGACGTCAGGCTGGACTTTCTCAATGAGGTCGCCGAACCGCGATAGAAGCTCCCATTTTGGATCGTCATTCTTCTGATTGTAAGTTGAAAACGGTTGGCAAGGGGCACATCCCACTAGAACGCGTGCCTTCCCCGGTACAAAAAGGGCATTGATATCATTTGATTTTAGCTTCGCCACATCGCGACGGATGAACGGTGCGTCGTTGTTTGACTCGAATGCATACCGGCATGCTTCGTCGGTATCGAACCCGCCGACAATGTCGAAGCCTTCTTGCTTGAAGCCATGAGACAAGCCCCCAGCCCCACAAAACAAATCAACGACCGACGCGACACGCGGGCGAGACGCGGTCGTAGTCCTAAATGTTTCCCTGATTGTCTCCCCCCTCACTTCGATTTTCTCCGGTCCAATACTTCTTCGTCGGGAACCCGAATTCCGGCTTCGGCCAGCGCCCTCAATACGATGACCCTCATCGGATCACCGCTTTCTGCCGAGCGAATTTTGAGGCTCTTCTTGGTCTCGCGCGGGACGGTTATCTGCAAGTGCTCTTCGGCTAAAATTTGACGCTCCCCCAGCGCTGATCCCCCGCGTTTCATGAAACCATGATAGCATTGTCATCCGCTTGCGCAACGAAGTTGCGCAGATAGTATAAGTGCTCATACGCTGCCTGTGGTGGTAAGGGACGATTGCATCGCACCGTAGACTGGCGTGTGAACTGAATTGCCGCCGAGCTGCCCTCGCAATGACGGACCGGGAGGCGGCGTCGCGCCCCCTACCTCCGGCGCTCCACCCGATCCCGTCCGCCGCGCTTGGCGGCGTACAAGGCCTGGTCGGCCTTCACCAACGCCGCATCGAACGACTGGTACCCCTGCAGCGCCGTCACGCCGCACGAGAAGGTCAGCGCGGGGCTGTCCGCGGCGCTGATATTGTCGAGGCTGAGCAACAGGCGCAGCCGCTCGATGATGGCGGTGGCGTCCTCCAGATCGGTTTCCGGCATCAGGATCGCGAATTCCTCGCCGCCCCAGCGCGCGGCGCTATCGCCCTTGCGCAGCCCCGCTTCGAGGCGGCGGGCAAAGGCGGTGAGGACGCGATCGCCTTCGTCATGGCCGAAGCGATCGTTGATCGCCTTGAAATGATCGAGATCCAGCAGGGCGATCGCCGAGGTGGCATCGGCGCGCAAAGTGTGCGCCGCGACGTCGGTAAAGCCGCGGCGGTTGAGCAGACCGGTCAGCATGTCCTTGCCGGCGGCGTCGGTGAGCGTGGTGATGCGGGCGGCGGTGGCGGCGGAGGCGCGGGCGACGCCGGTCAAGAGCTCACCGACGAGATCCTCGCCGCCGACGGGCACCGCCGGTACGCGGCCGCCGCGCTGGATCGTGCGCAGCAGATCGGTGGCGTGGGCGATCGGCGCGAGCATCGCGTGGAGGGCGACGATCGCGGCGCCGGTGCCGACCAGGGTCGCGCCCAGCAGCGGCAGGAATACGGCCCAGTCCCACTGGCCGAGCACGAGCTCGGCGAGGCAGAAGACCGCGATCGGCAGATGCACCGCGCCGAAGCAGATGGCGAAGATGCGGAGGTGGTAGCTGCGGGGAAAGACCCAGCGCGTGGCGTGGTAGAAACGCATGGGACGCTCAACCCGAGCGCGGGAGGAAGTGTCCGCGTGCGGCGAGGTTTTTGCGGTGGCAGGGGGTGGCGTCGGGCGGGGAAGGCCCGTTGGAAAATATTATAGGTTGGCTTCGGTGGCGTGGCGCATTTGCCGGGGTGCGCGCGCACTTCTTCTTTGTCACCTTGGCCCCTTCGACATGCCCACGGCAGGCTCGTTTCATGGTCCATCGTGGCACAATTTCCCCGTGGCGCCTGGGGCGCGCACCCGGAGAGAAGCAGGCGAGGTCGGGACGTAGCAACGCGGGCATCGGCCGATCAGCCGATGCTTCGATACGAGCCTTCGATACGGCGCCGACGCGCCTACTCAGTCTCTACTCAGCATGAGCGGGGTGGGTTTGCTTTCCTAGTCGTCCTGATCCGCCAGCAGGCGCTGCGCCAACACGGGCGAGCGGGCCGCCGCCGTCTCGTCCAGCCGGCGGCGCGGGGAGAAATGGGGGGCGGATTTGAGGCTTTCGTCCCCTGCCCGGCCGCGCTCGGCGACCGAGCGCAGCGCGCCGATGAACTGATCGAGGCCGGCCTTGCTCTCGGTCTCGGTCGGCTCGACCAGCATCGCGCCATGCACCACCAAAGGAAAATAGACCGTCATCGGGTGGAAGCCCTCGTCGATCAGGCCCTTGGCGATATCGAGCGTGGTGAAGCCCGGCGCCATGCCGCTGTCCGAAAAGAGCGCCTCGTGCATGCACGGGCCGGAGGCGGCGAAGGGCGCGTCGAGCACGTCCTCCAATTGGCGCAAGATGTAATTGGCGTTGAGCACGGCGTCGCCCGAGACCTGGCGCAGGCCGTCGGCGCCGTGGCTGAGCATGTAGGCGGCGGCGCGGGTGAACATGCCCATCTGGCCATGGAAGGCGACCATGCGGCCGAAGCTGTGGGCGTGATGATCCTCGGCGGTCTCCTCCTCGACCAGGCGGAAGGCGCCGTCGCCGGTCTGCTCGACGAAGGGCAAAGGCGCGAAGGGGGCGAGTGCCGCGGAGAAGACGACCGGGCCGGCGCCGGGGCCGCCGCCGCCATGCGGGGTCGAGAAGGTCTTGTGGAGGTTGATGTGCATCGCGTCGATGCCGAGATCGCCGGGGCGGACGCGGCCGACGATCGCGTTGAAATTGGCGCCGTCGCAATAGACCAGCCCGCCGACGGCGTGGACCGCCTCCGAAATGGCGGTCATGTCGCGTTCGAACAGGCCGCAGGTATTGGGGTTGGTAATCATCACGCCGGCGACGTCGGGGCCGAGGCGGGCCTTCAACGCATCGAGATTGACGCGGCCTTCGGCGGTGGCGGGGATATTCTCGACCGCATAGCCGCAGAAGGCGGCGGTGGCGGGGTTGGTGCCGTGCGCGCTTTCGGGGACGAGGATGACCTGGCGGGCGTCGCCGCGCGCTTCCAGCGCGGCGCGGATGGCGAGCAGGCCGCAGAGTTCGCCGTGCGCGCCGGCCTTGGGGCTCATCGCGACGGCGGGCATGCCGGTGAGCTTGCACAGCCATTCGCCGACGAGATTGATGACGGCGAGCGCGCCCTGGACGGTCGAGACCGGCTGGAGCGGGTGGATGTCGGCGAAGCCGGCCAAGCGGGCGATACGCTCGTTGAGGCGGGGGTTATGCTTCATCGTGCATGAGCCGAGCGGGAAGACGCCGAGATCGATCGCGTAATTCTGGCGGCTGAGGCGGGTATAATGGCGCACCGTCTCGGGCTCGGACAGGCCGGGCAGGTTGATCGCGCCGCGTTCGAGGCCGGCGAGGCGATTGGGGGCGGCGGGCGCTTCCTCGAAATCGACGCCGGTGCGGTCGGTCGAGCCGAGCTCGAACAACAAGGGCTCTTCGAGCATGAGCGCGCGGTTGCCGGTGAAGGTGGGTTGCTCGCCCGCGCCGTTGGCGAGCGGCGCTTCGGGGCGCCAGCCGGACTGGTTGATGGTCATGCCAATTGCTCCCGGAGCGCGGAAGCAAGTGTCGCGACATGCTCCTCGGTGGTGGTTTCGGTGACGGCGACGATCAGGCCATTCTCGAGGCCCGTGTCGGCGTAGAGGCGGCCGAGCGGCACGCCGGCGAGGATGTTGCGGTCGGCGAGCGCGCGCACGATCGGGCGGGCGGGCTTGGCGAGGCGCAGGGTGAATTCGTTGAAGAAGGCTTTGTTGACCAGCTCGACGCCGGGGACGGCCGCGAGCACGTCCGCCGCGGCGGAGGCGCGGGCGTGGTTGATCGCGGCCAATTCGCGCAGGCCCTTCTCCCCAAGCAACGTCATGTGGATGGTGAAGGCGAGCGCGCACAGGCCCGAATTGGTGCAGATGTTGGAGGTCGCCTTCTCGCGGCGGATATGCTGCTCGCGGGTGGAGAGGGTGAGGACGAAGCCGCGCTTGCCGTCGGCATCGACGGTCTGACCGCACAGGCGGCCGGGCATCTGGCGGACATATTTGTCGCGCGTGGCGAAGAGGCCGAGATAGGGCCCGCCGAACTGGAGGCCGACGCCGATCGACTGGCCCTCGCCGACGACGATGTCGGCGCCCATCTCGCCGGGGGATTTGATCGCGCCGAGCGAGACCGGCTCGGTCACGACCACGATCAGGAGCGCGCCCTTGGCGTGGCAGCCCTCGGCGAGTTCGCCGAGATCCGCAATGTGGCCGAGGATGTTGGGGTTCTGGACGACGACGCAGCTGGTCTCGCCGTCGATCGCGCCGAGCAGGCGGGCCATGTCGTCCCCTGCCCCGTCGAGCGTGGGGAACGCGGTGGCGAGCGTGTCGCCGGTGAATTTGGCCATGGTCTGGGCGACCGCGACATAATGGGGGTGGAGGCCCGCGGACAGGATCGCCTTGGTGCGGCGCGTGATGCGGCGCGCCATGCCGATCGCCTCCCAGCAGGCGGTCGAGCCGTCATACATGGACGCATTGGCGACGTCGCAGCCGAACAGACGCACGACCTGGGTCTGGAATTCGAACAGGACCTGGAGGGTCCCTTGCGCGATTTCGGGTTGGTAGGGCGTGTAGGCGGTGAGGAATTCGCCGCGCTGGATGAGGTGATCGACGCTCGCCGGGACATGGTGGCGATAGGCGCCGGCGCCGAGGAAGAAGGGCGCGTCGCCCGCGGCGAGATTCTGCTTCGCGAGTGCGCCGAGTTTCCGCTCGACCGCCATTTCGGTCATGTGCAGCGGCAGGCCCTCGACCGGGCCGGACAGGCGCGCAGGCGCGGGCACGTCGACGAACAGATCGTCGATCGAGGCCGCGCCGACGGCGGCGAGCATCTGGGTGCGATCGGCGTCGGACAGCGGGAGATAACGCATCAAACGGGCTTCCTCATGGAAAAGCGGAGGCGGACATAATCGGCGAGCCAGCTGCCGTCGGGCTGCCGGAGCTGGGGGGCGAGCTGGGCTTCGACCGCGCGGGCGATCTCGGCCTGGTCGGAATCGGGGACGCGGGACGCGTCCATGAAGCCGGCGCGGAAGACGCGCAGCCAGGCGGCGACGCCGTCGGGGAGCGGGGTCGGGCGCGGGATGAGCTGGGCGTCGATGTCGGTGAAGCCGGCTGCTGCGTAGATGGCGGCGAACTCGGCCGGCGCGGGATACCATTGCGGGTCGTTGGTGGGGACGGGATAGCCGCGCTTGGTCAGCTCGGCGCGGATGCCGGCGCGCAAAGTGGCGACATTGCCCTGCCCGCCCATCTCGCCGACGAAGCGCCCGCCGGGCTTGAGCGCGCGATAGACGCCGGCGGCGACGGCGGGGCCGTCGAGCATCCAGTGGAGCGCGGCGTTGGAGAAGACCGCGTCATATTCGGCGTCGAAGGCGAGCGCCTCGCCGTTGCCGAGACGGGCGTCGAGGCCGCGGGCCAAAGCGGCGGCGATCATGTCCTCGGACGCGTCGACGCCGACCACGGTGGCGCCTGCCGCGACGATCTTTGCCGTGAGGATGCCGTCGCCGCAGCCGAGATCGAGAATGCGTTCGCCCGGCTGCGGCGCGAGCAAGGCGAGCACCGGCGCGCCGAGCGCGGGCACGAACGCCGCCCCCTTGGCATATTCGGCCGCATCCCAGCGGCTGGCGGCATTGGGCGTCATCTGGCCGGGCCCCGCCAAGACCTGATTGCAATAGGAACGAGATCGGGCGCCCGATCGGTGCAAATCCCACGTGGCAGGCGACAGGCGCTGCTAACGGTTGCCGTGACTGTCACATAATGATGGCTAAACCCCTGAGCCAAGCGATCGAAAGAACGCTCGCTGCCAATTGAAATCCGGGCCGGATATCGAGAGCCTACACCTCGCGAACGCAGCACTTTCATGAATTGCGCCTCGTCCGCCTGCGTCGCATAAAGCGCGCAATCGAAGTGCGTGCAGGTGCCGAGCCACCCTCGAACCCGCACTACCTTGCCATCGAGACTCGCGATCTGAGCGTCGACGCGCGCCGCATCCATGACAGGGATGGAGGCAGTGTGCATTGCCAAGGCGAGCGCGGCCGCGATCATCACAGGCCGGCCACGAACGCCTTGTATGCGGTGTCGTCCATCAGGCCTTCGAGCTCGCCGGGATCGGACAAGGTGAGCTTGAAGAACCAGCCGTCGGCCTCGGGCGCGGTGTTGACGAGCGCGGGATCGGCCTCGAGCGCGGCGTTGGCCTCGGTCACCGTGCCGGAGACGGGGGCATAGACGTCGGACGCGGCCTTCACCGACTCCACGACGGCGGCTTCCTTGCCCTTGGCGACGGCGGTGCCGGCGGGCGGCACCTCGACGAACACGACGTCGCCAAGCTGAGCCTGGGCATAATCGGTGATGCCGACGGTGGCGCTATCGCCCTCGACCGAAATCCATTCATGATCCTTGGTGAAATAGGTGGTCATACGGAGGCTCCCTTGCGGACATAGCGGTGGGGGACGAACGGCATCGGCGTGACGGTGGCGGCGAGACGCTTGCCGCGCACCTCGATCTCGAGCGCGGTGCCGGGGGCGGCATAGGCGGACTCGACATAGCCCATCGCGATCGGCGCGCCGACCGAGGGGGCGAACCCGCCCGAGGTGATGGTGCCGACGCGGCTGTCGCCGGACAGGATCGCGGCGCCCTCGCGCGCGGGCAGGCGGCCTTCGACCGCGAAGCCGACGCGCTTCGTCTTCGCACCGTCGCGCAGATCGGCGAGGATCGCATCCGCGCCGGGGAAACCGCCCTCGACGCGGCGGCGCTTGGAAATGGCGAAGCCGAGATCGGCGGCGGCGGGATTGATATGGGTGTCAAGATCGTGGCCGTAGAGCGGCAGGCCCGCCTCCAGCCGCAAGGAATCGCGCGCGCCGAGGCCGATCGGCTTCACCTCCGGCTGAGCGCACAAAAGCGTCGCGAACATGTCGACGCTGTGCGCGGGCAGCGAAATCTCGAACCCATCCTCGCCGGTATAGCCCGAGCGGCTGATCCACAGCGGATGCTCGCCATGGCCGAATAGACCGGCGGTCATGAAGGTGAGATTTTCGACGCCGGGGACGAGGCGCGAAAGCGCGGTCACCGCTTCCGGCCCCTGCAAGGCGAGCAGGCCGTAGCTGTCCATCGTCACGAGCGCGATGCTCGCCGGGAGGCGCGCCCGCATGTGGGCGATATCGCCATGCTTGGTGGCGCCGTTGACGACCATATAGAAATCGTCCGCCCGGCGCGTGACCATCAGATCGTCGATCACGCCGCCAGTGTCGTCGAGCAGCAGCGAATAGCGCATGCGATCGACGCCAAGCCCCATGATGTCGCCGGGCAGCAACGTCTCAAGCGCGGCATCGACATCGTCGCCCGACAAGGTGAGCTGGCCCATGTGGCTGACGTCGAACAGGCCGGCATGCTCGCGCGTCCAGGCATGCTCGGCAATGATGCCTTCATATTGGATCGGCATGGAATAGCCCGCGAACGGCACCATGCGCGCGCCACGGGCGCGGTGCCACGCATCCAGCGGCAGCGGTTCGGCGATATGGTCGTCGGCGCTCATCACATGCTTCCCGGCAAGAGAACGACGGCCAGCCGGCCTTGCGGCCGCTTCTGTCCATCGCCCCCTCTGTCACGGGAACCTGAGAGCTTTCACGCCATCGGAACGGCGCTTGCACCTTCGGTGGAGCGCGGTTGCCCGCCCTCGCTTTCCAGAGTGTCTGAAGTTCCGCGCGGTCCGTTGACCTGAGAGATTCCGGGGCGGTTGCTCCTTCGGTGGCCCGCTCAAAGCGAACGCTCTCCCGCGCAGTCCTCCGGCGGTTGCCCGCCGACGACGCAGCGACCCTGCACGGGCCGCAGATTCGAGTCAATCGAGCTTGGGCATGCGAAAGGCCCCTCGCCACGCGCGCTGATGCGGCTGCTATCGGTAAGCCGGGCTCGACCGGCGTCTAGAAGCGGCCGGCAAGGATGGTTAGCGGTCGTTGGTCGGCTGCCGCGGTTTTGTTAACCAAAGAAACACAAGAACGACAAACAGCGTCGCGATTGGCGCAACTGGCCGGAGAGCGCAGCCGTTCTGCGCCGTGCGGTCAGCTATATGGGGTCTGGCGCTCGGCTCAAGCGCGCCGACGAAACGCTTCGGCTCAACGGGACAGCGGCCGGCGGGGGCTACTCGACGGTCGGCGACTTCCATCGATTTATCGTCGCGGTGACCTCGCACCGGCTGTTGCGTAGCGAGACCTTCCGGAAGCTAACGGAGGGTGGGATCAAGACGGGCGAGGGCAAGTTCGTCGGTCTTGATTTCGGTGGATCCATGGCTGGCACCGGACGCTTCATCGGACATGGTGGCGGCGCACCGGGTATGAGCGGTTCGTTGCACCACTTCCTCAAGCATGGTTACACGGTAGTCGTGCTGGCCAACCGCGATCCGGGCACCGCCGAGAGCATTGCGTTGTTCGCCGCGCACCACTTGCCGGCCGAATGAACAGGAAAGCATGAAGGCCGTTAATTTCCGAGCCGAAGGCCACCGGACTTAACCGCCGACTCGAGCCTAGTACTGACCAGCAGCCTTGCGCCAGCAAAGACCCAAAGTCGGCCATTCCGACGTTTGCCGGCGCCGCCTCATACGGACACTCATTCATGTCTCATCTGGTGGCGGATATTAGCTTTTTGCGGCCCAATTGCGGACATTCAGCACACTTTCTGAACAGCACACCATTATAAACCCCGTCACCCTTGACTCGTAATTCTACATATCTAGGTTTTGCACAGCAAACGAGCGTTGCGAATGGCACGAGCAGCTGTTCAGCAACGCCAAGGGGAAAGATTGGGCACGGCAAACTGATCGTGCCGCAAAGGTGGGGGAGTGGAGCACCGATGAAAGCCATGGCCAATGTGTCCCGCCGCGTCGCGCTGCGGCTGTTAACGGCCCTGCTCCCGCTGCTCGCGACAGGCGTTGCCGGCCGCGTAGAGGCGCAGCAGGCACAGACGGTCGGTCCCGCAGCTCACGCGACAGAAATTCGCATTTCATCCGAACCGGGTATTGTGCTGGCGGGAACACTGTATCTGCCGCAAGGGCAGAGCAAGGGCCCCTATCCCGTGGCAGTGCTAATTACGGGGCATGGGCCCGGTGGGCGTGGCAATTATTCCGAGATCATCAAACGACTGACAGCCGACGGCATAGCTGCCTTGGAATATGACAAGCGCGGTACCGGGCAGTCGACGGGCACGTTCGAAGAGGATTCCTACCGGCTGGCTGCGGATGCCGCCGCCGCGGTCGCGGCGATGCGCCGTCGCTCGGACATCGTCGGCAGCCGAATCGCGCTGGTCGGTCATAGCGGGGGCGGTGTGATCGCGCCCGCTGTGGCAGCTGCCGATCCCGAGATCGCGGCCGTGGTGACGCTGGCGGGCAATGTCGGCGACGGGCTGCCTTACGTGCGAAAAGGGATTTTTAGGCAGGTAGTGAAGATGACCGGCGGCGGCCGCGAAGCCCTCGCCGGTCAGGCGGTGGATGCGGTGATGGCTTTGCTCCAGGCTCGGGCGGACAGCAAAAATGCGGAAACGATCACCCGCCTTCGCGCGACCGTCGTCGACCGGTTCGAAGCAGCGGGGTTCCCGCGCCCGCAGGCGGAACAAGCGCTCGCAATGATCGACGTTCCAGAGGCGTGGAAAGCAAGCAAGCTTCGCTCCGCCTCCGATCTCAAGGCGCTGCACATACCCGTTCTAGCGGTCTACGGAACCAAGGATCCGATGGCGCTGGACGACGCACCTGCGGCACGCGCTGCGTTGGCGAGCAACCGCCGCGCTCGAATTGTGATGCTGGACGGACTCGGCCACTCGTTCCAGGAAGGCGAGGTCACAGGCATGCCCAATCAGGTGTCAAACTTGGGCCCGTACCTCGGATCGCCCCGCCTCGCGACACTGGTTGGCGACTGGCTTCGAGACACGCTGTCGGCGGAACGCGGCAAGGCGATGGGGCACGTGCGGTAAGGCGTACCTTGTCGCCGCTCGACCGTAACCGAGCGCTGCGTCTGGGCGCCGGCCTTAGCCTTTAAACGATCATTTGAGGCGCGAAGCTGTCGCCCGAGCCCCACGGGCGAACGTCTGCTTTCTGCCGATGCGGACCCGCAAGCAGCCGTTCCGTTTCCCCCACCCTCAGCCGTTCGAAGAGTGCCTAAAGCCGCCTCCCGCTCAATCGAGGTTGGGACGCAGCCAACGTTCAGCCGTCTGGAGGTCGACACCGCGCCGAACCGCATAGTCTTCCAGCTGGTCACGGCCGATGCGGGCGACACCGAAATACTGGCTTTCGGGATGGCCGAAATAGAAGCCGGAGACGGCGGCAGTCGGCAGCATCGCGAAGCTTTCGGTCAGCGTCATACCCGTCGTCTCGGTGGCGCCGAGCAGGTCGAACAGGATCGGCTTGAGGCTGTGCTCGGGGCAGGCCGGATAGCCCGGCGCCGGGCGGATGCCGCGATATTGCTCCTTGATCAAAGCCTCGCTGGTCAATTGTTCGCCAGCCGAATAACCCCATAGGTTCGTTCTGACGTGGAGGTGGAGCCGTTCGGCGAAGGCTTCGGCGAGACGGTCCGCCAGCGCCTTGAGCAGGATATCCTTATAGTCGTCATGGTCCGCCTTGAAGCGGGCAATGTGGCTGTCGATGCCGTGGATGCCGACCGCGAAGCCGCCGAACCAATCATCCTCGCGATCGATGAAATCGGCGAGGCACATATTCGCCCTGCCCTCACGCTTCTTGATCTGCTGACGCAGCATCGGAAAGGCGACGTCCTGACCGCCGTGCGAAACGACAATGTCGTCCCCTTCGCGATGCGCCGGCCAGAGCGCCGCGACGCCGCGCGCCGTCAGCCATTTCTCCGCGATGATCGTATCGAGCATGGCTTCGGCGTCGGCGAACAGCCCGCGGGCGCTCTCGCCGACGACGGGATCTTCGAGAATTGCAGGATAATTGCCGGCCAGTTCCCAGGCGCGGAAGAACGGCGTCCAGTCGATGTAGGAACGCAGATCGTCGAGCGGCCAATCGTCGAACACATGGGTGCCCGGCTGCAACGGCGCCGGCGGCTTCTGCGCGGCGTCATAAGGAAAGGCATTGGCACGCGCCTCAGCGAGCGAAGCGAGGTCGTTCTGACCCTTATCAGCCCGCGCTACGCGAACCGCTTCATAATCGGTCGCCGTCTTCTCGACGAATGCGTCGCGCTGCGTATCCGACATGAGGGTCGAGGCGACGCCAACCGCACGGCTGGCGTCGAGCACGTGCACCACCGGGCCCTTATATGCCGGATCGATGCGCAGCGCGGTGTGAACCTTCGACGTCGTGGCGCCGCCGATCAGCAGCGGCATCGTCATGTTGGCGCGCGCCATCTCGGCCGCGACCGTCACCATCTCGTCGAGCGACGGGGTGATCAGGCCGGACAGGCCGATCATGTCCGCGTCATTCTCGTTGGCGGCTTCGAGGATCTTGGTCCACGGCACCATCACGCCGAGATCGATGATGTCATAGCCGTTGCACGCGAGTACAACGCCGACGATATTCTTGCCGATATCGTGCACGTCGCCCTTGACGGTCGCCATGATGATCCGGCCCTTGGGTCGCGCGCCGACTTCCTTGGCGGCCTCGATATAGGGCAGCAGGTGGGCAACCGCCTTCTTCATCACGCGCGCCGACTTCACCACCTGCGGCAGGAACATCTTGCCCGATCCGAACAAGTCGCCGACGACGTTCATGCCGTCCATCAGCGGGCCTTCGATCACCTCGATCGGGCGGGCATGCTGGAGGCGGGCTTCCTCCGTATCCTCGACGACGTACAGGTCGATGCCCTTGACCAGGGCATGTTCGAGCCGCTTGCGCACATCCCAGCTGCGCCATTCCTCAGCCTGTTTCTCGGCGACGGCATCGGTGCCACGATAGCGCTCGGCGAGCGTGATAAGACGATCGGTCGCATCCTCGCGCCGGTCCCAGATCACATCTTCGCACGCCTCGCGCAGCTCGGGATCGATCGCGTCATAGACGTCGAGCTGGCCGGCATTGACGATGCCCATGTCCATGCCCGCCTGAATGGCGTGGTAGAGGAACACGCTGTGCATCGCGCGCCGCACCGGCTCGTTGCCGCGGAACGAGAAGCTGAGGTTCGAGACGCCGCCGGAGATATGGCAATGCGGGCAGCGCGCCTTGATCTCGCGCGTCGCCTCGATGAAATCGATCGCGTAGCGGCGATGCTCGTCGATGCCGGTCGCGACCGCGAAGATGTTGGGATCGAAGATGATGTCTTCGGGCGGGAAACCGATGCCGGTCAGCAATTGATAGGCGCGGTCGCAAATCTCGACCTTGCGCTCCTTGGTATCGGCCTGACCGACCTCGTCGAACGCCATGACGACGACGGCGGCGCCATAGGCCATGACCTTGCGCGCGCTGGCGAGGAACGCCTCCTCGCCTTCCTTCATGCTGATCGAATTGACGATCGGCTTGCCCGAGACGCACTTCAGCCCGGCTTCGATCACGCTCCATTTCGAACTGTCGACCATCACCGGCACGCGCGCGATATCGGGCTCGGCGGCGATCAGCTTGAGGAAGGTGGTCATCGCATATTCGGCGTCGAGCAGGCCCTCGTCCATGTTGACGTCGACGACCTGCGCCCCATTCTCGACCTGCTGGCGCGCGACCTCGACCGCCTTGGCATAATCGCCGGCCATGATGAGCTTCTTGAACGCCGCCGAACCGGTGACATTGGTGCGCTCGCCGATATTCACGAACTGGGCGGTGGAGGGGGTGCTGGCCATTATTCTCTTCGTCACCCTGAACTGGTTTCAGGGTCCATCGCGCCCAACTAGGCGCGGTGGAGGGGGATGGATGGATGCTGAAACAGGTTCAGCATGACGGCGGCGCTAGGCAGCCATCACGAACGGATCGAGCCCGGCGAGGCGGGTGATCGAGGCATGATCGTGGATCGGGCGCGGTGCGACATCCTTCACCGCTGCCGCCATGGCGGCGATATGCGGCGGCGTGGTACCACAGCAGCCGCCGACCACATTGACCAGCCCGTCTTGCGCCCATTCGCCGACCAGCGCGCCGGTGGTGTGCGGCTGTTCGTCATAGGCGCCGAGATCGTTGGGCAGGCCGGCATTGGGATAGGCCATGATCAGGCTGTCCGCGACCTGCGCCATTTCCTTGAGATAGGGCCGCATCAGATCCGCCCCGAATGCGCAGTTGAGCCCGATCGTGAGCGGGCGTGCGTGACGTACCATGTAGGTGAACGCCTCGACCGAATGGCCGGAAAGGTTGCGGCCCGACATATCGGTGATCGTCATCGACAGCATGATCGGCACCTCATGATGCCGCGCGTCTGCAATCTCGAGCACAGCCACGATCGCCGCTTTGGCATTGAGCGTGTCGAACACCGTCTCGATCAGGATGAAGTCGCAACCGCCGTCCAGCAGCGCCTCGGCCTGCTCGCGATACACATCCTTCAATTCATCGAACCCGATCGCGCGATAGCCGGGATCGTTGACGTCCGGGGACAGAGACAGGGTCTTGTTGGTCGGCCCGATCGCCCCGGCAACGAAGCGCGGGCGGCCGTCCCTGGCCTCGGCGGCATCAGCCGCCTCGCGCGCGATTTTCGATGCCGCGAGGTTGAGATCGCGCACGAGATGCTCGGCGCCATAGTCGGCCTGACTGACCGTGTTGGCATTGAAGGTGTTGGTGGACACCATGTCCGAGCCGGCATCGAGATAGCCGCGCGTAATCTCGGCGATGATGTCGGGCCGCGTCAGGACGAGCAGATCGTTATTGCCCTTCTGATCCATCGGCAGATCGTAGGAGCCGCGATAATCCGCCTCGTTCAGGCCATAGCCCTGGATCATCGTTCCAAAGGCACCGTCGGTCAGCAAAATGCGATTTGCGGCCTCGGCGCGGAAGCGCCGGGCGGCGGCGGAGGGAATGCGCGTCATGCGGCTTTCTCCGTAGCGTGGCTGTCAGGACGCAGACCGAGCAAGTGGCAGATCGCATAAGCGAGCTCGGCGCGATTGAGCGTGTAAAAGTGGAAGTGGCGCACGCCACCGGCATAGAGGCGGCGGCACATTTCGGCGGCGATAGTCGCGGCGATCAGCTGACGCGCGGCGGGATGATCGTCGAGCCCCTCGAACAGCCGGTCCATCCAGGGCGGGATCGCCGCGCCGCACAGGCCGGCGAACTTGCGCGTCGTGGCGACATTCGAAACCGGCAAGATGCCCGGCACGATCTCAGCCACGATCCCCGCGGCGGCCGCGCGGTCGCGGAAACGGAAATAGGTTTCGGGCGAAAAGAAAAACTGGCTGATGGCGCGGTCCGCGCCGGCGTCGACCTTCGCCTTGAGATTGTCGAGATCCGCCTGCACGCTCGGCGAAGATGGATGACATTCCGGATAGGCCGCCACCGAGATTTCGAACGGCGCGATCCGCTTGAGACCGGCGGTCAGCTCCGCCGCATTGGCATAGCCATCCGGATGCGGCCTGAACGCTTCCCCCGCCTGCGGCGGATCGCCGCGCAGCGCCACGATGTGGCGCACGCCGGCATCCCAATAAGCGCGGGCAATCTCCTCGATCTCAGCCTTGCTCGCCTCGACGCACGTAAGATGGGCCGCGGCGGGAATATTGGTCTCGCTTGCAATCCGCGCGACCGTGGCGTGCGTCCGCTCCCGGGTGGAGCCGCCTGCCCCGTACGTCACGGAAACGAAGCGCGGCCCGAGCGGGGCGAGCGTTTCGATCGCCTGCCAGAGCTGCTCTTCCATCTTCTCCGTCTTTGGCGGGAAGAATTCGAAACTCACCGCAGCGTCGCCGGCAAGATCCGCAAACAAGGGCGCATCGAGGGCGCGGCGCGCTTCTTCAAGCTGCGAGAGAGATGGACCGGTCATCTGGCCCATATAAAGAATTCTTTATATGTGGGTCAAGGCGCGAGGGCATTTTCGATCGCGCCTTTTATGTCATCCAGCGCATAAGGCTTCTTGATGATGACGCGGTCGCGATACTGAGCGTCGATCCCGGCCGAACCATAGCCTGTGGCGAACACATAAGGCACACCGCGCTCGGCCAGGACCTCCGCGACGGGATAGGACATATGGCCGTCCAGATTCACGTCGAGAATGGCAAGGTCGAGAGGGCGGCTGTGGGCAAGCTCGATCGCCTGCGGCAGCCGCATCGCCAGGCCGGCGACCTGGTGACCCAGATCTTCCACCATCTCCTCGAGCAAGAGGGCGATCGTCATTTCGTCCTCGACGATCAGCACGCGCAGCGTATCGGTCATGGTGCCAGACCATAGATGGTAAGCGGCGCGTCGATCTCGCACACCAGTCCATCGGGTTCGAACCGCATATGGACTTCGCCGCCCATTTCCGCCGAAAGGCCGCGCTCGATCAGGCGCGATCCGAAACCGCGACGGGCCGGCGGCGCAACCCGCGGACCGCCACTTTCGCGCCATAGCATGGCGACACGCGCGCCACCCGTCGCAGGGGTATAGGTGCGCCAGCTTATGGCCACCTCGCCCCGTTCCGCCGACCACGCGCCATGCTTGAGCGCGTTGGTCGCAAGCTCATGCATCGCGAGCGACAGCGACAATGCCGTCTTGGGAGACAGGGAGACGTTGGGACCTTCGATGCGGAGCCGGTCCTCGCGTCCGCAATGGGGCCGCACGGCCTGCTCTACCGCACCATGAAGCGAGACGCCGGCACCACGCTCGCCAGTGAGCAAATCATTGGCCTGGGCCAGCGCCCTGATCCGCTCGGAGAACCGGGCCTGCGCCTGTGCCAGATCGTCCGCGCCACGGAAGGTCTGCGCGGCGATAGCCTGCGTCATCGCCAGGCTGTTCTTCACCCGGTGGTTGAGCTCGTTCACCACCAGCCGCAGATGATCCTCGCTGCGATGACGTTCCGTGACGTCGGTGGCCGTCCCGAACCATTCGGTAATGGCGCCGGTATCGTCGAGGATCGGCACGGCGCGCGAGAAGGTCCAGCCGGTCGAGCCGTCCGGCCGGCGGACGCGATGTTCCATTTCGAACGTGCCTTTGCGGCGGATCGCATCGTCAATAGCGGCGCGCACGGCGACATGATCTTCCGCGTACAGATTTTCCTCAAGCCATTGCGGATTGGGTGAATCATTGTTGGCGACCAGCCCGCGGCCGTCGATCGGGTGCATCGTGCTCCAATCCGGCGTCATGCGGTAGATCACGTCCGAACTCGCATTGACGAGCGCCCGGAACCGCCCCTCGCTCGCGATCATCGCCCGCTCAGCCAATATCGCCTCGGTGATCTCAACGACGATCGCGATCACGCCAGCAGGCTCGCCGCTCTCATCAACTACCGGCGAATAATCCAGGTTCATCCACGCGGGCGCGGGCGCGCCATGACGCTCGAGCGTCAATTCCTGGGCACGATAGGCCAGCGTACCGCCGGCCAGCCCGACCTTCATCACGTTGTCGTTGAAGTCGGCGACCTCCGGCCACCCCTCACGGACCTTGGAGCCCAGCAGCTGAGGATGACGCCGTCCGGCAAATTCCGAATAAGCGTCATTGTAAATCATCACGCCATCTTCGTTCCACAGCAGAACGATCGGCACCGGCGACAGCAGCAGGAGATTCGTGACGGTCTTCAGGCTTTGCGGCCAATTGCCGATCGGCCCCAGACTGGTCTTCGACCAGTCGAACGCCGCAATCAGCGCGCCAAGTTCGCCTCCTCCCACCGGAAAGGGCGCGATGGCCGCATTGGTCCGTGCGCTCAACAGCGCCTCCCCCATTGTCGAAGAGGCGCTGTTAAATCGAACCAGCGCTCAGGAAAAGTGGGCTAGAGCGCGCGGCGGCCGGTGAACAGCTGGATCAGGCCGACGATGATCGCCAGCACCAGCAGGATGTGGATCAGACCACCGCCAATATGGATCGCGAAGCCGAGGAGCCAGAGCACCAGCAGAATGACGGCGATTGTCCAAAGCATTGTACGGCTCCCGTCCGCGTGATTGCGGAATTCGCGGTGAACGCCGTTTGTCCGACCCCGTTCCAACCTTAGCTGCGAAGTTCCGCTTTCGCTTGAGCCCAACGGCTGCTCAAAGAAGACATGGCAATCCGATCGATCCCGCTGGCCCTGGGCCTGTTCCTATCAACCGGCGTCATGGCGACGCCGGCCTACGACGCGGTGGATCCGCTCATCGGCACGGGTGGCGAGGGCCACACATTCCCTGGCGCGGTTGCACCGTTCGGCATGGTGCAGCTGAGTCCCGATACGAATACCGGCTGCCTGATCCGCGAATGCTATAAATGGGCCGCCGGATATCGCCATTCCGATGCCTTGATTCAGGGTTTCAGCCACACGCACTTTTCAGGCGCCGGACATTCGGATTTGGGCGACTTCCTGGTGATGCCGGTCTCGGGCGATCACATATCGTTGGAGCCGGGCGACCCGACCAAGGCGGGTTCGGGCTACGGTTCGCGTTTCGACCACGGGAGCGAGCGCGCGCAGCCAGGCTATTATTCGGTCACGCTGCTCGACCACAAGGTTAGGGCGGAGCTGACCGCGGGCACGCGCGTGGGCGTCCACCGCTATGCCTTCCCCACCGGGCTGCAGGCGCACATCGTGCTCGATCTGCGTAGCGCGATATACAATTATCCCGGCAAGACCTTGTGGTCCTCGATCCGGCTGCGGCCGGACGGCGCCGTCACCGGCTGCCGTCAGACGCGCGGCTGGGCGCCAGACCGGATCCTCTGTTTCGCGATGCGTTTCACCGCCGCGCCGACGGCGCATGCCTTCGTCAGCACGGAACAGGATGTGGCCTATAAAGGCTTTCAGGGTCCCGGCCGCGGCACGGACGATCTCGCCGAACGGAGCGGACGCGCCATTGTCGCGCGCTTCGACTTCGGCACACTGAACAAGCCGCTCGAGGTAAAAGTCGCGATCTCCTCGGTCGACGAGGCTGGCGCGATCGCCAACCTTGGGAGCGAGCCGGACAACTTCGACGCAATCCGCGCGAACACGAAGGCGGCATGGGAGCAGGCACTGAGCGCGGTCGAGCTGCATGCCCCGGCACCGATGGAGAAGAACCTCTATACGGCGCTGTACCACACGCTGCTCGCCCCTTCGATCGCGAGCGACGCCGATGGCCGTTATCGCGGGCCGGACAATCAGGTTCATACGGCACAGGACTTTACCTTCCGTTCGACCTTTTCGCTGTGGGATACGTTTCGTGCCGAGCACCCGCTGCTCACCCTTATCCAGCCGGAGCGAACCAACGCCGATTTCATCCGCTCGCTGATCGAGAGCCGCAAGCAAAGCCCGCTCGGCATATTGCCGGTCTGGCAATTCCAGGGGCGCGAGACGTGGACGATGATCGGCTATCACGCGGTGCCGGTGATTGCCGAAGCCTATCTCAAGGGCATCAAGGGCTTCGATGCGGACGAAGCGCTGGATGCGATGATCGCGAGCGCGAATTACGGCCCCTATGGCGGGCTCGCCGACTATCGCACGCTGGGTTACGTCCCGATCGACAAGGAGCCGGAGGCGGCATCCAAGACGGTCGAATATGCCTATGACGACTGGACCATCGCGCAGATGGCGCGGGCAATGGGACGCAAGGAGGTCGCCGCGTCATTCGAGAAGCGCGCCGGCCATTGGCGTAACAGCTTCGATGCCAAGACCGGATGGGTGCGCGCGCGGCTATCGACCGGCGCCTTCCGCGAGCCGTTCGACCCGGTGTCGATCAAATACGGCTCCGACTATACCGAGGGTAATGCCTGGCAATATTCGTGGTTCGTGCCGCAGGACGAAGGCGGGCTCGTGCGCGCGCTAGGGGGTGACAGGAAGACGGTCGCCAAGCTCGACGCGATGTTCGATTACGATAACAGCAAGCTCGATTATTCGCATGCCGAGGACATATCCGGCCTGATCGGCCAATATATTCATGGCAATGAGCCGAGCCATTCGGTCGCCTATCTCTACAATTATGCCGGCGCGCCCTGGCGGACGCAGGAACGGCTGCGGCAGATCGTCGACAGCCAGTACAAGCCGACGCCGGACGGCCTGTCCGGCAATGACGATCTCGGCCAGATGTCCGCCTGGCTGGTCTTCACCAGCCTTGGTTTCTATCCGGTAACGCCCGGCAGTCTGGCATATGTGATCGGCCGGCCGTTCGTGACGCGGGCAACGCTCACCCTGCCCAACGGCAAGCGCTTCACGATCCGGTGCGACGACCCCGCCAAGGCCTATGTCGGCAAGATCCTGCTCAACGGCACACCGCTCGCCCGCAGCTACATCCGGCATGACGAAATCATGGCAGGAGGCGAATTGTCGTTCGTGATGCAGGCCAAGCCCAACCGGTCGTGGGCCACCGGGCGGACCCGCCGGCCCTTTTCCATGACGCGATGATCGCAAAGGATAGATGATGAGTCTGCAGGACAAGGTCGCAATAGTCACGGGCGCCGCGAGCGGCATCGGCAAGGACATTGCGCGCGAATTTCTCGCCAACGGCGCCAAGGTCGCGATCGCCGATCTCAATGTCGAGGCCGCGAACGCCACGGCCCGTGAGTTCGACCCCTCCGGGGCACGCACGATGGGCGTGGCGATGGACGTCACCGACGAGGACCAGGTCAATGCCGGCATCGAAGCGATCGCCGCCCGGTTCGGCTCGATCGACGTGCTGGTTTCCAATGCCGGCATCCAGATCGTCGCCCCGATCGACGAGTTCAAATATGCCGACTGGAAGAAATTGCTGGCGATCCACCTCGATGGCGCCTTCCTCACCACGCAAGCCTGCCTCAAGCACATGTATGCCCAAGGCCGCGGCGGCAGCATCCTCTATATGGGTTCGGTCCATTCCAAGGAGGCATCGGTGCTCAAGGCGCCCTACGTCACCGCCAAGCATGGGCTGATCGGGCTCGCCAAGGTCGTTGCCAAGGAAGGCGCCAAACATGGCGTGCGATCCAACGTCATCTGTCCCGGCTTCGTGCGCACGCCGCTGGTCGACAAGCAAATCCCGGAACAGGCGCAGGCGCTTGGGCTGAGCGAAGAAGAGGTCATCAAGAAGGTGATGCTCAAGGATACGGTCGACGGCGAATTCACGACCGTCAACGACGTGGCGCGCACGGCGGTTTTCCTCGCCGGCTTCCCGACCAATGCCCTGACCGGGCAATCGATCGTGGTGAGCCACGGCTGGTATATGCAGTGACGGGAAAACGGGTCCGAGCTTGGCCCGGACCCGATTTGCTCAGCCTCACGAGGGGCTGATGGTGCGGTCGAGAAGACTCGAACTTCCACGGCCTTTCGGCCACAACGACCTCAACGTTGCGCGTCTACCAGTTCCGCCACGACCGCACATCGGGATGTTCCCCGGACAGGCCGGGGCTGGTGAGGCGGTGCCCCTAGCAGAGGGTTTTACGGCCCGCAATGGCCGCCGCACCCAGTTTAACGATCCGCGCCGGTGCCGGCGAAAGTCACGCTGACATTGGAGGAGCTGGGCGGCACATCGACGGCGGCACCTTCGAAGCTGACGGCGGCGCCGGGCGCGAGCCGCGGCACCGGCCGCGTGATCGTCCAGGCATAGACCGTCTTGCCCTGGGCGTTGCGCAGTTCGGCGCGGATGTCGGGCACCGGCTGCTCGACATTGGTCGGGTTCCAGACCCGGCCCGAGACCGCGAACAGCTGGCTGCCACCGGCGATCATGCGCCAGTCGGGCTCGCGCGTGATGGCAATGCCGAGCGGCACGTGCCGCTCGCCAATCCCGAGGCGGGACGCCACCTGCTGCGGACCCATCAGAACGGTTGCGGCGATGCTGCCGAGGATGACGACCAGCACCACCAATGCCAGCAACAGCCAGGGTCCGCGCTTCCTGCGGACGGGCGGCTCCTCCGTCGTTTCGGCGATGCCGGAAGCCCAGGGCGGGGTGGCGGCCGGTGCGGGCGAGACCGGCGGGGGGGCGGGGGCAAGCGGCGGCGGGACGGCGACACGCGCCGGTTCGAACCAGCTGGTGTCGCAGGCACGACAGCGAATCTTGCGGCCAGAAGGGCCGATCGCATTTTCCGGAACGTCGTAGGTGGCGCCGCAATTCGGGCAGGAGAGCTTCATCGCGCCATCGTAAATCATGGCGACCGCCTGGCCGCAAGCGTCGTCATGCCCTTCCAATCCTTTACGCGCATCCTCCCCCCGTGCGATGCGAGCACGAGGGTAGCAAGGGAGCGAGGCGCAGCGATGGCGGGCATCGTCCAGTTCGACAATGTCGGCCTGCGCTACGGCACGGGCGCGGAGACGCTTGCGGGCCTGAGTTTCACGCTGGCCGCGGGCTCGTTCCACTTCCTCACCGGCGCATCGGGCGCGGGCAAGACATCGCTGATCAACCTGATCACGCTCGCGCGGCGGCCGAGCCGCGGGATCGTCAGCCTGTTCGGGGAGGACGCTGCGGGCCTGCCGCGCCGCCGCCTGCCCGCGCTGCGCCGGCGGATCGGCGTGGTCCATCAGGATTCGCGGCTGGTGCCGCAGCTCTCGGCCTATGACAATGTCGCGCTGCCGCTGCGCATCAGCGGCATGGCCGAGCGGGAGATCGGGTCGCGGGTCGAGGAATTGCTCGACTGGGTAGGCCTGAGATCGCGCGCCAATGCGCGGCCGGCGACCCTGTCGGGAGGCGAACAACAGCGCATTGCCATCGCCCGCGCGGTCATCACGCATCCCGAGCTGATCGTCGCCGACGAGCCGACCGGCAATGTCGATCCGGAAATGGCGGCGCGCGTGCTTCATTTGTTCGACACGATGAACCGGCAGGGTACGACCGTGCTGATCGCGACCCACGATGTGCAATTGCTGCAGCAAATATCCGGCGCGAACATCATGCGGCTGGCGAAGGGCCGCATCGACCAGTTCGACGGCGAGCTGCGCGCGCCGCAACGCGCGGTGGCGCGATGATGGCCGCCTCCCCGCTGCTTCGGCTTCAGCGCCAGCGGCCGGGAAGCTTCGCCATGCTGATCGCCGCGGCATGCCTGCTTATGCTGCTGGCGGCGGCTTTGGCACTGTCGCTGCGCGCGGCCGGCAATGCGGTGGCGCAAGCGGCGCACGCGCATGTGCTGGTGCAGGTGGTCGAGGCGGACGCGTCGCGGCGCGAGCGGATTGCCGACGCTGTGCTGGCGAGGCTCGACCGGCTGCCGCGCACGGTTTCGACCCGCCGGGTGCCCGAGCAGGAGGCATTTGCGCTGGTCGATCCCTATGTGGGCAGCATGAAGATGAGCGATCTGCCCCTGCCCGCCATGATCGAGGTGCGCGGCGCAGACCGGAGCGCGATCGACGTGGCGCTCCAGCGCTTGCCGCACGTGCAGGTTACCGCGGCCGGCGCCGAGCTCGGACCGCTGTCGCGCCTGATCGAATCGCTGCGCGCGATCGCCTTCGGGGTGGCGCTCACCAGCGCCGCAGCGACCGGGCTGATCGCGATGTTGTCGGCGCGCGCGGCGCTGGCCCGCGAAGGAGCGACGATCGACATCCTGCACACGCTCGGCGCGACCGATCGCCAATTGTCGCGACTGGTGACGGGCAAGATCGCGCGCGATGCCGGCGTGGGCGCGGCGGTCGGCCTGATCGTGGCGATCTTCGTGATCGCCACCGTCGGCGCGCGCGTGGCCGAATTGGGTGCGGGCGTCGACGCGAGCCTGGGCATGGGGGGCTGGACGATCCTGGCACTGCTGGCGCTCGCGCTGGTCGGGCTGGCGGCGCTGGCGGCGCAGGGCGCGCTGCTGATGACGTGGCGGCGGGCGCCGTGATCCGGCGGCTATTCAGCGCATTGCTGCTGGCGTGGGCGCTCGGCTTCGTGCTGTTCGCGATCGACCTGCCGCGCCCGGCCGGCAACGAATATACCGACGGTATCGTCGTGCTGACCGGCGGACCGGGGCGCGTGCGGCGCGGGATCGACGTGCTGACGGCGCGCCATGCGCAACGGATGCTCGTTTCCGGCGTGGATCGGCGGGTGCGGCCGGCCGACATCGCGGCGGCTTACCATGTCGGGCCTGATCTGCTGAGCCGGATCGACCTTGGCCGCTCGGCGGTCGACACGCGCTCGAACGCGCTGGAGACGCGCCGCTGGATCGCCGCGCATCATTATCGCTCGATCCGGCTGGTAACCACCGACTGGCATATGCGGCGCGCGCGGTTCGAACTGAGGCAGGTCCTCAAGGGGGTGACGGTGGTACGCGATGCGGTGCCGAGCGAGCCCAATTTGCTGGGCTTGCTCAGGGAATATCACAAATACCTGCTGCGGCGGGGGGCGGCGCTGGCCGGGCGCTGAGAAATCGTGGGGCCGTTCAACGGCGGCCAATAGCGCCTGGTGGATCCGGCCGGCGCCGGGGCGGTCGTACGACGCTATTCGTGGGTGCGGCCGAAATCGGGGCGTTCGTCGTCCTGACCTTGTTCGATGATCGAGCGGCGGACGGCGCGGGTGCGGGTGAAGAGGTCGAACAAAGCATCGCCGTCGCCCCAGCGGATCGCACGCTGAAGGACGGTGAGGTCCTCGCTGAAGCGCTGCAGCATCTCTAGCACCGCTTCCTTGTTGGCGAGGAACACGTCGCGCCACATGGTTGGATCGGAGGCGGCGATGCGGGTGAAATCGCGGAAGCCGCCGGCCGAATATTTGATGACCTCGCTCTCGGTCACGACTTCGAGATCGGAGGCGGTGCCGACGATCGTATAAGCGATAAGATGCGGCAAATGGCTGGTGATGGCGAGGACGAGATCATGATGCTTGGCGTCCATGATCTCGATCCGCGAACCGAGCCTTTCCCAGAAAGCCGAGACGCGCATCACCGCGGCGGGATCGGCATCGCCCGGCGGCGTGAGAATGCACCAGCGCCCCTTGAACAGGGTGGCGAAACCGGCGTCCGGCCCGCTATATTCGGTGCCGGCGACGGGATGCGCGGGCACGATCTGGCGATCGGGGAAATGCTCGCCGAGCGCCGACACCACGCCCGCCTTGGACGAGCCGACATCGCTGACGATCGCGTCGGCGGGTATGTCCTGCACCAATGAAGCGGCGACGTCGCCGACCGCTCCCACCGGCACGCACAGGATGACGAGATCGGCGTCGATCACCGCCGCGCCGGGGGTGTCGGTCACGTCGTCGCACAGACCGAGCTCGGTGACGCGTGCGCGCACCTCCGCATTGGCATCATGGCCGGTGAGCGCGACGGTCGGCATGTTCGCCCGCACCGCGCGCGCGATCGACGAGCCGATCAGGCCGAGACCGATGATCGAGACGCGCGCGAATGGCAGCATCAGTCAGCTTCGCCGATCATGTCGTGTAACGCCCAGGCGATACCGCGTATCTCGTCCTCGGTGCCGATGGTGATGCGCAGGCCGTGGCCGAGACCCTGATTGGGCAGCCAGCGGACGATGTAGCCGCGCTCCATCAGGCCGTGATAGGCCTCCTCCGCCGTCAGCTTGCCGCTGAAGGTGATCAGGATGAAATTGGCCTTGCTCGGGATCGCGCGAAGGCCGGCATTGCCCATCTTGGCGATCTCGCCTTCGAACCAGCTGCGCCATTCGAGATTGTGATCGTGGCTGGCGCGCACGAAATCGTCGGCATTGAGCGCGGCCACCGCCGCCGCCTGCCCCGCGGTCGAGACGTTGAACGGGGCACGGATCTTGTGCATCGCCTGGACGACCGTAGCCGGCCCATAGGCCCAGCCGATCCGCTCGGCGGCGAGGCCGTGAATCTTGGAGAAGGTGCGCGTGACGAGAACGTTGGCCGCGGTGCGGGCGAGATCGAGCGCGCCGTCATCATCCTCGGGCTCGAGATATTCGGTATAGGCCTGGTCGACCACCAGCAGACAATCGGCGGGCAAAGCGGCATGGATGCGGGCCAGCTCGTCACGCGACGTGTACGTGCCGGTCGGGTTGTTGGGATTGGCGATGAACACGACCCGCGTCTTCGACGTCACCTTGGCGAGCAGGGCGTCGACGTCGGTGGCATAATCGGCATCGTCGGCCTCGACCGGAACCGCGCCGACGCGGCGCGCGGCGATTGGGTAGACCGAGAAACCGTAGCGGACGTAGAGGACCTCGTCGCCCTGCCCCGCAAATGCCCCGGCGGCGAGATGGAGCAGTTCGTCCGAGCCGGTGCCATGGATGACGCGATCCGCCTCGATCCCGAACTTGGCGGCGATCGCTTCGCGCAAGGCGGCGGCGCCGGCATCGGGATAGCGATCGAGCGTGGCGGCGGCGGCGATGAAGGCGGCGCGTGCTTCAGGGCTCGTGCCAAGCGGATTTTCGTTGGACGACAGCTTGTGAACCTTGCGGCCGTCATCGGTAGTGGCTCGGCCGGGCACGTAAGGCGCGATCGCCTGGATCCAGGGCTTGGGGGTGAGTGCGTTCATGGCGGCGGCTTTAGGGGGCGCCGGCGTGGTGGGCAACGGGGGGAACGTGCCGTGAGCGTTGCGCGGTAGAGGAAGCCAGCCAGTTGCCGACAGCGGCAATGCCTAACCCATCCAGCAAGGCCGAAGTGTCCGAAATCGATCCAATCCCTCAGGGCATCTTCGAAAAGGGCCGCGAGCAATCCTCCACTCGCGCCATGATACTCCAGAGGGAAGTCTGTCTGTCAGTTCACATGAAGGGATCAGCAAGGAACTTGCGTCCACGGGCGCTCGGCAGAACCGGAACACCCGAGGATACGACATGGAAACGCTCAAGTTCCGGCACAATGACTTGCTGAACGCTTACGGCATCCTCGATCAGCACCCGTGAATACGCTACCATCCCGAGCTCGGCCAGACGGTCGCAAATCATGGCCACCTGGAGAGCGGGTGATGCGGCGGTCAAGACTGCCGGATCTTGGAACGACAGCGGGACGACGTCGGTCTCGCCGCCACGATAAGCGAAGAAGCCTCGGTCCAATGCACAGCCAAGATATGGCGGGGCATTGTCAGGCAGGGCTCGTACTTCGGGCTGATATGGCAAGGTGCGATAGGCATGCACCGTCTGGATCGCTTCCAGGAAAGCGCGCTCGAACGCGTAATCCGCCAGCAGCGACGCGCCGGTGCCAAAGGCTATGCGGTTTGTCCTGGTGTCGAGGCACCCTACAAGTCCAACCGGAATCTTCAGGTCAAAGGTGGTGAATTCCCAGAAGCCAATTACTTTTATGTCGTCGGTTTCGACCTGCTCTGCAATCGAGCCGATAACGGGCGAAAGATGAGAGACATTGACCCTGCGGACAGGCGCAGGGCGCTTGCTGACAACTGTCCGTAATAGCTCGATGCTGATCGCATCACGCTCGACCGTTTCGAGCAATCCGTGCAGAACTGCCTCGTCACGGGTGACACCCGATGCCGTTCCGGAGTTGGTACTATATCGACGCAGTGCGAACCGATCGATTGCATCATTCTCATTCTGGTATGCAGACTTCCAAAATGGATTGGTTAAGAAGAACGGAAAGCGAAGAGGATCAGCGTCATATTTCAAAGGCTGCATCTCAATCCGTGACAGAGGCAGAAGACCGTTTGAACATATCAACGCGAAGTCAGGTGCGCCTTGCCTGAGCCGCTGGTCTTTGCCGTCAAGCTCGAGGGGTTCTGGAATAGCAGAAAGCGACGGCTGATCACGAAACCAGTAGAAATGTTCTATGGCCTCGAAAACTGCAGAAGCCCGGGACTGGTCGCCAATTCCCTTGCCCAGTCCCGAGCCTACTTCGCCGCTCGCGTCGTGAAGCACGCAGCGTGTAGTAACGACCGATCCGCCTAACTCGCTATAGGCGCATTCAAGACCCTGCGCGGTGAGAAAGGTGGTTGCCCGAGCTACCGCCTCGATAGGCGCGAGACTTCGCTCAAGTTGACCCGCACCGTGGGGAATCTTATCCAGCAAAGAATCATGAGCCGTTAAGTTTAAGTATTTCAACAGCTTCACGGATGCTTTCGGTCGGGATCCTAATGGTGTCGACAGTATCGGGGCCGCGAATAGTCATTTCGATCTGGATCTGTTCGGAACGTAAGGCGCCTCCCTCTTGAACCTTATCCAGAGCGGCGGCGACGCGGTCTATCACCTGCTGAAAGGTGTAAGCTCCCGGGTCTCCCATAAACTTTCCGCTAAAGGCGCCCATAGTTATCCGTCCCCACGAAGTGACCAGTTACTAGACTTTACCGATCGTCCACGTTCTTGCAAGTCCCGGTAGGCCTGCCCGCATCTGCATAACGACGTGTAACGCGTTCAATCGCCGAGCCGCTCTCCTGAACGATCACACCAAATCGCTTTGTATACTCACTACCCTCACGCTTTTTAGCGGTCCGCCTCAAAGCCGCTCATTCCCGGCTAGGGGTTATGCTAGCGCCCACAGCGACGCGCGGCAAAATCACCTGACGGTGTTGCACGGCGCGCCATAGGCCATCCGGCGCTCCAGCGCGCCGGCACGGGCGCAAGCGCGAAGCGTAAGCTGATTCCTGCCGGGTATGTCTGAGCGCTCGTAATTGATCTCATAGGTGATGTTGTCCGACACGAAGAGCCCAGGAGCATGGGATACCGATGGATCCCTCAGCTGACTCGCATCCAGCAATGCCTTTATGAAGGGCTCGTGCGCGGATAGCCCCAGTTGCCGGGTGAGTTCCAAAACGAGCGCCGTGCCGGAGGCGCGGATGAGCTCGGGCGGGGCGATATATTGAATGCCGATTCCTAAGAGATCCTCAGACCGGTGGGAAACGAACAGCATCTCCCCTGTCGGCAGACTCAAGAACGCAGCGCGCGTGTTCCCAGGGTCAAGGTGCTTCGTGAGCGACCTGGAAACGACCTGCGCAACTTCGAGCTGACGACGCATGAGCGCCGCATCCGGCAAGGATAAATACCCGGCCACCTCGAACCAATCTGCGGGCTGCGAAAACGCGACCGGATAAAAGCTAAGAGAGGTTACGATGAAGGAACTCACCTCGATCGTACCAGTGCTCAATCGCCAGAAGCGCAGTGGCCCGCGCTCGCCCTGCGCCGGCCCTAGATGGTCTGCAATGTCCGAAGCAAGCGTCAGCGACGCGTCGAAATAGCGGACATAATAAGCTCCGCTCTTATCGGGCAAAGTATGAGGGGCGGCTCGAAGCCAGGCCGGCCGGGCCCGACCGGCATAATCGAGCCGAATATATTGAGTTTGAAAGGAGTTCTCGCGCTTTCCGCGCAGCTTCCGGACCGCTTCAGCCTCAACGGCCTGGGGGGTCGAGCTCGCCGCGCTATCCAGCAACTGGATGATGCGGGCATGCAAATGCGGATAATCCCGTGTCGCGCACCCAGACAGCGACAGTAAGCAGGCGAGCAGGGCGACATGCAGCAACCCGGTTCCGGCCCACATAGAACCGAGAATTGAGTAAAGTCTCGAGAGAAAGCTGTCCGGCCCCACCATCTCACCCAAGTGCTGCGAGAGAATGACATCGATCCGCGTGAAATGCGAATCGGGTGTTAGCGACGGGGTGCCGCACTAGTATAGTGGAGCCGTGGATGTGCGCGACCCGAACGCGCCCGGGACTATGCCGCATTGCAACATCCTGGCAACATTTCCGCCCGGAAACGGTAATATCGCGGACCTAGACGCTTCTCCCGAAAGGCCAATGGGCCTGCACCAAGGGGGAATATCGATGTCATGCCGCTCGCGCCTGGTTCAGGCGACGCTTCCGTTCACGTGGGTCATGCTCGGCGCCGCACCGGCGCTTGCCGCAAACAGCCAGCCGGCCGGTGGGCCCGCCGCCGTACCGGCGGCGCCGGTTAGGGATGCAGCGCCGGGCGATGCTGGCGAAGTCGTCGTTACCGGCTCCTATGCGCGCAGCCTGGCCGAAGCGACCGAGACGAAGCGGCGTGCCGCGTTCGGCGTGGACTCGATCGCGTCGACCGATATCGGCAAATTCCCGACGCAGAACGTCGCCGAAGCATTGCAGCTGGTGACCGGCGTCACGATCACGCGTCCGCGCGGCGAAGGCCTTTATGTCAGCGTGCGTGGGCTCGGGCCCCAGTTCCAGAGCACCTTGCTCAACGGCAGCCCGGTGGCGATCAACGATTTGATCGAGAATGGCGGCGCCAACGGACGCCAGTTCCGCTTCGAGATGCTGCCGGCCGAATTCGTGTCGCGCATAGACGTGGTGAAGACGCCCACACCGGACATGACCGAGGGCGCGCTCGGCGGCAATATCGACATTCGTACCTTCCATCCGCTGGATGTCGGCACGCGCACCACGCTCAATTTGCGTGGCACCTATACTGACATGACTGACAAGGTGCGGCCCAATGCCACATTGCTGACCAGCTACAAGACGCAGGACGGAACGTTCGGCATCCTCGGCGGCGTGCAATATTGGCGCAAGGAAGTGCGCAACGACCGTTCCTACCAGACCGGCTGGAACCTCGACAAATTCACGTCCGTGCTCGGCAAGGGCTTCTATACCCCGACCCGCCTACGGCCGACCGTCGAGACCGAAGACCGCAAGCGCATTTCCGGCATCCTTTCGGCGCAATGGCAGCCGACACCCGAGCTGCAGACCACGCTGGACGTGCTCGCGACGCGGCTTGACGTCGCCTATGACGAATTCGGGCTCGACATCTATCCCGACGACACAAGCGTCGCCGGCCACAGGCCGGTACTCGTTCCCGGATCGGTGAAGACGGACGGCAACACGGTGGTAGGTGCGACCATCAACGACGTGCGCTTCATGGGCACGCGCGAATATAGCCTCAACCGCCACGATCTGCTGACGATCGGGCTGAAACAGACGTGGGATCCGGGCGATGATTGGCACGTGGCGGCCAACGCCAACTGGTCCTATGCCCACAGCTTCCATCCGAGCTACGCCGAGGGCACGGTGCGCAGCCGCGTGATGTTCTTTGCGCCGCTGACCTATGACGCGTCGGGCGGCTACAAGGTATTGCCGACGATAAGCACGCCGGTGGATGCGACTAACCCCGCCAATTTCGTAATCTATCCGTTCAACATCGCGCCCAAGAACAGCAAGGATTGGGACCGCTATGCGCGGCTGGACGTGGCGCGCGACCTGGGCGGCTTCATCACCAAGATTTCGGCGGGCGGCGAATATCACTGGCGCAAGCGCGATTACCGCCGCCGCGACTTCACCGTGAACAGCGCCAACAACGTGCCGCTGACGCAGTTCGCGCCCAACGGCTTCGAGCAGATGCCGTTTGACGATTTCCTGAAGGGCGTGTCGGGCAATTATCCGCGCAACTGGCTCGTGCCAATCACGAGCGTGTTCTACGACAAATTGTTCACGGACGCGATCGCCAACGCGCCGCTGGCGGCGGGCGATTTGCGTGCATCCTATATCGTCAAGGAAGAGGTCGCGGCCGGCTATGCACGCGCGGATTATGCTTTCGTGCTCGGCCCGGTCGACGTCACCGGCAATGTCGGTGTGCGCTATGTCCATACCGACCAGGTGGCAAGCGGCACGCTGACGATCGGCACCGCGCCGACGCCGGCGAGCTTCCCCAAGACGTTCAACAATTGGCTGCCGAGCTTCAATCTGCGCGCGGAATTCAGCCCCACCCTCGTCGGCCGGCTCGCCGCCAGCCGCGTGCTCACCCGCCCCAACGTAACGCAGAGCGCGCCGCAGATCAGCGTGTCGACCGACGCCCCGACCGCGAGCGGCGGCAATCCGGATCTGAAGCCCTTTCTGGCGACGCAATATGACGCATCGCTGGAATGGTATTTCAGTCGCAAGGGTTCGCTGACCGGCGCACTGTTCTACAAGAAGATGGACGATTATATCACGGCGCAGAATATCAACATCGACATTCCGGGCCGCGGCACCGTGCTGCTCAGCACGCAAGTCAATGGGGGCGACGCCAAGGTCTATGGCCTCGAAGCTGCCTACAACCAGGTGTTCACCTTCCTGCCGAAGCCGTTCGATGGGCTGGGCTTCCAGGCATCCTATACGCACACGTCGGTTCGCTCGAATTATACGGCGGGCGCGCGGCCGATCAAAAACCAGCTGATCGGCCTGTCGAAGAACAGCTACAACCTGGTCGGTTTCTACGACAAGGGGCCGTTTTCGGCGCGGCTGTCTTATGTGTGGCGCGACAAATATCTCACCGGCAACGGCAGCACGACGCAGGCGTCCACCTATCTCGCGGCATTCGGTTCGCTCGATGGCAACGTCTCGCTGCGCGTGACCAGGAATGTGCTGCTCAGCGTGGAGGCCATCAACATCGCTGGCGCCCGCACCTATTCCTACAATGACGACAAATTGCGCTTCGGCGAAATCAACTATTACGGCCGCACGATCCTGTTCGGCGTGAGGGCGGAATTCTGATGAAGGCGGTGCTGCTGGCGGCGGCGCTCGCCTCGGCGGGGGCGGCAAGTGCGGCCGCCCCGCACGCGATGAACGACATCCAGGTGGTCGGCTCGCACAACAGCTTCAAGGCACGCATCCCGACCGCGGTGATGGCGAAATTGCGCGCCATGGATCCCAAGGCGGCGGACGGGCTGGATTATTACCATCTGCCGCTCGCCCGCCAGCTGGACGCGGGCGTGCGCCAGCTGGAGATCGACATCTTCGCCGACCCGGCCGGGGGGCGCTATGCCGATCCCAAGGGCGAGGCATGGGCACAGGCCGCCGGCGAGCGCACCGGCTTCGATCGGGCGGCAATGCTGCAGCCGGGCTACAAGGTGTTCCACATTCCCGACGTGGATTATCTGAGCGGCTGCGTGACGTTGGTGCGGTGCCTGCGCGAGGTGGATAGCTGGTCGCGCGCGCATCCGCGCCATTTGCCGATCATGATCACGATCAACGCCGCCGACACGCCGCCGGAGCGGCCGGGCATTTCCGCCCCGCTGCCCCTCGACGACCCGGCGCTTCTGGACGCGCTCGATGCGGAGATACGTTCGGTACTGCCGCCGGCGCGGCTGATCACGCCGGACGAAGTGCGTGGCCGGGCGACCAGCCTGCGCGACGCGGTGCGCGACCATGGATGGCCGAGGTTGAGTGCGGCACGGGGGCGGATCTATATCCTGTTGGACGTGCGCCGCGCCGTGTCCGACGTGTATCGGGCGGGCCATCCCGCGCTCGCCGGGCGGGCGATGTTCGGCTGGTATCCGGACAGCGAGCCGGAAGCGGCGATCGAGATCGTGCAGGACCCACTGGTCGATGGTGCGCGCATCCGCGTATGGGTGGAGCAAGGCCTGATCGTGCGGACCCGTACCGACGCCAACACAATCGAGGCGCGGCGGCACGATCTCGGCAAGGCGCAGGCGGCGATGGCGAGCGGCGCGCAGGCGGTCAGCACCGATTATTATCCGGGCGCGCCCGATCCGCTGGGGCTCGGCTTCACGGTGACTTTGCCCGACCGCGCGATGGCGCGCTGCAGCCCGGTGCGGGTGCCGGCGGGATGCCGCGTTCAGCCCTGAACCAGGTCCTTAGGCGGGAGGATGCGACGATGACCGCGCTGCGCCATGTGCTTTTTGCCTTGGCCGCCCTGCTGCTGGCCGTGCTCGCCTCGAGCGATGCGGGCGCCGGGCCAGTGATCGAGCGGGTCGTCATAGTCATGCGCCACGGCATCCGCGCGCCGCTGGCGGGTGAGGTGCCGGAGGGGACCCGCACCGGCGCTCCCTGGCCGCAATGGCCGGTCGCGGAGAGCCGCATCACACCGCACGGCGTCCGCGCGCTGGACATAGCGGCGGCGGGCGATCGGGCGCTGCTGGCGCGGCAAGGATTGGTCGCGGGCGCGGGATGTCCGGCGGTGGGGACGGTGCGAATCCGCACCAACAGCTCGGCGCGCACGATCGCCAGCGGGGTGGCCTATGCGAAAGGCTTCGCGCGCGGATGCGAGCTAAAGGTCGAGCATCGCCCGCTGGATGAGGTGGACCCGATCTTCGAACCGCTACGGGCGCGTGCAACACGGTTCGATGCCCGGGCAGCGGTTGCCGCGATCAACCAGGAGACGGGCGGCGTGGCGGCACTGGTCGGACGTCATCGCGCGGCGCTCGATCTCCTGGACGGCGTGCTCGGCTGTGCGCCACGCCGCGATGGCTGCCTGCCCGTGGCCGCGCCCGGTCTCATGCCGAGTGTCGATGGGCACGATTTGGTCCTGACAGGGCCGATCCGCAGTGCTTCCGGGATCGCGCAAGTGCTGCTGCTCCAATATGCCGAGGGGCTGGACCTTATGCAGGTAGGCTGGGGCCGCGTCGACGCGGCGGCGCTGCAGCGGCTGGGGGCGCTCCATGCCGCCCTGTTCGCGGTATTCACCCATCCGCCCTATATGGCGGCGCACCAAGCGGCGGTGCTGGGGCGCGAAGTGTTACAGTCCGTGACCGATCCGGCCGGCCCACGCGTAGATGTGCTGATGGGGCACGACACCAATGTCACCGCGCTCGCGGCGGCCTTGCGGATCGAGCTGCGCGCACCGGGCTATGCCACCGACGATGTGCCGCCGGGCGGGGCGCTGATCGTGGAACGGCTGCGGGATCCCGTCTCGGGCAAATTGTTCGTGCGGGTTTACTACCGGACCCAACGCCCGGAGACGCTGCGAAAGCTTGGCACGGCCGTCACCCTCCGGCCCCTTCGCATCCCCGGCTGCGGGGCCATTCTGTGCCCGGCGCCACGATTCGCCGCGCTGCTGCGACGGCAGCTCGCGCCGCTTGTCGACCCTGCGCTTCGGTCGCCGAATTAAGCGTCCGTCAGCGCCAGAAAGGCTTGGTATCGGCGAGTTCGGCGTGCGCCTCCGCCGCCTTGCCGAGGAGCTTTTCGCGCCGTTCCGCGGGGACGCCTTCGTCGCCGACGTCAATCCCCAGCCGTGCCAGCACGGACGGGCCGTGCGCCAGATCGTTGAGGTCACCGAGATGCTGCTGCAAAGTTTCGAGTGCCGCCAGGAACCTGGTGCTCCGCCGCTCGACCTTTTTGCCTGAGAACAGGCCCACGAAGAATTCGGACGCGTAGCGCAGCTTCTTGGCGAGGATGCGGACCTCGTGCCGTTCCTCGTCGCTCAGCTGCAGCAGTTCGCGGCCGCGCCGCTTGAGCCGGCGGCGCAGCTGCTGCAGCATTTCCGCAGCGAAGCGGTCGGCGCGTCTGTCGCGCAGGCCTGGATCAGCCGGCTCCATCCGCCAGCGGCCGATCGCGATCCATTCGGAGAGGTCGATCATCAAGTCGCGCGCACGCTGGGAGGAAAGTGCCGCGTGAACGTCGGCATAAGCCCGGCTGCGGGCGACGCGCAGTAGCTTGACGCTGCCAGCTTCGGCCCTGCCGAGCAGCACGTCGATGTCGCGCGCCTCACCCAACGTAGCAGCGAGCCAGCGGAGCTCGGTGCGCATCCACTCGAAGCGATCGTCCGCCAATAGCGGCTTGAAGAGCGACAGCGCGGAGCGCAGCCGGCGCAAGGCGACGCGCGCCTGATGCAGCGCTTCGGCCCCGCCGGTCCGTTCCAGGATCGCTTCGTTGAGGCGAAAGTGCCGCAGACAAGCGCCGGCGACGGCCTGGAACACCTCCGCGACACTCATATTCGCGCCAACGACGACCGGCTCCGCCTTCAGCGATTTCGGATTAGCTTTGCCGGCGAGACGATAGCCGCGTTCGGATTTGGAAAGCACACCCAGCCGCAAGGGCGTGACCGCGTTCATCGCGCGCGCGAGCGCGAACAAGGCGTCGGAGCGACCGGCCTTGAGCTCCAGCTCCACCTCATTGACCGGCACGGTGCGGTTGCCGGTGAAGATCCGGCCCCGATCGAGGACGACCTCGATCTCGCCACCTTCATAGTGGAAGCGCCCGGTACTGCGCGTTACCTCGACGGTGAACGCCGGCGCGATCGACCCGAGCACCTTTTCGGAAAGCAATGTCGTCAGCGGGCCGGCGGCCTCGTCGATCACCGGCGCTTCGTCTGGCACGTCGCCCTCCCATTCGGGACGCGCGAACAATCCTGCTGCCGATGCGCCTTCGGCCTTCACCGTCTGGACGTAGCGCGCGTCGATGCGGCGTATGCGCAGCGAGACGCCCGCCGCCCGCAATTCGCGTCGCGGCGTATCGAAATAGGTCGAGACCTGCTCACGCGCATCGAGCTTGGCATCCGCTAGGATCGGCGCCTGAGCCAGAGCGTCCAGCCCGCCAGGATCCGCCTCCAGCTTCAGTTCGATCTCGAGCTCGCCTGTCATGATCCTCCCCTTGCACCGCCGGCGAGATCAAGAAACCGGCAGGTATACGCTTCGATCCGCGCCGTATCGCCTTTCTCCGAAGCACAGCTGGCGGGTCACCCCTGCTTGCGCGCCCACTCCTTGTTGATGCCGAGCGCGGCCAGCGTGCAGATCGCGCCCGACAGGAGGTAGGCGCCGACCGACCACAGGCCGAAGCGGCTGGCGAGGAATAAGGCGGCGAGCGGGGCGAAGCCGGCGCCGAGCAGCCAGGCCGAATTGGCCACGATCGCGGCGCCGGTATAGCGATGCTGCGGCGGGAAGCTGCCATTCACCACCCCCGACGATTGGCCGAAGGCGAGGCCGAGCAGAGCAAAGCCGACCAGCATGTAGATCGTCTCGCCGAAGCCGCCGGCGTTGAGCAATTGGGGTGCGAAGCCGCTATAGGCACCGATCAGCACCGCCGACACGCCAAGCACCGCGCGGCGCCCGACGCGATCGGCGATCAGTCCCGAGGCCAGCATCGCCAGCACGCCGACGACCGCGCCCGCTGCCTCGATCAGCAGGAAGCGGATCGGCTGCTCGCCCGTCTTGAGCGTGACCCACGACAGGGGGAAGACGGTGACGAGGTGGAACAAGGCGAAGCTCGCCAACGGTGCGAAGGCGCCGAGCGCGATCGTGCGCCATTCGCTGAACAAGGTGGCGAAGGCGGGCGAAGGCTGCAGCTCGCGGCTTTCGAACAGACGCTCGAATTCGGGCGTCGCCACCAGCCGCAGCCGCGCGAACAAGGCGACGACGTTGATCGCGAGGACGACGAAGAAGGGATAGCGCCAGCCCCAGCTCAGGAAGTCCGCCTGGGAGAGGAAAGACAGGAAATAGGTGAACAGGCCGATAGCAACGAGCAGGCCGAGCGGCGCGCCCAATTGCGGGATCATCGCATACCAGCCGCGGCGCTCGTGCGGCGCGTTGAGCGACAGCAAGGAGGGCAAGCCATCCCATGCGCCGCCCAGCGCCACGCCCTGGCCGATGCGGAAGGCGCCGAGCAGGATGGCGGAGAGCGGCCCGACCTGTTGGTAGCTCGGCAGCAAGGCGATCGCCATGGTCGAGCCGCCGAGCAGGAACAAAGCGATCGTCAGCTTGACGCCGCGCCCGTGATTGCGGTCGATCCACATGAACAGCAAGGTGCCGAACGGGCGGGCCACAAAGGCGAGCGCGAACAAGGCGAAGGAATACAGCGTGCCGGTGAGCGCATCGACATAGGGGAACACGACCGACGGAAATACGAGCACCGAGGCGATCGCATAGACGAAGAAGTCGAAGAACTCGCTCGTCCGCCCGATGATGACGCCGATCGCGATTTCGCCGGGGGCGATGCGGTGATCGCGAGCATTGACCAGCCGCGCGTCGCGCTCGAGTGGCGTCGAATCCGCCGCGCCGATCGGTGCCGTCATGCCATCATGCTCCCGCGGGCTGCCCGCTGTCCGTCCATCTGCATCCCGTGACCGCGCAATCGGGCGCACGGGTCGCTACTTGTGCTGTTCTGCCCTATAGCAGAGCGCAGCGGCATTGGACAAAATGTCCAATGTAGCCGTGCCCGGGGAGCGCCTAACGCCAAGCCATGCGCGAAACTCTGCCCATTCTGCGACATTTGAGCCGGCTGGCCCTGCTGGGATCGCTTGCGCTGCTGGCGGGCTGCAGCCGTGCGGTGCTGGACCCCGCCGGCGACGTGGCGCTGCAACAGCGCAATCTGATCTACGCCTCGACCGGCCTGATGCTGCTGATCATCGTGCCGGTGATGATCCTGATCGTGATCTTCGCGTGGCGCTATCGCCACGGCAACAAGGACGCGACCTACGATCCCGATTTCGACCATTCGACCTCGCTGGAGCTGGTGATCTGGTCGGCGCCGCTGCTGATCATCATCGCGCTGGGGGCGCTGACCTGGTCGAGCACGCATCTGCTCGATCCGTTCCGCCCGCTGGATCGCATCTCGGCGGACAAGGCGCTGGATGCCAAGGCGCAGCCGCTGCGCGTCCAGGTGGTGGCGCTCGACTGGAAATGGCTGTTCATCTATCCGGAGCAGGGCATTGCCACCGTCAACGAGCTGGTGCTGCCGGTCGATCGCCAGGTGCGGTTCGACATCACGTCGACCAATATGATGAACACCTTCTACGCCCCGACACTGGCGGGGATGGTCTATGCCATGCCGGGCATGCGCAGCACGCTGCATGCGGTGCTCAATCGGCCCGGCGACTATGAGGGCTTCTCGGCCAATTATAGCGGCGCGGGCTTCTCCGACATGCGCTTCAAGTTGCGCGGCGTGGATGCGGGACAATTCGATCGCTGGGTTGCCGCGACCAAGGCGAGCGGGCGCCAACTCGCCACCGCCGATTATCTCGCGCTCGAAAAACCGAGCGAGAAGGTGCCGGCGATGCGCTTTGCCGCGGTCGCGCCCGGCTTGTTCGAGCGCGTGGTCAATCGCTGCGCGGCGCCTGGCACGCCGTGCATGACCGACGTGATGATGCATGACCGCCAGGCCGGCGGCGGCGATCCGCACGCGATGCGCGCAGGCGCCGGCATGCCTGCGGGCCGCGATGCACCCCCGCCGCACGGGGCCAAGCCCAAGGGCGCGCTGTTCAAGGATAGCCATGAGATGGCGCCGGGCCCGAACGTGACCAAACCGCGCAAGCCGGGCGCGCCGGGCGCAACCGAGCCCGCATCGAAGCGGAACCGCGATATGTCCTTCCTTCCCCCCATGCCGGGCGCGCCCGTCGTGGCGCGCGGCTGAGCCGCCGGAGCCCCCATGTTCAGCGAGACCCTCCTCAAGACCGTCTTCGGCCGGCTTTCGTTCGAGAGCTTCCCGATCCACGAGCCGATCCTGCTCATCACCTTCATCGCGGTGCTGCTGCTCGGCGCGGGGATTGTGGGCGCGGTGACGTGGTTCCGCCTGTGGGGCTGGCTGTGGCGCGAATGGTTCACCAGCGTCGACCATAAGAAGATCGGGATCATGTACATGATCCTGGGCATCATCATGCTGCTGCGCGGCTTCGCCGACGCGCTGATGATGCGCGCGCAGCAGGCGATCGCGTTCGGTGCGAACCAGGGCTATCTGCCCGCGCATCATTACGACCAGGTCTTTACCGCCCACGGTACGATCATGATCTTCTTCGTGGCGATCCCGCTGGTCGTCGGCCTGATCAACTTCGTCATGCCGCTGCAGATCGGCGCGCGCGACGTGGCCTTTCCCTATCTCAACAATCTGAGCTTCTGGCTGACCGTCGCGGGCGCGCTGCTGGTGATGGTGTCGCTGTTCGTCGGCGAATTCTCCCGCGCGGGCTGGCTCAATTATGTGCCCGTTTCCAACCTGCAGAACAGCCCGGATACCGGCCCGGATTATTATCTATGGGCGCTGCAGATAGCGGGCGTCGGCACGACATTGTCCGCGATCAACATGGTCACGACGATCATCAAGATGCGGGCGCCCGGCATGACGATGATGAAGATGCCCGTCTTCTGCTGGACCGCGCTGTGCAGCAACGTGCTAGCGATCGCGATCTTCCCGGTGCTGACCGGCGCCTTCGCATTGCTGATGCTCGACCGCTATGTCGGCACCGATTTCTTCACCAACGATCTCGGCGGCAACCCGATGATGTATTGGAACCTGGTGTGGATCTGGGGCCATCCCGAGGTCTACGTCCTGGTCCTGCCGGTGTTCGGCATTTACTCCGAGATCACCTCGACCTTCTCCGGCAAGCGGCTGTTCGGTTATTCCTCGATGGTCTATGCGACCGTGGTCATCACCGTGCTGTCCTACCTCGTATGGCTGCACCATTTCTTCACGATGGGGTCCGGCGCGAGCGTCAACAGCTTCTTCGGCATCGCGACGATGGTGATCTCCATTCCGACCGGGGCCAAGATCTTCAACTGGCTGTTCACCATGTATCGCGGCCAGATCCGGTTCGAGCTGCCGATGATGTGGGTGGTCGCGTTCATGCTGACCTTCGTGGTGGGCGGCATGACCGGCGTGCTGCTGGCGGTGCCGCCGGCCGACTTCGTGCTGCACAATTCGCTGTTCCTGGTCGCGCACTTCCACAACGTCATCATCGGCGGCGTCGTGTTCGGCCTGTTCGCCGGCATGTCCTACTGGTTTCCCAAGGCGTTCGGCTTCCGCCTCGATCCCTTCTGGGGGAAGGTGTCTTTCTGGGGCTGGGTGATCGGTTACTGGGTGGCGTGGACGCCGATCTACATCGTCGGCCTGATGGGCACGACGCGGCGCGTGCGCCATTTCGACGATCCGTCGCTGCAGATCTGGTTCGTGATCGCCGCGATCGGCGCGCTGATCATCCTGGTCGGCATCCTCGCCTTCGTCGTCCAGATCGCGGTCAGCATCAAGAACCGCGAGGCGCTACGCGACACGACCGGCGACACCTGGGGCGGACGCACGCTCGAATGGTCGACCTCGTCGCCGCCGCCGCCCTATAATTTCGCATTCACCCCGGTCGTCCACCATCTCGACGCCTGGTACGACATGAAGAAACGCGGCCACCAGTTGCCGGAGGGTGGCTTCCGCCCGATCCACATGCCGCGCAACACCGGTGCCGGCGTGATCCTGTCGGCGCTGGCCTTGGTGCTGGGTTTCGCGATGGTCTGGTATATCTGGTGGCTGGCCGCCGTGAGCGCCCTCGGGCTGTTCGTGGTCGCGATCGGGCACACGTTCAATTACGCCCGCGATTACTTCCTTTCGGCCGACGAGGTCGCGCGGACCGAAGCGCGGCGCCTTGCGGCGGCGGAGGCCTGACATGGCAAGCACGGCATCGACCGCCACAACGGCGGACGCCCCCTCTTTCTACCTGATCGAGGAAGACGATCACGCGCATGGCAGCGGCGGCGGCACGCTGCTCGGCTTCTGGATCTATCTGATGAGCGACGCGCTCATCTTCGCGACCCTGTTCGCCACCTATGGCGTGCTGAGCACCAGCTATGCCGGCGGCCCGGCGCCGCGGCAGATATTCGAGTTGCCGCTGGTGGCGCTCAATACGGCGATGCTGCTCATCTCCTCGATCACCTGCGGCATGGCAATGATCGCGATGGACGAGGGCAAGGTCCGCTCCACCCAGGCCTGGCTCGCGATCACCGCATTGTTCGGCGCTGCCTTCATCGGCATCGAGCTTTACGAATTCAGTGCGTTGATCGCGGAAGGTGCGACGCCGCAGCGCAGCGCCTTCCTGTCCGGCTTCTTCACCCTGGTCGGAACGCACGGGCTGCACGTGACCTTCGGCCTGATCTGGATCGTGGTGATGCTGGTTCAGGTCGGGCAGCGTGGCCTGATCCCGGAGAACAGGCGCCGGCTGATGTGCCTGAGCATGTTCTGGCACCTGCTCGACGTGGTCTGGATCGGCGTCTTCACCTTTGTCTATCTGCTCGGAGTATTGCGATGAGCGCTCATGATGGCGCCCCGCACGGCGCAGCCGCAAGCCACGGCACGCGCCGCAGCTATCTAACGGGCTTTGCCCTGTCGGCGGTCCTGACCGCCGTCCCCTTCTGGCTGGTGATGACGGGCGTGCTTGGGGACGTGCAGACGACCGTGCTGCTGATCATCGCCTTGGCGTTCGTCCAGATCGTCGTGCACACGTTGAGCTTCCTGCACGTCAACAGCCGCTCCGAGGGCGGCTGGACGCTGATGGCGCTGATGTTCACGGTCGTGATCGTCGCGATCGTGATAAGCGGATCGCTGTGGATCATGTATCACCTCAACAGCAACATGATGCCGATGGGACCCGACAGTATGAACGGCGCGCCCTAGGCGGCCGCGGCATGGCCGGGCGCCGCCTGTTGCTGGCCTTGTGCCTGCTGCTCGCAGCCTGCTTTGCGGCGCTGGGCGTATGGCAGGTAGAAAGACGGGCATGGAAGCTGGCGCTGATCGCCAGCGTCGAGGCGCGCATCCATGCCCCACCGCGCCCGCTGCCCGCCGGGGCCGATTTGACAAAGCATCTTGCCTATACCCGGGTCCGTGCCCACGGCGTGTTTCTGCACGACCGCGAGACGCTGGTGCAGGCGGTAACCGATCTCGGCCCGGGCTGGTGGGTGATGACCCCGCTGCGCACCCAGTCCGGGGTGGTCCTCGTCAATCGCGGCTATGTGCCGTTCGAGCGGCGTGATCCCGCCAGCCGGGCAAAGGCGCAGAGCGCGGGCGCGGCCACCGTGACCGGCCTGCTGCGGGAGAGCGAGCCGAAGGGTGGTTTCCTGCGGAGCAATGATCCGGCCGCAGGCCGCTGGTATTCGCGCGATGTCGCGGCCATCGCCCGGGCACGCGGGCTTGGGCCTACCCTTCCCTTCTTCATCGACGCGGACGCGACGGCCAATATCGGCGGATATCCGGTCGGGGGGCTGATCGTGATCCAGTTTCGCAACAACCATCTGGTATATGCGCTCACCTGGTTCACGCTGGCGGGCATGGCCCTCGCCGGAGCAGTGATGCTCCTGCGCGCGCGGGACGACCGGTGATGGACAAGCCCGTCCTCGCCCTGACGCGGCGCGGCAGCGCAGGCGCGTCCGGACGCCCGCTGCAAAGCGTCGTGTCGGAAAATATGCGCCAGTTGATCCAGTTGCGGTGGATCGCGGTCGGTGGTCAGCTGCTGACCATCCTTGCCGTCAATCTCGGCCTGGGAGTGTCGCTGCCGCTTGTGCCGATGATCGTGCTGGTGGCGCTGCTGGCCTTTGCCAATCTCGTCAGCATCATCCTGCTGCCGCGCCACAATATCACCAACGTCGAGATCATGGTCGCGCTGCTGCTGGACATGGCGGTTCTGACGGCGCAGCTTCACCTCAGCGGGGGCGCGACCAACCCGTTCATCTCGCTCTACCTGCTCCAGGTCGTGCTCGGCGCCATTTTGCTGGAAGTCTGGTCCGTGGGCGTGCTCGTTTTCGCGGCCTGCCTTTGTTACGCCTGGCTCGCCGCGCACAGCGTGCCGCTGCACTATCCGCCGCGGCTGCTAAGCGAGATCGGAGATCTTTACCGGCTCGGCGGATGGATCAGCTTCGCGCTGACCGGCACCCTGCTCGCGCTGTTCATCACGCGTATCACCCGCAATCTTCGCGCTCGCGACCGCTACCTCGCCGACCTACGCGAGCATGCGGCGGAAGAGGATGGGATCGTGCGAATGGGCTTGTTCGCCAGTGGTGCGGCGCACGAATTGGGCACGCCGCTCGCCTCGCTCGCGGTCATCCTCAGCGACTGGCGGCGGATGCCGGTGCTGGCCGATCATCCCGAATTGTCCGCCGACCTCGTCGAGATGCAAGCCGAGGTTCAGCGCTGCAAGGAAATCGTCTCGGACATCCTCCAGTCCGCCGGCGAGCCACGCGGCGATGACATGGCCAATGTCGCGGTCCCCGCCTTCCTGGAGGAGACGGTCGCGGCATGGCGGCAGGCGCATCCGGGGGTGCCGTTGAACTTTGCTGCCCGCGGACTTGACGATGCGGCGGTGGTGGTGAGTGCCTCCTTGCGGCAGGCGATCGGCAACCTGCTCGACAACGCCGCCGAGGTCTCGTCCGAAGGCATCGGTCTGGACGCGCGACGCGAGGGGGAGGAGCTGATATTATCGGTGACCGATCGCGGACCCGGTTTCACGAGCGCGCAACTTCCGATGATCGGCAAACCCTATCAGTCAAGCAAGGGCGCGGGCCACGGCCTGGGCCTGTTCCTCGCCGCCAATGTCGCGCGCAGACTGGGCGGGCGGCTGGAGGCAGCGAACCGCGCCGGAGGTGGCGCGGAGGTGAGGCTGGCCCTGCCTCTCGTTTGGGATCTGGCACGGGACGAATGATGGACAGCCCACGCCAGCTGGTGATCGTCGAGGACGATGCAGCCTTCGCGCGCACGTTGCAGCGGTCGTTCGAGCGGCGCGGCTACCGGGTGTGGGTCGCCCATGGCCCGGCCGAACTCGACGCGGTGCTGAACGAGGCGACGCCCGATTTTGCCGTGGTCGACCTGAAGTTGGGTAATGCATCCGGCCTGCCCTGCGTCCAGCGCCTGCATCGGCACGACCCTGCGATGCTGATCGTGGTGCTCACCGGCTTCGCCAGCATCGCGACGGCGGTCGAGGCGATCAAGCTGGGCGCCTGCCATTATCTCGCCAAGCCGTCCAACACGGACGATATCGAGGCCGCCTTCAGCCGGGCGGCGGGAAATGTCGCTGCGCCGATTTCGGAACGCTCGACGTCCATCAAGACGCTCGAGTGGGAACGGATCAACGAGACGCTGGTCGAAACGCAATTCAACATTTCCGAGACGGCGCGCCGCCTGGGAATGCACCGCCGGACGCTGGCGCGGAAACTGGAAAAGCGCCCGATCAAATAGTGCCGCAAGCAATGGCGCGGGAAGTCAGTCCCGGCCCATCGTGAAGACGGGCTGGAAGCAGCCGAGGATCAGGCGTGCGGCGTCGAACGGTGGATTGCCCGCGCTGTCCATGCGCTCATCCTGATGCATCCGTTGCTCGGCAGCCTCGAAGAACGCCTTGTCCGGCCATATCTGCCAGGTGAAGACGATCTTCTCGCCGTCCTTTGCGGCCACTGCCCGGCGGAAATCGGTCTGCTTGCCGTGCGGCACGAAATCCTCCCAGCTTTCAACGATCTCGAGGCAGCCATAGTCCTTGAAGAAGCGCGCGCCATTCTCGGCCCAGGCGCGGTAGGCGTCCAACTGATGTTCGGGCACAGGGATCAACAGGCCACAAATATACATAGCGGCACTCCTTTCGTCGCAGGACTTAGATCGCGTCGGCGAGGCGCGCGCGGATATCATGATAAGCCGCCGCGATCAGCGCCTCCAGCGCGACCTCGTCGACCGCCCGTCCCCAGCGCAGTTTCACATGGCGCATATTCCTGCCGGAGCCTTGCAATAGGCCTGCTGGATCATCCAGTTCCGCCCCGTTGAAGAAGCCGATATTCGCATGGCTGGGGAAGGCATCGACATAAGCAAAGGCGACGCCCTTAACGCATGCCGTCGGCTGGCCATCGTGAAGTAACTCGCGAACGTCCGGACCACAGGCGCGGATGCGATCGAACCAAGGCTGGACGACATGGCGCATAGCCGCCGCCTCCGCCCCGAACCATGCCTCGACACGAGGATCACGCGGGCTGGCACCCGCAAGGCGAAACAGCTGGGCCATTACACAAATCTGCCATAGTCGCCAGGAATGTCGAGCAGGTGCGGCTCTGCCTTCCCGTTCCACGGCAGAGGAGCGTCAGCGCTGAACGCGTGACCGCGCCGGCGTCGCACAGGGCGCGGTTGACAAGGCGCGCGGCGGCCCCTTAGCCCGCCCCTCCCATGTCGGACGATCAACGCTTTGGCCTCGCGCGCCACATCACGCTTCCCGGGCCGCTCAAGCTCGACGGGGGCGGCATGCTGGCGCCGGTCGAGATTGCCTATGAGACGTACGGAACGCTCAATTCCGACGCATCGAATGCGATCCTGATCTGCCATGCGCTGACAGGCGATCATCATGTCGCCTCCGCCCACCCGCGCACGGGCAAGCCCGGCTGGTGGACGCGAATGGTCGGCGCCGGCCGGCCGATCGATCCGGCGCGACATTTCGTGATCTGCGCCAACGTGTTGGGATCGTGCATGGGGTCGTCGGGCCCGGCCACGCTCGATCCGTCAACGGGACAGCCTTATGCAATGGCGTTCCCGGTGATCACGTTGCGCGACATGGTGCGTGCGCAGGCGATGCTGATCGACCATCTCGGCCTGCCGACGCTCGAGGCGGTAGTCGGCGGATCGATGGGCGGTATGCAGGTGCTGGAATGGGCGGCGAGCTTCCCGGAGCGCGTGCGCGCGGCGGTGGTGATCGCCTCGGCCGCGCGCCATTCAGCGCAGAATATCGCGTTCCACGAAGTAGGGCGTCAGGCGATCATGGCCGATCCCCATTGGCGCGGCGGCGACTATTACGGCACCGGCGACCCGCCCTCGGCTGGACTGGCGGTGGCGCGGATGGCGGCGCACATCACCTATCTTTCCGAAGCGGGGCTGCACGACAAGTTCGGGCGCAAGCTGCAGGATCGCGGTGAGAAGGGGTTCGGGTTCGATGCCGACTTCCAGGTGGAGAGCTATCTGCGTCACCAGGGGATCAGCTTCGTCGACCGGTTCGATGCCAACTCCTATCTCTACATCACCCGCGCGATGGATTATTTCGACCTTGCCGAGGAGCATGGCGGGCTGCTCGCCAATGCCTTTAAGAGCAGCGCCACACGCTTCTGCTTGGTCAGCTTCGACACCGACTGGCTGTATCCGACCAGCGAATCTCGCGCGATCGTGCATGCGCTCAACGCCGCCGGCGCGGCGGTGAGCTTCGTCGAGCTGTCGTCGCCGTTCGGGCATGACAGTTTTCTGCTCGACGTGCCGCAATTGTTCGGGGTGGTCGACGGCTTCATCCGGGCGGGCGAGGCATGAGCGAAATCGTCCTGTCCGATGACAAAGCGCGGCTGGACGTGGCACGGGTCCATGGCTGGCTGGCGTCAAGCTATTGGTCGCCGGGGATCGAACGCGAAAAGGTCGAACGGGCTATCGCGGGATCACACTGTCTCGGCGCCTTTCGCGGAGACGAGCAGATCGGCTTCGCGCGGATGATCACCGATCATGCGACCTTCGCATGGCTGGCTGACGTCTGGGTGGACGAGCCTGCCCGCGGCGAAGGCCTAGGTCGGCGAATGGTCGGCTGGTTTCTCCATCATCCCCAATTCGAAGGCATACGGCGCTTCGCCCTGGTCACGCGCGATGCGCATGACGTCTATGCCGCGCAGGGCTTCCACCCCCTGCTGCGGCCGGATCGCTATATGGAGCGGCTCGCGCCGGGCTTCGCCGACATGCTGCAGAGCGAGTCATGAGCTTGCGGCCCGATCTGGCGATCATCGCCCAGCACGTCACGCCCGGATCGCGCGTGCTCGATATTGGCTGCGGTGACGGCGAGCTGATGGCGGAGTTGCGCGACCGTGCGCAGGTGGACGCGCGCGGGCTGGAGATCGATCCCGCCAATGTCAGCCTCGCGGTCGGCAGGGGGCTGTCGGTGATCCAGGGGGATGCCGATGCGGACCTTGGCTATTATCCCGACCGGGCGTTCGATTACGCGATATTGAGCCAGACGCTGCAGACCGCGCGGGCGCCGGACAAGGTGCTGACCGAATTGCTGCGGATCGGCGATCGGGCGTTCGTGTCCTTCCCCAATTTCGCTTACTGGCGCGTGCGCTGGAATTTGATGTGGGGCGGGCGGATGCCGGTGACGGCGGCGCTGCCGGTCTCCTGGTACGAGACGGAAAATATCCACCAACTCACGATCGACGATTTCCGTGCATTCGTGGCGGAGCGCGGGCTGGTGGTGGAGGATGCGTGGTTCCTGACCGGGGACCGGCGCATTTCGAGCGCGGCGGCCAATCTGCGCGCCGAGCATGCGGTGTTCCTGCTGCGGCGGTGAGCGCGATACCGCAGAAAGCCCGCTCGGCGTTAACCCCGCAGGCGGGCGCCGGTCTTGGCCGCCGCGGCGACGATCTTATCCGAGATTGCCTGGAGATCGGCTTCCGTGAAGCTCTTATCGGCCGGCTGAAGCGTGACTTCGACCGCCAGCGACTTTTCGTTCTCGGCAAGGCCGGTGCCGGTGAAGACGTCGAACAGCGTCACATCGACGATCGCATCCTTGTCGGCGCCGCGTACCGCCCGGAGCAGGCCGTCGGCGGTGGCGGTGCGCTTGACGATGAAGGCGAAGTCGCGCGTCACCGGCTGGAGCGCAGGCGGCGCATAGGCTGAGCGCATGCGGCCCGACTCGCGCCTCGGAGGAATGGCGTCGAGATAGATTTCTGCCGCGACAGCGGGGCCATCGAGACCAAACGCCTTAAGCGTGGCGGGATGGAGCTCGCCGAATTCCGCCAGGATGGTCTTGGGGCCGAGGCGAAGCGAGCCCGAACGGCCGGGATGCCAGGTCGGCGCAAGCGCCTCCATCACCTGCAGCCGATCGACAGGCGCGCCGGCGGCGGCAAGCAAGGCCATCGCTTCGGCCTTGGCGTCATAGGCATCGACCTGAACCTTGCCGTGGCGCCAGTCGCGCGGCGCATCGCCGGCGAGCAGCAGGCCAAGCGTCGAACGCTCCCCCTCCGCGAGATAGCGGCGGCCGAGCTCAAACAGCCGGATCGCCCCGGCCCCACGGTCCGCATTGCGGCGCGCGGCGGTGAGCAATCCCGGCAGCAGCGATGGACGCATCGCCTTCAGATCCTCGCTGATCGGATTGGCGAGGATCCAGGCGGCGCCGCCGAAGCGGTCCGCCTCCGCTTCGGGCAGGAAGCTCCAGGTGACGGCTTCGTTGAGCCCGCGCGCGGCGGCCGTGCGACGGGCGATACGCTCGATCTTTTGCTCGGGCGTAGCGGTCGGCCGGGCGACGCCGTCGGGGCGCGGCAGCGGCACGGCGAGGACATTGTCGATGCCCTCGATCCGGACGATTTCCTCGACGATATCAGCCACACCCTCGACGTCGCGGCGCCAACTCGGCACGCGGATCGTCCAGGTACCGTCGATCCCGAAACCCAGGCGAGTGAGGATTTCACGCTGGCGGTCGGCGGACACGTCCAAACCGCCAAGCCGGGCGGCCGCCTGGGGATCATATCTGAAGGTAGGGTGGCCAAGCGGCGGCTGGCCCGCCTCGATCGCCTCGGTCGGCGTACCGCCGCAAATTTCGGTGACGAGCTGGGTTGCGATCGCGAGCCCATCACCAAGGAAGGCCGGATCGACGCCGCGCTCGAAACGCTGACGCGCGTCGCTGGTAAGGCCGAGCTTCTGGCCGGTGCGCGCGATCGTCTCCGGCGTGAAATAGGCGCATTCGATCAGCACGTCGGTGGTGTTTTCCGAAACGCCCGAGGCCGCGCCACCCATGATGCCGCCAATGTCGTGGACATGCGCATCGTCGGCAATGACGGTCATGTCGGCGGTGAGCGTGTAATCCTTGCCGTTGAGCGCAGTCAGCGTCTCGCCGTCGGCCGCCTTGCGTGCGACCAGCCCGCCGCTGAGCTTGGCGATATCGTAAACGTGGAGCGGCCGGCCATGATCGAGCATCACGTAATTGGTGATGTCGACCAAAGCCGAGATCGGGCGCTGGCCGACCGCGATCAGCCGGCGCTGCATCCAATCGGGCGAGGCGCCGTTGGCGACGCCGCGGACGGCACGTGCGAAGAAGGCCGGGCAACCTGCCGGATCGTGGGTCGCCACCGATACCGGCGACGGCCCGTCGCCACGGATGGCCGGCACGTCGAGCGGCTTCAGCGCACCGTAGCCGCCGGCGGCGAGATCGCGCGCGATGCCGCGAACGCCCATACAATCCTGGCGATTGGGCGTCACTGAAATGTCGATGACGGGGTCCGACAAGCCCTGATAGTCGGCGAAAGACGTGCCGACCGGCGCGTCGCCGGGAAGCTCGATGATGCCGTCATGCTCGTCGCCCAGCTCCAGCTCGCGCACCGAGCACATCATGCCGTTGGATTCGACCCCCCGGATGGCCGCGACGCGCAGCACCATATTGTTGGCGGGCACGGTCGCACCGGGCGCACCGAACACGCCGACCAGCCCGGCGCGGGCGTTGGGAGCGCCGCACACGACCTGCAGCCCCTGCCCGTCGCCGGTGTCAACCGTGAGCACCTGAAGCTTGTCAGCTTGCGGATGCGGTGCGGCGGTGAGCACGCGCGCGACGGTAAACCCCGCCAGCTTCGCCGCGGGATCGTCGACGCCCTCAACCTCAAGCCCGAGTTTGGTAAGCCCGACGACGAGCTCCTCGAGCGTCGCGTCCGTGTCGAGGTGCTCCTTGAGCCAGGAAAGGGTGAACTTCATGCCCCTACTCCCCCGCTGAGCGTCGGCACGTCCAGCGCGCGGAAACCGTAATGTTTGAGCCAGCGCAGGTCGCCATCGAAGAAGGCGCGCAGATCGTCCATGCCATATTTGAGCATCGCCAGCCGATCCACGCCGGTACCGAAGGCGAAGCCCTGATATTCCTCGGGATCGAGCCCGCACGCGGCGATCACCTTGGGGTGAACCATGCCCGAGCCCAATACCTCCATCCAGCCTTCGGCACCGCCGATGACGCGGCGGCCCTTCTCGATCGAATAGCCGACATCGACCTCGACCGAAGGTTCGGTGAACGGGAAGAAGGACGGCCGCAGCCGCAGTACAATATCGTCGCGCTCGAAATAAGCCTTGAGGAAGGTTTCCAGCGTCCAGCGCAGGTGACCGAGATGAATGCCCTTGTCGATCACCAGGCCTTCGATCTGATGGAACATCGGCGTGTGGGTGGCGTCGCTGTCGGCACGATAGACCCGGCCGGGCGCGATGATGCGGATCGGCGGCTGCTGCGTCAGCATCGTACGGATCTGAACCGGCGAGGTGTGCGTGCGCAGCAGCATCTTGCCGTCGCCGCCTTCAGCTTCCGGGAAGTA